>JACKCD010000040.1 GCA_020634215.1 Ardenticatenaceae bacterium | reverse complement strand
TTTCTCATTGACACCGACAAACCCGGCTTTGAGCGCGGCAAAACCGAACCCAAGCTTGGCATTCGCGCCAGCGCCACCAGCGAAATCATCTTTGACAATTACCAATGCCCGGTGGAAAACCGGCTGGGGCAGGAAGGGGAAGGGTTCAAAATCGCCATGACGGTGTTGGATGCCGGGCGCATTGGCATTGCTGCCCAGGCGCTAGGCATTGCTGAGGCCGCCATGGAAGCCAGCATTCAATACGCCATCGAACGGGAAGCGTTTGGGCAAAAAATCGGGCAGTTTCAGATGATTCAGCAAAAATTAGCTGACATGAAATGCCGCGTTGAAGCCAGTCGCCTGCTTATCTACCAGGCCGCCCTGGCCAAGCGCGAAGCCGCCCAAACGGGCGGTCGCTATTCGCTAGAGGCCAGCATGGCAAAACTGTTCGCCAGCGAAACGGCGATGTGGGTTACGACCCAGGCCATTCAAATTCACGGGGGAATGGGCTACAGCAAGGAGATGCCGCTGGAGCGGTATTTCCGCGATGCCAAAATTACCGAAATTTACGAGGGCACCAGCGAAATTCAGCGCATGGTTATTGCCCGGCAATTAACGGGTTTGCGATAATGGACAAACGTAATTCATGGGGTTGACCCGCTTTTGATGTGGTGCGTGGTGCGTGATACGTGCCTTTTACGCACCATGCACCACGGATCAAATTTATCAACCCAACAGGCTCCAAAAGAATGCCATTTTTATGCCAACCCAGCTAACAAGCGTATCAGCAAATTAATCCCCAAGAAAATCAAAATCGGGCTGAAATCCAGCCCACCCGCAGGCGGCAGCAGCCGTCGCGCTGGCTCCATCACCGGGTCGGTAAGCTGGTAAATTGCATTAACGATTGGCCCCCACGTGGGATGATAAGGGCTAACGCGCACCCACGATAAAATGATGCGTGCCAAAAGAACATATGAATAAATTTGCAGCAGCAGAATCAGTATGTAAATAAGTTGTCCCATGATGTTGTTATCCTTGGATGTTGCCATCCTTTCTTGTTATTGTCGGGAGCCAAATAAGGCTCGCCCGACGCGCACGTGGGTGGCTCCTTCTTCAATCGCCATCTCAAAGTCATCGGTCATGCCCATTGAAAGCTGGGGCAGCGCCACGCCAACGGCCGTTTCCAACCAATCGCGCAGCAGCCTTGTCCGCCGAAACACCGCCCGAATCTCGCCATCCGGTGCCTCCCACGGTGCCATTGTCATCAACCCCACCGGGCGCAAACCCGGCAAATGGTTTATTGTTTCAACCGCTTTACGCAGTTCTTCCCGCTGCGTTGCATCATTTTCCCAATTGCTCATCTGAAACCCAGATTTGCTGGCTTCGCCCGACACGTTGATTTCCAGATAGACCGGGAGAAAACGGCCGTTTTCCGCCAACTGCCGCGACAATCGAGCAGCAATTTTGAGCCGATCTAGCGCGTGGAAGCTGTCGGCCAAATCGGCCACTACCTGCGACTGCCGACTTTGCAGCGTGCCAATAAATTCCCAAACGATGCCACTGTCATTGCCAAGCTGGGCTTCGATAAACGGCCGTTTTTCCGCCAATTCCACCGTTCGATTCTCACCAAAATGGCGCATCCCCGCTGCATATGCTGCCAACAGCACCTCGGCCGGCCATGTTTTCGTCACCGCCACCAGCGTAATCTCCGCTGCGGGTCGGCCGGCACGCGCCGCCGCTGCTGCGATGCGCTCTTGCACCGCCTCATACCGTTGTGCAATCGTGGTCATCCCCATCAACCCTCACTTTGACCCACATAATCAATCCGAAAAATAATCCCCGTGGCGTGGTCAACCACATACAAACTCCCTTCCGGCCCCACCGCTACATCCATCGGCTGGGCAAACCCCATCGCAAAATCGGTGGCGTTGATGCCCCCTTCGTCAAAATAAACCACCTTTTGCGCCCCTGGAAAGGCACTCCACAGCACGGCAAATACGCCATTGTAAAAACCGGGGAACTGCTCGGCCAAATAGGTTGTGACCCCCGTGGGAGCGGAGTGGGGGACAAATTCGTAGATGGGCGGGGTGATTTCCACGCCGGGCGGCGGGCTAAAGCAGCTACCGCAATCAAACCACGGGTAGCCGTATTCTTTGCCCGGTTCAACCAAATTCAGTTCGTCGGGAGGGCCAAAGTCGGGGGAGTTGTCGGTGGCATATAAACGGCCGTTTGCATCCCAAGCTAAATCATAGGAATTCCGCAGCCCCCGCGCATAGGCCGACACCTCACTGCCGTCCGGGCTAAAGCGCACAATGGCAGCCTCCAGCGGCTGCAGTTCATCCTGCTTGCCCTGGTCTGGCCCTTCCAGCAAAATCTCGCCGTGATCGGCACGGCCACCCACCCCCACATAGCCATAGCCATCGGGGCCAAAGGCAATGCCGTTGGCGGCATGGAGGCTGGTGTAACAGCAGGGCAGCCCGCCCACAATTTGCCGCAGTTGCCCATCGCGCCACAGCGAAATTTGCGCCTCGCCGCCCACGCCTTCGTTGCTGACTCGGCTGGAAATATAGAGGTTGTTTGTTCCCGGCTGGAACGCCAGCCCCGTCGGCCACAGCAGCCCTTCCAGCACCGTTGCCACCTGACCGCTGCTATCCACCGTCAGCACGTGTCCATCAAGCGTGGCGATGTAGATCAGCCCATCGGGGCCAAAAGTCATGACGGTGGGTTTGCCATCTATTCGGGTAAAGTAGGTGGCCTGGAAGCCGTCGGGCACCTGTATCCGCGCTTCCCAAGCAGCAATGTCTTCGTTGCACGGGTATTTGTCGCTGCATTCGCTTTCAGCATAGTCGGGCTGTGTCACCACGGACAGCACCGGACGTTCTACGTCTGGCACAACGGCCACGGGGGTGGCGGTGATGGCAACCAGGTCGGGGGTGGGAACGGCCGTTTCCGTTGCCGGTGCTGCGGCCACGCTTTCCGGCGTAGCCGTGGCCGGTTCGTCGGCGGTTGTGGGTGCCGCCGCCACGGTGGGCAAGCTGGTGGCGGTGGGTAAGACAGGGGCGGTGGTGGGAGAAACGGCCGTTTGCTCCCCGCCGCACCCCACCAGCCAAGCTAAAACAAACAAAATCAAACCAAATCGCTTCATATCGTTCTGCTCCTCAAGCTATCGGAGAAGAACTTTATCATAAAACGCAAACCAAGCGAACAGGCAAATCATGCCTCGCCTCGTTCCAGCATCAGCGTCACCGGCCCATCGTTGTGGATTTGCACCAACATATTCGCCCCAAACCGCCCCGTCGCCACGCGCAACCCCTGCACCCGCAGTTGTTCCACAAAATAATCTACCAGCGGTTCAGCCTGTTCAGGTCGGGCGGCATCAATAAAAGACGGCCGTTTTCCCTTCCGCGCATCCCCATACAGCGTAAACTGCGACACCACCAGCACCTCGCCCCCCACATCCGCCAGCCCCAAATTCATCTTCCCCTGGCTGTCCTCAAACAGCCGAATCCCCGCCACCTTTTGCGCCAGCCACGCCGCCTCTGCCTTGCCATCGCTGTGGGTAACGCCCAGCAAAATGGCAAACCCGCGCCCAATCTCCCCCACCACCTCGCCCGACACCGTCACCGAAGCGGTGCTAACTCGTTGTAGTAATGCTTTCATCGTTAGAGATTAGAGATTGGGAATTGGAGATTGATCTGCACTTACCAGCCAATCTCCAATCTCCAATCCCCAATTACAAAATCCCGACCTGACTATTATCGCCCAATGCCAGCTTCAGCGCCTTAGGCTTAATGGGCGAACGGGTAATTTTGACATTGCGCCCAATCAGACTGTCCTGGATACGCGCCTCAATATCCCGAATTTCGCTGTTCTCCAGCACCATCGAATGCTCAATTTCACTGTTTTCCACCACTACATTGTCGCCAATGCTGGTAAAGGGGCCAATATAGCTGTTGATGATGCGTGAGTTTTCGCCAATGATAGCCGGGCCGCGCACCACGCTGTTGATAATTTCCGCCCCGCGCTGCACCGCTACGCGACGCCCCATCTGGCTGTCTCGATCAACATACCCATCAACGATGTACTCAATCTCCTCCAAAACTAGGTCGTTGGCTTCGAGCATATCTTCCCGTTTGCCGGTGTCAATCCACCAGCCGCGATGGATGTAAGGGTGGACGGCGTAGTCGCTGTTGACCAGCCATTGAATAGCATCGGTGATTTCCAGTTCGCCGCGCCAAGATGGGGTAATAGCGTTAACCGCCTCAAAGATGTGGTGGTCAAACATATAGATGCCCACCAGGGCTAAATCGCTAGGAGGCTGCTTGGGTTTTTCCACCAGGCGGACAATACGGCCGTTTTCGCCCAGTTCCGCCACCCCATATTGACGCGGGTCTTTGATGCGCGTCAGCACAATTTGGCTGTTCCAATCGCTGTCGGCAAATTGGGCAATCAGCGGGCTAATGCCGCCCTCGATTACATTGTCGCCCAAAAACATGACAAACCGGTCGTCACCTAAAAAATCGCGGGAAATTTTGACCGCATGAGCCAGCCCCAGCGGCGCATCTTGTTCAATATAGGTAATGTTTACCCCCCAGCGACCACCACGCCCCACCGCCTCGCGGATTTGCTCGCCGGTGCCGCCGATGACAATACCTATGTCGCTAATGCCTGCATCCCTGATGGATTCAATGACGCGAAACAAAACGGGCTTGTTGGCGACGGGAATTAGTTGTTTAGCGTTGGTGTAGGTAAATGGGCGCAGCCGCGAGCCGGTGCCACCACTTAAGATCAATCCTTTCATAGTAGGTCTCCAAATAAAATTACACAGAGAAGCACAGAGGAGGCACAGAGGCACACAGAGGAGATTTTCCGAGGGTACTTTGTGCCATTTTCAATCGTTAACGTGCTAAAAATCGAGGAATTGTAGGGAATTGCGGGCAAAAAACCAACAACGGCTACCCTACGGCTCCACCACGTACAGGGTAATGGTATCGTTGTGGTAAATGAGGTGCAAATAGGGGACGGAAGCGGGGTTAAAGGTACCTAATGCCTGTTCACGTGGGCCATACCAGACGTAGCGCACGGCATATTGTTGTAGCAAGGCTTGACGCTGGCCGTCGGTTGTTTGGGGGGCAAAGAATTGGCGAACGGCCGTTTCCTTCTCCCCCACCGCCACCGTTTCCGCCCAATGCCCCAGCACCACCCGATTGCCCGCCTGCGCCGCTACCCAGTTGCCCGTTTGGTAAGCACCAAGAACAGTGTCAGAAACGGCCGTTTCCGCCCGCAGCCAATCCACCGCCAACTGTTCATCTTTCGGCCGGAACAGCAGGTCAGGCTGCTGCCACCCCGCTGTGACAACCATACTGCCCCAAACATAAAGGTTTGACAGTGCCATTGTCGCCACCAGCCCCAGGCGCAGCAGCCGCAGCAGCCCAGCTTCGCTGTAGCGCGGGCGAGCCGCCAGCCATTGGAACCAACGCCGCTGCCGCAGCCACGGCACAACAATTTGCACTAAAGCGGCCGTTGCCAGCAGCCCCAGTGCCACATCCACTCCCTGAATGAGACGGCGCGGCTGTTTGAACGGTAGTGGCAGCAGCAAAAGCACGGTAAGCAACCAGAGCCAAAGGAGAGAAAACTGCCGTTTTCCCCTTCGCCACCCCAACAATGCCAACGCCAGCCACACCCCATAGCTCACTACATAATGCGGCCACGGAGCCAGCGGTGTAAGCGCCTGCGCATCCCATGCCCGAAACACGGGGTTGGTTTGCAACACCCAGCCATAGTAAGCAAAAAGCGGCGCGGCTATTACCAATGGGGCTATAAGCAACCATACCTTTTTGACACAGATAAAAAAGAACACAGATAAAGAAAATCCGTGTTTTTCCCCATCCGTGTTTACAACTTGCCCCAACCCCAGCAGCAGCGTTAGCCCAATGGGAACAAAAATGAGGAATGGCTGGACGATGCCAAGCGTGATTGCGGCTATGCTGCCTATGAGCACGAAAGAAAACGGCCGTTTTTCCTCCCACCCCACCAAATTACCCACGTAAGCCAGCAGTGCCGCCGTACCCAGCGCGGCGTGGGGAAAGGTGAGCGCGGTAAAAAAAAGGTGGCTTTCAGGTTGCTTGAAGTCAACGGGGAATACGCCTAGCCAGTACGGTTGCCCCAGCAAAAAGAGGAGCCAGCCCAACCCAGAGCCGGTGGCTGCCAGCAAAAAGGCTGTTTTTTGCTGTTCGCTGGGAGATTCGACAAATAACGGCACACGATCAGGGGGAAAAATCAAAGATTTCGCAGATTCATCCGCGTTCGTCCGCGTTCGTCCGCGTCCCATTTCTTTAGGGAAGAAGAGACCAACAAACCAGGCGGTGGTGAGAAAGAGGAGGAGGGCGAAAAAAAGTTGGACGAGATGATAAACGGCCGTTATTTCCCACCCCAACCACCGCGCCCCATGCCCCAGCACCAGATAAAACGCCCCCACAAAAGCCGGTTCATGCGGTTCTGGCGTAAATGGTACCGTGTAAGACCACGAACCAGCCGCCCCCTGCCGCATCTTTGCCAAATAACTTTGGCTGTCTTCGGGGTTCATCACCAGCCCGGTGTAGACCCGATTGGGCGGGGTTTGGCTGTAGCCGAGGAGGACGGGAACGGCCGTTAACCCCACCAACAGTAAGCTCACCCCCACAAACCAGCACCAAGACAACCAAAGAGATTGGAGATTGGAGATTGACCAATCTCCAATCTCCAACCTCCAATTAGCCATAATAGCTTCCTAGCCCCGTGTCCTTCGGCGCATTCGTCAACGTCACCCCCACAATCCGCACTTTGGCTTTTGCTAAGGTTTCCTTGGCTCGCTCGGCGTGGTCACGCCGCGTTTTGCCCGCGCTTACCACCAGCAGCACCCCATCCACTTTGGAGCCAAGCACCACGGAATCGGTGACGGCTACCACGGGCGGAGCATCAAACAGCACGATGTCGGCTTGCTCCATAAGCTGGGCTATCAGTTGATCCACTTTTTTCGACCCCAGCAAATCGGCGGGGTTGGGTGGTTTGGGGCCGCTGGCAAGTAGCAGGAGGTTATCAACGGCCGTTTGTTGCAGCGGCAATGCCTCCACCTCACCCAGCACCACATTCGTCAGCCCCGGCGACTCCTGGCAGCCCAACAGCGTGTGAAGCGACGGCCGGCGCAGGTCGCAATCCACCAAAATGGTGCGCCGCCCACTTTGCGCCATTGTCACCGCCAAATTCGCCACCGTCGTAGATTTTCCTTCCCCCGGCGCGGCCGAAGTCACCACCAAGCTACGAATTGGATGATCCAGACTGTAAAACGAAAGATTCGTCCGCAGCGTGCGATACGCCTCACTCACCGGCGAACGGGGGTCTGTCAATGTAATTAAACTCATAGTACTTAACCAAATTTTTATTGCAAGTAACAAGTGACAAGTGGCAAGTTTTGCGGTTGAGACGACTTGCAACCTGCCACTTGTTACTTGCTACCGCCTACTGATTCGGAATCGTCCCAATCACCGGAATTTCCAAATACCGCTCCACATCATCACTGCGGCGCATAATGCCCGACTCAATCCATTCCAGCAAAAAAATGACAATAATACCCAGCAGTGCGCCAAACACCCCGCCAGCCGCCGTATTTACCTTCCACTTGGGGCGATCCAACGCCGCCTGCGGGTCATCCAGCAATTCAATCGTGATACGATCTTCTTTCCGCAATTTATCATTGTTGCTATTTTGCCACTGAATGAGCAAATTACCCCAAGTGCGGGCGATGTCGTTGCCCAGATTAGGGTCGGTGTTTTCTATCGCCATCTCAATGACAAAGCTGGAATTGTCAGAAGCAACGGTCATATCGCCCAACAACGCCCCAGCCTCCATGTCGAGCTGCATCTGGTCAATCACCTGCTGCGCCCGGTAGCTGCTGCGAATCCACTGCTCATAGCTTCGTAACAACTCCTTAGCCGCCTGCGCCTGCCCAAAATCGGTGCGCGACGGCAGCACCAGCAGCTTTAACCGCGATTCATAGACCGGGGTTTGTGCCCGGCTAAAGCCAAAAGCCGCCCCCGCCGTCAAAACGGCCAGCAAAATAATAATCCAGCCGCGCTGCCGTAAGATGCGTAAATAGTCACTTAGTTCCATTCTTTCTCCAGTGTTCGGTAATCAGTTATCAGTTATCAGTTTCACACCGATTACTGATTACCGATTACTGTTTCGGTATTTCCCCCAAAATCTCCAACCCCAACCGCGCCACTTCTTCTCGATCCCGTAATGTCGGGTCAAGGTATTCAACGAGCAGCGCAAGGCCGATGCCGGCCGCAAACGCCACCCCCAACCTTAGCACTAAATCAAGCTGGCTGCGGATGCCGGGGGGGATTTGGTTGACGACGGGTTGGTCGAGTTGAACCAGAACGGCCGTTTCCCCCCCCAACTGCGGCAAAGCAGCACCGTTTTGCTCCGTCAGCACCTTAATCGCCACACTCATCATCGCTGCCAGCGTTTCCGCCTCATGGTAACTCAGCGAAAGCGTCAACATGCTGCGCGTGTTGTCCGCCCCCACCTGAATGGCACCCGGCGGCACGGTAACCCCCTGCTGCGCCAGTTCCGCGCTCACCGCCTCGGCAAACCCTGTGCCGCGCACCCAATCCGTCAGCCCATTGACAATATATTCCGATGTCAGCCAGTTGTAATACCGCTCCTGGTCAGCCACCGTCGCTTCCTCTGCCGGGTTTTGCCCCACAATAAAGCGCACCCCCACGTTGTAGACCGGGCCAGGCGGGGAGTAGGTCAGCAGCGCTGCTGCCCCCACTACCAGGGCGGGAATCACCATCAGCAGCCACCGCCGCCGTATCATCTGCCAATATCGTCGTAATTCCATATCAACTGCGCTCACAATCAAAGCTGCAAATATGGCTTTGGGCTGCTTCCAGCTTTTGCGTCACAAAATCAATCATTTTTTGCTTAAAAATTGACGTGTCAAACTGCTCGGCGTGCTGCCGAATCAACTGCGTTGAATAATCGCTGGGGTCAAACGCTTCAACGGCATCCATAACCGCCTGCACCGTCTGCTGCTCAAAAAACAGCCCGGTTTGGCCGGGGATGAGCGTTTCCAGCACCCCACCCGCTTTATAGGCAATGACGGGTCGGCCGGCCGCCATCGCTTGCAGCGGGGCGATACCAAAATCTTCCTCGCCGGGCCACATAAAGGCTCGGCAGCGGGCCATCAGGTCGGGCAGGTCGGCATCGGGCACATAGCCCAAAAACTTAATGGTTGGGCCGGCCATTGCTTCCAGCCGCTCTCGGTCACGTCCGTTGCCAGCGATGAATAACGGCCGTTTCATCCGATTAAACGCCTCAATCAACAAATCTACCCGCCGATATGGCACCAACCGCCCCACCATCAAATAATAATCCTCAATCTTGCCCGATGGCATAAAGCGGGTCGTGTCCACCGGTGGGTGGATTATCGTCGCCTCCCGCCGATAAACCTTGCCGATTCGCCGCTGAATTTCCTGCGAAATCGCCACGAAATGGTCAACTCGGTTGGCCGCCAGCTGATCCCACTGGCGCAAAAAGGTCAGAAACGGTGGCAAAATTGTCCGCGTCAGCCGCCCAAGCTGTTCCCGTTCCGCATACTGCGGATAGCGCCAAACGTAGCGCGTGGGGGTGAGGCAGTAGCAGATGTGCAGCGTCTCTGGCCCGGTGATGATGCCGTGGCAAAAGCCGCTCTTGTTGCTAATCACCACGTCATATTCCTGAAAGTCGAACTGCTCAAAGGCAAAGGGGTAAAGCGGAAAGTAAAGCTGCTGCTGGCGGTGGGCAAACGGCAGCCGGTCAATAAACCCCGGCCGAATATCCCACTGCCGCCAGTGCGCGGGCATCCGGTCGGGGGCGTACAAAGAGGTGTAAATCGGCGCTTGGGGAAAAAGCGCCACGAGTGCTTCCAGCACATCTTCGGCTCCGCCGATCTGGTTCATCCAGTCGTGAACGAGGGCTATCTTCATCCTAGCTAGTAATCAGTAGCCAGTAATCAGTAGTCAGTAATCGGTTTGCACTGATTACCGATTACCGATGACTGATGACTGCTCAGTTCAGACCCAACCGTTCCATGCGCGATGCCAATTCGGCCTCCACTTCCAGGCTTTGCATTGCATCGTCCATTTGGTTCTCCAGGCTGCTTGTCTGCACTTCCCAGGCGGCGTCGGCGTGGTCAAGACGGCGGCGGATGTTTTCGGCAGCGGTTGAAAGCTCACTGTCGCCTTCACCCATCAATGAATCGAGCGAGCGCATGGCGCGGGCAGAAATTTCTTTGGCTTTGGCAAGTTCCAGCAAATAGGCCAACTCTTCACGCTCTTGCTTGGCAATGGTAAGTCGTCCTTCTAGCTTAATACGTATATCGTCGAGTTTTTCCGCTGCCCCCACCTGTCGCTCCAGCGACGCATCATAGGTTTTGATCATCTCCATGATGGAGGTAAATTGCTTTTGCGTGACCAGAGCTTCGGTGCGTTTGCCACGCAGGAGAAATTGGTCAATGGCGATGTCAAGCTTGGCGGCTTTATCGGCCAGGGCCTCGCGCCGCCGCTTGGTTGTTTTAATTTGGGCAAACATGGGGGCGATGGTCTCGGTAAATTCGTTGACCTCGCGCTCGGCCTGCCGAATGTATTCGTCGTAGACGGCCAGGTCGCTCCGCTGAATTGCTTTGTCGGCCAACTCATGGAGCGTGGCCTTGAAGAGTGTTCTTAATTTTTGGAATAGTGATGCCATAGGGGGGAATTATATAGAGGTTGGCCGTTTTTGACAGGCATAAAAAAACGGCCGTTTGTTAAACAAACGGCCGTTTCTGCCATCCCAGCACCAGGAGATTGGAGGCTTAGACAAGCCATGCCGGGAAAAAGCCTGGTGAATAAATCAGTTACGCCTCTTTAATGACGATTTCTTCTTCATCAAAAGCAGCCGCCTTGGCGACCGGCACATCTGCTTCTGGCATCAAAATTGCCATGATAATGTAGAGAATCAACCCGTGTCCACCGCCCAAGGCCATCAGCACAAAGAGCAAGCGCACAATGGCGGGGTCAATATCAAAATAACGTGCCAAACCGCTGGCTACACCCAAAAACATCCGATCATCACTATACCGTACAAGTCGCTTTTCGTTCATTTTAATTAACCTCCAAAGAGTCCCATTTCAAATTTTGTTTTACTACACCCTATTACGACAGGGTTGATAAAAAGTTGCAGCGAGTTGCGCTATTTCACTGCGTCGCTTTTGGGTTTGCGTAACGGCCGTTTATTGCCGAACAGCAGCCACAGCCCCAACCCAATCAGCGCCAGCGGCCAAAACTGCCCAAACTGCCCGCCAAAGCCGGTAAAGAACAGGGCAAAAACGACAAACAGCACCAAACTAATCACCAGCAGCCGACGGCCGGCTGCCACCTGCTCTGGCAGCCGCCCCAGCACCCCGGCAAGAATCAGCCCAATCCCTACAAAACCGGGAATCAACGCCCAAACATAGGCCCAACTGCCCCAATGCCCCGTCAGGTTTTGGTAAAGTAGAATCAGCCCAATCCCACCCACAATCGAACCGGGAATTGCCAGCGGCGGAGTTCCCCATACCGCGCCGACCAGAAAAAACAGCCCCACCAGCATAATCAGCAGCGGCCATAGCTGCCCGATGTCAAAAAAAGCACCCAGCCCCGGAAAAAGTTGCAGCAGCAAGAACAAAACGCCCACCGCAATCATGATCAGGCCGCCCACAATTGAGCTTCTTGTCTTCATAAATCACCTCACTGATCTCTATACGTAATCCGGCGTATATCGTCGCACCACGCCCTTATAGAAACCAATTTTCCCCTATCACCACATAATTATGCTAAACTTTGCCCCGAGTATGACACAGGAAGGACAAAAGTTATGAAACACGTTGTGGTGACGGCTCCCTTTCCCGCCCCACTGATGGAAAAAATCCGCGCTGTTTCGCCGCAAATTCAGGTGGAACAGGTGCGGCTGAACAATTACCGCTGGCCGGAAAACAAAACAACATCGGCCGAAATTATCTACGCCCTGGGTGATTTACCCTCGCTGGAACAAGCACCCAATTTGCGCTGGGCACAGCTTCATTACGCCGGGGTCAACAATTTGCTAGACACGCCGCTTTGGGACAGCGACATCATCCTGACCAACGCCAGCGGTGTACACGCCCCAGCGATGGCGCAATATGCCATGACGCAAATTTTGGCTTGGGCGCACCGGGTGCCAAACTGGTTTAAGTATCAACAGGTGGGGACGTGGCCGACGGAGCGGTGGGAGAAATTTGTGCCGATGGAGCTTAACGGCCGTTCCCTCGGCATCCTCGGCTATGGCAGCATTGGGCGTGAACTGGCGCGGCTGGCAAAAGGGTTTGGCATGAAAATCCTGGTCACCAAACGCGATGCCCGCCGCACCGAAGACAGCGGCTACGTTATCCCCGGCACCGGCGACCCTCAAGGCAGCCTGCCCGACCGCATCTACCCTACCGAGGCCACTCGTTCCATGCTGGCTGAATGTGATTTTGTGGTCGTTACCCTGCCCCACACCCCCCGCACCCAACACCTTATTGACGAAAGCGTGCTGCGCGAGATGAAACCCACCGCTTTCTTGGTCAACATCGGACGCGGAGCCATTGTCAACGAGGATGATTTGGTGAAGGCACTAAAAAAAGGGTGGATTGCCGGGGCAGGGTTGGATGTGTTTGAACAGGAGCCGCTGCCCGACAGCAGCCCGCTGTGGCAGCTCCCCAACGTCATCCTCACCCCCCACGTCAGCGGCTTCACCCCTGCCTATGATGAACGCAACGTGGAACTGTTTACGCAAAATCTGCGCCGCTATCTGGCCGGTGAACCGCTGCTGAATGTGGTAAATCGGGAGTTGGGCTATTAAATGGAACGGAGATTGGGGATTGGTTAATGATTATTTTCTCCTCATCCGCCACGCGCCTACGGCTGTAGATGCCACCCGCCCGGCTGCCAGTTGGGGGTTAACGGAGGCAGGGAAGGCAAGCTGCCGTCTGCTGGCGGAACAGATGGCTCCGTTGAAGCCAACGGCCGTTTTTACCAGCCATGAACCCAAAGCCCAGCAAACGGGGCAAGCGGTGGCCGAACAGTTGGGCATTGGGTGGCAAACGGCCGTTAACCTGCACGAACACGACCGCAGCAACGTCACCTATCTATCCCATGACCAGTTTCAGGCCAACGTAACCCGCCTGTTCACCGACCCCGACACCCTCTTTTTTGGCCGCGAAAGCGGCAGCCAAGCCCGCCAACGCTTTACCCAAGCCATCCAAGCCATTCTCGCCGCCCACCCCCACGACACCCCCGCCATTGTCAGCCACGGCACCGTCATCACCCTCCTCCTCGCCCACCACAACCCCATTGACCCCATCCCCTTCTGGCAATCCCTCCCCATGCCCTGCTTGATGGTCGTTGAACGAGAAGGGTTTCGGTTAAAAACGGCAAGCTTCCTCTAAAAATCAAAGATGGCGCAGATTCCGCAGATTTGTCCGTGTTCGTCTGTGTTCGTCCGCGTCCTATGAATGTCCTACCTCCCACTGGTTGATCGACAAATCAACCATTTTCCACTGGCATTGGCCCCATATAGCTGGCGCGTGGACGGATAAGCTGGTCAAGCTGGTATTGCTCGATGGCGTGGCCGAGCCAGCCGGCCGTCCGGCCAATGGCAAACAGCGTTAGCGGCGCGGTTGGCGGCAGCCCCAGCGCCTCCGCCAGCACCACCAGCCCCACATCAAGCGTTGGTGCCTTACCCACCGCCCGTTGCACGGCAGCGATGAGTGCTTGTGCCAGGGCGACCGCCGGGGAATGGGGAAAGGCAGCAGCAACGGCCGTTAACAGCAACCTTCCCCGTGGATCCCCCTCAGGATAAAGCGGGTGCCCAAACCCCGACAGCGACTCACCCCGCCGCAGCCGTCCCCGCACCACCTCTGCCGCTCGCTCCGGCGTTGCCACCTCCCGCAGCAGTGCCGCCACCCGCTCCGTGTGCCCCCCGTGCTTCCCCCCTTGCAGGGCCGCCAGCCCCGCCCCCACCACCGCATACGGGTCTGACCCGGCCGAAGCTACGCACCGCGCCGTAAACGACGACACGTTTAATTCATGGTCAGCACACAGCACCAGCGCCATGTTAAGCAGTTCAACGGCGTTTTCCACCCGCCAAATCTGGCCTAGCTGCGCCGGGATAGGCTGGTTTTTGTCGGCTGCTCCCACCAGCCCCACCAGCAGCCGCAAAATGCGTACCCCTGTTTGCGCTACGGCCAGCGGTGTGGTGTCATAGGCGGCCAAATCGGCCGCAGCCGCCAGCGGCAGCACCATTTGAAACCGCCCCAGCGGCGGCAAGCCAGCCAACACAGGGGTCAATTGTGCGACCTGCGCCCACACCGCTTCAGGTGGTTCATAGGAAAAAAGGCTGGTGGTGGCCCAATCCCCTAGCCACAGCAGGGCGGCGACCTCGGCAAACGGCCGTTTTTGCGCCAGCGCCACCACATCATGCCCACAGTAAAATAAACGGCCGTTGTTAATCAGCGTTAGCGACGAAGCCAGCACCGGCGTGCCAAAGCTCAGTGCCGTTTCCGCCGCCTTGGTTGGGTTGCGCCGCAGTTCCTGCCGCGCCAGCAGCGCTGCCACCTCCCCCCGCCGATACCGTCGCGCCCGGCTTTTCCCTTCCGTCGCCTCCGACTGCAACATCCCCCGGCTGACATACGCATAGAGCGTCGCCACGCTAATCCCCAACATCTCCGCCGCCTCTTTAGCCGTCAAATAATCGTTCATCCGGTTTTGCCTTCTACAAAAATAGGACGCAGATTTTCCTGATTCACCTGATCAGGGAAATCAGGAAAATCTGCGTCCTATTTCTGACAAGATTTATGATCAATATATTGATTATTTAATCAAGATTGACAATGTTGCCAACTTAATTATAAGATCAACCGTGAACATTTATCAACTACATCTGGGATCAAGATGTCTGCGTCCCATACGAGGAAATTATGCAGGAAAATGGATATAAACCGGGGTTAGAGGGGGTGGTTGCAGCAGAAACGCGGCTAAGCCATGTGGATGGGCAGCGTGGAGAGCTGATTATTGCGGGGCAGCGAGTGGAAGCATTAGCACCGCAGGCCTCGTTTGAGGCGGTGGTCTTTTTGCTGTGGAACGGCCGTTTCCCCACCCCCAGCGAAGAGGCCGAATTTGTGGCCGATCTTGCCAGCCGCCGCCAACTGCCGGCCGCCACCATGCAGCTATTAACGGCCGTTGCGCCCCAGCAAACCCCGCCTATGGATGCCCTGCGAATGGCCGCCGCCACCCTTGACCTGGACAGCCCCACCGACAACCGGGCACTTGCCACAACGCTGCTGGCACGCATGCCCACCATTGTTGCCGCCTATGACCGGCTGCGCCACGGGCAGCAACCTATCCCGCCTGACCCTGCGCTGGGTCACGCAGCCAACTATTTACAGATGCTCGACGGAAAACGGCCGTCGGCTGCCCGCAGCCGCGCTCTGGAAACCTATCTCAACACCGTCGTAGACCACAGCCTCAACGCCTCCACCTTCACCGCCCGCGTCATCATTGCCACCCAGTCCGACATGGTTTCGGCCATTGTGGGGGCGATTGGGGCGTTGAAAGGGCCGCTGCACGGCGGCGCACCGGGACCAGCGTTGGACATGGTGTTTGAGATTGGCACACTTGACCGCGCTGAGCCGTATTTACGGCAAAAGTTGGAAGCGGGAGAGCGGCTCATGGGGTTCGGCCACCGCGTCTACAAGGTGCGCGACCCGCGTGCCGAGGTTCTAGCCATCGCCGCTGAGCATCTGTTTGAGGCGGATGGGGACAAGCGGCTGTATGAGTTGGTGAAAGGGGTGGAAAAAACGGCCGTTTCTCTCCTCGCCGAATACAAACCGGGGCGCAACCTGCAAACCAACGTCGAATTTTATACGGCGTTGCTGCTGAACGGGATTGGGCTGGAGACGGCGCTCTTTACCCCCACTTTTGCCATTGGCCGCACGGCTGGCTGGATTGCCCACTGTTTTGAGCAGTTGGAAAACGGCCGTTTAATTCGCCCCAGTGCCCGCTACGTTGGCGCATACCCGACAGTGAATGAGGGCACCATTAGCCGCTGAGAGTCTGCTGCAAAAAGGCAATTTGGTCGGCAGTTAGGCCAATATGTGCCAGATAACCCGCCGCCCCGCCGTACTGCTGGTAAAGATGGTCTAGCATGAAGCGCATGGTGACTGGTTCGGAAGGGAGCAACGACTCGTAATAGACCATATCATAACCAAGCTGCCGCGCTTCTTCGCGCAGTTCGGGAATTAGGGGGTCAAGGTAAGGGCGGCTAAGGGCGTAGTCGGTGGTGATGGTGGCGGCAGGCACCCCGGCAACATCGAGCAGCAGGGCAATAACCACGCCGGTGCGGTCTTTGCCCACTTTGCAATGCACCAGCGTCGGGAATGCGCCAGGCTGCGCCAGCAGGGTAAACAGGTCACGGAAGGCGGGCTGGCAGTTGTCGAGCATCAGGGTGTACATGTGGGCCAAATCGCGGGGGCGTTCGGCAGCCAGCTCCTCCCATTCATTGTAGAGGGGCAAATGGTGGTAAGTAACGTGGTCAGATTGGGCAAAAACGTTTGGTTCGTGCTCAATTTCAACCCGGCGGCGCAAATCTACCACGGAGCACAGGCCGTAATTAACCAAGGCTTGCTGGCTGGCCGTTGGCAGCCGATGGAGACAGTCAGCACGGAGCAAGGTTTGGGGATGGACAAAACGGCCGTTTTTCGTCTCATACCCCCCCACATCCCGCAAATTAACCACCCCATCCAGCAGCAATCGTGTCGCTTCCTTCCGCATCATTCCTCCAAATCAAAAACTAAACAGGTGCTGGTAGCATGGGCATACAGCTTGCCCTGGGCATCCACCAGCCGCGCTTCCGATGTCGCCACCCGCCGCCCTGGGTGAATTACCTGCCCAATGCAGCGCATCGGCCCCGTTTGCAGCGTAATCGGCCGCACATAATTCACCTTCAACTCCAGCGTGGTGTACGCTTTGCCCAGCGGCAACGTCGTGTGAACCGCACAGGCGGTGGCTGAATCCAGCAGAGTGGCGGCAAAGCCACCATGAACCGTGCCAATGGGGTTGAAATGGTATTCGGCCGGGGTAGCCGCAAAAACAACACGGCCGTTTTCTGCTTCCACCATGACAAAACCAAGCAAGCTGCCAATGGGGGCAAACGGCAGCTCACCAGCAATCGCCTTTTGAAAAAATTCCAGCCCGCTCAGCGAGCGTGCCGCCTCTGCCACGGCACGGGGATCAGACCAGCTAATTGTGTGGGTTTTCATCAAAGAAGCATTTCCTCGGTAAATAGTTGCTGGTAGTTAGTGGCTGGTAGCTAGTACCAGCCACTAACCACCAGCAACCACCTTCACTCCTGATTAACGAACGGCACGCAGCATGGGCACCAGCTTGTATTTACGGCGATGCGTCTCCAGCAAACCATCCAAATAGCTGCGCCACGCCTCTGCTTTGCCAGCCGCCAGATAAATGGGTTTGGCACGTGCCAGCCACTTGGCGGCCACATCATAATTTTGGGCTTTCCCAGCATCCATAATCCGCTCAGCCTGTAGCTGGCATTGCCCAATGGCCCAATCGGGATAGGCATCCTTCGCCGCCTCAATCACATTGATCAAACTGCTGTGGTGATAATGGCTTTTTGCTACCTCGGCCATGGCCTCTGGCAGCATTTTTTCGTGCAAATAAATTTCAGCCGCTTCCGAAACATAATTTGCTTGGCTCAACCACGCTAATAGCTGCGTCTTTTGGGTCGGCCAGCTTTCCCCACCAATTTGTTCCGCCGCCAGGTAATCTTCCAGAGAACAGGAGCAATAAAACGTAAAGGCAGCAACCTGGTTGGCAAGCTGGGTTTGCTTTTCTTTAACGGCCGTTTCCCGCACCCACCGTGCCAGCATCACCTCCTGCCAACTAGCCGTTGCCCTGGCAATATGATGAGCCGCGAGGTCAAAAACGGCCGTTTTTTCCCCCTTCTCATACAGCACTTGCAGCAGCGACAGCACTTCATCCGCCAAGACAAGATACTGCTTCGCCTCGGCGACCGCTTCTTCCGTCCGACCCAACCGCGCCAGCATATTGGCATACAAGCGTATTTGCCCCTCGGCCTCCGCCAACCACAAATACGCCTGCCATTTCTGCTGCCGCGCCAACACCCGCAGCCGCGCCTGCGCTAGAGCATCAGCAAACCAAGGGCTTTCACCCTCCCAGGCACCTTGGTTGGTAATCTCACCTTTTTCAATAACCCGCAGCAGCGGCGGATAGTGCCACCCCTGCTCCAACGCCGCCAAAGCAATCTTGATAGAGGTCGAATTAGCTACCTGATCATCCCACTTCCGGAGACGTTTTTGCCAGGCTTCCTTGGACTGGCTGCTCAAATCCTGGCTCAAGAGTGCCTCAGCCAAAACCTCACCCACCCCTTCCAAACATTCACTGGCGGTGTCGCTAAAGATGTCTTCGTGATAATCATCGAGCTTGTTGACCTGTGCAAACCATTCTGCCAGCGCAACTTCCAGCACCGCCAATGCCCCAGCCGCATCGTTAGCATCCAAACAAGCAACAGCCTGCTCTACAAATGGGTCAAGCGCCTCGCCGTAATCGGGATAGTCATCAGAATCGTACCACTCGTCGTAATAGCGGGAGCGGCTGGGGGCATATTGCGCCATCTGCCCGCGAATGGCTTGCTGGATGGCCTCGGTGTTGATGTTTTTGGGGACAACGGCCGTTTCTCCCCCAACGCCAACACCCGCCTGCAACTGCGCCACGGCCGTTTCGAATGCCTGCACCCAACCCGGCTGTCCACCAACCACCGTTAGGATCACCTCACGCAGTTGCTCCGCGTCTAAATCGGCCAGCAGGGTTGCCAGTAACGGTCGTTCTGCCAGCGACTCCCGATCCCGAATATAGGCCAGTAGCACCGCTACAATATGCTTGCAATCCCCACCTCTATCATAAGGGCAGGTACAAATCGTCTGGGCAATGGTGTTGCCGCTAAAATGCACCTCAACCAAATACGGCTCATATTGGCTGCCCACGACCTCAGCGGTCAGCACCTCACCCCGCAGCACCAGATTCTCGACATACCCCCCCTCCAAATAATCTTCCCCTCGCTCAAATGATTGTCCGATAGCTCGCCCACGCACTTCTCGCTCTGTGATTAACGGCCGTTCTTCCATACTAATGCACCCTATTTTATCCGCGAAAATCCGCTCCGATCCACGTTATCCGCGTTGCCATTTTCTTCTTCCCACAAACTCACCCTAACCGCCAATCGTAAAGCAAAAATCACAAACAGGCTACTCCTCCAACAGCGCCCGCTCCAGCCAATCCATCGCCCGCCCGTCACGCACCATCTCCGGCGTTACCCGAATCACCAGCCAACCGTAAAGCGCCGCCTCATTGTATTTTTCGCAGTCGCTGGCAAACCGCTCCGGGTGGGCATGGCCCTTGCTCCGCCCCGTCTCCGTCTGCATCCAAATCCCTCCCTCCACCTCGCACGCCACCAACTGCGCCTTCCAGCAAAAATCAAAGCGCCATTTGCGGTGGGCATGAAACAAATACTCAAGCTGCGGCTCCGGCAAATCCGACAGCCGAATTTGTTCCAGCAGCACCTTGCTCCAGTTAACGGGCTGATAAGTCTGCGGTTTTTTGCGTGGTTTCTGCAATCTTGGTCGTTTTTTCATGGCAAAATTATAGCACGCATGTTCTTACTCCAGAAGGCAAAACAGGAAACCGCCGGGCAACGAGCGACAGGCACCTGATCTATGGTTCGTCATTCACGCCTTCTTTTTGAGAATTTGGGGTGGAAACGGCCGTTAATTCACCCTAAAATAAAGCCAGACCAAATAGAAGGATACCTATGACAACCAACTGGACAGAAAACAACATACCTGATTTACGGGGCAAAACGGCCGTTATCACCGGAGCCAACAGCGGCTTGGGATATGAAACCGCTCGCGCCCTCGCTGCCAAAGGTGCAGCCGTCATCCTCGCTTGCCGCAATTTGGACAAAGGACAGCAGGCCGTTGCCGCCATCCAGCAGCACGCACCCCACGCCACGCTGGAACTCATGCCGCTTAATCTGGCCGATTTAAGCGATATTCGCCGCTTTGCCCATGCCTACGCGCAAAAATTTGACCAACTGCACCTGCTCATCAACAACGCCGGGGTCATGGCAACCCCATACCGCGAAACAGCCGATGGTTTTGAAATGCAGTTTGGCACCAACCACCTCGGCCACTTCGCCCTCACCGGTCACCTACTCCCCCTGCTGCTGGCAACCCCCACCGCCCGTGTCGTCACCGTCAGCAGCAACCTGCACAAGCAAGGCCAGATAAACTTTGCCGACATAAACGGCCGTAAAAGCTACGCCCCCTTCCCCGCCTACAACCAAAGCAAGCTCGCCAACCTCCTCTTTGCCTACGAACTCCAGCGCAAGCTGGAGAGCCACGGCCACACCACCCGCAGCGTCGCCGCCCACCCCGGCTACGCCGCCACCAACCTGCAATTTGGCAGCGATGTTCGAGTACCAGCGTGGCTCATGCGGCTGGGAAACCGGCTTATGGCGCAAGACCAAGCCATGGGTGCCCTGCCCCAGCTCTACGCCGCCACGGCCGACGACGTACAAGGAGGGGATTATTTTGGGCCAAACGGCCGTTATGAAATACGCGGCTACCCCACCAAAACCCACTCCAGCACCGCCTCACACGACCGCGAAGCCGCCACCCAACTGTGGCAGCTTTCCGAAGAGATGACGGGCGTTGTCTACCCACTCGATACGCTTTAACTCAGATTGGTTCAATCTCGTAGATTGAACCAATCTGTTGCTGGCCTGTAAAAGTATCAAACCATGAAACTATCCATCCTTGATCAATCCCCCATTCGCAACGGCGGCACCCCCCACCAGGCCCTGCAAGAAACCATAGCCCTGGCGCAAAAAGCCGAAGAGCTTGGCTACCACCGCTTTTGGGTATCGGAACACCACAACACCAACACCCTGGCCGGCACCGCCCCCGAAGTGCTGTTGGCCGCCCTCGGAGCCGCCACCCGCACCATTCGCCTCGGCTCCGGCGGGGTCATGCTGCCCCATTACAGTGCCTTCAAAGTGGCCGAAACCTTTTCCGTGCTGGCAACCCTCTACCCCGGTCGCATTGATTTGGGCGTGGGGCGGGCACCGGGCAGCGACATGGAAACGGCGCGGGTGTTGGCAACCGATGGCCGGCCGAAATTTGAACGCTTCCCCGAACTGGTGCAAGAGCTGCGCCAAATGCTCACCGACCCCGACTTTCGCCCCAAGGTCATGCCCCGCCCATCCGAACCGCCCCCCATCTGGATGCTCGGCTCCAGCCCCGACAGTGCCGTGCTGGGGGCGCAGCTAGGGCTGCCCTACAACTTCGCCCTCTTCATCAACAACAAAATGAGTCCCGAAATCCTCAACTTCTACCGCCGCCAATTTGTGCCGTCGCCCCAATTGGCCGAACCCCACACCTGCTTGACGGTGATTGTGGTCTGTGCTGAAACGGAGCAGGAGGCGCAGCGGCTGGCACTGAGTCGCGGGCTTTCTTTTCTGAAATTTGTCACACAGCAAAAGGTGGCGGGGCTTCCCACGGTGGAGGAGGCAGAAAGCTACCCGTATTCGCCGCAGGAGTGGGCGTTTATGCAGGACAGGGCGCAACAAACGGCCGTTGGCACCCCCGCCCAAGTCAAAGAAAAGCTCCTCCAGCTTGCCACCCAATTTGGTGCCGATGAACTGATGACCGTCACCGTCACCTATGACTTCACCGCCCGCATCCGTTCCTATGAACTGCTGGCCGAAGCATTTAACCTGTCCCCCTAAAAGGTGACAAAAAATCCCCCTGGTATGTGACAATTAGCTTGTCACATTTGGCTAGACTATGCTAACCTGACAGCAATTCCATCTTTTGATCTGCAACCACCTTACTGTTGCAGACCCACAACAACTGTTTTCACCGAGGAGGTGTCTATGAATAATGGCTCAAATGGTGTAGCAACTTTGCAAGCCCGGCTCAACGAACCGCAAACGGCCGCTGCGCTTAACCGGTTGCTGGATCGGATTGAGACGCTGGAGCAGACGGTTGGCCGTCTGGCCGACGTGCTGGAGCAAGCACCTGGCATGGTTGCTATGGTGGGCGACATGGCTGATGAAACGGTGCGACAAGCTGCGGCACGGGGGGTAAATGTTGAAGAGCGGCTGAAAACAGCTTTGGCTTTGGCTGAAAGGCTGACGGCGGAAGAAACGGCCGTTAAACTCAACCAACTCCTCGACCTCGCCGACCAACTCCCCGGCACCCTCGCCATGATGGGCGACATGATGGACGAAACCGTCCGCCGTGCCGCCAGCAGCGGCATTGACATCGAAGCCCGCCTCCGCGCCGGGCTAACCATGGCCGAAAAGCTCACCGCCCCCGAAATGGTTGCCAAACTAGACCAACTGCTGGCAATGGCCGACCAAGCCCCCGGCATGGTTGCCATGATGGGCGACATGGTAGATGAAACCGTCCGCCGTGCCGCCAGCAATGGGGTTGACATTGAAGCCCGCCTTCGCGCTGGGCTAACCATGGCCGAAAAGCTCACCGCCCCCGAAATGATGGCAAAATTAGACCAACTGCTGGCAATGGCCGACCAAGCCCCCGGCATGATCGCCATGATGGGCGACATTGTGGACGAATCCATCCGCCGCGCTGGTGAATCCGGCATCAACATCGAGGCTATGGTGCGGCAAGGTGCCCGCGCCGGTGCCAAATTTAGTGCCCTAATGGAGTCGGAAGAGTTTGACGCGCTCATGGAATCTGGCATTCTCGATCCTGAAGCCGTGGCCTCGGTGGGCAAAGTTGGGCGGGCACTCATTGCCAGCCAACAGCAACCACTGGAGCCGGTGGGATTGTTTGGTTTACTCAGTGCCATGCGTGACCCCAATATGCAGCGAGCACTCGGCTTTCTCGCCACCTTTGGCGCAGAATTCGGCAAGCAAATAAACAATAAATAAATAGACGTGCTTTGAAAAGCACGTCTTTTGTCTTACAAAAAACGAGGATTAGCATCCTCGGCTATACAGAGGAGAAAACTATGAAAGATCATTATAAAGTCCTAGTTATTGGTGGCGGTACCGCCGGGTTAGCTGTTTCTGCACGATTAATGAACCATAGCAATGGTTCGCTCGATTTAGGCATCATTGAACCATCAGAGAAGCATTACTATCAACCGCTGTGGACGCTGGTTGGTGCTGGTGTCTTCTCCCGTGAAGAAACAGAGCGGGACGAGCGCGATTTCATCCCCGCCGGGGCTGACTGGATTCAAGACCGTGTCGCCACCTTTGACCCCGACAACAACACCGTTACCACCGAAAGCGGCAGCACCATTGGTTATGACTATCTGGTTGTCACCGCCGGGATTCAAATTGACTGGGACGCAATTCCAGGGCTGAAGGAAAGCGTAGGCAAACCTGGCACCGGCGTTAGCAGCAACTATTCCTACGACACCGTTAGCTCCACCTGGAACAACATCAGCAACCTACGCAGCGGCACGGCACTCTTTACCCAACCCAGCACCGGGGTAAAATGCGCCGGGGCACCACAAAAGATTTGCTATCTGGCCGAAGACCATTTCCGCCGTTCTGGCGTTCGCAACAATGTCAATGTTATTTTTGCCACAGGCACGCCCAGCATTTTTGCCGTCAAAAAATATGCTGATTCGCTGCTGAAGGTAATTGAGCGCAAGGGCATTGAAGCCCACTATGCCACAGAGCTGGTTGCCCTGCGCCCGGACAAAAAAGAGGCTGTTTTTGAGCCAGTAGGTGGCGGTGAACAGAGCGTAATCAAATATGACATGATTCACGTTACCCCACGTCAAAGTGCGCCAGATTTTATCAAGAAGAGCAAGCTGGCAGCGGCTACAGGTTGGGTTGATGTTGATCAGAACACAATGCAGCATAAGCGATATGCCAATGTGTTTGCTTGTGGCGATTGCAGCAGCTTGCCCACGTCCAAGACTGGGGCTGCCATTCGCAAGCAGGCACCGGCACTGGCAAACAATTTGTGGGCGATGATGAACGGGCATGGACTTCCTGACAGCTACGACGGCTACACCTCCTGCCCCCTTGTGACTGGTTATGGCAGCCTTATCCTGGCCGAATTCGACTATGATAAGGTTCCGCAAGAGACCTTCCCATTTGACCAATCGCAAGAACGATACAGTATGTATGCCTTAAAAGCTTACGGCCTGCCACGCATGTATTGGCACGGCATGTTGCGCGGACGCGCTTAATTTCGGTAATCAGTAATCGGTAAGCGGTAATCAGTATTGGCTACTGACTACCGCTTACCAATTACTTTTCCAGAGGTTCCCATGTGGTTTGAAACAATTATTCGTGAGGAAACGGGCTGTGCTGCCTACATGATTGGATGTGACCGCACCCAAGAATGTATGGTATTTGACCCGCTGTGGGACATACAGCCCTATTTAGATATGGCGAAGAAAAAGGATTCGACTATTCGCTATGTCATTGATTCCCACAGCCACGCCGACCATATTTCTGGGGGGCGGCGGCTGGCCGAGGCCACCGGCGGCGAGTTGATTTTGCCTGAGCTGGCCGATATTACCTATGAAGCAACGCGGGTGAAACATGGTGACATGATTCGCATGGGTGGCGTGGGCATGGAAATTGTGCATGTGCCGGGGCACCGGCCAGAGCAAATCAACCTGCTTATCTATGATTTCCCGCGTGGCGATGAGCCGTGGTTTATGCTAACGGCCGATTTTGTGATGGTAGGCGACGTGGCTCGCCCCGACCTGGCGCAAGCTGGCGATGAAGGGGCACCCGTTCTGTTTGACGTTGCCATCCCCCGCTTTTTGAATTTACCCGACCACGTTGAGGTGTATCCCGGCCACTTGGCCGGGTCTACCTGAGGCCGCGTTACCAGTGGCAAGGTTGCCACTACGGTTGGGTACGAGCGCCGTTTTAACGATGCGCTGAAGATCAAGAACAAAGAGCGGTTTACGGCCTACATGCAGGATGACCAGCCGCTAAAGCCAGCCAATATTTTGAACATTGTGGCGACAAATCAGGGGAAACGGCCGTTAACCATGTCCAACCCCGTCGCCGCCGCCCTCTCTCCCGCCCAAGTACAAGAACTGATGGACAGCGGCCATTACGTCATTGATGCCCGCTCCTCTGCCGCCTACGGTCAAGGCCACATCCCCGGTGCCATCAACGTGCAAATGTCTAGCCTGGAGTTCGAGCAGCGCGTGGGCTGGATGACCCCCGACGATTGCCGCTACGTACTTGTTACCGATAGCAGCGAAGATGCCCAGCGGTGTATTTATAACATGGCTTTCATTGCCCTTGACACCCAGGTAAGCGGCTTCCTCGATGGCGGTATGGAGGCATGGGCAGCGGCTGGGAACAGCGTAACTTCCGTGCCACAGATAGATGTGCAAACGCTGCATCATCGGCTTTCTACCAACGGCATGCAGGTATTGGACGTGCGTGCGGACGAAGAGTGGAGTGAAGGCCATATTGAGAACGCTCACTTTATGCCCTATACTCAGTTGGTGCCGCAGCTCACCAGCCCCGCACAAATTGACCAGCTCCAGCTTACCCATGACCAAAGCATCGCGGTTACGTGTGCGACTGGCAAACGCTCCAGCACCGCCATCAGCATTATGCTGCGCCACGGTTATAAAAACCTCTACAATGTAATCGGCGGCATGGATGCGTGGAAAAAAGCTGATTTCCCGATGCTCGATGGCGAAGGGAACGTGTGCAAGATTTAGCATTGCCAGCGATGCTACCCTGTGCTACACTGTTGGCGTTATGCAGACTGTAACCACCACTTCTTCCCAAACGGCCGTTGCCTTCGGTCACCACGCCCATCATCATGACAATTGGGATAACTTCGCCCTGGGTTGAGGTGGCTTTGGCCTGAGTCTACATTTGTCTTACAAACAAGACCCTCCTCGGAACCCCGGGGAGGGTTTTTTATTTTAGTAATCGGTAATCAGTGTTCGGTAATCAGTTCAGGTTACGGATGACTGACTACCGATTACTGATTACCGAAACATGGCACGAACCAATATTCGCATCGCCCTCCCCAGCAAGGGCATATTGCAAAGTAGCTCGCTCGATTTTTTGGCGGCGTGCGGGATGAAGGTCTATCACCCCAACCCACGCCAGTATGAAGCCACCATCCCCACGCTGCCCGGCGTAAAGGTGATGTTCCAGCGCCCCGGCGACATTGTGGTGGGGGTGCGCGAAGGAAGCATGGATTTTGGCATTTCCGGCTGGGATCTCATTGCCGAGAAAAGCCACGGCAGCAGTGCCGTTTTGCCGCTCCACGACGCGCTGGGGTATGGCCCCTGCACGCTCAATTTGGCCGTGCCGGAGGCAGTGCCGGTGAATACGATGGCGGATTTGGCGGCCTGGGCGCGGGAATTGGGAGAAAACGGCCGTTTTCTCCGCATCGCCACCAAATTCCCCAATGTCACCGCCACCTTTCTCGACCAGCACGGCGTCGCTCCCTACAAGCTGGTTGGGGTCGAAGGCACCCTCGAAATCGCCCCCGCCATCGGCTTTGCCGACCTCATCGCCGATTTGGTGTCGTCGGGGGTGACGCTGCGGGATAACCATTTACGGCCGTTAAGCGACGGCAAAATCCTCGACTCGCAAGCGTGCCTCATCGCCAACCGCGAAGCCCTGCAAACCCGCCCCGAGGTGCTGGCTGTTGCCCGCTACATGCTCGAATACATCGAAGCTCATCTGCGCGGCAGCGGCTCCTACCAGGTCACGGCCAACGTGCGCGGCGATTCCCCTGCCGCCATTTCGGCCAAAATGTTTGATAAGCCCCACATTCGCGGGCTGCAAGGCCCCACCATCTCCCAGGTTGTGGCCGCGCCTCACCTGCAAAGCCAAGAAAATTGGTACGCCGTCAACATCATCGTTCGCAAAAACGACTTGTTTCAGGCGATTAAAGAACTGCGCGAGGTGGGCGGCAGCGGGGTCATCGTCACCCCCTGCACCTACATTTTTGAAGAAGAGCCAGAGCGGTATCAGGCGATGGTGGCGGCACTTTCCGGTAATCAGTAATCGGTAATCAGTGACCAGTACTGATTACCGATTACTGGTTACTGCCCAGATCATGATTAACATTTATTCAGTAGACGAAGCAGAAAAAACAATTTTACGGCGGGATATGGCGTTAGAGCCAACGGTTCCGCCACGATTGCAGGCCAGTTTGGATCGGTTGTTTGGGGAGGGAAGTACACCAGAAACGGCCGTTTCCCACCTCCTCAAAGAAATCCGGCAGCGGGGCGATGCAGCATTGCGCCACTGGACGGCGCAAATTGACGGCGTGGATTTGGGGGCAATTCGGCTAGAGCCAGCCGCCATTGCCGCCGCCGCCGAACGGGTGGAGCCGGAACTGCTGGACGCGCTGCGGTTGGCGGCCGGCCGAATCCGCGACTTTCACCAACACCAGCCCTTGCCGTCGTGGGAAACCAACGCCCTGGGCGGGCGATTGGGGCAGAAGGTGTCGCCGCTCAAGCGAGTCGGGGTGTATGTTCCCGGCGGCACCGCCCCCCTCCCCTCATCGCTGTTGATGTCGGTCATCCCGGCGCAGGTAGCCGGGGTGCGCGAAATTGTAGTGGCGACCCCGCCGCATAGAGAAACAGGGCGCATTGCTGACGTGATTTTGGCGGCGGCGCACATTTGCGGCGTGGAGACGGTTTACCAGATGGGCGGGGCGCAGGCGATTGGGGCGTTGGCCTTTGGCACGGAGTCGGTGGGGCGGGTGGACAAGATTGTGGGGCCGGGGGGGCTTTTTGTGACGCTGGCGAAGCGGCAGGTGTATGGCCTGGTGGGAATTGATGGGCTGTATGGGCCGACGGAAACGGCCGTTATTGCCGATGACAGCGCCAATCCGGTTTGGGTGGCGGCCGATTTGCTGGCGCAGGCGGAGCATGATGTGCTGGCAACGGCGATTTTGTTTACGCCGTCGCGGGAGTTGGCAACGGCCGTTCAGCGCGAAATCGTCCGGCAAACGGAGCAATTAAGCCGCGATGACGTGATTGCCATCTCGCTGGCAAACCAAAGCGCGTGTTATCACCCAGGATTTGGCCGAAGACAGCGCGGCTGGCCGACAGTTTGCCCCGGAGCATTTTGTGCATTGCCACGGAAAACCCCGCGCCAATGGGCAAGAGCAAATTCTCTCATTGTGCCGGGGCATCTTCCTGGGGAACGGTCGTTTGAGGTGCTGGGCGACTATGTGGCCGGGCCGAGCCATGTGATGCCGACGGGGGAACGGCGCGGTTTGCTTCGCCATTAACGGCCGTTGATTTTGTCCGCATCACCAGCATCATCGAACTCGACGACGAAACTTCCGCCCGCCTCAGCCCTGCCGCCGCCCACCATTGCCCAGGCCGAACGGCTCACTGCCCACGCTAATGCGGCGCAATTGCGAGTGAAGAATTAACCGCAAAGGACGCAAAGGACGCAAAGAAGAAGGAAGAAAAGAAATGAAGGCAGAGGATCGATTGTCAAATGAAATTATTGGGGCGGCGATTGAGGTGCATAAGCAGCTTGGGCCTGGCTTGTTGGAGTCAGCTTATGAGTACTGTTTGGCTCATGAACTTGGGCTACACAACATTCTGTTTGAACGGCAAAAAGAGCTACCTGTGATGTATAAAAATGTGCCGATTGATTGTGGCTATCGGCTAGATAGGGCGATTGCATACTCGCCCTATAAAACATGTCATTCCGAGGTCCCCCGAGGAATCCCGCTCTTATTTGGCGACGGGAACGGGATTTCTCCTCGCAGACTCGTCGAAATGACATTGGTTAGGCAGTAGATGAAGCACAAATTAAGAGTATGCACCTTCTAGTGGACAATCTTGTCATTGTTGAATTGAAAGCTGTAGACAGGCTGCTGCCAATTCATGAGGCCCAACTGCTAACCTATCTCAAATTAACCCAGTGTAAACTTGGTTTATTGCTCAATTTCAACGTGATCCTCCTGAAAAATGGCATTCAAAGGGTTGCCAACAACCTCTAATCTCTTTTCTTTCTCTGCGCCCTTTGCGCCCTCTGCGGTTCAAAAAAGGAAAAGCTATGCAAACAAAATTTGTGCGGAAAGATATTGTGGCGATGGAATCGTATACGCCGATTGTGCCGTTTGCGGTGCTGTCGCGGCGGCTGGGTCGCCGGCCGGACGAGATTGTAAAGCTCGATGCCAATGAAAACCCGTATGGGCCGTCGCCCAAGGCGTTGGCGGCCCTGCAAGGCGGGGAATTTTTTCACATTTACCCTGACCCGGAGGCGACGCAACTGCGGGAAGCATTAGCTGATTACACGAAGACACCCATTGAGCATTTGCTGTGCGGCGCGGGGGCGGATGAAGCGATTGATTTGGTGCTGCGGGTGGTGCTGGAACCGGGGGATGGGGTAATTGATTGTCCGCCGTCGTTTGGCATGTATCCATTTTCAACGGCCGTTAACAGCGGCCACTACATTCCCGTCCCCCGTCGCGCCGATTTTAGTGTGGATGTGGAGGGGGTAGAAACGGCCGTTTCCACCCACCCCCACGCCAAAGTCCTCTTCCTCTGCTCCCCCAACAACCCCGACGGCAGCGTGATTGCCGAAGCCGACCTGCGCCGCCTGCTCGCTTTGCCGGTGCTGGTGGTGCTGGACGAAGCCTACGTGGATTTTGCCGAAGTCAGCGGCGTGCCTAGCCGGCTGAACTGGGTGACAGAACACGAAAACCTGGTGGTACTGCGGACGTTTAGCAAGCTGGCCGGGCTGGCCGGGCTGCGCGTGGGGTATGGCGCATTTCCCCAATGGCTGCTGCCTCACCTGTGGAAAATCAAACAGCCATACAACATTAACGTGGCGGCGGAGCTGGCGGCGGTGGCGGCATTGGAGGACAAGGAGTGGTTACACGAAAAGGTCGGGCTGCTGGTGGCAGAACGGGAACGAATGATTGCCGAGTTGGGCAACATTTCGTATTTGCAACCCTATCCTAGCCATTCTAATTTTGTGTTGTGTCGCGTGGCAAACGAAGGTTTGCCCAACGGCCGTTCTGCCCACCAACTTAAGCTCGACTTGGAACAAGAAGGCATTCTTGTCCGCTACTTCAACAAACCCGGCCTCAACAACTGCATCCGCATCAGCGCGGGAACGCCAGAACAGACTAGAGGTGTTGGAAGTATTGAGGAAATTGGAGATTGAAGATTGTGTCCTCTGTAGGGGCGTATTGCATACGCCCTTGTCAATCAGGGCGTATGCAATACGCCCCTACAGTAATTCAAATGAGAACAGCAACAATTAAACGACAAACCAAAGAAACCAACATCACGCTGATGCTGAATCTTGACGGCAGCGGGGCGTGCGAGATTGGTACGGGGGTGGGGTTTTTAGACCACATGCTGACGGCATTGGCGGTGCATGGGCTGTTTGACCTGACGGTGCAGGCGGCGGGGGATTTGCACATTGATGCCCACCACACCATCGAGGATGTGGGGATTGTGCTGGGGCAGGCGTTGGGGCAAGCCATTGGCGACAAGCGGGGGATTTTCCGCATGGGTCATGCCTATGTGCCAATGGATGAGGCGCTGGGGTTTGTGGCGGTGGATTTTAGCGGCCGGCCGTACTGCGTCTTTAACGCCAGTTGGTCAACCCCGGCCATCGGCCAATATCCCACGGACTTGGTGCAGCACTTTTTTGAGTCGGTAGCTGTCCACGCCGGGCTGACGCTGCACGCCAAGGTGGAGGGACGCAACGACCACCATAAGGCGGAGGCGTTGTTCAAAGCGTTGGGGAGGGCGTTACGAACGGCCGTTTCCCTTGACCCACGTCGGGAGGGCGTACCATCTACGAAGGGAACTTTATAAAGGGAGATTGGAGATTGGAGATTCACTTCAATCTCCAATCTCCAATCTCCAACAACTATGACCAAAATCACCATGATAGACTACGGCGCGAGCAATATTCGCTCGGCGCAAAAGGCGTTTGAATTTATTGGCGCAGAGGTGGAACTAACGGATGACCCAGCGGTAGTGGCGCGGGGGCGCAAGCTGGTGCTGCCGGGCGTAGGCGCGTTTGGCTCCGGCATTGGGGCGCTGCGGGCGCGAGGGCTGGAGGAGCCAATTCAGGCGGCGGTGGCGCAAGGCGTGCCTCTGCTGGGCATTTGCGTGGGAATGCAATTTTTGTTTGACAGCAGCGACGAGATGGGCAACCATACTGGGCTGGGTCTCATCCCCGGCCACGTCACCCGCTTTGTGGGCCAAGAGATGAAAGTCCCCCACATGGGGTGGAATGAACTGGAATTCGCCCATGACCATCCCCTGCTCAACGGCATCAACCAGCGCGACCACGCTTATTTTGTCCATTCCTACTACTGCGCCCCCAATGACCCGGCGCATACGGTGGCAACGGCCGATTATGAACGGCCGTTTACCGCCATCGTCCACCGCGAAAATGTCTATGGGCTACAGTTTCACCCAGAAAAAAGCCAGCGCGTGGGGCTGCGAATTTTACGCAACTATTTGGCGATTGGTTGAGGGCATGTAACCATATGAATGTCATACCCGCGTAGGCGGGTATCCATCTTTAGTATCAGCCTGGATTCCCGCTTTTGCGGGAATGACAGGTCTTGTCTACCGAGAATGCTTGACGCGGCTGCCAAAAATCCGCTGATATAGCTCACACCGGCCCAGCAGTTCCTGGTGGCTGCCCTGGTCAATCAGCTTCCCCTGGCGCAGCACCAAAATTTTGTCGGCGCGGCGGATTTGCGAGAGGCGGTGGGTGATCATCAGGGTGGTACGGCCGGCCGACACCCGGTTGATCGCCGTCTGGATTTTGTCTTCGGTAGCACTATCAATGGCGCTGGTGGCATCATCCAGAATGAGAATGCTGGGGTTGGTCAGCAGGGCGCGGGCGATAGCCAGCCGCTGCCGCTGCCCGCCTGAAAGCGTCGTACCGCGCTCGCCGACAATGGTGTCATACCCATCTTTGAACTGGGTGATAAAGTCATGGGCTTGCGCCTCTTGCGCTGCCTGCACAATCAGGTCGCGCTCAACATCCTTGCCCACGCCAAAGGCGATGTTGTCGGCCACGGAGCGCGAAAATAGCACAATGTCCTGCTCAATAGCACTAATTTGGGAGCGGAGCGCATCAAGCTGCCAGTCGCGTACTTCAATGTTGTCAATAAAAATACGGCCGTTTTCCCCTTCCCCGCTCAAGTCATACGTTCGGTTCACCAACTTGGTCAGCGTACTTTTACCGCTGCCCGTCTGCCCCACAATCGCCACCGTTTCACCGGGGCTGGCCGTAAAAGAAATCGCTTGCAAGATGGGGGTGCCGCCATAGCCAAAGGTGACATTCTCAAAGCGAATTTCGCCGCGCATGGGCTGATTGTATCCTTCCGCATTTTCACCTATCTCCGTCTCCTGCTGCATCAGCTCCAAAATACGCTCGGCACTGGCTAGGCCAAGCTGCACCAGCGAGAAGGTAAAGATGGAGATAAAGCTGGGGAAGCGCAGCAAAAACATCAGCCCCATGTAGGCCACCAGATCGCCAGTGCCAATTTGCCCCTGGGCAAAAAGGAGCAGCCCGTGCAGCAGGGCCAGAGCCAGGGCAAAGCCAAGCAGCAGCGGCGGCAAATAGCGAGCCTGGACTTCGCCGTTTTTGATAAACTGGTCGCGGTACTGTCCGGCATTGTAGGCGAATTTCTTCACCTCTTGCCACTCTTGCGCTGCCGTTTTCACCACCTCAATCCCGGTTACCGCCTCGGCCAGCCCGGCATTCATATCGCCAAACGCTTCACGCATGGCGTGGGAAACGGGGTTTAGCTGCCCCATATAGCGACGCAGAGCAAAGTAGTAGGCGACCACAAACAGCAGGGGCGACAGCAGCAGCACGGGTTTGAGAAAGCCAATAAACAGGATGGGCATGACCAGGCCAAACATGGAATCAATCAGAAGGGCGGCGCCGGGCATCATCATGTTGTTGAGTTCGCGCACGTCGTTGTTGGCACGCGCCATAATGTCGCCCACACGCTGCTGATTGTGAAAGGTCTGGCTTTTGCCCAGCAGATTTAGGTAGAGTTCGTCGCGGGCATCCCGCTCCAGCCGTTTGGCAATCACTTCCATGGAAAATTGCCCCCCGGCATCGCCAATGGCGCGAAGCATGACCCCAGCCAGGATGGTGAAGGCGATGGTGAGCAAACGGCCGTTTGCCCCCGCCTCCCCACCCAGCACCACATTAAACGCCTCCCCCGTCAACCTGGGAATGGCCGCATTCAGCCCATTTGAGAGCATGAGGCCACACACAAAGCTGAGCAAAAAAGGCTTGTAGTGCCAAATATGCGAAAAAATCCAGCGCACGGGGCTGGATTGGTCATAATGGTATGCGCTTTCCAGATGAAACTCTTGTTTACGCAAAAGATTGCCTCATAAATATTCCGTTGAATGCTGCCAGTTTACGCCAATAAACCTGACAAGGGCTGTCAGATTTACCGAGCAAGCATATCACAGAACATTCGTTCGGCAATCAGACGCAACAAACGGGAGCATTTCAGTTTCGGGGCATTAATAAACTCACCTCTCCGCAAGCCAATTTCTCAGCCAAGAATTGTCATTTCGACCCTTCGGCAGCCTCAGGGCAGGCTCATGTCTTCGAGGAGAAATCCCGCTCAAATGGCGGCTATGAGAACGGGATTTCCCACCTACGCAGTTAAAGAGTAGGTCAAACTTGTTAAGTTGCCCCCAAACTGAAATACACCCCAACAAACCGGGGCTTTGGCGTTAGGCCAAAATCTCGGCTGCTGAAAAGAGGTTTAGCGAGGGGAAGAAGAAAGGGGTGTGTTGGCCTGGCGCTCAACGAGGCTACAGGCAACTTCAAGAATGGCAGCGGGGGAAATAATCATGGCTTCAAACCGGCCATCATACAGAATCGTCGGTTCGTCCTTCAAAATGGCTCGTCGCAGCTGGGTTAGCTGTGTTTGAAATTGTTCACGAGCTAGAGCTTGGGTGTCAACAATCATCCGGCAACCTCCAAATAAGCCATTTGCCTCTGGTGTCCCAATGCGACCGGAGAGGCAAGCGCCTGGGCAGCAACGGGGTTGAGGGTGAGCATGGTAATGAGGGCATAACCCTGGGCTAAAACGGCCGTTGGCTCATCGCAGGTCATGCTGGTGGCGTTGATAAAAGGTGGTACCACCTCATCTCGCTCCATTTCCTGACGCGAGGCGAGCCGCTCATAGTAAACACGTAAATCCTGCTGGGCATGGCGGATGCCGCGCACGCGGCCGGAAGGAACCTGGAGATTGTAAAAACGGCGTTTGGGAAAGCCTTCGCTGATGAACCGCTGGACGATGTGGCAGGTGAGATCAACGGCCGTTTGCCACGCTACCTCCCCCAACCCCACCGGCATCGAAACAGCCGCACCGGGGATACCCAACATCAGGGCTTCAGTAACGGCCGTTACCCCCGCCGAATAAGCCAAATGGTGGTGCGCCGTCGGCATCACATTCACACCTGACACCACCAAATCCACATCCTGCGACAAAAACCCCATCAGGGCATACGAAACACAGTCCGACGGGGTTGCCCGACAGACAATGACCGAACCGCCATCGTCGGGCAAGCTGGACAATCGCACCCGCATTGGCTCCTGAGACAAGGTGCTATCGGCCATAGACCAATCGTTCTCTGGTACAAGCACCGTCACCTTGCCAAACAAGCGAAGCGCCCTAGCAAGCGGGGTCAAACCGGCAGCGGTATAGCCATTGTCATTGGTCAATAAGATGTGCATGGTACTACTCCTGTCGCGCCCGCCCCGCAGAAACACAAATGCCAATAACAAGGAGGGCACTGACAATTGAAAGAACAGAAAAAACGAACATATTAGCTCCTGTACCCGATGTCTTTCTGACACCAGGTTTTGCGAGATGACACAATTTGGTGGAGGAACGGCCGTTTAGTTAGTCAGCCGTTCCTCCACCCTACTTGATTAACGCTTTGCCACCATCGGCAAATATTGTTGATAGGTCACTTCAATCTCATAAACGGCAACCGTACCGCTAATTTCATGCGCCAGCAGCAGCAGCGGACGACCCGTTGGGCTATCCTCGGCCGCCACAAACGCCACCCCTTCTGGGCTAATATCGCCATCGGCCGGGGTATAGCCCACAAAGTGTGGGGCGTAGGGGTGGGTTACGTCATAGATCATGACCCCACCTGCCCGTTCCAAACCGACAAAGGCGTAGATACGGCCATTTATCTGCCCCACAACCACCCCCTCCGGCTCAGCACCTTTGTCATCGCTGCGGCTGTCAAAGCTGCTGGCATCCCCGTTGGCGTTAAACCGGTCGGGAATGAGGTCGGCCGTGATGCGGGCAAAATCGTCACCGCTGTCAAACACCAGGTTGCCATACGCATCCCAGATGGAGAAGGAGCGTGCACCATAGCTATAAAGCTGGTCAACATCCCCGTCGCCATCCAGGTCGCCAAACTGGTTGCTCGTTTTTAGCCGTCCCAAATTGCGCTTCTCTTGCAAGGTGGCCGCATTGGGGAAGCGGGTCTCATCCAGCACCACGCCACCGATACGCTCCTCTTCAGAGAAGCCGCCATAATCACGGCTGTCCCCTTCGTTGGCCGTCACATAGTAGTGGTTGCCGTCAGAAGTGGCATAAGAGGCCACGGCATCGGGCATATAGCTGCCGAACACGGGCCAGTTTTGGATGTTGATGCGGCCGGTTGCTTCGCCTTCCACCTCAGGGCCATCCACATCGCTGGCATCCAGCCCGTTGCCTGCACCAAAGCTGATGATGCCGAGGGTGGTGCTGGTCGGGTTGGGATTGAGTGCCACCGTACCGTCGCCGGGGATGGGTTCGTCGAGCAGGCCAAAGTCGTTGTCGTTAAGGACGGCTAAACGGCCGTTTGGCAGCAGTGTCAACCCCTCCGGCTTGTCACCCGCCAGATACCCCAGCGAGGGCAAATTCAGCACCTTGCGCTTATGCAACGGCTGAATCCCCAGCAGAGCAAATTCATCAGCCTGGTGCTGCTCCAACGTCATGCCGGGCAGCAATGCCGGGGCAGAGCCACTGAGCAAGTTGGTCGCTCCCAGCAAATCCACTGCAAAGACAAACTTTTTACCCGTTGACCCCACAGCCGAATCCCGTTCGACGACAAAGAACTTGCCGCCACCGGCATACACCGCGTCGCCAATCTTGTCCACCTTGTCCGAGCGATAGTCAGACCCTTCCAGCAGGTAAACATATTCGGCCACCGGCGTGCCGTCGGCGGGGTCAATCCCCAGCACCCGAATCACGTCTGAGTTATCGGATGCAGCCCGGTTGGGGTTGGCTAATGGGGTTTGGATAAAGGCATAGAGAATGCCGCTGTCGGTGTCGAGTGCCATCGCCTCAAAACCACGGTTGCTGCGGCGGGTGGCGTATTCGGTGGGCAGGGTTTCGCTGCCATAGGTGCCAACGGGTTGTGGTGGGTTGGCTAAAGCGGCCGTTCCCTGTGGCACATAGCGGGCAATGAGAACCCCATCGGGGTCGAAGTGGTAGATCGCCGGCCGATATTCATCCACCATCCAAAAATCGCCATTGGGGGCAACGACAATCCCTTCCATATCGGCCCCCAGTTCGTCATAGGGCAGAGGGTTGCCCAGCAGGTCAACGGGTTCCTCATCTACGCCGGGGATGTTGGGCAAACCGGTGATGGGGGTGGTGCCGTCGGGGCGTGTCAGGAAAATTTCGTCCAAAATGCGAATTTCACCGCTGGCGGGGTTGAGGGCAAAGCGAATGACGCGGGCTTGGTAGTCGGGGAGGGCAAACGGCCGTTCGTCCTGTCCATCGTTGTCCACATCCGTTGGTGCGCCATTTGGCCCGCGATCAGGAATGGTGGCAAAGTGGTATTCACCCGTGGCGGCATCCATCCCCTCAAACCACAGCCCCGACAGCCCACCCAGCTTAATCGTCTGCCCGCCCTCGGTTAGACCCAGGTCTGGCAAAGTGGTAAACGGATAATTGTGAATTGCAGCGGGGCCTTGACTGTGGTCTTTGTAGCCCAGCGGCAAAATGTCGCGCACGGTAGCGGTGGCAATATCCACCACGCCAAAGGCGTTGGCCTCTTGCAGCGTCACAAACGCCGTCGCCCCATCGGGGGAAATGGAGATGTATTCTGGCTCCAGGTCTTGTGCCACGGTGCTGGTCATGGTGACGGTGGGGTAAATGCGAACGCCCTTTGCTTGCAGCTCGGCAGAACGGCCGTTCCAGGCGGTAAAATCGGCCGTTGTCACCGTCGCATTCGCCACCCCATTGCTCAGGTCAATAATGCTCACCGACCCTTCGGGGTCAACGGTGTAGTCATCATTTGGCTCACCTTCGTTTGCCACCAGCACCTTTTGGCTGTCGGGCGTAAAGGTAATCATGTCCGGTAAGGCTCCCACCGGTACAGCTTGCAAAAACACGCCATCGGCATCAAAAAAGACTGCCTGCCCCGGTGCCTGCTTATCCAAAGCTTGCACCGCCGCCACCAGCAAGCCATCATAGACAGCGACGCTGTTCACACCGCCACCATAGGTGGGCGAAATGGGGATTTGGGTCACAAGGGTGGGGGAAAGGGGGTTGCTCACATCAAGCAGATCAATTGTAACCTCACCAGCATTAACGACATACAAACGCTGGCTGCCGGGGTCATGGGCAACAATTTCGGCACCTCCTTCCCCAATACCACTGTCATACCGCCCCAACAGGTTTAGCGCCACGCGGTTGGTGGCGGTGGGGGTGATGATGGTTGTGTGCGTGGGGACGGGTAAGGGGAAAACGGCCGTTTCTCCATTTGCCAATGCCATCATCGGGCTAAGGATCACAGCCAGAACAGTTGCAATAACGATAGGCGTAGCCAAGATCAGTGCGCTACGCCAAAACAGATTTTTTCTCAAAATGCAATATCCTCCAAGTCTTCATTTGCTTGGAGGATAAGGCGATCTGTTTAAGCGACGGTCAACGGGATGTTAACGCTTGTGATCCAATGAGTTAACAGATTGTTAGGGGTAGGTCAGGGTGTCATTGTCCAGCACGTCGCGGACATAATTGACCAATTCTTCGGGGGTAAACGGCTTGCGAAGCAGGCGTACTGGGTGATCCAAGTTCAGGTTTTGCGCCAGCACGTCGCGGGTATAGCCAGACATATATAAAATTTTGATACTGGGGCGAGCCGCACGGAGTGATTCGGCCAGTTCACGGCCGTTCATGCCCGGCATGATCACATCGGTCAGCAGCAAATCAATGGTGCCTGGGTAGGCATCGCTGAGGGTAATGGCTCCCATTGCGTCCTTAGCCGTTAGCAGTTGATACCCCTGCTCTTCCAGCACCTCTTCCACCAGTTCCAGCACGCTTTCTTCGTCTTCGGCCAGCAGAATGGTCTCGGAGCCGGTGGCCCAGGTGTTGCTGTTGTCGGCATCAGCAACGGCCGTTTCCAACCCCACTCCCATCACCGGCAAATAAATGGTGAACGTCGTTCCCTGCCCCACCGCACTCTCCACCACAATCCCCCCTTCTGCCTGCGCCACCACACCCGTCACAATCGCCAGCCCCAGCCCCGTCCCTTGCCCAATGCCCTTGGTAGTGAAAAACGGCTCAAAAATACGCTGCTGAAGCGCCTCGTCCATCCCCACGCCCGTATCTTGCACCGCCAAGACGGCATACTCACCGGGAGCCAAACGGCCGTTCATCGTCTGCATCCCATCCCCCGCATGACAATGCTGCGTCCGCAGCGTCAACGTTCCCCCTTGCGGCATCGCGTCGCGGGCATTAATCGCCAAATTCAAAATCAACTGCCGCAACTGATTCGGATCCGCCTCCACCGGCTTCGGGTCACGCACCAGGTTCGTCTCTATCTTAATCTGCTCCCCAATCAGCCGCGCCACCATCTGCACCACATCCTCAACCAGCTCGTTGAGATTCACCAGCTTTGGCTCCCACACCTGTTTGCGGCTAAAGCTCAATAGCTGCTGCACCAGTTCACTAGCCTGCAAGCTGGCCTTTTTGACCGCCTCGGCATAACGGCGGGGGCGCATCTCCAGCCCCGTCCGCTCATGCAGCAGCAGATCGGTATAGCTGCGAATCACAGTTAGCACATTGTTGAGGTCATGGGCCACGCCGCCGGTTAGCAGCCCCAGTGCTTCCATCTTTTGCGCCTGCCGGAACTCTTCTTCCAACAGCCGCTGCTGGGTAATGTCGCGCAGGGTGAGAATGGAGCCAATGGCTTCTTGCTCCTGGTTGCGAAGCTGGACGGATGTGACATCAAAGGAACGGCCGTTCACCACCAACTGCCCCTGCCGCTCTGGCCGCATCAGCCGCCCCGCCAGCCGCCCCCAGTTGTCCACAAGTTGGTCAATCGGCTGCCCAATCATCTGCCGGGTGGAGATGTTAAAAAAGGAAACGGCCGTTTGGTTCACATCCAGCACTCGGTTCTCCGCATCCAGCACCAGCACCCCATCCTGCATACTCTCCAAAATCACATCCCGCGCAATCGGCGTTAGCTCCAACAGCCGGTAGCGCATAAAGCTCCACACCACCAGCAGCCCACCAAAGCTAATTGCCACCGGAATCAACCGCACCGGCAAATCGGGCATCGGCACATTCAGGTAGCCAGCCAAAATCGGCAGCACCATTGCCAACACCAATGCCCGCACCTGCGCCCGATACACCTCCGGCGCTCGCCCCATCGCCTGCAACAGCAAATAAACGGAGGCAATCGTGACCAGATAGACCCAGGCCACATGGACAAAGCTCCAACCACCAAACCCCACCGAGCGCACATCATAGATCGGGGCTGGCCCCACATACTCGCTGACCCAAATAAGCTGCAATGGCTCATTAAAAATAGCAAAAATCACGCTCAAAACCGGCACCAGCAGCAGCAAAACCACGTTCCGCCTCGTCAGCAAATCGTCACGCCGCGCATAGACCAGGGCAAACACCAGCCACAGCACCGGCACAACCACATCGCCGGTAATAAATTGAAAGCGGTGCCAGACAAATTTGGTGGGCAGCGTGGAGTCAATAATTTCGAGGACGTATAAAAAGGTGGCGGCCGACATCATGGCGACCAGTGCCGAGGCGTAGCGAGTTAACCGGGTGTGTTTGTAGCTCCAGAGAATAACGGCCGTTATCGCCGAAATCGCCCCATTCAAAATCAAGATCGCCGTAATGAGCGGTCGCAAAATAACCATGCTGTAACTGTCAGGTGTCATACCCACGTAGGCGGGTACCTATCTTGAGCATAAGCATGGATTCCCGCCTTCACGGAGCCGGCCCTCACGAAAGTGGGGGAATGACTGGTCTTTGTCGGTAACTTTTCCAGGAGTTACACCATGCTTGCCTTTATCCGGTAAAATTAGACGGTATGCGAGCAGACCGACTTCTATCAATATTAATGCTTTTGCAAACAAAAGGCCAGATGACCGCCCAGCAATTGGGCGAAACGCTGGAAGTCTCCACCCGCACCATCTACCGCGACCTCGATGCCCTGAGCACCGCCGGGGTGCCCGTCTATGCCGAGCGCGGCCCCAGCGGCGGCTGTATGCTGCTGGAAAGCTACCGCACCAACCTCACCGGGCTAAACGAAAACGAAGTGCGGGCGCTGTTTATGTTTACGGTGCCGGGGCTGGTGGCTGATTTGGGCGTGGAAAAGGAGGCTGAGGCGGCACTGCGAAAATTAACGGCCGCTTTGCCCCTCCCCTTTCAACAAGATGCCGCTGCCGTACAGCAGCGGCTGCACCTTGACCCTGAACCGTGGTTTCAGCCGGCCGAGCCGGTTCCCTACCTGCGCCTGCTGCAAGATGCCATTTGGACAGAGCGGCGGGTGCGGATGCAGTACCGGCGCGGCGACGGGCAGTGGGTTAAACGGTTAATTGACCCGTATGGGCTGGTTGCTAAGGCCAGCACCTGGTATGTGGTAGCGGGCGGGCAGTTTACCCAGGTGTTTCGGGTGTCGCGGGTGATGGAAGCGGAGATGACAAACGGCCGTTTTACCCGCCCCACCAACTTCAATTTGCAAACATTCTGGCAAAGCTGGTCCGAACGAGTGGAGCAGCAGCGGGAAAAAGTCAGCGTCACCCTAGCCGTGTCTCCGGCCGGCGTCCTCCCCCTCAGCCACCTGCTGGGCGATGCCATTCACCCCCTTGTTGCCGCCGCCCCCAGCGACGACCACGGCCGGCTGCATCTCACCCTCTCATTTGCCTCGTTGGAAGAGGCCGGGCAACGGTTAATGGGGCTGGGAACGGCCGTTGACATCCTCCACCCACCCACCCTGCGCCACCACCTCCACCACCTCGCCACCCAACTTGTGCAGCAATACGCAAACACACCCTAGCCCTCTTGATAAATAGCGATTGGTAAAGGTTCACAAGCGCCAATCTCCAATCCCCTTTCAAAACGGCCTTCCTTAATCAATTCCACAACATACTTGCCTCCCACCCCACTTTTTGGATAATCATAGTCAAGCACTGGTCAACAAACTGCCGGGCTAAAAAATCCTAAAAAAGAGTGAAGTATGACTGGAAAAAATAGCAAAACAATGTACAAACGAAAGCTGTGGTATGCCTGGGGTGTCCATCTCTTCACAGCAACGGGCGCGGTTTGGGGTTTACTAGCCATCATCGCCATTATGGAAGCGCGATGGCAAGCCGCCTTTATCTGGTTGGTCATTGCCGTCGTCGTGGATAGTGTGGACGGGGTTCTAGCCCGCTATTTTCAGGTTAAGGGGATGCTGCCCGGCTTTGACGGGGGGCTGCTAGACAACATTATTGATTACCAAACCTATGTTGTGGCACCGGCCCTCCTGCTTTACCGAGCCGATCTGCTGCCCGGTATTTTTGCCGTTATTGCCCCCAGCCTGGTTGTTTTGGCCTCCGCCTATCAATTTTCACAGGCAAACGCCAAAACAGAAGACCACTTTTTTACCGGCTTCCCCTCGTATTGGAACGTTGTCGTCTTTTATCTATTTATGCTAGAGCTTCATCCAGTTGCCAATTTATTAGCTATCTTGCTCTGCACCTATCTCATTTTCGTTCCCATTAAATACGTTTACCCATCACGCACCACCCGCTTCCAGCGCACCACCGTGTTATTGGGCGTTGTCTGGGGCGGCATGTTGCTGGTGGCCCTGGCACAATACCCCATCATCCGCCAGGGGCTAATTTGGGGGTCACTCCTCTACGTGGCCTACTACGTGGGGCTAAGCGTCTACCTGACCAACGAAAATAAAGAATCACAGCAGTTTGGCTAATGGCTGGTCAAGTGCGTTGCACCGGTTGCGGTGCAGCGCACTTAATCTGAGACGCTATCTCTCTTCATCCCAAAAGGCGAAAAATTCGCCAATTGAGCGCCGAAAATAGTTGTGGCGAATGGCCCCGGCAAAAACGGGTGCCGATGACAGGGTGACCATGTTTGGCAAACGCCGCTCTTCAGGTAGCGGCACCGTGTCGGTGCTAACAATTTCCCGAATTTGCGGAATGGCTCCCAGTCGCTCCTTGGCCTTGCCCAAAAACAGCCCGTGGGTGCAGACCAAGTAAATATCTTCCACGCCATTATCCAGCAGCAAACGGCATAATTCCACCACTGTGCCCCCGGTGGCAATTTCATCATCATGGATGATGGCTCGTCTAAAGCCGCGCACCTGCCGCCCCACCAGCCCACCAATGTGAACCTGGCTATCGGACAAACGGGTTTTGTAGGCAGCGGCAACGGGCAGCCCCAACGATTCGGCAAAGCGGCCGGCCGACTTAGCACTACCCACATCTGGCGCAACCACCACCGTATCGGCCGGGTCAAACTGGTGCTGCTGAAAATAATCCACAAACAACCCCCGCGCTGTGAGGGGGTCGGCCGGCATGCTGAAAAAGCCGTGTGCCTGCGCCGAGTGCAGCCGCATGGTCATGACATGGGTGGCACCGGCCGTTGCCAACAGGTCAGCCACCAGCCGCGCCGTAATCGAGATACGCGGCGCATCTTTTTTGTCGGAACGGGCATAGGAAAAGTAGGGGATGACGGCGTGAACCTCGCGGGCGGCTGCCCCTTTGGCAATGTCGAGCATCATCAGCAGTTCAACCAGATGGTCACTCACAGGCGGCACCAGCGATTGCACAATGTAGACTTTGCGGCTGCGGACGCTGGCACCAAGCTGCACATAGAGATTGTCGTTGCTAAAGCGGGCAAAGTGGGTTTCGGCTAAGGGAATGCCTAGTAAATCAGCGATACCCTGTGCCAACTCCGGGTTAGAACGGCCGCTAAACAAGCGCACGTCTTCGGGGTCAAGTGGCTCAGTAAAAATGTCCATTTTCGTTTTCCTCCTCCTCAAAAAACAGGATGTAGATTTTCATTCTTCGTGGTGGGCACTTTCCCACGTTGTCTCTCCTGTCAAGCTCCCTCTTGTTCAGCGGCAACCTGGTCAGCTACTTGCACCAGCACTTCATAGGGCTGGGCACCGGACACAAGGTATTTGCTGGCAAAAACGAGGGCGGGCACGCCGGAAAGGCCGTATTGGAAGGCTTGTTCGATGTCGGCAGTAACGGCCGTTTCCCACACCCCCTCACCCGCCAAAGCCGCCAAAAACGGCTCCCGCGCCAGCCCCACCCGCTCGGCAATCCCAGTCAGCACCGCCACATCCTCAATGGATTCACCTTCCTGCCAATAAGCACGGAAAACAGCGTCGTGATAAGCATCACCTACCCCCATCTCCTCCGCATACTTTGCCCCAACTAGTGCTGGACGACTATCCACCCCAAACGGCCCCACATTCAATTCCAGCCCATACTGCTCTAGCGCCATCGCCTCAAAACGAGGCCGCGCCGCCAAAATCCGCGCCTTGTACTCCGGCGAAATCGGCGGCGCACCCTTTGGCCGCAGCTCAAACGACCGCCAGCGCACCGCCACCCCATGCGATGCCTTTAGCTTCTCCAAACTGGAGGAGACTAAAAAGCAATACGGTCAAACATAATCTGACCAAACATCTATTTGAATCTGTTTTTCGTCCATTGTTCCCTCACATAAACTCCGCCTCAACCGCCAACGCCCGCCGCAGCCGCTGTTGATACACCCGGCGCGGGATTTCCACCACGCCAAAGCGGGACAGGTGCGGCGTTTGAAACTGTACATCCAGCAGCCGGTAGCCCCGCTCCCGCAGCCGCGCCACCAGTGCCACCAACGCCACCTTGCTCGCGTCCGTTTCCCGGCTAAACATGCTTTCCCCGGCAAACAGCCCGCGAATGGCTACCCCATACAGCCCACCCACCAACTGCCCATCGCGCCAAGTCTCCACCGAATGCGCCAACCCGTGCCGATGCAGCAGCGTATAAACCTGCACAAACTCCTCGCTAATCCAGGTTGTCTTGCGCCCAGGGGCTGGTTGCCCACAGGCACGCATCACTTGCTCAAAGGCGGTACTGTACCGTATTTCAAAGCGGTTTTGCTTGATGGTTCTTTGTAACGAGCGTGGGATGTGGAAAGCGTCCAGAGGCAGCACAGCACGGGGGTCAGGATCATACCAATAAATCTGGCCGTCATCATGCGCCATGGGAAAAATCCCCTGGCAGTAGGCAGAAACAAGCAGGTCGGGTGTCAGCGTCATGGTTAGGGGATTGTATAGGGGGGCAGCGGTTTTGTCTAAAGATCAACAACCGCACAACCGCACGCCTAACATAGCACCCAATAGTGCTTATAGCCCACCTCAATCTGCCCCTACTTCCGGCAGGCTGCCAGCACCGCCATAAGCCGCCGCACACTTTGGGGGGTAATGACTAACGGCGCATCATGGCGAATCGTTTGGTAGAGGTCGCGGTAAAGCTGGGCAATTTCGCCGCGTATATTCAGTGCCGGGCGGTGGCTTTTTTCCCACATGGGCAGCTCTTCGGCGTTATAGCTGCGGTCGGGCGTGGGCTGGCGGTCTAGCACGAGGGGTGGCACTTCATCGGGTCTGTAATATTTCCAGCGAACTTCTTCACGGGTGCTGCTGAGTGTCCCCTGGGTACCCATGATAACGGCCGTTTGTTGCGGAAATGCACAGGCATGGGTCAGCTCAATATCCACCAGCGGCCCCGTTTTGGGGCGCAAAATCACCTTGGCGTGGCTGTCAGCATCCCCAGCATAAAGCGGCGTGTTCACCAGATGCGCCAGCACCTGCGGCTCCGGGTCATCAATCAGTGCCAGCGCCCAGTCAATGTAATGCGCCCCGTGGTTGTTCAGAATGCCACCGCCAAACTCGGTCAGCGTTTGCCAATCCCAGCGGCGGCGAAACTGGTGCTGTGCCAGCCGAATGAGCAGCAGTTCCCCCAGCACGCCGGAAGCCACCACCTCCTTGATTTTTACAAAGTCGGCGGCGTAGCGGTAATTTTGGTTGACGGTGAGCAAACGGCCGTTTTTCTCCGCCGCTTCAATCATCCGATCTATATCCGCCAGCGTCGTTGCCATTGGCTTCTCCACCAGCACGTGCTTGCCCGCATTCAGGGCGGCAATGGTATCGTCGGCATGGTGGGGGCTGGGTGAAGCCACCACCATCAATTCGATCTCGTTATCGGCCAGCAGGTCGGCGTAGCTGCCATAGGCACGGCAGCCAAGCTGGGCGCGGGCTTCTTGTTGGCGAACGGGGTCGGGGTCAAAAACGGCCGTTATCTGAAACAACCCCCGCACCCGCCCCAACGCCGCCACATGCAGCCCCCAGCCCGAACGCCCCAGGCCGGAAATACCTACTTTGATTGGTGTCTTGTTCATTGTTTCCTCAAAGCGGAGATTGGGGATTGGAGATTGGAGATTGATGAAGGTTGGCAATCCCCAATCTCTAATCTCTATTCCCCCATTCCCCGCAAATTCTCAAAACTGATTCGCAAACTCTCAAACGGGTCACGCTGGCAGATGTCTTGCTCGACGGCGTACCATTCCACCCCGGCTTCGGCACAGGCGGCTAAAATGGCGGGCCAGTTCAGGTTGCCTTCGCCCACTTCAGCCATCGTTTGGGTGCCAGACAGCATCACCATGTCTTTCAAATGCACCACCGGCATCCGGTTTTGCATCCGCCGACACCATGCCGCTGGGTCGCCGCCGCCGTGTTGCACCCAGTAGGTGTCAATTTCGGCCTGCACATAGCGCGGGTCACTTTCTTCATAGATGATGTCCAGTCCGGTGCGCCGCCCAAAGCGAACAAATTCAAAGCTGTGGTTGTGGTAGCTAAACGTTAACCCTTCGGCGTGAAGCTGCTCCCCAATTTTGCTGGCATCGGCGGCAAAGCGGCGGTAGCCGTGTTCACCGGCTTCGCGGTAATGGGCGGGCAGGGAACCCAGGGCAACGTGGCGACAGTTCCAAAGATGGTGCTGGGCGACAACGGCCGTTAAATTTCCCACCAACGCCTCAAACTTGACATGCGTGTTGCAAATCGCCAGCCCATTGTCATCAGCCATTCGCTTCACATCCGCATCGGCAATGGCCCCAATGGCCGACACCTGTACCGCCCCGTACCCAATTTCCCAAACCTTTTGCAGCGTCGCCGCCAGATCAACGGCCGTTTGCGTAAACTCCCGCACCGTATAAAGCTGCGCCGCTAAAACATTCCCTTCCATCTTTCCCTTCCTTGATATAAACAAAATGGGACGCAGATTTACCTGATTTTCCTGATAAAAATCAGGCCAATCAGGAAAATCAGCGTCCTATTCTTTATTCAGGCTGCCACCCATTGTACAGCGCATGATCCGCCGTCAGGGGCAGCGAGACGGGCTGGTTGGTGCGGAGGGAGTGGTAAACGGCCGTTAGCAGCTCTGCCGACTCCCACGCCTCAGCCAGCGTCACCGGTAAACGGCCGTTTGTCTGCACCGCCGTGTGAAAACGGCTAAACTGCCCCGCATACCCTTCCAACTGCGGCACAAAATCAGCCAAGGCCTCATCAATCAGGGCTTGATTCTCCAGCGAGGTTGCCACAAACGACCACGGCTCGGCGGTGTTGTCGGCATAGGGAGCCAAATTGCTCTCCACCGTCACCCGCTCAAAACAGTACCGCTGCCGCGTAATCTCCACCGCCGACCCCAGCGTCACCGAGGAAGCCACCAGCGCCCCATCGGCCATTTCCAGCGACAGCGTGACGCAATCCTCGGTTTCAATCGGGTTGACCAGCGTTTTGGCGCGGGCAAAGACGCTTGTAGCCGGCCCCAGCACCTGGTAAAGCGCGTCGTGGGCGTGGATGGCGTGGGTAATGAGACAGCCGCCCAGTTCGGTTTGCCATTTGCCCCGCCAGGGTACGGCGTAATAGGGCGCACCGCGCAGCCAGTGGACTTCGATGGTGGCGATAAACGGCCGTCCCGTCACCCCCTTCTGCCGCAAATGGAGCAATTTTTGCAGCCCTTGCCCAAAACGATAGTTAAAAATCGGCATCAGCCGCTTGCCGCTGGCCGCTTCCGCCGCCAGCAGCCGGTCAATGTCAGCCAGCGACCCGGCCACAGGCTTCTCACAAATGACGTGCTTGCCCGCCGCCAAAGCGTGCACCGACATCGCCACGTGCATGTAGGATGGGGTGCAAATATCCACCACATCCACGCCATCCCAACGGCACAGGTCGTCAAAGCTGGTGAAGATGTGGGGAATGTTGAACTCGTCGGAAACGGCCGTTGTCGCAACTTCCGTTGCCTTCACCCCATCCACATCACACACTGCCACCAACTCAAACTGCTCCGGCAGTTGTCGCCAAGCCTTAATATGCTCCCGCCCAATCCCCATTCCCACCACTGCTACCCGCAAAACACCTTTACTCATGTGCCAATCTCCAATCTCTAATCCCCAATCGCCAAATTCCCCAGCCGCGTCGCCATAGCCTGCGCCGTCAGCGCCAGTTCCATTGCCAAAAAGCAGTGGGCTTGCGGCAGCGCTGTTTCGGTGCGGTTCACAATATCGTGAACAAGCTGCGACCCAAACGGCATCGCTACGTCCCGGCAGTCAACATGCTGCACCCCTTTTTGGTCAACCAGAAACAGATGATCGCCACCGTCTCGTCCGGCAATGTCCACATATTTTCGCAGTTCCATATAACCCTCGGTGCCAAGAATCGTTAAACGGCCGTCGCCCCACGTCGGCAACCCATTGGGCGTATACCAATCCACCCGCATGTAGCCCATACCGCCGTTGCCCCGCACCACCACATCACCAAAATCCTCCAGCTCCGGGTGCTGCGGGTTGTTGAAATTACCTACCTGTGCCGACACAATTTCAGCCTCGCTGGAGCCCGTAAAATAGAGGAACTGGTCAAACTGGTGTGAAGCGATGTCGGTGATGATGCCGCCATAGAACTGCTTTTGGAAAAACCAGGGCGGCCGGCCGTAATTGCCCAAGCGATGCGGCCCCAGCCCGACCGTCTGAATGACCTTGCCAATGGCCCCCGCCTGCACCAACTCCCCGGCCTTCACCGTAGCGCGGTTTTCCAGCCGTTCGCTATAGCAAATGGCGTGAATGCGCCCCGTGGCGGCTTGCACTTGCCGCGCCTCGGCCAGCTGTTCCAGCGTGGTAAACCCCGCCTTGTCGCTCATATAATCCTTGCCGTGCTGCATCACACGTACCCCCAGCGGGCCGCGCTCGCTGGGAATCCCAGCACTAATAACAAGCTGAATGGTCTCATCTTCCAAAATTTCGGCTTCGGAACGCGCAGCCGCCGCCTGTGGGTATTGTTTTTGGTAGGCCGAAAGCAGATCAGGTTCGGGCGCGTAAACGTTAACTAATTCGGCATTGGCTCGCAAGAGCAAATCTGTCATACCATAGATATGCCCATGGTTTAGGCCAATCGTGGCAAAGCGAATTGTAGGTTTTGCAGACATCTATCCTCCAAATGTGTATTATAAAGCCCTCATTGTAATAGATTCGCAGTTGGTGCGGTAGAAAAGTGCAATTTAGGCCAAAGCCAACAAACAATCCAAACAAAGCAGTATTTTTAACCTGGGCACACGGCTCTTGCAACTTGAAAGAACCCATTTTGCTAGGCAAAACCAATCCTAACAAGTACAATTTCTAGCGTTATCAAATTAACAAGTACGCTTGGGACAGTGAACCGCTTCCACAAATACCCACCCCGAAAACGAACCGAGGGCACACATGCGGCGCAGTTCCCAAAGCCAGATACCATAAAGGAGAACACAGTGTCATACCCAGCAGACTTTTTATATAGCCAAGAGCACGAATGGATTCAAGTAAATGGCGATGAGGCCATAATTGGTATTACCGCATTTGCCCAGCAGGAATTAGGTGAAGTCGTTTACGTGGAGCTTCCCGAAGCGGATCAGAACTTTAGCCAAGGGGATGAAATTGGCACCATTGAATCGGTTAAGGCCGTGGCTGAACTCTATATTCCCGTAAGTGGTGTCGTTCTAGAAGTAAATGAAGCGGTTGTTGATGATCCTGAGGTTCTTAATGACGACCCTCATGGCGAGGGCTGGCTAGTGAAAATTCGCATGAGCAACGTAGCTGAGCTTGGCAGCTTGATGTCAGCCGCAGCCTATGAAGCGTTCCTCCGCGAAGGCGAGTAAAGTTACATCGCTGCGGATTGTTTGGGGCGACCCTTGTGGTCGCCCCATCTGTCTTATGCTATTTTATTTGTATCGGCCGGCCGGTACGTGCTGATTCATATGCTGCCAGTGCTGCGGCCAACGACTTGATACCATCTTCACCGGGGACAGAAGACGGCCGTTTATCCCAAATCATCCCCACAAACTCATTGACCAGCCCCCAGTCCGCGTCACTGCCCCACCCCTGCGCCCGCGTTTTCCCCATGCTGTTGGCACTCACTGCCACCCCCTGACTAAACGTATCCACACTCACCGCTCCCTTCTCGCCCACAATCTCAATTTTCACGTCCCCCCAAGTCACATAACTTGGCGGGCGTGACCAGCTTGTGTCCAGCGTCCCATACACCCCGTTCGCCAGCCGAAACGACAACAACCCCGCATCATCAATCCCCAGCCCCGGATGCAGCAAACTGTCGCCTACCTCGGCATACACCTCCACCACCTCGCTGCGCCAAAACCACCACAGCAAATCCATCACATGCACCGTGTGGTCAATCACCGCACCGCCCCCCGACAGCGGCGCATCTATAAACCACCCCCCTGGCATCGAGCCATGATTGGTGCATTTGGCACTATACAGTTTGCCCAGCTTGCCACTGTCCAGCACCCGCTTTAGCTGCTGCACCGGCGGGCTAAACCGAACTGGGTACGCAATTTGCAGCTCCGTCCCACCTGCTCGGCACGCCGCCACCATCGCCTCGGCATCGGCCAGCGTGGTGGCAATTGGCTTCTCGCACAAAATCCCCGCCACCTGCCCTGCCGCCAGCTCCACCATCGGCCGGTGCTTCACATTCTCGCTGCAAATAATCACCCCATCCAGCCCCTCATCCAGCAGCGGCTGCGCCTCGGCAAAAAACGGCACCCCAAACGTCGCCGCCATCTTTTGCCCCCGCGCCCCATCGTCATCATAAATCCCCACCAATTCCACCCCCGCCATCCGCTGCAAACAGCGAGCATAGCTAAAGGCGTGCATGTGGGCAAAGCTCATCATTCCAATTTTCATGGTTTTCTCCTAATGGGAAGAGATTGAGAGATAGAGAGACTAAGAGACTAGGAGACTTTAATTTCTCAGTCTCCAATCTCCAATCTCCAATCACCCAACCTCCACCGGCATTCCCGTCCGCAGCGACTCCATTGCCGCCAGCGACAGCTTCACCGCCATCAGCCCATCTTCCGCCGTGACCCGGCAAGGGGTATCGTTTTCTAGGCAGTCGAGAAAATGAGCCAACTCGGCATAATAGGGGTCACTTTCAAGTGCCAGCGGGCTTTCACTGCGGCGCGACACCTGCCCGTCGTCCCCCACCAGCGCCAGCCGCAGCGGGTTGTCGTTGAGCGAATCCCACTCCATCAATCCGTCGTCCCCGGCCATTTCAAAGCGGGTGCGGAACTGTCCGGCGGGGTGCGCCCAACTGCATTCAATGTGGCCGATAGCCCCGTTTTTGAAGCGCAGCGTCATCAGCGCGTGGTCGCGTCCCACTTCCTGGTTATAGGTCAGCCCCCGCGCAAAAATGCGCGCCACGTCGCCAAAACACCAGCGGACAAAATCGAGGTCGTGGATGCCCAAATCCATGATCACACCACCACTTTGCTCAAAATCGTGAAACCAGGAGCGTTCGGTGGCGGCCGGCATACTCCCCGCCCGCACCGTGCGAATGACCCCAGGGTTGCCCAATTGCCCCGAAGCCAGCACCTCTTTGGCCTTAGCAAACTGGGGGAAGAAGCGGACGACTTGGGCCACAAACAGCGGCACGCCGGCCGACTGGCAAGCAGCGATCATCTCTTCACAATCGGCTACGTTCCGCGCCAACGGTTTTTCGCAGATCACGGGTTTAACGGCCGTTGCCGCCGCCAATACCCCCGCCTTATGCGCCGTCGTAATCGTGCAAACATCCACCACATCCACATCCGCCGCCAGTGCCTCGACCGAATCATACACCTGCCCGCCAAACCGAGCCGCCGCCCGCTCCGCTGCGCCCCGCACCACATCATAAAAACCGGCAATTTCCACCGGCAAATGCTGCCACCGCTCCGCGTGCCAACCACCCATGGCCCCCGCG
>JACKCD010000004.1 GCA_020634215.1 Ardenticatenaceae bacterium | reverse complement strand
GGGTTGGCAACGCCAGAGCTACAGCCATTGCTAGAGGCGGTGGTGACGGAGTTATTAACGGCCGTTCTTCCCACCGACTCCCCCCTCTCCACCGTTCATAACGACCTCAACCTCTCCCACATCTATTGGCAGCGCGGGCAAACCTTCCTCATTGATTTTGACGGCCTGTGCCTGTCCCATGCCGCACTTGACCTAGCCAACTTCCGCGTGGCGCTGCGCGTTCAGCTTGGGGCACGCGGAACCATGCTCGGCGACCAATTCCTGACTGCCTATTTAGAAACGCGAGGCATTGAAACGGTTGAGGGTCTAGCAATGTATGAGGCGTTGGCCTATTTACGCCAGGCTGTTGACTATTATAGTAACCATGCGGGTAGTGGAAGAGTGACGCACACTAGATGGCTTTTGGAACAAGCGTGGGCAACATTGGTGGGGGAAACGGCCGTTATTTACGCCGCACCTGCCTTCTAACCAACAAAACCAAACGAAAAAAAGTAAAACGGGGTACCTGCCGCAGCAGGCACCCCGTTTTTTGTTTAATTCCCCGGCTGAATAGCAAAGGTAAATTGTGCCGTGTGGTTGGAATCTGCCGAGGCCACGACATTGGGGCCGCAACTATTGACAGCCACAAGAGTGTAGCTGTAGAAGCTGCCGCTGTTGATTGTGTGGCTGTAGCTGCTCTCGGCTTTGCCAATCACGGCGCAGTTATTGGCCAGGGTGCATTCGCCGCTGGCGGTGAAGTTGGGGTCATCTACACCCCAACGCAGTTGGAAGGAGTCGGTGGCACTGCCGCTCCACTGAATGGTTTGGGTGGTGCCGCTGGTGGTGATGTTGGTGATGGAAACGGCCGTTGCTGGTGAACAGACATCAAGCGTAAGCGGCACAGACACGGCGGGGTTGTCAGCATCGTTACTCTCCACGCACAAATTGGCACTGTAGCTGCCATCTGCCATACCGCTGCTGTCAAATGTCACATCTACGGTGTCGCTGTCAGCAGCGGCGACGGTGCCATTAGTCGCTGAAAGGGTGATCCAGGAAATGTCGGAAGAGGTGTCGCACGCGGCTGCACTGTCTTCAAACAGCGACCAGTTCAAATCGCCGCTGCCGGTGTTGCCCACTGTCAACGTTTGGCTAGATTGCGTGTCTGGCTGCTGACCGCCGCTCAGACTGGTGGGATTGATGTCAATGGTGGCTGTGGCCTCTGCCCCGCTGGACACAATGACCAATTGGGGCGGGTTGCTGCCTTCGGAGGAAGTGTAGATGCCGCTGTTGCTGCTGCTGCTGCTTAGGCCAAAGCTGAAGGTGCCGTTGCCAGAAACGGCCGTTGTCACATCCCATTCCGCCCACTGCCCCACCGTCGTCGAACCCACCGCATCCAAGGGCGTGGCTGGTAACGTGGGCGCATTGTTCCACGTTAACCCGCTTTCAACCCACGCCGCGCTGTTGTCGGCATAGTTATTGGAAACTGCATAAACGGAACCGCCGTCGTCACTAGCATCGGTCACATAGAGGCGCAGAGTGGCGCTTTGCACCGTGCCAACCAGCCCGGCCACCTCAAATTTCAGGTAGCTGTGATAGCGGGGGTCAGATGTTTCGCGCAGCCGAAGCGAATCGAGGGAGCCGTAATTATTGGTTGGGCTGTCAGATTTGACGTGGGCATCGTCAACGGGGTTGACGGTCAGGTTGGTGAGCGTTCCTTCTACCACTGTATCGTGTGTGTCGCTGTTGTTGCTACTGTTGCTGTCGCTGACATTGCCGCTAACGCTGACGCTGTTGGTGAGGGTGCCGGGGGCGTTGGCGGTGCCTACAATGGCAATTTCCACCACGTCCTGGTCGGCCAGGTCGCCCAGGGCGCAGCTAATGATGCCGCTATTTTCACTGCAACTGCCGCCGTTGTCGGGGGCGGCGGAAACGAAGCCCACGCCTTCGGGGAGGGTGTCGGTGATGGTGGTATTAACGGCCGTTTCTGGCCCATCATTTGTCACCGTCACCGTATAGTTAATCGTTTCTCCTACATCAATTGGCCCTGCCGTGCCCGTCTTTTCTACACCCAAGTCAGCACTAGGTGCCGGTTCGTCTGCCTTACAAAACTCCCCATGAATGGTGTCGTCCGAGCGGTCAAAGAAAACGACCACCAGTTCATCCGTATAATTTTCCTTCATGCTCGAAGGATCATTCAGCGAACCGCTTTGCAACAGTTGCGCCGCGCCAAAGTTGATACTGCTCGTTGCTGACTCTCGGTAAATCATGTCCCCACCATTGCCACTGCTAGTGGGGTAAATAACGGTGACAACGCCAGCCGTTTCATTAAGCTGCACAATGGGGCGCGTTCCCTGCGACGTATCCACATCATAATTGGCATCCCAACTGCCGTTGGGTCGCCGCACCAGCATCTTCATCTGCCCTGCCCCGGTGGTTTTAACCGCCGCATACAGCGTACCATCGCTGGCAACGGCCACATTCATATGGTCGTCGGCAATTTGGTTGTTGGCCGCCGCTTCCTCTACATTCTGCCACGTTGTAGCATCGTCGCTGTCGTTATGCACTCGGAAGAGAAATTGCTCTGTCCCCTGGTTTGACCACAAAACGCCAATTTTGTTGCCGGGCAGTGCCGTCACCACGCTAATGTCATCGCTGGTGATGTTGAATGTCGAAATGGTGATGGGGCCGTTCCAGCCGGCCGTGTTGTAGGGGGCATCATTGTAATAAGCAATAATACTGTTGCTCGTTTCGGTCGTAAGCCACATCCGCCCTGTTGAGTCAATATCAATGGTTGCCGTTTCACTGCCACTGAGGGAAAGAGCCGATGGTGTTGTGCGCTGGCTCCACAGTTGGTACGTGCCGCCGCTGTATTCCACCGAAACCAGTTCCGTATTGGTAACATCATACAGCAGCACGTGGACAACCGCCCCCTCTACTTTAGCATCCGCATGGGTGTTGGTATTGTCCGAAAGCTTCAGCACCTGTGTCCAAGAAGGCGATGTCGCTTGATCGAGCTTCCAAAGCCATGTCCCCGAGCTGACGGGGAAGACCGCCCACCACTCGCCACCATATGTCCACGTTTTTGACTGCGGCTTCTCACCCGTCCCATGATCACCAATTGACATGGTAATGGGGGTGATGGTGCTACAGGTGAGCTGCGAAAGCGGATCAGCCGCAACGGGAGCTACAAATTGGCTTAGGCTGCCGCAAAGAAGGGCACAAATGAGGAGAAAAGAGAGGCGCATTGACTTGGTATTCATGAAAAAACCACAACCTTACTGATGTCGTCACACAGGGAAAGCCCGCGTTCGGGTGGTACACACAACACCCCACAGTATTGGCACCACGGCTTACAGTTCTGCTTACGTTGTTGAGGTTCAAGTTGAGTGTTTGTTGTTCCTGCTGGACGCTGTTTCAAAAAGCTGTTAATACTTATATACTGAGCATGGTCATAAAGTTACATTGCTTCAGGTACAAGTAACAAGTTGCAAGTGGCAAGTTTTGTCGGCAAACGAGACTTGCCACCTGTTACTTGCCACTTGCAACTAATAGGCAAAATGTTAGTTTGTGACCGTTGACGGTATAGTTACGATTTTTGTATGAAGGAGACCAATGGTCTATGATGATTGATTTTGGCCGTGAAGTTTGCGGCCACTTGCCACTAGCTGAGTCGCGTGAGTGGCTGGTAACAAATGGGCTGGGGGGATATGCTTCTGGCACGGTGGCGGGGCTGTTGACGCGACGGTATCATGGTTTACTGCTGGCGGCGCTGAAGCCACCGCTGGGGCGAACGCTGTTGCTGGCTAAGATTGATGAAACGGTGGAGTATGATGGGATTTACCCGGAAAACGGCCGTTATTACCCCCTCCACCTTAACCGCTGGTCAAACGGCACGGTGGAAGCCAACGGCCACCATCACATCAACCGTTTTCACCTGGAAGGCACCATCCCCGTTTGGACCTTTGGCATCGCCAACGCCCTGCTGGAAAAACGTATTTGGATGGAGCAGGGAGCCAACACCACCTACATTCAGTACCGCCTGACCCGTGCCACAGGCCCCCTCAGCTTTGAGGCCAAGGCGTTTATCAACTACCGCGATTACCACAGCACCACCATCTACAATGATTGGTATCCTGATGTCGGCGACGTGGTTAATGGGATTGGCCTGACCATGTTTGATGGGGCCACACCGTTTTATTTGCTGAGTGACCGTGCCGATATTTTGCCGCAGTTTGATTGGTATGAAGATTTTCTGTTGAGTAAAGAAGAAGAACGTGGACAGAATGACATCGAGGAAGACCACATTTACGCGGCGCAAATTCGCACCGTGCTGCGGCCGGGCGAATCGCTGACGCTGGTTGCCAGCACCGAACCAACGGCCGATATAGATGGCGAGGCAGCCTATGCCCGGCGGCGCGGCTATGAACAGGAACTGCTAAACCAGGTGCGGAAAGCGCATTTGTGGGCCATGCCGGAACCAATTGGGCAGTTGGTGCTGGCGGCGGATCAGTTTTTGGTGCAAAAGCCGGTGGAAGGAGAGGAAAACGGCCGTTCTATCATTGCTGGCTATCATTGGTCAAGCGACTGGAGCCGCGACACCATGATCGCCCTGCCCGGCTTGACCCTCGCCACCGGGCGTACCGACATCGCCGCTGCCATCCTGCGAACCTATACCCACTTCCTCAACCAGGGTATGTTGCCCAATCATTTTCCCGACGCTACCCAACAAAGCATTGAATACAACAGCGTAGATGCCTCCCTGTGGTACATCGAAGCCGTCCGCGCTTATTACGCCGCCACCAGCGACGAAACCTTGCTGCGCCAGCTCTACCCCGTTTTGGCCGACATCATTAGCTGGTATCAGCGCGGCACCCGCTTTGGCATTCGCATGGATGCCGCCGATGGGCTGATTTATGCTGGGGAAGCGGGGCATCGGCTGACGTGGATGGACATCAAAATTGATGACCGGGTGGTCACGCCGCGCATTGGCAAACCCATAGAGGTCAACGCACTTTGGTACAACGCCCTGGGCATCATGGCCGATTTTGCCCAGCAGCTTGGTGAAGATGCAACTCCCTATCTACAGTTAAGCCGCCGCGTGGCGCAGGGTTTTCAGCACTTTTGGAATGAGCCGCTGGGTTATTGCTATGATGTGGTGGACACCCCCGATGTGTTGGCGCGAAATGACGGCCGTTTACGCCCCAACCAGCTGCTGGCCGTTTCGCTGCCCCACAGCCCCCTCACCCCCGAACAGCAGCGGTCGGTGGTAGATGCTTGTGCCCGCCATCTGCTTTCCGCCCACGGCTTACGCACCTTGTCGCCTGACGATAAAGACTACGCCGGGCATTACCAGGGCAACCCCACGGAACGGGATGAGGCATACCATCAGGGGACGGTCTGGAGCTGGCTGCTGGGGCCGTTTATCAGTGCCCATATTCGCGTGTATCAGGATTTGGAGCAGGCTCGCACCTATCTCACCTCAATGGCGCACCATCTGACGGATCACGGCGTGGGCAGCATTAGCGAAATTTTTGACGGCGACCCGCCGTTTACGCCACGTGGTTGTATTGCCAAAGCGACCAGCGTGGCAGAGGTGCTGCGGGCCTGGCAGGCGACGGAAACGCGAGGCTAAAACATGGCGCGATATGAGGCGAAAATGGGGCGCAAGGGGAGCCAGAAATGGTTGCAACGGTTGGTAAACGAGAAGCCGTGTCTCCTTGATAATCAGCTCGTTATGGCTGGTGTGGTTGCCCCAACTGAAGCTGTCAATTGGCTATCACCGCTGGCTAATGATGGGTATGCGGAGTATCGGGATGAGCGCGTTTTAGCGCGACTGGGGGTTGAGCTGACAAAACGGCCGTTAACAACCTTTTGGCCGCGAGGAGGTCCTCAGTGGGATGGGCTGGGCAAGACGGAAAACGGCCGTTTGTTGTTAGTCGAAGCGAAATCACATATTCGTGAACTTAAGAGCCAGTCAAAGGCAAGCCCAAAATCGGCGGCAAAAATCCAGCAATCATTGCAGGAAGTTCAAAGAGCATTAGGTGTTTCAACCAGCGCAGATTGGAGCCAAGTATACTATCAATATGCTAATCGGCTGGCCCATCTATGGCTGCTGCGTGAAGCCAATGATTTACCCGCCCACTTACTATTCGTCTATTTTTTGGGTGATGAAGAGATGAATAGTCCCAAAACAAAGGAGGAGTGGGAGCCAGCTATTGCGGCAATGGAAGCCTATTTAGGGCTGCAAGAACACCTGCTACGGCAAGCTGCTCATCACATCTTTGTTGATGTCGCGCAGCTTGTATCATAAATGTATGACAACGCTTGAAGATTTGAAAAAACAGGCGGCAGAGAAAGCGGTAGAGCTAATTGAGCCAGGGATGGTGGTTGGACTGGGAACGGGGAGTACGGCCGTTTATGCGGTGCGGGCGTTGGGGGAGATGTTGCAGAACGGCCGTTTGTCCCACATCATCGCCATTCCCACTTCCGAAGCCACGGCCACCCTGGCGCGGGAATGCGCCATTCCCCTGACCACGCTCAACGACCACCCCATCATTGACCTGACCATTGACGGAGCCGACGAGATTGCCCCCAATCTTGATCTGACCAAGGGGCTGGGCGGGGCACTGCTGCGGGAAAAGATTGTGGCCGCTGCTTCTAAACGCAACATCATCATTGCCGACCACACCAAGTTGGTGGACAAATTGGGTAGCCGTGCCCCAATTCCGGTGGAGGTGGTGGGGTTTGCGGAACGGCCGTTAACCCTTTTCCTGGAATCACTGGGGGCGCGGGTGGTACAGCGCATGGCAAAAGACGGCACCGGGAATCCCTTCATCACCGACGAAGGCAACCTCATCCTCGACTGCCATGTGGCTCCATTAGATGACCCTGCTGTGTTTGCCCAGGCGGTTATCGGCCGGCCGGGCGTTGTCGAACACGGCCTCTTCCTCGGCCTTGCCACCCAGGCCATTGTTGCTATGCCGAATGAAGTTGTGATTTTGTCGCGTTAACGGCCGTTTACCCAACCAGTTGTGACACAATCCTTACGCTAAACTTGGCCGTGTAAGAGCTTTTGCCTTTAACCAGTCCAACTGTTAGAGATACATTAACTTGATTCAGGAGTGGAAAAATCATGCTCAAACAACAACGTCCTTTGGTTTTGGTAGCGGGTTTAGCTGGTTTGGTTATTTTTTCGGCCGTCGCCTGGTGGCTGGCTTCCCCACTGTTCATTAGCAACTCTGTAGACGAAGCCTTTCCCTTTGCAATGCCCAGCGCGGCCGAAATGGAGGCTATGACAGAGGCGGAGAAGATGGCGAAGGAGGCGGAGTTTATGGCGGCGGTGCCAAGTGAAGCGGAAGTGGCGGCACTGTCGGCTGCAGATCGGGAAGCGGTGGAAACGGCCGTTAATGCCGCCGCCGCCCTCGTCATGACCGACCAGCCCATGGAAGACCCCATGCCCGAAGCCCCTGCTGAATGGGCCATTGCCAGTCAAGGCCAATTTCGGGATGCCGATAGCTTCCACATGGGCAGTGGCACCGCCACCATCTACCAGCAGAACGACCAGCGCGTACTGCGCCTGGAAAACTTTGCAGTCACAAATGGCCCCGATTTACACGTTGTTCTTAGCAAAAACTCCAACCCCACCAGCCGCGACGACCTTGGCGACGACCATGTTGACCTTGGATCACTCAAAGGCAATCTCGGCAGCCAAAACTATGATATTCCGGCCGGCCTTGATCTTTCCGAATACCAAAGCGTCGTCATTTACTGTATGCCTTTCCACGTTGTCTTTTCTGTGGCGACTTTGGGCTAAACGGTAACCATCCACTGTTTTTTTACTGGCGCAGAGTTCTTCTGCGCCAGTTTTGTTTATCAGATATTGAGCGAATCGTTGCTTTCTCATATACTTCTCCCGAACCTTTTTACATCACCCACAGCGATGGAAGTTTGAGTGAACCAACAAACGGCCGTTAATCCCCCCCACAACCGCATCCTGATGAGCCTATGCCTGCTCATCTTTTTTGCGCTGGCGTTGCCAACGGCCGTTTCCAAATCCCCCACCGTAGACGAATCCATCCACATTCTGCGCGGTCGCGCCCTGTGGCAAACCGGCAAAGTCGGCCTCCAATTTGAACATGCCCCCCTCTCCCACTGGCTCAACGGCTCCCTGCTCTGGTTAGAGCCAACCATGCCCAATGTTGTTGACCTGCCCGCCTGGCCGCTGCAAGACCCGCTGCCGCTGGCAAGCCAGCTTTTGTGGCAAAACGGCACCAACCTCGACCGCGCCGTGCTGTTGGCGCGGCTGCCCATCATCCTGCTGGGGCTGCTGCTGGGGGCGGCTCTGGCACGCTGGGCGCGGGAACTGGGTGGCTATCGGGCGGAATGGGTGGTGCTGATCCTTTTTGCCTTTTCGCCCAACCTGCTGGCAAATTTTTCCCTGGCAACGACAGACGCGCCATTAACGGCCGTTTTCCTCTTCTCCCTCTACACCCACTGGCGCTGGCAAAAACGGCCGTCGCCTGCCCGCTGGATCCTAGCTACCCTCGCTCTCGGTTTTGCCCTTGCCACCAAGCTCACCGCCCTCATGCTACTGCCGCTCACCCTGTTCTTTACCTATCGCACTTGGCAGCGCGGCCGGGAAGCGTGGTGGCGGCCAGGGCTGCGTTGGGCAACGCTGCTGCCATTGGCCGGGCTGCTAGTATGGGCACTCTACGGCTTTGAACTGCGCCCCATTGGCAATTTTCCCATCCCCATTCCCGCCGCCACCTACTTTGGCAGTTTGTTTGAGCTGCAGTCCCACATCACCGTCGGCCATGACGCTTTTTTGCTGGGCGAACGGTCCAGCGATGGCTGGTGGAGCTATTTTGTGGTAGCGTTTTTGCTGAAAACACCGCTGCTGACGATTGGCTTGGTAGGAACGGCCGTTTATCTCATCATCCGCCACCACCGCTGGTCACAAACAATGGTTCTCTGGTTGCCAGCCCTTACCTTCTTTGTCGTCGCCAGCACTTCCCGCCTCAATATTGGCTACCGCCACATTTTGCCCATCTTGCCGCCCCTGCTGCTGCTGGCTGCTCTCGCCGGAGCCGCCGCGCTGCACCGGCTGCAGCAGCCAACCACCCGCCGTTCACTGCGGCTTTTTGCCCCGCTGCTGCTGCTTTGGTACGCCTCTGGCACGGTGCGCTACCATCCCCACTATCTCACCTACTTTAACGAGCTAATCGGCGGCTCCAGCCAGGGGTATCGCTATCTCAGCGACTCCAACCTCGACTGGGGGCAAGATTTGAAGCTGCTGGCAGCTTATCTGCACGTCAACCCCACGGCGCGGTTTAGCTACTACGGCGCGGTTGCCAACGACCCTGCCTACTACGGGCTAAACCAGTCGCCGCTGTACACCAAGTCGGGTGCGCCGCACCAATTTACCCCGGCCAATCCACAGCTAGGGCAATACGCGCTCAGTGCCACCCATGTGCAGGGGCTGGAACTGCCTGACGTTGACATTCTGAGCTGGTTTTGGCACCACGAGCCGGATGGCAATCTTGGCTACTCGATTTTGCTGTACGATATTGAAGCGGCTACAACGGGCGACTGGTTTGGCCGCTGCCTCGACCCGGCTCCCATTTTGGACGAGGCTGCCGCAGCCGAGCTTGTGGGGCAAACCAGCCTGCGATCATTTGTGTTCGACTGCCACCATAGCTGGGTTTTCCCGCCCGGCGCAGGCTGGTATTTGCTGCCGCTGGCAGAAAGCTGGCCGCTGGCAGAACAGTTCCCCGACAATCTGCGCCCGGTTTATACGCACCATGCTTCCAGCACGGGGCCAAATTATGAGGTTTACTATTGGGATGGGCAGGTGGATGTGGCGGCGTGGGCGGCTAAACAAAATAGGGAGGTGATGGCGCAAAACGGCCGTTTTCTCCCTCTCCCCCTCCGCTATGACAACATCATTGACCTGGTGGGATACCGGCGCAGCGGCAAAAGCTGGTGGTCGGTGTGGCAGGTGGCCGCGCCCGCGAACACGGGCAGCCTCACCCTCGGTGCCCATCTCTACACGGGCGACGAAGCTCCCCTTGTGGCCGATGGGCTGGGTTATACTAGCGAACAGTGGCAGCCGGGTGACGTGTTTGTGCAGATAAGTGAGTTTGCGGAAAACGGCTGTTATCTCGACACCGGTCTCTACGATTACACCACTGGCCAGCGCCTCACCTACACCACTCCCGACGGCAGCGGCGATTTTGTCCAGCTCCCTCGCTAAAATTTATTTTTCGTTCGTGCGGGGATCCAAAAATTCGTCTACGTGCAGCCAAACAACGCGAGAGTAGCGCAGCACCAGCGGGGAAAGCAGGACAATGGCGACACCAACGCCCACATAAGCTTGCCAAGTCACGCCCAGCAGGTAGAGGGCAATACAAATGGGCAAAAAGATGATGGCGTTGATGACATAGCCAAAGAAGATACCCATCAGATAATAGCCAGGTTCACGTTCAAACTTGAGGCCGCAAACGGGGCAAAATTCGTTCATTTGCCAAAAGGTGGCATGAACACGCCCTTCGCGGCAGCGGGCGCAGCGAAGGGTAAGAATAGCGTGTAGCAGGGAAGGTTTTTGTTTTGCCATACCTGGAAGCATAGCCATTTACTGGCTGTTGGCAAGCAGGGTCATGAGTAAATGGAAGGCAACCTGACGGCTGAGAAACGGCCGTTTTTCATGAAACTCTTTCAGCAGTGCCAAACATTCGGGTGGGCAAACGCGCCCCGTCAGCCAGCGCAAATTTTTCAGCAGCCGAATGGTCACATCATCATGAATACGGTGGTCGCCGTCTTCCACAATGTCTGTTTCGGACGGGGGAATTTGGCGCAGCCCCATTAATTGATTAATAGACTGCATGACAGCATAAACGGCCGTTGACTTTTGCGTCAATAAGCTCTGCCCACGCAGCTCATTCAAATAAAGCGTGCGTACAGTGAATGCATGTACCATCTCTTCACCCCAGCGGCGCAACTGCATGGCCTGCTCCGGTGTCAGATTGCTGCGGACAGACGCATCATCAGGCAATTGCTGCGCGGTTTGATGAATCTGTTCCAATTTTGTTGTCGCAGAAGCAGTTAAAAGAATCATCTGTTTTCAACCTTTAGCTAATGGCTCCATCGCTGACCTCATTATCGGCTGAAACCGATCACACGTCAATCAGGATACCATCTGCCTAGTACCTTATACCTATCTATTCTAGTTAGTGTCTCTAGTTTTCCGCCACCTACGTAAGCCGAGCTTGTCGAGGGCGGTGCCGGCACGCAAACACAAGTGGCGGAAACTGAGTCATTCTAACCGGCTGGGGGTTTTAGAATGAGATGTTCAACGGCCGTTTCCTCCACCAACCCTCGCGTAAACCGCATTACATGCGTTTCCCCATTTTGCCATAGCGGCATCATGTCATCATAGTGCGGGTGATAAGGGTGGCCGCTTTGCCCAGTGGGCAGCACTGAACGGCTGGCATCAAAATTGCTCATGTCTACAATCATCCGCATCGAAGGATGCCAATCCACCGCCGCTGGCTTATCCCAACTCCAGTTATTGGCGTTCACCGCCCCGTTGCCCCCGTCGAGCGGAATCGGGCCACCATTGACAATCGCTTCAACCGGGCCAATGCCACTTTGCCCCAGCGGGGCACTAGGGAAGACGGCACTGTGGATGTTGCCCCACGCCCAGTCGTTCATGTCGCTGCCCACGTTTTCCTCAAACCAGGCTACCGTGTCGGCCAGCGATTGGAGGATGATGTCGTCCGGTGTTTCGGTAACGGCCGTTTCCCCATCATCCCACCACACCGCCTCTGGCTGCTTCGCCAATTCCCGCATAAAAACCGGGCTAAAAATCCGATCCACATTTTCCGCCCCCACATCATCCGCCAGCACATTGCCCACCAACTGCATGTAAAAAATCTCAAATAAGGCGGCTGGCACACTGTCCCGCCGCAGTTGCATATCCCAGCCGCGCAGCCGTTCCAGCGCCGCCTGCACCTGAGAGTTGTTGCTCGACAAGCCTGCCAGCAGCGGCAGCAGTGCCTCCGCCCGCTTGGAATAAGCGTCAAACTGAATCGCGGCAAAATCATCGGCCGTAATTTTGCCCTTGTCAATCGCCGCCTCAATCATCTCTGTAATTCGCGCCCCTCGGTCGCCCTCATTCCAGTAAGTATCAATGTAGTAGGGGTACTCCGCATCCACCACCGCATGATTGGCGGTCACAATGAATCCTTGTTCCGGGTTAAACAGTGCCGGAAGCTCCTCATATGGCACCCACCCTTCCCATTCATACTCTCCTGTCCACCCCGGCACCGGCCGCAGTCCATCCCCGTTTTTGCGAATGGGAATCAGCCCCGGCATTTGGTAGGCGATGTTGCCCTCCACGTCGGCATAGACAAAGTTTTGCGAAGGAATATCCCAGTAGCGCAGTGCCTCGCGGAAGTCGTCGTAATTTTGTGCCTGGTTGAGCAAAATAACCGATTGTAGCACCCGCGATGGCTCCTGCGCTGTCCAGCGAATTGCCAGCTTGTCGCTCTGACCGTCCACAACATCGTTGATGATGGGGCCGTGGCGAGTAATCAGCACTTCCAAGTTGACATCTTCACCACCATTAACCTTGATAGCCTCGTTGACCACCTCCATATCTTGCCACTCGCCCTCAAACTCATACTGGCGCGGGTTATTAGGGTTGATTTTCTCGATGTAGAGGTCTTGGACATCGGGGCCGACGTTGGTGACACCCCAGGCAATGTTTTGGTTGTGGCCGATGATGACACCGGGCACCCCGGCAAAGGAGAAGCCCACCACGTCCATTTCCGGGGCGTGCAGCCCCACTTCATACCAGATGGCGGGCATTTGGATGCTGAGGTGGGGGTCGTTTGCCAGCAGGGGCATTCCGGTGTCGGTATGTTCGCCGCTGACGACCCAGTTGTTGCTGCCGACAAAGGGGCCACCGCCAAAAACGAAACCGTTTAACGGCCGTTCTCTCACCCCAAAATCCACCCGATCCCAATCTACCCGAGCCACCGCCCCGCTGCCGCCATTTGCCTCCGGCAGTTCATTTACCTGCTCGTCCGTGGGTGCAATCACCGGCCGGTCAGCATAGGGGTAGCCCGGCTGCAGCGTCGCCGTCGTCGCTGTCCCCAGCTCCTTCTCCCACTTCGCCCGCCGCAGCTCATAGCTCCAGTTGCCGCTCAAATCATCCGACATCACCACCCCCCAGGAAATGGTGTTAAGCGGTGTCCATGGCTCAATCTCCCACGGCTCGTTGACAGTGCTTAAAATGGTGTAGTTGAGCGACAGCTTGTCGCGGTTGGTGTCAATGTAAGCGTTGACACCAGCACTGTACGCTTCCAAAACGGTCAAATATTCCGGCTGTTCCGCTTCGTAATAGGCCAACGTATCGGCGGCGATGCGGTTCCAACCCACGGTGCGGATAAATTTGTCGAGGTCAACGGTGGCTGCTCCCGTCATTTCAGAAATGCGCCCCTGCCCTACGTGTCGCCAAAACTCCATCTGCCAAAAGCGATCCTGGGCGTGGACATATCCCTGGGCAAAAAAGAGGTCATCTAGGTTGTCGGCATAAATGTGCGCCACCCCCAACTCGTCGCGGTAAACCTGGACTTCGCTTTTTAACCCCGGAATCGTTAGCTCACCGTCGGTGGTGGGAAACGGCCGTTTGACCTGCACCACCCCATATGCCACCACGGCCAGCACCAGCAGCAGCACCACGCCCAACAGACCCACGATTATTTTCATTGCTCGGCTCATCTTCTCTTCCTCCTGCAAAAAAGCAGAGGGGCAGGGGGCAGGGGAGATTTTCCCTCTGCTCCCTTGCCTCCTTGCTCCCCTGCATCTTTATTAAGGTTGCCCGATTGTAAGCCGTTTTGCCCATGTTGAAAATGAAGAATGAACTGGGACAACACCTCTGATAAGTATTTTGTCTATTCTTCCTATCCAATATCCAACAATTTTCACTTGACAACCTTCTGAGCTGTTCTATAATGAAAAACGCTTTGACAATTGAATGCGATTTAATGCGTTGATTGGGACATGTTTGGCATTGGTAAACGCTAGAGAGTGTGCGGTCACGGGCTGAAAGCCGCCATCGTCCTTACTAGAGCTAAATACCACCCAGGAGTGGCTCTCCGAATGATAGGAGCAAACAACAAGTTTGCTCATTTAGGGGTAACCAATTTTGTTTGCCCCTCTATCTAATAAGAAGCCCGGTTGGCTCCGTTAACGGCCGTTAATTAAGATAGCTTATGGTTATTCCCAACCATTGGCTAAAGTTAGGTGGAACCGCGAACGCCATCGCCCTAACAGGGTGATGGCGTTTTTTATTGTCATTTTTGTTTATTGGAGGCATCTTATGTCCAACGTATCCGATGTTCCCTACATCGAATCCGAACTTTACCGTATCCGCCACTCGGCTGCCCACGTCATGGCTGAAGCCGTCCTTGCATATTTCCCCGAAGCCAGACTTGCCATTGGCCCCCCCATCGAAGATGGCTTCTACTACGACTTTGACCTGGGCAAAGACGAAAACGGCAAACCCATCACCTTCTCGCCCGAAGACCTGGACACTATCGAGAACAAGATGAAGGAACTGCTCAAACAAAACGCTGTTTTCGAGCAATCCACCAAGTCGGTGGCCGATGCCCTCGCCTTCTTCGCTGGACAGCCATATAAACAAGAGCTGATTGAAGAGTTGGCGGCCGGCAAGGTGGACGAAAATGGCAACCCCGTCAGCGAAGCCGTGAGCGAAGTGGGCATCTATCAGCACCGCAACTTTGTTGATTTGTGTCGCGGCCCCCACGTCCCGGCTACGCGCAACATCAAAGCTAACGCCATCAAGCTACTCCGCAGCGGCGGGGCCTATTGGCGTGGCGACGAAAACAAACCGCAGCTTCAGCGCATTTACGGGACAGCCTGGCACAACAAGGTGGAGCTTGATGCTTACCTTAAGCGGCTGGAAGAAGCCAAAGCCCGCGACCATCGGCGTCTGGGCAAGCAGTTGGGATTGTTCCACATCTCCCAGCTTGTTGGCTCTGGGCTGCCGCTCTGGCTGCCCAAAGGAACGGTTTTGCGCGAAACGTTGGAGGGATTCCTGCGGCAGGCACAGCTTGAGCGCGGCTATTTGCCCGTCATTACCCCCCACATCGGCAAGCTCGATCTTTACATCACCAGTGGGCACTACCCTTACTACAAGGACAGCCAATATACGCCCATTGACGTGGACGACGAGAAGTTCATGCTCAAACCGATGAATTGCCCGCACCACATCGAGATTTATCGCAGCGAAGCCCGCAGCTACCGCGATCTACCGCTACGGCTGGCCGAGTTTGGCACGGTTTACCGCTATGAACAAAGCGGTGAGCTAAACGGGCTAACGCGGGTGCGCGGCTTTACGGTAGATGATTCCCACCTTTTTGTGGCTCCAGACCAGCTTGAAGAGGAGTTTATTGGCGTAGTAGATCTGATCCAGCATGTTTTCAAAACGATGGGGTTTGATGATTTCCGCGCTCGGTTAGGCACCAACGACCCCAACAGCGACAAATACGCTGGCTCGCCAGAAATGTGGCAGAAAGGGATCCGGGCGATTAGACACGCGGCTGATCGAGTGGGCATGGCTTACACAGTTGAAGAAGGTGAGGCTGCGTTCTATGGCCCCAAACTTGACTTTATTTTCCGCGATGTGCTAAAGCGCGAGTGGCAGCTTGGCACGGTGCAAGTGGACTTTCTGCTGCCAGAACGGTTTGACCTGGAATATACGGGGGCAGATGGGCAAAAGCATCGCCCAGTGATGATTCATCGGGCGCCGTTTGGCAGCATGGAACGGTTTGTCGGCATTTTGATCGAGCATTTCAACGGGGCGTTCCCGCTGTGGCTCTCCCCGGTACAGGCCGTAGTCATCCCGATTACGGATCGCCATGTTGAGTACGCAAAGCAGGTGGCGACCAAGTTGCGGGCAGCGGGGCTGCGGGTGGAAGTGGATGCTGATAATGCACGGATGAATGCCAAAATTCGCAACGCGCAACTGCAAAAAACGCCCTACATGCTGGTTGTGGGCGATGCCGAAGAGGAAAACAACGCGGTAGCGGTGCGGACACGGGAAAATGAAAATCGGGGTGCAATGCCGCTGGCCGATTTTATTACCCATGCAACATCCCTGGTTCAAACCAAGGCGATGGGGTTATAAACGGCCGTTAATCCCAATTACCAAAACCCAACAATCAAAAAGCCGCTCATCAGAGCGGCTTTTTGATTGCCGATGCGGCCAAAGATCATGACAATCAGCATCGCAATGCGGCTTCAAAGCCTTGCATGTCTGGTTCCATTCCCACACTCGCGCTATTATTCTTCCAACCAATAGACGTGCGAGGCTTGAGAACCTTGCACGCCTCGACAGCAAGGAGAAACCATGTCTCAAGAAAAACGTCCCATCACCGCTGAAGATCTGTACAGCGCCCAGCAGGTCTCTACCCCGCAAGTATCCCCTGACGGCAGCCACGTCATCTTCGCCGTCCAGCGCGTGGATTGCAAAACCGAAAAAAAATACACCAATCTTTGGCTCGTTGCCAGCGATGGCAGTGCCCCTGCCCGCCAGTTCACCTACGGCGACCATGTAGACCGCGCCCCGCAATGGTCGCCCGACGGCCGCCACATCGCCTTTCTTTCCAACCGACGCGACGAAAACCAGTTCCAGCTTTACCTTATTCCCACCTTTGGCGGCGAAGCTCGCCCGCTCACCAGTCTCACCGGCAGCTTTGCCAGCTTCGCCTGGTCGCCCGATGGCAGCCGCTTTGTCGCCCAATTCCGCCAAAAGGATGAAGAGGCGATTGAACGTGACAAAGATGAGCAAAAGAAAAAGCTGGGCGTGGTGGCTCGCCACATTACCAGCGTCACTTACAAAGCCGACGGCGTGGGGTATTTGCCGCAGGAAAAGTGGCACATCTGGGCCATCAACGCCGAAACGGGCGAAGCCACACAGCTTACCGAAGGCAGCTATCACGAAACTGAGCCTTGCTGGTCACCCGATGGCGGCCAAATTTTGTTTGTCTCTAACCGCAGCCAACGGCCAGATTTTGAACTAGACAAAACCGAACTATACCTTATTCCCGCCAACGGCGGCGAGATGACCCAAGTTGCCGCCCACGCCGGCCGCAAAATGATGCCCAGCTTCTCGCCAAACGGCCGTTATATTGCCTACCTTGGTCGCGTTCTACCCGCCAACTGGTGGCAAAACGCCAGCCTCTACATCGTCCCCGTAGACGGCAGCAGCCCCGCCCGCAACATCACCCACGATTTCGACATTCATCTCTCCAGCGTCACCAACGCCGACCTCGGTGGCTCGCCCGGTTTCTCGACACCTGTTTGGTCAAGCGACAGCAACAAGCTGTTCTTCACCATCACCCAAACCGGCGACCAGCCACTATTAGCCGTTGATATTTCCGGTGATGCTGCCACGCTAGAAACAATTATCAGTGGCAAAGGGGTCATCGGCGACTTTAGCCTAGATAACGACCAGCAAACTATTGCCTACTTCTGGGGTGATGCGGCCACACCCAGCCAAATCCGTAGCTATGACCTAGCCGACAAAACCGTCCGCAGCCTCACCAACTTTAATGAGGATTGGCTGGACGAGATTGCATTTGGCGACATTGAAGAGGTTTGGATTGATGGGCCAGACAACACCCGGCTGCACGGCTGGATTTTGAAACCTGTAGGGTTTGACCCCAGCCAAAAGTATCCTTCCATCATGGAAATTCACGGTGGCCCACAAACACAATACGGCCACACCTTTATGCACGAATTCCACTACCTGGCGGCCAGCGGTTGCGTGGTCTATTGGAGCAACCCACGCGGTAGCCAGGGGTATGGCAATGACCATTCGGGTGCCATCTACAACGCCTGGGGGACGGTGGATTATGCCGATGTGATGGCGTGGGCTGACTATATGGAGCAGCAGCCGTATATTGACCCGAATCGGATGGGGGTGACGGGCGGCAGCTATGGGGGGTATATGACGACGCTGATTATCGGCCGTTCGAGTCGCTTTAAAGCGGCCGTTGCCCAGCGATTGGTCAGCAACTTCATTAGCTTCTATGGCTCCAGCGACATGAACTGGGCGGTGCAAAATCTGTTTGGTAGCGAAGCCGACCCCTGGAACGACCTGGATAACTACTGGAAGCAGTCGCCAATCAGCTACATTGGCGGTGCCACCACCCCCACGCTCATCATTCACAGCGAGTCAGACAACCGCTGTGACCGCGAGCAAGGGGAACAGGTGTTTGTGGCACTGCAAAAGCTGGGCGTGCCGTCGGAAATGCTGCTGGTGCCGGGCGAATCCCACGGCCTGTCGCGCATTGGCCGCACCGACCGCCGTATTGCCCGCCTTAGCCACATGCGCCGCTGGTTTGAAACGTATCTGTAGACAACATGGTGAAGACGCAAAATTTTGCGTCTTCACCATGTGTTTGGTTCACAATGATAGACAAAGTAGCGGTTATTTCAGACATTCATGGCAACATGCCCGCTCTGGAAGTGGTTTTAGACAACATTCGGGCGCGAGGAATTGACCAAATTATCTGCCTGGGGGATTTGGCAGGCAAGGGGCCGCATTCAACTGAAGCGGTGGACACCATTCGCGCCTGCTGCGACCAGGTGGTGTTGGGTAATTGGGATGCGCTGCTGGCGGAGACAGTGTCGCACCCGGCACTGGTGTGGTGGCATGAGCAACTTGGTGCCGAGCGTCGCGCCTATTTGGGCAGCTTGCCCTTTTGCTATGATTTGCAGATAAGCGGCCACCAGCTTCGCTTTTTCCACGCCTCACAACAAAGTGTCTACTATCGCGTCTTTCCCCGCCATGAGGAGGCGGTATTGGCGGCCATGTTTACCAACAGCGAGGCTACAGGCTATGACCAGCCTGAGCCAGATGTGGTGCTGTATGGTGACATTCACTCGGCTTATTTGCTGCCGGTGGGCCGATTTAACAAGCTCATTAATGTGGGCAGCGTGGGCAACCCGCTGGATCAAACGCTGGCAACCTATGTGGTGCTGTCAGGCAAAGTTGGTGCCAGTCAACGCACTAATCTTGACGTTGAGTTTGTACGATTGCCCTATGACGTGGAGAAGACGATTCGCCAAGCGGAGGCGGTGGGGATGCCGGAAACGGAGGCACTGGCGAAGGAACTGCGAACGGGCGTGTATCGCGGAGCGTAGCCTCTGAGCTATCGCGATGTTTCCACCAATTCTCTCAAATGGCTTAAATCATAGCTGCGCTCACCCTTTTTGTACCGTTGGCGCAAGGCAGCTTCTTTGGCGGTGCGGGCTTCAGCTTTTTCGAGTATGTCGTCAAGACGTGAAGGGGCGACAGTGATTGCACCATCGGCATCCATTACCACGATATCGCCGGGGTGAATGGTGTTGCCACCTATTGTGACGGGGGTATTTAAACGGCCGTTTCCCTCCTTCGTTGCCCCACGTACCCGCACAAACTGAGTCCAAATGGGCAGCCCCATTTCAACCAGTTCTTCAAAATCACGAACCGAGGACACTAGGCCACATGAAAGTGGACACATTTGGTACACGCTACTTCGGCAGGAAAGAGAGCCACAGGAAACAGTAACCCAGTGGTATAAGCAGTTAGTGTAAGTATAAGAGCTATTCATCCCGCTCCATTTGGGCTAAAGCACTCTCTAAAGCTGGTTGTAGCTCAACTGGGAAGTTGTCAGGCCAGTAACGGCCCTGTTGGTAACGAAGCATATCCTCAATCGTTACCAGCCATGTTTTACCAGAGCGACGCGAGCGCAAAGCACCGCGCCGACAAGCATCACTTACCGCATTGCGCGACAAGCCCCAAAGTTGGGCAGCTTCTTGAGCCGTAATAACAGCAAACAAACAGTTAGAATCGTTGTTTTTGTGCATACGCACAGTTTAGAGCCAAAAGAGCCATAAGAAAAGCGTCAATGCCGCCCCCCACAAGAATAGTTGTGTCGCCTCTGGGGATCGTTGCGGCTGGCGTGGGTGATAAGGTGGGCGTTCCAGCACCTTGAGCCATTGCTCATCATCTAAGACCAACAGTTCTTGCTGGGGTGAGCGAAAAGGGGTGTCGTAGAGCTTGGGGTCAGTTACTGCTGTAATTTTGTTCTGCTTACGTGCCACTGTACATTCATAGCGAGCCAAGAGCGTTTGTTTGTATTCAATGTTGAGACGGTCTTCGTAAATCCAAACGGTGACAGGCTGCTTGGTCAAACCACGTTCAGCATAAAGGTAAAAGCGTTGTAGACTGACAGCCCCATGCTGGTTCACAACGCGAGAAACTTGTAGCTGGCGAAAGGCTTGACGCAATTGTGAGGCTGTTACCGCTCGACCGAGCCGACCACCCAAGACAGAAATAGGGGTCAAACAATCATCGGTGCGCTGGCGATGCGCCCAATGGCGTGTGGTATTGAATACCTGAATAAAGGCGGCATGTTGCGTTTGTATCTCGGCAAAGGTCTCGCTTTGCTTAAATTTGGCATCCGCCAAACGACGTTGGACATTAAATTGGGCTTCGATGAGATTCTGCCACGCTTGCCGCTTTTCAATGGGGCAGGGTTGAATCTCTAAATCATCCAGAACCCGTAAGAAGGCATCGGCTGTGAAGACGGAGCCGTTGTCAGAGACAATCCCCCACGGTCGTCCGTAATGGCTCACAGCCGTGTGTAAAAGCTGGAGAATCACCAACTCATCTTGGTAGTGGGAAGCCATTCCCGCGAGAATGGCACGGGACATCCCTTCAATAATACAGACGCTGTAGACCCAGTTCCCTTCTTGTTTGACCAAGTAGCGGATGTCGATGAACCAATATTGGTGATGATAGCGTGGTTCATAGGGCAATTCGGCTGGTTCTTTCTTTTCTGCTTCTTGCTTGAGGGGATGAGGCGCACCAAGCCAGAGACGATTATGGTTCATAGCACGGCCGACGGTAGTCTCGCTGGGCGTATCTTCACCCATTTCTTGTTCCAACACCCCGTGGAGACGGAAGCGACCAAGATCTGGATACTCAAGCTGGGCTTTGAAGACCTGTTCCATAAAAGGAAGTGTCATTTGGTTATCGGGATGGTTAGTTGGTCGGGTTCGTTTATCTTCCAAGGCGGCAAAGCCATCCTTCGCAAAGGCTTGAATGAGGTCGGTAACATGTTGCCGTGAAAGCTTCAGCAAGTTGGCGATGCTCTTTTTATTCCAGCCTTCGTAAAACATCCGCACCACTGTCCAACGAGCTTCATAAGCATCATCAAAATCATGGAAGGTGACAAATGGGATTTCCAGTTGAACAGGAACTGGGTTGCCTGTCAGAAACCGCTTTACCTTATTGTGGTTGGTCTTGTGACCAAACTTGTTCTCGATAATGCGGACAATTTCTCGATAGTGGATGGGTGGATAAAGTTGTTTGAGGTACAGAATGTGGTTGGCGATGGGGTCTGGATAGCCAACTTCTTGTTGCTGGCTCGTTTGTGACCGTTTATCGACAAGTCCCAGCATCCCGCCGATAACGAATCGCCGCGCTTTATCGCTGACGGTGCTGCGCGGTGTCTCCGTTTCATGGCTTCGTTCGGCAACGGGTTGGGAGAACAAGATGATGGGGCGGATGACTTCGTAATCGTGTTGGATGGGGTCGATAAACTGTAGTTGTAACTGGGAAAAGGGGTGATTGGTCTCCATTTGCTCTCTCCTGCGCTCTTCTGCGGCGTTTTTGGAGAGAATTATGGCTGATTTTGTGTTTTTCTTCCTTCTCTGGCCGTTTCACTGAAACGGCCGTTTTTGGCTTACCCCCTACCGATGTAGGGTGTACCAAATGTGTCCACTTTCATGTGACCTAGTATCAACCGAGCCATTGAGCAACACCCCTGCGGCACCAGCCACCATCATTTGCGTTACAAGCATGTCGCCAATGAGAGCCGAAGCCTGCGATTCTGGCTGTGCTAATACCACAATCTCGCCGGGCTGAATATGCCCAATACAGGCATGAACCATCGTATTGTCACCCTGGCCGCATAGCACCGTGCGTGCCTTGCCCGCCACGCGACTTTTAGCCACAACTTGAATCAACGCCAGGTCAATTAGCCCCTGTCGCCCCGATGCTTCATAGACAGTAGCCGTTCCTAGTTCGGCCAATCGTGCCATTTTTTCTTGTTCTGTCATCTTGATTATAGTTCACTGACCACCCACGGCACATGCCGCTGGTGTGCTTCGGCAAATTTAATTGCCTTGTTGCCCGAAATCCGCCGTGCGTGATTGCCCCGTCGTGAGGCCAATTCGGTGTAATAGCTAATCAAATAGCTTTGCGCCGACATCACGTTCATGGCTTTGATCTTTTTGTCCATAACGGCCGTTATATCCACAAACGTATTGGGGTAAAATTCAGACAGCTCTGGTTGGTGCGGTTCAAACGAATACCAGTCAGGCGGCGTAATACTCTGAAAAGCACTGGCAACCCCTGCCCCAGACGCCAAAAGCCGGGCATGTTGAACCATGGTATAAGCAACCGGGTGGTCTGGGTTGAAGGGATCAACGGCCGTATGCGTCAAAATCACATCTGGTTTTTCTTCTAAAATAATGCGTACCAACGATTTGGTGGCTTCACTGGTTACAATCAACGGATAATCGCCCAAGTCCAGACAGCGAAATGCTGCACCCACATGCGACGCCGCTTCTTCGGCCATCTCATGCCGAATACGCTTCACATTCTCGACGGTCTGATCAGGATTTCCGCGCCAAAGATCGCCTGATTCTCCACGCTCACCATAGCTCAGTGCCAGCACGGTTGCGCTGCCACCATTTTCAACGGTAACAGCAATGCTACCTCCGCTGCGCCAAACAAAATCGGCTGAATGTGCCCCCACAACTAATAATTTTCTTGGGTTCATCGTGACTCCATCATCTCTTTTAAGTTTCCCAAATACCAGCCGGGATATAAACCTCCCCTTTGCTAATCAGACGTGCGGTACGTACTGCGCCAGACTTCCTGATTTCATACCCATCACCGTGCTGCGTAAAATCAAGATTGACTGAGAATTCACCAGACGGATGTTCAATGGAGAGTAAGATGTTGCCGTCGGCCGGCGTGTGGACAATGTCGTTTGCGACTGAACCAGGTAAAAGACACCCGGTGGCGATGGAAACGGCCGTTAATACACCAATCGCCGCATGAACCACATGAGGAATAAACGTGCGCGTGGTCACAAACCCGCCGCTAACAGGTGGCGCAATCAAGCACATTTTGGGTATCGTTTTTTGGGTAACGTCCCCCAGGTTCATTTTGGAGCCAATTGCCAACCGAATAGCCTCTACCTGTGCTTTTAATCTGTCATTGGCCTCTAGCTCCGCCTTGCTTTCGTATCCGGTCACACCCAAATCAGCGGCTCGGATGATAACCACCGGCATCCCATTGTCAACGGCCGTTATTGCCACCCTCTCAACCACATCAACCACATTCCCAGTTGGCAACAGGGCACCGGTTGCTGACCCGGCAATATCCAGATAGTTGCAGACAATGGGAGCGGCCATCCCCGGCACACCGTCAACCTTGGCATTTCCGGCGTACTGTAAACGGCCGTTTGGTGTTTGCACCGTCACTTCACACAGCCCGCCACTGTTTACCATGTGGATCATGGCCGACGTTTTGCCATCCTGCGCTGCCCACAAACCTGACTCAATGGCAAAGGGCAGCACGCCTGCCAAAATATTGCCACAGTTTTGTGCCGTAGAAACATAGCCGCCGCCAACCACAACCTGCAAAAACAAATAATCAAGGTCTGCATCTTCGCGCTGCGACAAGCTAACAATCGCCACCTTGCTTGTCAGCGAATCCGCCCCACCCAGCCCGTCAATCTGGCGCGAATCCCCTGACCCAACCCCTTCCATTGCTGCCAGCACTACCCGGTTACGCAGCGTCTCACCGGCCGGCAAATCGCTGGCTTTAAAGTATACCCCCTTGGAACTGCCGCCCCGCAACTGCATATAAGGGATTGCCCGTTGCATCATTTATTCCACCGGTGGCATCCCATAGGTATGAAAACTTTTGATTGTTTGTAAACCCCACGCCTGCCCCTTCTTGCGTTCTTCCTCGCTCCACACAATCGTTTTCCAATCCGGTGCCATAATCAAGCGTGCCGTCGGATTGGCAATCTCAAAACGGTTGCCCCCCGGTTCATAAACATAAAGGAAAAAAGTTTGCTGAATCGCATGTTTGTGCGGCCCCGTTTCAATAAAAACCCCATTTTCAAGACAAATATCGGCCGCCAACAGCACTTCCTCGCGGCTGTTAACCGCATACGTAACATGGTGAAAACGACCAGGCACCCCCGTGTGATCTTCTACAATCGCCAACTCATACGACTTGTTATTAAAAGTAAACCACAGCCCTTTATCCGTGCCATCATCAAACGTGATCACCTCCGTCAATCTTCCACCCATTACCTCACTGTAAAATTTACGAATACCCTTCATGTCTACCGTGAGCGTGTTGAGGTGGTCAAGACGGCGTAAATTAACGCCACGCCCTGGAAAGCGCGAAGCTTGGTTTTTCAATGCTGGTTTGTCGGCTTCCCCAGCTTGATACCATTCCGTCTCATAATAGATCTCAACATGATGACCATCGGGAGTGTTAAAAGTATAAGCTGAGCCATGCCCTAAATCCCCATCTGTCCAACCCTTACCCAAACCCGAGGCCTCAATAGCGGCCACGCGCCGCCGCAACGCTTGGGGGCTGCGGGCACGCCAGGCATAATGACCCATGCCTGGTAGCTTCGCGGCAGTCAGCTTTAGCGTATGATGTTCATAATCATCATAGGCACGCAAATAGAATGACCCACCTTGCTCGGCTGTCACACTCATGCCCATCACATCAACAAAAAAGCGCACGCTGGCATCCAGTTTCGGTGTCAAAAGCTCAACATGTGCCAGATGAGCCACGTCCATAATTGGTTCAAATTCCATTGGTCGCCCTCTTTAGTTTAGGCTCTCTGACGTTGGCAGAGCCAAACACGCCTCAATTGCCAATTGCAGCAGCTTTTCCCGCGTCGAGGTCAACTTGTCCCAGCCCCGTTCATCCCACTCGTCGCCCGTCAAGTCGTCGCCACCGTAAAGCAGTTGCCCAAAGGTGACGTTGCGAAACTGAGCCACGGCAAAGAAGGTGGCGGTTTCCATTTCCACGGTCAGGCACCCTTCGGCTTTCCGCAGAGCCACCTTATGAGCAGTTTCGCGGTAGATGCCATCAGTCGTCCACGTCTTGCCGAGGTCGTGGGGAACATGGTGGCGAGCAAGGGTTTGCTGGAGGACACAAACGGCCGTTTCCGACCCCTTCACCTCTCTTGACGGCGGCAAATAATGGTACGACGACCCTTCATCCCGAATCGCCGCCGTGGGGATAACCACATGCCCCAGCCCCACCCGCTCATCAATTACCCCCGCCCCACCGCAGGCAATAAATTGGCGGCAGCCAAGCGCGATTAGCTCATCCAAAAAGAACGCCGCCAGCGGTGCCCCCACGCCGGGATGCGCCAGCACAATCCGCTCGCCGTCCACGTCCATCTCATACACTGGGTTGGGACCAATTTCCGAGGTCAGGCTGTAGATATGGCGCAGCCGCCCTTCGGCCTTGAGCGTATCAATGACATCCTGAAAGAAACACAAAACGCACTTTTGCGGGATGCCGTCCAGTGGCTTGATGAGGATGTGGGGTTCAAGAACGGCCGTTTGCGCCCCATCAAACTCCAAAATCGGGTAGTCGCGCCACAGGGAGAGGACGGCCGGCAAGGAAAAGGAGCCATCGGGGTTGGGTGGGAAATCCACTACGCTCACCACCGCCGCCGGGTCAAGCGGCCCATAAATGTGGGGGAACTTCTGCCCAGACTCATAACAATCTTCATAAACAAGCGGCGGAGCCACCTTTTCCGGGTCAATGCAGAGCAGGAGCAGATCGTGCTGCCCCTGATACCGTTCATTGGCTGGCGCTAGCACCTGCGCCACCGTTGAGCAATGAATAAACCCTTCGCTGTCGAGCGAGGGGGGATGGTAAGGGGGGTGAGAAACGGCCGTTTCCCAGGCAGAGCGCGTGATAATGTGTAAAAGCATAGAGATGGGAGATTAGAGATTGGAGATTAGGAGCAAGCCAAGCGGCAATCTCCAATCTCCAATCTCCAACCGCTAAAAAACTAATCCTGCAAGAAATCCAGCGCACCCTTCAGCAAGGATCCCTCGCCCGTGGAACGACCACCAGCCGTAGGCGCATTTGCCAAAATGCGGTCAGCTAGCCGCGAAAACGGCAGTGACTGAATCCAGACCCGCCCCGTCCCTTGCAGCGTTGCCAAAAACAGCCCCTCGCCGCCAAACAGCATAGACTTCATATTTCCCGCCCGTTCAATGTCGTAGCTAATTGTTGACTCAAACGCCGCAATGCAGCCCGTATCTATCAATATTTTCTCATTGTTCAGCCGCTTTTCCACAATTGTGCCGCCAGCATGGATAAACACCATCCCATCCCCACGCAGCCGCTGCAAAATAAAGCCTTCGCCGCCAAACAAACCCGCACCCAGCCGCTTGTTAAAAGCCACGCTAATCTCCGTGCCTAGTGCCGCCGCCAAAAAAGCATCCTTTTGGCACAGCAACTCCCCTTTGGCCTCATCCAAATCAATTGCCATAATCTTGCCGGGGTAAGGTGCGCCAAAGGCCACATGCTTCTTCCCCTGCCCAATGTTGGTAAAATGGGTCATAAACAGCGATTCGCCCGTCATGGCTCGCTGCGCCAACCCGCCCAGCTTGCCCAGAAAACCCTGGCTGGGCTTCGAGCCATCCCCCATGCGGGTGTTAAATTCAATGCCCGACTCCATGTAGACCATCGCCCCGGCTTCGGCAATCACCGTTTCCTGCGGATCAAGCTCTACTTCCACAAACTGCAAATCGTCGCCAAAAATTTTGTAATCAACTACGTGACTATTCATGCTTTATGCTCCGTGTTTTTAATCAGTTGATAAGAGAATGGGTTACAGTGAAGTATACGAAAAGCACCCCATATGGTTGTACCAGATTTTGCATCATTATGGCAACCCCCTTGAACATTCTCTAAATTCGCATACCATACCGCCATGAGCAATGGTGGTTATCAGCTAGAATTTCTGGAAAAGTATCGGGGGCGGGAGCCACAGCAGCAGCCACCGCCCAAGCCTGGCGGCTGTCGCCGGGTGGTGGGTTGGCTGCTGCAAGTGGTGTTGTGGGGGGGCATAACGGCCGTTTTTCTCCTCATCGCCACCTACTTCCTCCTCAGCATCCAACTGCGCGGCGCCATTGACCAGGTTGCCACCTATCGCGGCTCCGGCGCAGGCGGCACCCCCCGCTTCTTTGACCGCAACGGCCAGCTTTTGTTTGAACTCCACACCACCGAAAAGCGGCGCTGGCTCGCCTATGACGAAATCCCCGACGTGGTGCGAAACGCCACCATCGCCGCCGAAGACGATACCTTTTGGACGAACCCTGGCATTGACCCCGCCGCCATCGTCGCCGCTATCATCGGCAACTTTCGCCGCGAAAACGGCCGTCCCGTTGGGGCCAGCACCATCACCCAGCAGCTTGTCCGCCACATCGTCTTCAGCTACGAAGAGCGCACCGCCGTCAGCTACACCCGCAAATTCCGCGAAATCTTTCTCGCATTCATCATGACCCAGCAGCGCACCAAGCCCGAGATTTTGCAGATGTATCTCAACGAAATCTATTACGGCAACCTCGCCTACGGCATCGAAGCCGCCGCCCAAACCTACTTTGGCAAACCCGCCCTCGATCTCACCCTCGGCGAAGCCGCCTTCCTCGCCGGGCTGCCCCAATCACCGCTGGAACTTGATCCCTACAGCAACCTCGAAGCCGCCAAAGCCCGCCAGGCGTTTATTGTAGATCTCATGCTCGACGAAGGGATGATTAACTACATTGATGCCGAAGTTGCCAAAGGCGCACCGCTGCACCTCCAACCCCGCATCAACGTCCAGGATCAGGTTGCCAACACCACCCTTGAAGCCGCCCACTTTGTTCTCTACGTGCAAAACGAACTTGAACGTCGCTACGGCCCCGATGCCCTGGTGCGCGGCGGTTGGCAAATCAGTACCACCCTCGACTTGGGCATCCACAAGCTGGCTGAACAGGCGGCACGGGAGCAAGTGGCTGCCCGCGCTGCCGCCAACGATGTCAGCAACGCCGCCGTCGTCGTCCTCAAACCGAAAACGGGGGAAATTTTGGCAATGGTCGGCAGCCTCGACTATTTTAATGAGGGGATTGATGGGCAGGTCAACATCGCCCTCCAGCCGCGCCAGCCCGGAAGCAGCATCAAGCCCATCACCTACGCCGCCGCCCTGGAACGAGGCTGGTCAACGGCCGATATTCTCTGGGACGTGCCAATTGAACTGGATGTGGGCAACGGCCAAACGATGCGCCCGCGCAACTACGACGGCCGTTTTCACGGCCCCCTCCTCCTGCGTGACGCCCTTGCCAACAGCTACAATATCCCCCCCATCCAGCTTTTGCGCGACATCGGCGTGCCCGCCATGATCAGCACCGCCCACAAAATGGGGATCGAATCGCTGCGCGAAACCCCCAGCTTCTATGGGCTGGCCGTCACCCTGGGCGGCGGCGAAGTGCCGCTGCTGGAGATGACCCACGCCTTTGCCACCCTTGCCAACATGGGGGAGAAACCACAGCTTACCAGCGTCCTCCGCATCACCGATAGTCGGGGCAACGTTGTCTTTGAACAGCCGCCCAACCCCTTGCCCCCCACACGGGCGCTCGACCCCGGCATCGCCACCATCATTACCGATATTTTGGACGACGACCAGGCGCGAATCCCCGGCATGGGGGTCAACAACGCCCTTCATCTGCCCTTCCCCGCCGCCGCCAAAACCGGCACCACCAACGATTTCCGCGACAACTGGACGCTGGGCTACACCCCGGGCGTGGTCGTGGGGGTGTGGATGGGCAACGCTGATGGCCACCCCATGCGTGATTCATCGGGGCTGCGCGGCGCGGCGCCGGTGTGGCGGCGCATCATTGAGGGCATTTACGCCACCCCCCGACTGCAAACCAGCCTCATGGTCAACGGCCAAATGCCGCCCACCGAATTTTTGTGGGCACCCAACGTCGTCGAACGGCCGGTTTGCCTGCCGCAAGGCACCGGCGGCACAAGCTGCACCGCCAGCCGCAACGACCTCTTTCTCGCCACCGTGCCCGTTCACGGCATCCCCCGCATCGGCTATGCCCCCGACACCGGCACCAATTTGGGGGCGTGGACACTGCGAACGCTGCCCCTTGGCGGCGAAGACGCAGCGCGGGTAGCGCAGGCGGCCTTGCCCGATGGCACCCAGCCACCCCAGCCCAGCGAATGCGTCTTTAACCGTTCGCGCAATGCCGACGCGGTAGCGCAACGGCTCTATCTGCCCATTCCCCCCTACTATCCCGACGAGGTGCGGGCGCGGCTGTGGGCGCGTGGCACCGGCTATCGCATGGCCCCGCCCACGGTTTGCCCGCTACAGGTGGTGGAAGCGGTAGTGCCGGCCGAACGGCCGTTAACCCAATCCAGCAGCAGCAGCGGCAACACCGCCCCCAGTCAATCTACCAGCCTCAACATCACCTTCCCCACCTCTGGAGCCACGCTTGACGGCACGGTGGCGGTGCAGGGCACGGCGCAGTTTGACCCCAATGTGGTGGCGTTTTACAAGCTGGAGATTGGAAACGGCCGTTCTCCCACCGCCTGGACTACCTTCGGCAGCACCCACAGCCAGCCCGTCGTCAACGGCACCCTCGAAACCCTCCAAGCCGGTTCCCTCCCCCCCGGCAGCTACACCATCCGCCTGGTGCTAGTGGGGCAAGACGGCAACTTTGTCGGCAACCCGGTGCAGGTGTCGGTTGTTATACAGTGAATCATTTTAAGAATTCACCGCAGAGGGCGCAAAGAGCGCAGAGTTTTTCGCTTTCCTTTGCGTCCTTTGCGCCTTTGCGTGAAATTTCCTGCTCTTCTTGACGAACGGCCGTTCTTTCCCCCATAATGTCCTTATAAAAAGCGAGGACATGCCTGTGCCAACACTAACTACCCCCACAACCATAGAACGTATCGCCTGGGAAGGTGAGTTAAGCAGCAGCGCCGAACGCTACGGCAGTAGCGATAGCGCGACCAGAGTCACCCTGGGTCAACCCACCCACTGGACACCCCAAGCGCTGGAAGCGTTGACGGGAACAAAATGGGCGGCCCCGGCAAACGGCCGTTTGCACACCCTCATCCGTCTCGACAGCACCCTGCACCCGCCCGCCGCCACGCAGCGCTACCGCGACGCCACCCTCATCGCCGCAATGCGCCCCATCGGCAGCGACGGCCGCGCCCTGGCCCACGACCTGCTGCCGCAGCGCAAGCTGGCCGAGGAGCAGGGCAAATTCACCATCAAACTCGCCCCCTCCTTCAAATTTGCCGATGGCAGCGGCATCGAGGCTGGCGAAGCAGGTGTGGAGATTCAGCACCACAATGCCTACCCTACCATCCAGGCCTTTGGCCTCGGCGAAGACAACCCCTACTGGCAATTTAGCCGCCACGACACCCAGCCCCTGCTTGGCACCCAAAGCGTCTACCTCGTCGCCAGCCTCCCCGCCGCCGCCGTCGCCCTCCGCCTCAAGCTCGCCCTGCTCGCCACCGTCGAATCCAACCGCTTTGGCCTCTCCCGCCTCCTCACCCCCGACACCGCCAACAGCCAGCTCAACTTCAACCTGCCCATGCACCTATAAAACGTCATGTAGGGGCGGAATGGTGCGGATTGACGCCTGGTGAACAGACGACCTAACCACCGCACCGTCTCGCCCTTTCCTTGCGCCGTCAAGCCCTTCTTCGGGTAACACACGGGCGAGACGACCAGGAGACAACGCTAACCGCGTGGCCTGCGTCAACCCCGGTCATCCCGCCCCTACCATAATTTTATGTTAATGGACAAACCCATGATCGAACTCTCCTTCCGCTTTACCACCAGCAGCAACGGCGACGGCAACGCCGACGACAACGCCGATGCCCCCATCCACGTCTCCCTCTTCCGCCCCGACAGCGGCACCTACACCGACCCCGCCGAATTCATTCCCCCGCTCGACGACGCTGCCCTGGCCGAAATCCACTGGTACCTTGAACTCTACAGCGACTGGCCCACAGTCGTGGAGCGCGACCGCGCCCAGCGGGTGGAGCAAAAGCTGGAAGGGTGGGGCAACGCCCTCCGCAAGCGGGTGCTAACCAACGAAGCCGGGCTGCGGCTTTGGCAGCAGTTTGTAGATGCCCCCGGCGACAAGCTGCTCACCATTGACGCCACCGACCCCCGCGTCCTGCGCCTCCCCTGGGAGCTGCTGGCCGACGACAGCGGCCACCTCTTTGCCCAGGGCATCAGCGTGCGGCGGCGGTTGCAGCAGGCCACCGCCACCCCCACCCGCCCCCTCACCCTGCCGCTGCGGCTGCTGGTGGTTGTCGCCCGCCCCGACGACGGCGGCTTTATTGACCCCCGCGCCGTCTCCCGCCCGCTGCTGGCGGCGCTGGACGGGCTGGACGGGCAGGTGGTGGTCGAATTTCTCTACCCGCCAACGCTGGCCGCGCTCACCAACCGGCTGCGCGACCGCCGCCAGCCCCCCGTTCATCTGGTGCATTTTGACGGCCACGGCGTTTATGACCGGCGGCAGGGGCTGGGATCTGCTCTTTGAGGATGACAACCACCAAAAGGATTTGGTAGATGCCGACCGCATCGGCACGCTGCTGCAGCAGCACCATATCCCGCTGATGGTGCTCAACGCCTGCCAAAGCGGCAAGCAGGAGGAGGCCAACCCCTACGCCAGCGTCGCGGCGCGGCTGATTCGCGCCGGGGTGGGCAGCGTGCTGGCGATGAACTATTCGGTGCTGGTGGTGGCGGCGCAAAAATTTGTCGCCGCCTTTTACGGCGGGCTGGCGACGGGCGCCACGGTGGGGCAGGCGGTGGACAATGGCCGTTTTGTCCTCCTTGCCAACACCAACCGCCACACCGTCACCCGCCGCGATGAGGACGGCAACCCTTACGAGGAGCAGGTGAAGCTGCGCGACTGGTTTTTGCCCGCCCTCTACCAGCGAGCCGCCGACCCGGTGCTGTTTGACCAGACCACCGCACCGCCTCGCCCTGCCTTCCCAACCAGATCATAGGCGGGTCACACACGGGCGAGACGGCCGGCATTGCCACTACCACCCCGTCCCAATTGCCACCACCAGGCGGCACGCCCACTCAAAATCCCGCAGGGCAATCCACTCCCCCGGCGTGTGGATGTCCCGCTGGCCGATGTTGAGCGTCACGCAGGGAATCCCGTGTGCCACCACCCAGTTGGCATCCATCCCCCCGTCGTCGCTCACCAGCTTAATCGGCAGCCCAATCCGATCCGCCGCCCGCTGCACCAACCGCACCACCGGCGCATCATCAGGCAGCGCATACGCCTCATAGGTGGGGCCAGGGCCAAACGCCACCGCCCCGTGCTGCCCATGAATGTTGGTGACGCTGCCAGCCGCCCGGCGAAATGCCTCTTGCCACGTTTCAATAATCCGGCGGCGAAAGGCGGGGTCGTGGGAGCGGGCTTCGGCCAAAATGTGGAGGGCAGGCATGACAACGTTGCTCCCCTTGCCACCCTGTAAAATACCCACGTTAGACGTACCGCGTCCTTCTGGCTTGGTAATGCGGCCGTGCCACCCCCCTCCGGCCAGTTCGGCAATCGCTTTGCTGGCGATGACGGCGGCGGAAACCCCCTCGGCGACCCGTGACCCGGCGTGGGCGGCCACCCCGGTGATGTCTATGGTAAAACGTTGGCTGCCAATAACGGCCGTTACCACCTCCTCCACCCGTCCCCCATCCAAATTCACACACATCTCCGGCAGTTGCGCCCCCAACAGGCTGGTATCCAGCCCCCGCGCCCCGACCAGCCCCACCTCTTCCTGAATAAAAAAGACCAGCACAATCGTCGGGTGGTTGCCATCCAGCGTCATCAGCTCCCGCGCCAGCGTCACCAAAATGGCGCACCCTGCCCGGTTATCCCCACCCAAGGCCGTTGGCGCGTCATTGACAATACGATTGCCTGTCCGATCCAGCCGAGGCTGGCAGCCCACACAGTCCGGCACGGTGTCCATGTGGGTGCTAAACATCAGCGGCGCACCCGGCAGCCGCCCCGGAATCGTCACAATCATGTTGCCCACGTTGCCACCATACTCGCTTTGCGCCTGGGCGTTATCGTACTGGATTTGCTCGTCGGGAATGCCCATCGCCACAAAAGTCTGGTGCAAAAAATCTGCCACCTCGCGCTCCTGCGCTGGGGGGCCAGGAATAGGTAAAAGGGCCAATAAATCGTTAATCGCTGACTCAATCATCACAAACAACTCCTTGTAAAATAGGACGCGGACGAACACGGACGAACACGGATGGGCGCAAGAATCTCGCCACTTGATTGCCCATTCGCCGCGCATTGGACAAAATTGTAAACGATAAGCCTGATTTTTACCCCGTTCCTGGCTTACTTACGAACGGGAAAGGATATGAAAAGATGAGTTCCGCACGCTGTACCGTTTTACTTACCTTTGATTTTGATGCTGAATCGAGCAAGGAAGCACGGGGTCTGACCTCGCCCACCCCCATTTCACAGGGACAGTATGGGGCGCGGGTGGGCGTGCCGCGCATTTTGAAGCTGCTGGCGCGTTACAACATCCGTGCCACCTTTTTTGTGCCGGGCGTAACCGTGGAACGCTACCCCGACATCATCCAGCAAATGTTGGCGGGCGGCCATGAAATTGGACATCATGGCTACACCCACATTAGCCCGCTGAAGTTGAGCTATGAGGAGGAGCGCGAGCAGTTGGCAAAGGGGATGGACGCTTTGCAGCGGGTGGCCGGGGTTCGCCCCAAAGGGTATCGCTCACCTGCCTGGGATTTAAGCAACCATTCGATTGGGCTATTCAAGGAGTTTGGTTTTGCCTATGAGAGCAGTCTGATGGGCGACGACTACCACTTTTACCGCATTGGCGACAGCAACGACAGCCCAGGGCTGGTGGAAATCCCGATTTCCTGGCTGCTGGATGACTTCATCCATTTTGAAATTGTGGACAACGGGGCGGGCATTTCCAACCCATCCCGGATTTATGAGCTGTGGTCGGAGGAGTTTGAGGGGGCGTATGAAGAGCAAGGGGTCTTTTGTTTGACGATGCACCCGCAGGTGATCGGCCGACATCCACGCATCCGCATGTTGGAACGGCTCATTCAGTTTATGCGCGGCCACGCCGGAGTTGAATTTATGACCTGCTCGGAAGCGGTTGCCGTCTGGAGCGCTTCGCATTAGTATCAGCCAAATGATAAAGCAGTGGGTAGAGCGATATGGGTGGTGGCTGGCAGCATTGGTGGGGCTGCTGGTGGTGATGGGGTTGTTGTGGAAACAAACGGCCGTTTTCCCCCCCATCCTCGCCACCGACATCAACCAGCACCGGCTTGACATTGCCCTGCCCACGCCGCGCAACGACGTGGCTGTGAGCCAAAGCTTTGTGCCGCGCTGGAACGGGCTGCGCGAAGTGGAGGTGATGGTGGTGCGGTATGGGGAGAAGGTGGACGGAGAAAACGGCCGTTTTTCCCTCCAGCTCCGTGACGACAACAACGCCATCATTGCCGAACAAACCTACCCCACCAGCCAGCTTGACCACAACCAAACGCTGACCCTCGCCATACCGTTGCAGCGGCAGTCGGCCGGCCGTCACTACACGCTGCGGCTGCTGGGCAACGACAGCAATACCCTCTCAGCCTGGGGCTACACGCTCGACGTGTATGATGACGGAGAATTGCAGATGGAGGGTGGGGCGCTGCAAACGGCCGTTCCGACCACCAACGCCCACGAACTCCGCTTCACCACCCGCTACCAGCTTACCCTGCCCGATGCCCTGCACTATCTTGCCACCACCTTTTTTTATGAGGGGGCGCTGCTGCTGCTGGCACTGCTCTTTATCCCGCTGCCGGGGCTGCTGCTGCTGCAACTGGCTCCCCGCTGGCGCGGCATGGACGCAGGGGCTACGTGGGGAACGGCCGTTGCCCTCGGTCTTTCCACCTGGCCGCTGCTTTGGTACTGGCTGACGCTGGCCGGTGGCCGCTGGACGGGGTGGGGATTGTGGATGGTGTTTGTGGCTGGGTGGGGGGTGGTTTTGTGGCGATGGTGGCGCAAGCGGAGAGCAGGGGAGCAGGGGAGCAGGGGAGCAGGGGTGTTAGTGCTGTTGATCGTTGTGGCGGTGGCGGTGCGGCTGCTGGCGGTGCGGGATGTGGCCTTTGCGCCGTGGGTGGATGCCAGTCGGCATGGGTTAATAACGGCCGTTATGACCGCCAACGGCCAAACCCCCACCACCTATGCCCCCTACCTGCCTGTTGACCAATTCCCTTATCACTTTGGCTTCCACACCATCGCCAGCAGCTTGCAGTTGATGACCAACTGGCCGCTGGCGCGGCTGCTACTCTATTTGGGGCAACTGCTCAACGGTCTCATGCCGCTCATGCTTTATACGGCCGTTTGGCTGCTGACGCGCCAGCGCGGGGCAGGATTGTTTGCCGCCTTTTTGGTCGCCTTCCCCTTCTTTTTCCCCGCCTATTACGCCACCTGGGGGCGTTTCACCCAGCTTACGGCCATGCTCATCATGCCGGTGCTGCTGGCAATCACTTGGCTGCTGCTGCGTCGGCGGCAGTGGCGTTGGGCATGGTGGCACCAGGAATGGTGGCTGGTGGGGCTGCTGGCCGCCGGGCTGTTTCTCATGCACTTCCGCGTTTTTATCTTCTACCTGCCCTTTGTGCTGGTGGCCGTTTTTGCCAATTTGGGGCGGCGGTGCTGGTGGCGTGGCGCAGTCGCGCTGGCAACGGCGGGTGGTTTGGCACTGCTGCTGGTGGGGGTGCGGCTGTGGCAGCTATGGCGTATGGCAAACCCGGCCAGCCAGTTTGACATCCAAATTCCGGGCTACAACAGCTTTCCCACTAGCTACATTACCGTGGGCTGGGAACGGTATTATTTGTGGGCAACGGCCGTTTTGCTCCTGCTCATCATCATCACCGTCCTTGTCTCCCGGCGGCAGCGACAGTGGGCGTTGCTACCGCTGACGCTGGCAGCGTGGGTGGCGTTGCTTTTTGTGCTGCTCAGTGGGGAAAAGCTGGGGTTGCCGGAAACGGCCGTTGTTAACACCAACAGCATGTATATCACCCTCTTTGTTCCTCTCGCCCTTTTTCTCACCCTGCCCCTGGCGCGATTTTGGCGTTGGTGGCGGCGGCATCATTGGGGGCTGCAACTGGCCGGGCAGCTTTGGCTGGCTCTAGCCCTTGCCCCGCTGCTGTTTTTTGGCCTGCACCAGCAAATCACCATTTTGAACCCACAAACCATTTTGGGGCAGCCCGATGATTTGGCTGCCATCGCCTGGGTCAACGACAACCTGCCGCCCAATGCGCGGCTGGCGGTGAGCAGTTGGCGCTGGCTGGGCAGCACCTGGGCCGCCAGCGACGGCGGGGCGTGGCTGCTGCCCATTACCGGGCGGCAAACCAGCACGCCGCCGATTGACTATATCTACAATGTGGAGCTATTTGAGGCGATTATTGCGTTTAATGAAACGGCCGTTTCTATCACCGACTGGCACAACCCTGAACGCGCCGACTGGCTGGCGCAGCAGGGATACACCCACATCTTTGTCGGGGCGCGAGGCGGCTTTTTTGACCCCGCCGCCCTCGCCCAAAATCCCCACCTCACCCTAATCTATCATCACAACGGCGTTTTTATCTTTGCCTTGCACCCCCAACGGTAGGGGCGTATTGCATACGCCCTCTTTCACACATCCATTCCTGTATATCCACGTCCCATTTTCAAAACACCCCCAAAAAACGCAGGATGCTAATCAAAATCACAACCCCCATCAAAATATAAAAACTGTTGCCAATCAGCCAGCCCAGCAGCCCAACTTCGTATCCCATAGACTCTAACTTAGCCGTCAGTTCGCTGGCCGTTGGCTCCGTCAACGTCGAATCATCGGGAAAAACGAGCGTCGGCACACTTTCCATGCCATCGTTAATGGCGCGAACGCGGGCAGCCGCCTCGCGGTCTTTATGAATATCCACATACTCAAACGCCACCTGCGCCTGCCGCAGCAGCCCCCGCACTGGCCCCACTTGTGGGCATGTGGCATGACCATAAACCATCACTTTGTCTGACAATGCGCTATTTTTCATCTGCAAACCAAAGCCTCCTTATCAGCCCCCAGTATACTGGGGCATTCGTGAGTGTGACAAATTAGCATCAGCCCATCGTCTTGCCCATAACGCAGTGCGGCATTATAATTTTGGGCGATTGAACCAACACAATCAAGGTTTGCAAGGATTCTGTTTCCAAAGTAAGCCACCCACCTTTACGTACAGCCAACGACATGCTTGCCAGCCAATGCTGCTGGCATAGATACCGTTGCTTATGACAATGTAGAGTTCTGACAAGGTTTGCCAGATTTACAGGATGGGTTTTCTCTCGTCAATCTCGTCAAACGTGTTTATAACTCTTTCGACTATTTCCTTGGAGGTAAATCAGATGAAGGTCGTCGTTTGTACCAAACAAACACCCAGCACAACGGCCGTTTTCTCCGTCAACAATGGCGCAGTAAGCTGGGAAGATTCGGGCGGCAAGCCCAACGTTGTCAACCCCTGGGACGAATACGCCGTCGAAGAAGCGATTCGTGTCAAAGAAAATCACGGAGCCAGCCAGGCCATCGCCCTCACTATGGGTACCCCCGATAGCCAGGAAGCCCTCAAAACCTGCCTCGCTATGGGCTGTGACGAAGCCATTTTGGTTTCCGACCCCAGCTTTGCCGGTTCCGACACCCTCGGCACCGCCCGCATCCTGGCCGCCGCCCTCGAAAAAATTGATGGGGCCAAAGTCGTCATCTTCGGCAAGCAAGCCATTGACGGCGACACCGGCCTAACCCCCGTCCAGGTCGCCCGCAAGCTCGGCTGGACACCCGTCACCTACGTTTCCGCCATCAAAGAGATCAAAGGCCACACCATCACCCTAGAACGGCTGCTGGAAGATGGCAAAGAAACCGTTACCACCGATCTCCCCGTCGTCATTAGCGTCGTCAAAGAGATCAACGAACCCCGCTACCCCTCCTTCATGGGCATTCGCAAAGCCAATCGCGCCACCATTCCCACCTGGTCTGCCGCCGACCTCAATATCAGCGGCGGCGTGGGCGCAGGTGCCAGCCAAGCCGATTGGAGCCACGTCTACGCCATCCCCGCCCGCGAAGGCAGCGTCGAAATCATTGAAGGGGATTCCGTTGAAGAAAAAGTCGCCGCCCTGGTAGACAAACTGTTTGAGGAGAAAGTGATATGAGTGCCGTATGGGTTTGGGTAGAAAATCGCGGCGGCGAAATTATTGCCGTCGGTAAGGAAGCCATTGGGGCAGCCCGCATGGTTGCCGATGAACTGGGCGAAGATTTGGTCGGCATCGTCTTCGGCCACAACGTTGCCGGCATCGCCACGGCTGCTTTTGATCTCGGTTGTGATGAAGTCATTGGCTGTGATGATGAAACGCTGGACAAAAGCCGCATCGAAGCCGTTGGGCCGCTGCTCGTGGCACAAATCCAAGAACACGAACCAGCCGCTTTCATCATCGGCGGCTCCACCCGTGGCCGCGACGTGGCCGCTTGGGTCGCCGCCGACCTTGATCTCGGCGTTGTCACCGACGCAGTGGCTCTGGAAGTGGATGGCGATGTGGTAAAAGCCACCCGCCCTGTTTACGCAGGCAAGTTGCTGGCAACTGCCTTCACCAAAGGCAGTACCCAAATTGTTACCCTCCGCAGCCGCGCCTTCCCGCAGGCTGAATCCACCGGCAACAGCGGCTCCGCCGACTGGATTGATGCCGTTGTGGACGAAGACGACATCCCCACCAAAGTCGTTGGGTTTGAAGGCAAGGGCAACACCGTTAGCCTGACCGATGCTAGCATCATCGTCAGCGGTGGGCGTGGCGTGGGCGGCCCCGAAGGGTTTGAACCGGTGCGTGAGTTGGCAGGCGTGTTGGGAGCGGCCGTTGGTGCCTCCCGCGCCGCCGTAGATGCCGGCTGGATTCCCTATGACCATCAGGTGGGGCAAACCGGCAAGACGGTCAGCCCTGACCTCTACATCGCCAACGGCATCAGCGGTGCCATCCAGCACCAGGCCGGGATGCGTACCTCAAAAATCATTGTTGCCATCAACAAAGACGGTGAGGCTCCCATTTTCAAATTAGCACATTACGGGATTGTGGATGACCTGTTTAAGGTCTTGCCCGCCCTAACGGCCGAATTTAAGAAGCGGCTGTAACGATTCATCCACAATTAGCTTTGTGATTCAGAGATTGGAGATTAGAGATTGGAGATTATGAACCTTCACCAATCTCCAATCTCCAATCTCATAGGGCATATTTACCGCCGCTTTCCCGGTTTCCCCCGCGTTTTCACCCCGCCTCGATAGCTAGGTACTTCCAGCAAAAAAAATGTACAGCGACTGCCGTCCAGCATTCGCGTTGCCAAACGCGGGTCAAGCTCGTCTACGGGCGTGGCGGTGGTAATGACGGTGGGCAGGCGGGCATTGTAGCGGTAATTAAACAGTTGATACAGCTTCTCCCGCGCCCAGGCCGTGGCACTCTCCGTCCCTAAATCATCTAAAACCAAAATCGGAGCCGTCTTGACCTCATCAAATCGCTTGTCCAGCCGAATGTTGCTGGAGGGGTTGAAGGCGGCGCGGAGATGGTCGAGCAGGTCGGGCACGACGACAAACAAAACGGGGTCGCCCTGGTTGGCAACGTGGTTGGCAATGGCGGCCGCTAAATGGGTCTTGCCATTGCCATAGCCAACGCTGTTAAACACCAACCAGTCGGCCGGCTCCTGGGCATATTCCCGTGCCGTTTCAAACGCCCGGCGCAAATTTTCCGTCTGGCTGCGCGGCAATTCTTGCTCGCGCAGGTCAAAGGTGGCAAATGTTTTGTCCAAATGCAAATTCAGCGTGGACAGTTCGGATTGATCTTGATCCACCCCAGCGCGGCGGAAATCGGGGGCGGCAACGTGAACAACTTGCACCAAGCCAGGGTCTACCATGCGGGAGCGAATGCGAATTTCAATGGATTCAAGCTCCTGATTAGTGGTGACAATGGTGGGCAAGCGGGTGTTGTAGCGATGGTTAAAGATTTGATACAGCTTTTCCTGCGCCCATTCGGTGTTGCTTTGTGTCCCCAAATCATCGAGGATAAGCATGGGGGCATTTCGCACCTGCTCAAATCGGTCGTCATAGGTGGTGTCTGAGCTGGGGCTGTAGGTGGCGCGAAGGTGGTCTAGCAGGTCGGGGGTGCTGACGAACAGGACGGGATGCCCCATTGCCAGCCGCTGGTTAGCAATGGCGGCCGCCAAATGGGTTTTACCGCAACCGTAACCACCTTTTAAGACTAGCCACCCTTTTGGCTCTTTGGCGTAGGCCAGGGCGATGTCATAGGCCATGTGGAGGTTGCGCTGTTTGACGGGGGTAAGGCCGTGGCCGTCGGGAAGAAAGGTGTCGAAGGTGTTGTGTTGTAATGTGCCAAGCTGGCTGAGCCGTTGGAGCTTGTCGAGCCGCTCCATTTCCTGGTCTATGGCGCGGCAGGTGCAGGGGACGGCACGGCCAAAACTGGGGTGAATGGGGGGAACATCGGGGATAACGTAGCCCAAGCCGTCGCAGTGAGGACAATCTATTTTGCCCAGCCCAGGGTTCTCTTCGGCAGAGCGGGGCCGCTTACCGCTTGATGATGTCACGGAGTTCTTCAGGGATTTGTTGTCGTAATTCTTTTTGAGAATCTCGTTGAGTGATTCCATCTTGTCTGTCTCGTTTTCCTTCCTGCCGCCACCGTTCCAGAATGCTGAGGACGTAGCGCCATTTGCGAACGTTGTTTTCGACGGCAACTTTGATTGCGTCTTCGACCCAGCGCAGGGGGTAGGTTTGTTCGGCATCGCGCAGTTCGTCGGCGATCATGGGGGTGAGGGGGCCGATGTTTTGCTCGTAGAGGATGAAGATGTTGGGGCGCTCGACGAGCAGGGAGATGGGTTCGTCTTGGTTGGGGGTGGGTCGCCATTCGCCGCGTGTAATGCCATCAACGGCCGTTCTTCCCTTTTCCGTGTTTAAAAAGTACAAATCCATATGCCCATCGGCACTTTCAATATTGACGTGGAGCAGCGTGCCTCGGTGAACCGCCCGCTCAATCCCATCCAGCAGCATGTCGGTGGCCTCATTGAGCGTGCCGCCACCCAGCCCGCGCACAAATTCGGCATCACTTAAGAAGTCGGCCAGCCGCAGATAGCGCACCTTGCCCTCTTTGTAAGAGAGTGCCCAGATGGCGTAGAGGGTGACTTTGAGTTCGGCGAGGTTGTCTATGATGGGCAGCAGGTCGCTGAAGAAGAGGCTGGGAACGGCCGTTAACCGCTGTTTACCGTCGGGAAAACCGGGGAACCCTTTCATCACAACACCTCACTTACAGGTCAATCTCCTGTCGCTGCAAATTTCTAAACGTCGCCAGCTTGCCGTGCCAAAACAGGTCAACCGTACCCGTTGGCCCGTTGCGGTGTTTGGCAACCACAATTTCGGCAATATTCGGCCGTTCGGTGGTTTCCGCATTGTAATATTCGTCGCGGTAAATGAACATCACGATGTCCGAATCTTGCTCTATGCTGCCGCTGTCTCTGAGATCGGAGAGCAACGGCCGTTTATCCTGCCTCTGCTCCACTGCCCGGCTCAACTGCGCCGCCGCCACCACCGGCACATCCAGCTCCCGCGCCAGCGTCTTCAACCCCCGCGAAATCTCGCTAATCTCCTGCACCCGGTTGTTCGTCGGCCGTTCCGCCTGCATCAACTGCAAATAATCAATCATCACCAAATCCAGCCCATGCTCGGCATAGAGGCGGCGGCATTTGGTGCGAAGCTGCGCCGGGGTGATGGAGGGGGTGTCGTCAATAAAAATGCGCGTTTCCGACAAACGGCCGATGGCTTCCATAAAAATCGGCCATTCATTTTCATATAACTCCCCGCGCCGCAGCCGCTGCGAATCAATCCGCGTCTCGGCCGCAATCATCCGCTGCACAAGCTGCTCCCCCGACATTTCCAGGTTAAACATGGCAACCCGCTTGCCGTGCCGTCGCGCCGCCGTCAGGGCAATGGCATTTTGCAGCGAGGTGTTGTGGACAATCATATCCTCGGCCACAAAGTTATGGGTTTCTGGCACGGTTAAATCATATACTTGTTGTTTGCCCAGCGGCTCAATGGCAACAATTTCGTCCCAGAACACATCATTTTTGATGCTACCAGCAATGTCGGCTGAACTAGCACAAGCAGACAAAACGGCCGTTGCCGCTTCGCTCATGCCTAACGCCCCAATTTCCCGCGCAAACGTCAAAATGCTCTCACCATCCGTTAGCCGTAATTCGTAAACGGGGCGCGGGTCGCCCTGATACATTACGTGGCGATGGCGCAGCTTGGCTAAAATGCCAAAGCGGAGCAGCAAGTGTTGCATGGCTTTGGCAAGTCGTAGGGAGACAGTGGCGTAGGAAACGGCCGTTTGTCCTTCCCCCTGCACATACACGGAGCCATCGCAAGCAAACAGCCGATTCAAAAAGAGTGCCAGCTTGCGCTTGCTGTAGCGATAAACGGCATCGGGAACTGTTTTTTCTGCCGCGCCTTTACCCCACACACCATGCTCTTTCAGCCATCGGGTCAGGCTGTTGTCAATCTGACTGTTGTAGGCATGGCCGTTGGGCAACAACGTCGTCTCGGTGACACCCAAAGCCGTACACAGCTTTTGAAAATTGGCCGGGGACGGGAAATTTTTGCCAGAACGCCATTGGGCAACGGTGGCGACAGGTACATCCATTTGTTGGGCAAGTTGGGAGGTGGAAAAAACGGCCGTTTTCATCACCTGCTCCAACACCCCAGCAAACCGTTCCCTGTCTTCACCAACAAACGCCGCATCCTGCGTAATGTGAACCGTGGGAACCCGCTGCCCCCCGCTATCATAAACCGTCGCTTTGTTGCCGCTAAACCTCAACGCCGCTGCCGTGAAATCATCCCGCAGCAGTGGATTGCTATTGCTAAACTGAGGGCTTGTGCCGCGCATGGAGCCATCGGCCAGCAAATAGGCCAGCAGCTTAGCCTCGTGGTCGTTGACATCATCTTGCCCAAAGACAGGCAGACGACGCGGCACGCCCACTCGGTCGCCCACCGCCAATTCAAACAGCGGTTTCCAGCCAGTGACGGTTAAAAAAGGATGCGAAAGCGTCGTTTTGATTTCACGTCCCAGTCGGGTTCGCACGCGAAACACTGGCTTGATGCCGCTGTCTACAAAATGGGAGGCGTTGCTGGGGCGCAGCTTGTAATCAGCCCCAACTGTCAGCAAGGCGGCGTGCTGCCGTTTCACCAACGTTTCAATTGCAATCAGTTCGCCCGTGTGCGGGTGCAGCAGGCGGGTATCGGCGGTGACACATTTACCCATGCCAGGCCGTGCCGCCACAATGATCAGGTCAGATTTGTTGAGGCCACCCAGCAGCCGATCCAAATCGGTAAAGCCAGTTGGCACGCCGATGACATCATCGCCGCGCTGGTTTAGCTCTTCTATCCGTTCCAAATATTCGCGGGCAATTTGGCGCACGGGAACGAGGTCGCGGGTGGTGCGGGCTTCGCTCACGCCAAACAACGCTTGCTCGGCGCGGTCAATGACCACGTTCACATCTTCGCTTTCTTCATAGGCCAGGTTGGCAATGGTGCTGGCAGTGGAGATGAGCTTGCGGCGAATGTGGGCGGCTTCCACCACGCGGCCGTAGTGTTGGGCGTTGATGGAGGTGGGAACGGTGTTGATGAGGCCGATGAGGTAGGATTCGCCCCCCGCTTCTTCCAGCTTTTCCAAACGGCGCAGCTCTTCGGTGAGGGTGATAAAGTCAATGGGGTCGCGCCGGTTGTTGAGGCGCAGCATGGCTTCGTAAATCCAGCGGTTTTGCACGCGGTAGAAGGCATCGGGGGTGAGGAAGCTGGCAACTTCGTAAATGGCTTCGGGGTCAATGAGCAAGGAGCCTAGCACCGCTTCTTCGGCTTCGATACTATGGGGGGGTAAACGTTCGATAGTGTCCACTGCGCTAAAATATAAAACGTGAAACGCAGGTTAGCCTACGTTTCACGTTTTTGTTCGTTGGTCATCTTTTATTGGTTATGGGTGGGAGAAAAACGGCCGTTTCTACTCCTCAAAATCATCAAAATCCAGGGTATCCACAAAGCTGCTGAAAATATCCAAATTTTCTGGGCCAGCTTCTTCTTCCTGTGGCTTGGCCTGCTCCTGAATATCCTGCTCCGGCTCCACCCCGGCCTCATCCATCACCGCTTCGGCCACAAAAATAGGCACCTTCACCCGCACGGCCAACGCAATGGCATCAGAAGGACGGCAATCAATCTCTTTCAGTTCACCTTTGATGTCAATAAACAGGCTGGCATGGAAAATACCATCATCCAGTTCCTTGACCAAAACATGTGAGACACGCCCACCCATGACGGCGATCACATTTTTGAGCAAATCCTGCGTCAGCGGGCGGGCTACCTTCACATCCTGTAGCTCAATCGTAATGGCATCCGCTTCACACGGCCCAATCCAGATAGGAAGCTGGCGCTCTGAACCCATTTCCTTGAGCATGACAATGCGATGCTGGGAAACCAGGCTGATGCGGATACTGTCAATTACAACTTCGATCATATCAAACCCCTGTGTATCTAAGGCTACACGCCATTTATGCCGACATTGCCATATTTGCACATGTGTCATGCACTAACATGGTGCCACGATCATTTTAGCATAAAAACAGAAATGATTCACCTATAGAAGAGATTGGGAGATTAGAGATTGAGAGATTAAGAGACTGGCTCACTCTCCTAGTACCGTAACTCTCTCAAAATCATAAAGCCGAGGTACTAGTCTCCCAATCTCCTATCTCCAATCGCTAATTCGCCAGAATGATCCAATCACGGTTAACCAGCCGCATGTTAATGGGCAACAGGCCGTTTTTATTCGCCAATGTCACCACAAGCTGCGCTTCGTCCCCTTGCAGCGTAATGCTTTGGACTTTATAGCCAACGGCCGTTACTTTCCGCACAATGTTGAGATAGTTGGTTGCCAATGGATCAATAAAGGCTCCGTCATTATCCAGCACCCGCTCCACGCTGTCCAGAATGACGTTGGCGCGTTGGTAGTCACCACCGCGCCAGGATGTATTAGCCGCCTCAAGCATGACTTCCAGCGTCACATTTATCTCGGCAGTAGGATGGCGGGTGAGGTCGGCCGGGTTGCCCTGGGTGCGAACGGCTTTGGGCTGGGGAATCCAAGCGCGCAGGAAGTGGGCAGTTGGGTCATAAAGTAGCTGGTAGCGGCGCATAACATCAAAAAAGCGGATGGTGGTTTGCAGGTCAGAAACGGCCGTTTCTCCCAACTCCACCCCACGCAAAGCATCCTGCCAATCGGCCTCAATCTGCGCCAAGGACTTGTTGTAATACGTTTGCAGGTTGCGATCCACCGCCTCGGCCGGCGTTGCCCCATCATCCAGGGTCGTGTTGCTATAAAACGCCCGGAAGGTTGACCAACCGTAGGTGTCAATCAGGTATTGCACAAAACCACCAGCCTGTAAATAGCCAATCTCATGCTGCACCGGATAAAAGTTATTGATCATCTCTGCCAGCGGCACAGCTTGCCCCAGCGACAGCAGCGCAGCATTGCGCTCGGTCAAATTTTCCATCTTGTAATGCCCACCCGTTGCCCACACAGCCACCCCCTCGGCCAGAAAAACCAGCCGATGCGGGGCAAACTGTTGGTCAATGATGTGGGTGATCTCATGCACCAGCAGTTCGTGCAGGCTGTTACCGCTGTATTGCCGATCCAGATAGGAAGCGACAATGGCCGAACCGGCGTAACCACCCTGCCCAATCACCCGGTCAATGAGGTAAATGTCAATTTTGCGCTGGGGCTGCTCATTAAGCCGGGCGGCAGCCTGGGCAGCAGCATCGTCTACAACTTTGACCAGATTAGGCAAATCCCGATAAGCGGCCGTTCCGCTGACGGTGTGAATTGTGCAGCAGGTGGTGTCGGCCGTTACCCAGGTTGCATTTTCTTCCGTCGCCGGTATGTCCTTGGGATCAAGAACAGTTAGGGTGATGGCAGCCTGGTTATTGGTGGGGTCTTCATCCCCTACCACAATCCTGTCATCTCGATCCAGCACCACACGCACTTCATGGGTACCAAGCTGGTTGCTGCTATTCCACGCCCAGGCAAAGACGCTGCGCGGGTCGCCTGCAAAGTTGCGTTCGCTGAGAGTGCCAGCGGCCACATCGTACCCATCAACCATAACATGCACGCTGACGTCATCGGCCACAACAGGCTGGGAAACAAAGGGCATGACTTGAAAGGTGACTAAATCACCCGCGTAGATTTCTGGGTTGGGGAATGTAAAAATATCTTGAGCATTTAGAGAGAGATCTGGGGGAAAGGGGGTTGGCTCTGGGGTAGGTACGTCGGTGGGTTCGGGGGGAATGGTGGCAATTTCAGCCGTGGCGGTGGGAACGACAACGGCCGTTTCTGGCACAGCGGTTGGTAAAACGGCCGTTTCTTTGGAACACCCTATAGCGACCCACAAAATGGTTATCAATGCCATTCTCTTCAACGTTATCATGATGCTACAAACCACACCCACAAACCAGTGAAAATATTGCTCGCTTGCTACACACCAACACAATCCTGCTTACTGCTTCTTTGGGCAGCACTCCTAATTTTAGCTCAGATACGGTAAGGGCTGCCGTGAAAGGCAGGCGAATTTACAAACTTTTAAGGTGAAAGGAAACGGCCGTTGTCAAATTTGCAACTTTCACCGTTTTTGCTACCTTTAACGTGATCAATCGTCGCTTTAGTAGTACCGCCTTTGGCAAAGCCGCATCGTTGCGAACTTTCATACCACCCTTTGTCAAAAGCCCTGAAGGGAAGTGCCATGCTAAATCTACCTGCGCCACCAGAAACCTTGGTTACTCGGTCGCTTCGCTGCGTCAGTTGCCGCGAACAATTTACTGTTGCAGAGGGAAACACCCAGGGTATCTCAACCCCCACGCCCGACCATTATCCTGATATTGGGCTGCGCTATCAGCCCGACCTGACCCGCCGCCCGATTGTGCCTGAAAGCCGCGCTGCGCCAGAGGAAACGGTTGAGCCATACGATGGCCCAGGCCCCATTCACGTTGTGTGCCCGCGCTGCGGAGCCGACAACCGCAACTGGCTTCGCATCACCACCGACTCTACCCCCTGGTATCGTCGCTTTACTATTGCCGGCGTGGCTATTCCCCTGGCGATTGGTTTTACCCTGATCATTGCAATCCTTTTCTTTACCGATTCGCTGATTCGGGAAAATGTTGCCTGGCCGCTGCGCGTGGTTCTGCTGCTCTTTATGTTGGGCACGGGAATTGTCACCAGTTGGATCACAACGCCGGAATGGCCGAAAATACGTGATCAATTAAACAGACGGCGCTATTTGTCACAAAAACAACGGCCGTTTTTACCAGTTCGCGCCATCAGCATTGCCGTCATCATGGTTGGCCTCGTTCCCGTGTTGTTTTTTGTCCTGTTTCCCACCCTGGTTGAAGCCGCCCCCAATCTCATCAATCCACCGGCTGCCCAAACTACCGTGAGCCGTATTGACAATTTGCTGGCGCAAATTACCCCAGAGCAGGTTGACCAAGCCACGCCCGGCCAACGAACCAATTTACTGGTTGCAGCTTATGGGTTGCAAACGGCCGTTAATGCCAAGCAAACCGCCTGCAACACCCTCCCCGTCCAGGATGCCATTACCACGCTGGTCAACCTGCAAAACAACACCCTGCAAGAGCGGCAGCAGTTGATCCCGCAAATTATTAACCGCCTCACCGATTATCAAATAAGCGACACCACCACCTACTGCCGCACCGAACTGCTGCAAAGTGCCATCACCCAGCTTAACGTTCTGGCCGAAATTGAAAGCAGCGGTGGCGATGTCACAAGCTGTGCCCAGGATGGAAGCGACCCGGCCTGTTATGCTCGAATCATCCAAACGCTAGTGCTACAGCTCGAACAAATGCTGCCTAACGACACCTTCCCGGCAAATTATTCACTCCATGAGCAGCTTATCCTGGCCTTGCAAAACGCCCGCACCTTTCAACTCAACACCCCCGACAGTGCTACCGAAGCAGCCATCATTGACCAACTGCAGCTTCTGGAGACGTTTGTCAAACGTGAGGCCGATGTGATCACCATTAGCCAGGTGTTTTTTATTAACTGGTTTGTCTTCGTTGGCATCGCAGCCGTTGGCGGCACTATCCTGGGCTATATCGGCACTGATGCCTATGCTCAACGTGTCAACCGCCAGCTTCCACCTCCTGTCTATGCCACCGTTGCCAACATGACGCGGGTGGTCATTTGGGAGGCTCGTCGCGCATTGGAAATTCAGCGTCATCTGGAGCAAATACAGTGGCTTCGCGCCACGCGCAACGCTGATGGCGGTATCACGCTCATCGGGCTGGAGCGCGACATGCCTGATTTTGACAACCAAACCAACAACCGGAGTGACCGAATACGTGCCCAGAAATACCACATTATCAGCGACCAGCTAGGGCATATTACCAGCGCAACTGTCAGCGATGTCATGGTCAAAAGATCGTTAGCTGGCCCCGGCTATGCGTTTCCTGGCTGGGAGCAGGCAATCCCGGCCGTTCCTCGCCCAGGCAACATCACCATCATCCCCGATTAATTTCTGTGAGTAACCTGTGGATAACTGGTGCAAAACTGTTAATAGCTGTTGATAAAGACCCTGTTTTGGGTGGAGAACTGTGCAAAGTTGTGCAAAAACGGCCGTTTTCTTCAGCAAAATCATCTATTTGACAAACCAGCAACACACGCTATAGTCGTAAAGTAGGAAATTAAAAAACCAAATAGTGAGTCACTTTTATCCAGAGAGGTGGAGGGACCGGCCCTATGAAACCTCGGCAACCCTTTGTACAGTTGTTACAACTGTCGCAAAAAGGTGCCAACTCCGGCAGAACTATTCTGGAAGATGAGAGAGACGGTGAATGAACTTTACGTGCTGTGTCCAAAACGGCCGTTAACCCCAAAATCCAAACCCTCTCCATCTGGCAGAGGGTTTTTTTATTTCCTAAACAGCAGCGGGAAAACGGCCGTTTTGCCACCATGATGCGCAGATGGTAGCAGCAGCCATACCCGGGCAACCAATCAAAATCAGGGAAATCAGGAAAATCTGCGTCCCTTTCATTCCAAAAGGAGTTTATTCACATGAGCATTGACGAACGCCAACTCGGCTTCACCACCCGGCAACTACACGCCGGGCAAGAACCAGACCCCACCACCGGCAGCCGCGCCGTGCCCATCTACCAAACCAGCAGCTACCAGTTCCACGACACCACCCACGCCGCCAACCTCTTCGCCCTGCAAGAGATGGGCAACATCTACACCCGCATCATGAACCCCACCAACGACGTGCTGGAACAGCGTATTGCCTCCCTCGAAGGAGGCGTTGGCGCCCTTGCCGCCAGCAGCGGCCACGGTGCCCAGACGATGGCTATCCTCACCCTCTGCGGCGCGGGTGACCACATCATCAGTAGCAGTCGGCTCTACGGCGGCACCTATAACCAGTTCAACTACACCTTTCCCCGCATCGGCATCGAAGTCACCCTTGTTGACCCCGCCGACCCCGCCGCCTTCGCCGCCGCCATTCGCCCCAATACCAAGCTCATCTACGGCGAAACCTTGGGCAATCCCGACATTTCTGTGTTTCCGTTTGCCGAAGTGTCGGCCATTGCCCAGGCCCACAACATCCCGCTGATGATTGACAACACCTTTGCCACCCCCTACCTCTGCCGGCCGTTTGAATGGGGAGCCAACATCGTCACCCACAGCACCACCAAATTCCTCGGCGGACACGGCACCACCATCGGCGGCATCATCGTAGACGGCGGCAACTTTGACTGGACAAGCGGCCGTTTCCCCAACTTCACCGAACCTGACCCTTCCTACCACGGCCTGGTTTACGCTGACCTCGGCGCACCCGCTTTCATCCTCAAAGCCCGCGTGCAAATTTTGCGCGACATCGGTGCCTGCCAAGCCCCGTTCAACAGTTGGGCCACCATCCAGGGCATCGAAACCCTCAGCCTGCGAATGGATCGCCACGTCAGCAACGCGCAAAAAGTGGCCGAATATCTGGAAGCCGACGACCGCGTAAGCTGGGTTTCCTACCCCGGTCTTACCAGCCACCCCGACCACGCCAAAGCGCAAAAATATTTGCCCAAAGGCCCCGGTGCCATTATGGGGTTTGGCATCAAGGGCGGCCGGGCGGCGGGCGAAGGGTTCATCAATAACCTGAAGCTGTTTAGCCACCTCGCCAACGTGGGCGATGCCAAAAGCTTGGCTATCCACCCTGCCAGCACCACCCACAGCCAGCTCAGCGAAGCCGAACTGCAATCAGCCGGTGTCACCCCCGACTTCATCCGTCTCAGCATTGGTTATGAAGACATTGATGACATTCTCTGGGATTTGGATCAGGCGTTAGAAACTAGTAATCAGTAATCAGTAATCGGTAATCGGTACTGGTTACTGATTACCGATTACTGACTACTTCTCGTCCCATGGCCTTTCCCGCAAACTCTATCGGCCTCGTACAGCCACAGCAGTTCACCTTTGCCCAGGAGGAACCGTTTCGGCTGGAAAGCGGCGCCACCCTTAGCCCTGTCACCCTGGCGTATGAAACCTACGGTAAGCTCAACGCCGACCGTAGCAACGCCATCCTCATTGTCCATGCCCTCAGCGGCAGCGGCCATGCGGCTGGGTATCACGCTGGTGACGACAAGCCGGGCTGGTGGGACGACTGCATCGGCCCCGGCAAAGCGTTTGATTCCAACCGCTTCTTCATCATTTGCAGCAACGTTCTCGGCAGTTGCTATGGCTCCAGTGGCCCCGCCACCGTTGACCCGGACAGCAGTGAACCGTATGGTCTGCGCTTTCCCGTTGTTACCATTGGCGACATGGTGCGGGCGCAGGCACAACTAGTGGCGCATTTGGGCATTGAGCAGCTTTTGTGCGTGGCCGGTGGCTCGATGGGGGGAATGCAGGTGCTGGAATGGGCGGCACACCATCCCACCAAGCTCAAAGCCGCCATTCCGCTGGCAACTACCGCCCGTCACAGCCCTATGCTCATTGCCCTCAGCGAAGTGGGGCGGCAGGCGATTTATGCCGACCCAAACTGGAATAATGGCGCTTACTACACCGCCACCCAAAAACCTGATGCGGGGCTGGCGGTGGCGCGAATGGTCGGCCACATCACCTATCTCAGCGAAGAGTCTATGCACCAAAAGTTTGGGCGACGACTGCAAACGCGGGAACGGTATGGCTTTGATTTTCAGTCGGAGTTTGCCGTGGAGAGCTATCTTAAATACAACGGCAACAACTTTACCCGCCGTTTTGATGCCAACAGCTATCTGTATGTGACGAAGGCGATGGATTATTTTGACCTGAGCGAGGAGACAGGGTCGCTTGCGGCGGCGTTTGCCCATTCAGGGCATCTCAAATTTCTGGTGGTGAGCTTTACCAGCGACTGGCTGTATCCGAGCTATCACAGTAAGGAGTTGGTGGGGGCATTAACGGCCGTTAATGCCGACATCTCCTACCTCGACATTCAAAGCAGTTGGGGCCACGATGCCTTCCTGCTCGAAGTAGACACCATGACCAAACTCATCGCTAGCTTCCTCGAACGGCTGGCGCGTGAGGAGGAAGTGGCATTGCCCGTAATCAGTAACCAGTAACCAGTTATCAGTCATTCATCCGCGTTCGTCCGTGTTCGTCCGCGTCCCATTTATCCAACATGACCAATCTCCAATCTCCTATCTCCAACCCCACCCTCCGCCCCGACCTGCAAGCGGTGGCCGACCTGATTTTGCCCAAAAGCCGTGTCCTTGACCTGGGCTGCGGCGATGGGGCGCTGTTAGCGCATTTGGTGCGCCACAAGCGGGTGCTGGGGCGGGGCGTGGAACTGTCAGAGGCAGGGGTGCTGGCGTGCGTGCGACGCGGGCTGAGCGTGCGACAGGGAAATTTGCAAGAGGGGCTGGCGGATTATCCCGACGGCAGCTTTGATTTTGTCATTCTCAGCCAAACGATTCCCTTTCTCAACGAGCCGGGAACCATCATCCAGGAGATGCTGCGGGTGGGAAAGCAGGCCATTGTGACCTTTCCCAACTGGGGCTATTGGCGCTACCGGCTACATTTGCTGGTTAACGGCCGTTTTCCCCAAGCCACCGACTACCCCCCCCACTGGCAATCCGACCGCCGCTGGCAGGCGTTTACCATCACTGACTTCACCGAATTTTGCCAAACGTTCAAAATCGCCGTGCGGCAACGCGTTTATTTGGTGGGAGAACGGCCGTTAAAACAAAGCTGGGGCGAAAACTGGTGGGCACAAACGGCCGTTTTTGCCCTGGAAAAGCAGACAAATAAATAGAGATTGGAGATTGGGAGCCTTCATCAATCTCCAATCTCCAATCTCTAATTTCCCTTATCTCTACGCCAACATATCACTCATTCGGTGCTATTCTGTTCAACCAACTGCTGCAAATCCGCCAGGCTGGTAATGGGTGCCACCGCATCCAGAAACGTCCGCAGCGATGAACTTTGCCCCCGAAGCTGGCGCAACAGCGGGCCAATGGGGTTGCTGCCTGTTGCCCCCGGCTGGTCAGCGTAGGCACCGTAAAACGCAAAATACGCCTGGTTGAGCTTGCGAATCTGGTAGCCATTCGCCACAAACACTCGCCGCCGCGCCTCCATATACATCTCCGCCGCCTTAATTTCTCCTCGTGCCAGCAGTTCGTCGGTTTGGATGCGCGTAGCAGCCATCTCAACGCGGAAATCAAAGGGAGGTGGATCGGAAGAAACGGCTGTTTCTTCTTCTTCTTTCTCTGGCTCTGCTTCCGGCGGCACAAAATCTGGATAGAATCGTGCAATCACCCGCCCCCCAACTTCCACATCTACCAGCGAAGCAACCGTTTCATTGATCGTTCGCAGTTCATTGCTGGTCAAATAGTTGTAGCCCAACGGCCGTAAATTGAGCCAGTGGTGCGTCCACTCGTGCGCCGTCACCTCCACCAGCCAGTTAATGCTGCTCGTTTCGGTAATCATGGCCGGATAGGTGCCCAGCCCGCCAATGGGAACCACCAGCGCGGATTGGTTGAGGGTGGACAAAACGGCCGTTTCCATCTCATCCCACACCGCCGCATCCAGCCCAGGCACCAGTGACACCCCCTCCACCCGCTCAATCCGATCCCGTGGCGACACAATCAGCAGCGAGGGCAGCGGGGTCATCTGCATCAGCACCGGCGGCCAGGTTGCCCCGCCCAGCGTAAACCCTTCCTCGGCCAAAATCGCGGCCACCTGATCTTGCACAATTGCTTCGGCCAGCGTTTGCTGCTGGGTAATGTTGGCGCGGGTTTCTTCGAGGGTGGTCTGCAAAACGGCCGTTTCCGCCGCCGGGTCAGCCACACTCGCATCCGTATACACCCGCGCAATCTCCCGCTCCAGCCGGTTTGCCTCAGCAATTAGCTCCAAATAGCCCAGCACAATCGCACGCTGCTCATCCTCTGCCACAAACATCTCTTCTTGCGCCAGCACCCCCTCCGCCTTGGCCGCATACGCCGCCCCCAACCAAGCGGAAAAGTTAAACCCGCGCTGTTGCACAATGGTTTGCAGTTGGTAAGCAGGATCGCCAAAGGCAGGCCACTCTGGCCCAACCAGCAGCACAAAAACGGTCATAAACAGCAGCAGCTTCAGCCCGAGCCACAGCCACCGCCAGCAAATCCTTTGTAGCCATTTCATGGACAGTATCATATGCTGCGGCATCATATGCCCAGAATGAGAAGCTGGCAAATGACCTTCATCCTGCTTTTAGTTTCACCGTCAATGAGTTATGATCCCGTCATGCGTTTTTTAGTTACAGGCGGCGCAGGCTTTCTTGGCTCTGCCCTTGCCAACAAACTTGTTCAAGATGGGCATCATGTCCACGTGCTTGATGATTTGAGCAATGGTCAACAGTCACGGCTGCACCCAGCCGTTACCTTTACACAGGGTGATGTAGACAATATTCCGCTTTTGTGGTCATTGCTCTACGATGTTGATTGTGTTTACCATTTGGCAGCGCGGGTATCGGTGGCGCAGTCAGTTATGCACCCACGTGACTACAACCGGGTTAACGTGGGCGGGGCGGTTAGCCTGATGGAGGCGATGCGCGACACGGGTGTACGCCGGGTGGTGTTCACCTCTTCCGGCGCGGTTTATGGCTACCAGCCGCAGCAGCCCGTCCATGAAGATGCCACACCCCACCCAGACTCGCCCTATGCCGTCAGCAAATGGGCAGCGGAGCAATATATCCACACGATTGGGGCACTGTGGGGAATTGAAACGGTAGCACTGCGGATTTTTAATGCCTATGGGCCAAACCAAAGCCTGCCGCTGTCTCACGCGCCCGTTATTCCCCGCTTTTTACAGCAGGCGCTAACGGGTGGCTCGGTGGTGATTTTTGGCGATGGGGAGCAGACGCGGGATTTTGTTTATGTGACAGATGTGGTACAGGCACTGTGGGCGGCGGCAACGGCCGTTCATATCAACCGCAGCAACATCAACATTGGCAGCGGGGTGGAACTAAGCATGAGGGCACTAGTGGATGAGGTAGAGCTGGTGACAGGGCGCTCGGTTAACCGCATCTACAACCAGGAAAAACAAGGGGGGGTGCCCCGCCTAGCGGCTGACATCAGCTGCGCCCGCGACCGGCTGCATTTTGAGCCATCAGTACCGCTCGCCGAAGGTCTACGCCGCATTTTGCAAGAAGATGTCCGTTTTGCGCCCATAAAAAGAGAATAGGACACAGATTTACCTGATTTGCCTGATGGGCTTGATAATCAGGTGTATCAGGTAAATCTGCGTCCTGTTTTCAGTTTGCAAAAAAAAAGCCGGAACTTACAAGTTCCGGCTTTTTCGTGGTGCCCAGGAGAGGACTCGAACCTCCACGCCCATAGGGCATAGGCCCTCAACCTACCGCGTATGCCAATTCCGCCACCTGGGCAATTCGTGCGATATTATAGCGCGGTGACGGCAAGACTGTCAATGTTTTGGGAAACGGCCGTTAAATCCGCCATCACATTAACCTTTTCCAATCTGGGTGCCATTTGCAGCACACACGATGCCCAAGTTAACCCCGCACCAAAGCTTACCAGCAGCAGCTTGTCTTCCGGCTTAATCTTGCCCTCGGCAATCGCGTCACAAATTGCCAGCGGAATGGAAGCCGCCGACGTGTTGCCATACCGATCCACCACGGTGATAAAGCGCGACAGCGGCAGATCCATGTCCCGCGCCGCCGCCTGAATAATACGTAAATTGGCCTGGTGCGGCACAATCCAGTCAATATCATCCAGCGTCATCTCCGCTCTTGCCAACGACCGATAGCAGCTTTTCCCCAGCACGCGGGACGCAAATTTGAACACTTCACTGCCGTTCATTTGCAAATAATGACGGCCGGCGGCAAACGTATCGGCTCCGACTGGCTCGGCGGCTCCTCCGGCCGGCATGATGATTTTGTCATAGCCGCTACCGTCGGAGCCGAGGTCAAAGCCAAACAGCCCGCATGGCTCATCGCACGCTTCCATCACCATGGCCGCCGCCGCATCGCCAAACAGCACGCAGGTAGAACGGTCAGTCCAATCTAGCCCCCGGCTAATAATTTCGGAGCCAATGATAAGAATCGTACGGTAGGCTCCTGTGCGAATAAATTGCTGCGCCACGCTCAGGCCATAGACAAAACCGGTGCATCCCGTTGTCAAAACAAAAGCTGGCACATTGTGCGCCCCCAGCATATGCTGCACCTGGCTGGATGTGGGCGGTGTAATGTGATCTTGGAAGGTAGTAGCATGGATGATTAAATCAAGGTCAGTGGCATGTATATTGGCCTTATCCAGTGCCGCCTGCGCCGCCGCAACAGACATGGTGGCGTTGGTTTCTTCCGGGCCAACCACATGGCGCTGGTGAATTCCCGTGCGGCGCACAATCCATTCATGGCTGGTATCAACGATTTTCTCTAAATCTTCGTTGGTGATGATGTTTGACGGTACATACGATCCCCAACCCGTGATTCGACCATATTGTTTTTCCATTGCGTCCTCCAAAATTCTACCTGCTGAAAAATGTAACACCAAGTGGTCGAAATCGTCGCGGATAAAAGAGAAGGGAGATTAGAGATTAGAGATTAACCCAATCTTCAATCTCTAATCTCCAATCTCCCCATAACCGCAAAAATGCAAAATCGCGAGTGCCAGCGTTCGGGTAACGGTTTTTAGGTTCTCGATGGGAACAAATTCGTCGCGCTGGTAGGCATGGCGGACATTACCTACGGCGAGCCCTGCTATCCCGTCACCCTTCAACCGAACCAGACAGCCACCGTCACCTTTGACAATCGCCCAGCCGCAACCATTGCCACCGAAACGTCTCCATCCGCCGATCTCGCGCCGGACGAAAGCGACGTTACCTTCAGCGACAGCGGCGATGTTGCTTTTGATGAGTCAGGCTATGATGGGCATGAACCATTAAGCGATGATGTCGATCAGCCAGTACTAGATCAACAGCTCTTCTTGCCGATGATTCAACGAGAAGCCAACGGAATCATTCATCGTATTCAGGCGAATCGGGCATGTTTATGGTTGGGGAACAAGCTTGTAGGGAGGCAAACCAGCGGATAAGCGTTACTTTACAGAGTACGATCCTGCGTTCGGGAAGAAAACTCAACTTTCGCGACTGGCGACTAGGATGACCAGCCGCCAGCAGCGGCAAAACTTCAAGTATCAGGTTGAACACACTATGGACAGTTCCGCCTCAATTCCGTGGCGGAACTATCCATAGTGCTAGGTACTTACTTAATGGCGACTGTTCGCCACCAGCGGGATATTGAACATACGTTTCCTGGTCGGGCTTCCAGTCACCCATATCAAACGTATTGCAAACGATGCGGCTACCAGGTTTCAACTCCCTCAAGAGCTTCTGACGAAGGCGGAGATTCATTTGTGGCCATAAAAAGAGGGTAACGACCGTAGCTTCTGAAATGTTTGCCTGAAATAGATCACCTTCTTCAAACCGGACAAGCCTTTCTACGCCGGCTCTTCCAGCCCCTAGATTGGCTTCGCGGATACGCTGTGGATCGATATCAATGCCAACCCCACGTGCGCCCATGTTTTTAGCCGCTGTAATGACAATCCTTCCGTCGCCACACCCTAAATCATAGACAATATCAGTCTTTGTCACACCTGCCAACATCAACATTCTACTCACGGCCACAGGCGTAGTGGGTACATAAGGCGCGTCATATAAAGGGGGTGCGATCGGAATCTGTTGCAAGATCAGTAACCGTTTTCAATCAAATAGTCCGCCAATTTTTCTACCACTGTGGTAGCTTGCCCTGGCTGGGTACCCTCTTCATAGATTCCAATGATGACGGCTTGACCGGTTTTCACACTGACCACACCGCCTGCACCCTTCTTGCCATAAATCGAGCGATTGTCCGCTCTTAGGGTCATATACTTCGTGCCTTGAAGGTTAATTCCTGAGCCTTGAATGCCTGCATTATCGGCGAACCCTTTGATCAACGCTTTTAATTCTGCGTTAGAAGGATTAAAACCGGCACTATATGCCCAAGGCGTTCCATCATGACTGCAGATCAGCGCTCGTTTAATATGCCCGGTACCGACAAGGGAACTATCAATATAAGCTTGCCACGACATTTTTAACACTCCTTTGTTGCGTAAAATTGAACAATGTTCATGATATGGAAAAGGTTGAAATGGTTGATTTGGTTAATTTCATAGTCCTTTGGAATCAGCGAATGCAGATATGCATCACATAGAGAACCATTTAGCTGTAAGCGATTACGGAGCAGCCCTTCTCTGACAGCACCCAATTTTTCGGCAACCTTTAGGCTTGCTGCGTTATCTTTAGCAACAACAATTTCAATGCGCTGGAAGCCCAATTGCTCAAAACCATATCGCGCCACAAGCATAGCAGCTTTTGTAGCAATACCTTCTCCCGTTCGACTTTTTCTCACGAGATAGGCCAAATTCGCCAGCGGGATAGTAGCGTTTATGTGGTTTAGGCTCGCTGAGCCCACAACTTGATTCAGGGCTGTATCGAGAATAAAAAACGTATAAGCCGTACCTTTTTTCCACGCTTCAAGAGAATCTTTGATCATCATCTCCAATGCGCTCATTGAAAGATAGGCAGCAGAAAATCCCCCCCAATTAATCCATTCTTCACGAGATTCGAGGAAGGCACCATAATAATCGTCAATTCGAGCAAGGCTGATTTTTTCAATCACGATGTCTGGTGTTTTTGCGTTTGTCAATGCAGATATACCTTGTCAACGATAAGCACAGCTTACACTCGCCCATTACGCTCAGTTTCAACCACATCGCTACAAAGCATAGCGAAGCAAGTGATCAAATATATGTAAAAGTTGTGGGGGCAAAAAAATAACAAAACATCAGATATTAGGTAGCTTTTGAGAATCAACCAAGATTTTCAAAAGGGAGGCTAACAACCGATATCTTGTCTAAGCCAAAGTATAACATAAAGTGATCCAAGCTCACAAGAAATGATCGATAAACGATAAACTGATACAAGCACCATCGCTGGCGTGAATGATCTTAGCGGTGCTGCAATTAGGGCGAGCCATCGGGATCAAAGTAGTGGAGGAAATCTTGAATGAGCGAGGGCAAGCACCGGACGAGGGCGGTGTGTCGCGTGTGGTCAGAAGTTGGCAAGTAAGTGCCTATTTTCAAACAAGCTCTGAAGGGTAGATTAGGTCATTTTCGTGTTGTCTATTGCATAAATTGCTTCCCAATACGTAATACGCAATAAAAAAATACCTAACCCACCATCCCCTCATACCCACAAAAGCGCAAGATGGTGAGGGCTAGGGTGCGGGCAACGGTTTTTAGGTCCTCGACGGGAACAAATTCGTCGGGCTGGTGGGCGTGGCGCACATCGCCGGGGCCGAACATGACGGTGGGGGTGTGGCCGTCGTTGACCAGCAGCCGCATGTCGGCTCCGTAGGTCATGCCCTGGATGCGGGCGGGTTGGTTGGTGATGGTGTGGAAGGATTGGGTAACGGCCGTTAATACCGCCTCATCCTCATCAATCCGCGCCGGGGCAAACTGCCCCCCCCACCATTCCACCGTCGGTGGATGCGCTCGCAGCCACGGATCCGCCTGCGCCGCCGCCGCCACCGTCTCCTCAAACAGCTGCCGCGCCGCCGCCACATCCTGCCCCACCGCAATGCCAAACCGCCCCTCAAACGTCAGGCTTTCCGCCACCGTCGAAGCCCAATTGCCCGCCTGAATCGTCCCTACGCACAGCGGGTATGGCAGTTCATAAGCCGCGTAGTAGGGGTCGGCAAACGCCTCATTCTGCTGCTTTTCCAGCGCCATCAACGCCGCATAAATCGGCATAAACTTTTCAATGGCACTCACCCCCTCCATCCGCATCGCTCCGTGCGCCGCCCGACCGGGAATGGTCATGCGGAAGTTAAGCGCACCGGCCTGCGCCGGAGCCACCATTAGCTCGGTTGGCTCCATGATAATTGCCCCGTCGGCCCTGTAGCCACGCACCACCGCCGCCAGCGTCCCCACACCGCCGTCTTCTTCACCAATGACGCTTTGGATCATCAGCTTGCCGCGCAGCAACACCCCGGCATCGAGGATGGCTTTGGCCGCGAAGAGGGCGCAGCACAGCCCGCCCTTCATGTCTAACGCCCCGCGCCCATAAACGTTGCCGTTGGCAATGGTTCCCTGCCACGGTGGCACAGTCCAATTTGCCTGCTCACCGGCCGGTACCACGTCGGTATGGCCGTTGAGGATGAGCGATTTGCCCGTGTCGCCCCCCATGATCCCCACCACGCCTAGCCCGTGTTCGCGCTCCACCTCCACGCAAAAGGAGGGATGCTGGCTGAGGGCAGCAAAATCGAGTTCCCAGGTATCCACTTCCAGCCCGATGGCCTGCATTTTGGCGGCAACGTGCTGCTGAACGGCCGTTTCTTCCCCATCCAAACTCCGCACCGCCACCAGTTCGCACAGATAAGCCAGCATTTCATCAAAGTTAATGGCGTCCAAGACGCGCTGTTCTGTTGTCGTAATCATCAAACTTCTTTCACAAACAGGACATAGATTTGCGTGACTGTCCAATCAAGTAAATCAGGAAAATCTGCGTCCAATTTCTAATCAACCTCGCAAAATCGGCCGTGTCAGGCATGTAGCCCCGCCTTCAGCCTTCAATGAAATTTCGGTGCCTTTGTACGTTTGCACCGCACAGCCGGCCGCCTCCAGCCGCGCCCGCGTTACCGGGTTTCCTTCCAGCATAATGCACTGACCGGGAGCCACCGCCAGCACATTTGGCCCCATCGTCAAAAACTCCTCATCCGGCACCTCTACCAGACGAAAGCCGCGATCCTTGAGCAGTTGCCAAAACGGTACCGGCATCAGCGGCAGGTAAACGACCGCCACATCCACATCCACAATGCTGATAAACGACATCAGGTGCAAACACGCTTCTGGTCCTTGGTAATAGGCCAACTCCACCGGCACAACCTCAACCCCCAACGGGGTTAACGCCCCTCGCAACTGGCGTACCCCCTCTTTGTTGGTGCGGAAGCCCAGCCCGGCGGCTAATGTTTTTTCATCTACCCACAGCAAATCCCCCCCTTCCGCCAGCGCGTCGCCGCGCAGCGTTGCCAAAATGGGAATACCCAACGATTCATACACTTTAGCCTGCGCCGCTTCTTCCCCCCGCCGTAGTGGTTTGCCCATCTGCAAAATAATCGCCCCTTCATCGGTGACAATGGTCGGGTCATGGGTAAAAATGGCATCGGCGTGGTCAGGCATTTCGGCCGGATGATAAATCACTTCCGCGCCAAACTGGTTGAGTAACTGGACAAAGGCATCGTGTTCGGCTTGTGCTACGGCCAGATTTGGCTGGCTGGTATAGTGCCACGTGTGGGGGTCGGCACTGCCAAAGGCAACCGACGGCCGTTTTACCAGTACTGTTTGTAAAGGAGCCACCATGCTCTGGCTACCATATCGTTTTATCATCTCACACTCCTTTTTGCGGGGCATTATAACCTGAATCAGGTTGCTGCCAACCGCCCGCAGTGGAAAATGACGCCAACCCTTTATCAAGATGACAAAACTATATTACCAAGATGACAAGGGTGGCAAACGGGCGGAATATATTGACGTTTTTCTTAAATAGTTCTAATATACCCACATATGGGTGCTTGAACGATAAACTTTGCGGTACCCAAAGCCCGTTTCTCCGATACCGTGCCAACGGTTGGGGGGAGTCAAATTTTTTCTTGAACGGCCGTTTACAGGGGCATTAACGGTCGTTTCTTTATTAAAGCCCCGGTGGAGGTTGGTTTTCATGATTCATAATAGTTCCCCCCCTCATTCATAAATTCCCCCATTGAGTTGGCTGTTAATTGGCACCTGGTGCATTAACGGCCGTTTTTACTTGTCACCCCATACTTTCTGCAAGTAACAAGTTACAAGTTGCAAGTTGCTCTTGCCAATCAAACTTGCCACCTGCTACTTACACCACGGAAAAATCATGCGTAAGCTCATCACGCTGCTGCTGCTCATCGGCTACAGCAGCTTTATCACCTTATATCGTCGCGCCTACGACCCCATTATTCAAGCCCAGCTTGCCCCACAGCAGCTTGCCGATAGCAACACAACCGCTGCCCTCGTCCAGACCTGGTATCAACAGCCGTGGGTACTCATCATTGTCACCATCATCTTGCTCATCGCCCTCTTCCGGCTGTGGCAAAAACCCATTCAGCAAGCTGAAAAATCCCCGTCGCTGCATCATTATCTGCTGCTTTTGCCACTGTTGGGGCTGTTGGTCGCCTGCAAGCCGTATGGCGTGACCCAAATCGTCGAAATTAAGCCCAACGAAACCGCCTTTGTCGTGCCGCTGCTAGGCGACACCACCAGCCAGGCGCAGTTCCAATCTGTTTCCTATTTGGAGCAGCGACAGGTGGCTGCCAAGCAGGTCGAAATCCCGGTGCGTGAACACAAAATTGGGCGCGGCTTCTGGAATATCGAATGGGTGCCCACCGTCGCCGTCATCATCGTAGACCGCACCCCCGTTACCCGTGAATGGACATCGGCCAACGATACCGGTACTTCCGTCAGCAACCAGGCCTTTGGCGTAGAATCCAGAGAATCCATTGACTTTAAAGTAGGGGCCACCGCCAGTGCTCTGGTTGAGGAAAAGAACGCCGCCAAATTTCTCTACTACTTTAGCGGCAAAAGCCTGCCCGAAGTGATGGATGAAAATATTCGCGGCTTTGTCCAGGCTGAACTATTCAACGAATTTGGTGCCCGCACATTGGAACAAGGGCGTGCCGAAAAGCGGGAGATTTTTGAGTCCATCTTCCAGCGCACCCAGGGGCAGTTTGAACCGCTGGGCATCACCATCACCTCGCTCGGCGGCTCCGAGGGGCTGATCTACAGCGACAGCAGTGTGCAGGCGGTAATTAACGACAACTTTGAGGCGCAGCAGCGGCAAATCCAGGCTGAAGCATTTGCCACGGCGCAGGCCATTGAAAACAGCACGCTGGTTGACCAGGCCAACGCTGCGGCCACAGCAATGGTGGTGGCCGGGCAAGCCGCCGCCGCCGTGCTGCGCGAACGCGGGCAGCAGTTATCCCAATTCCCTGGCCTCACCGACTACGAATACGCCCAGCGTTCGCAGGGGCGCGTGCCGGAAACGCTGGTTGTTTCTGGCGAAGGCCAAAATTTGCCGTTTGCCTTCTTTTTAAATGCCCACGCCGGGGTTAGTACGCCGGTAGCCGTCGTCGAAGCGGCTCCCACGGCCACGCCCACGCCAGCACCGGCTCCGTAAGTGTTACAAACAGGAGATGCCAGGCACTTTGGAAGTGCCTAGCATCTGAAGTAGGAGATACACCATGAACGTTTTAGAAATCCCAGCCTCCCGTTTTCGCGTTAAAGAAACCGGCACACTTTTACAAATCACAGTCCCTAGCCGCAAGCTGTGGTTCCAAATGTTCTTTATCGGCACTTGGCTACTCTTTTGGGTGGCTGGGTTGGTGGGTGTCGGCGGTGCAATGACAGCCGAGCTAATGAACGCCAGCAGCCAGGATGGCTTCTTTCCACCCATCCTTTTCATGTTTTTCTGGCTCACCTTTTGGACGATTGGCGGCAGCTTTGCCCTGCTCTGGCTTTTATGGCAACTTTTTGGCGAGGAAGTGATAGCAGCCACGTTCAGTACACTTACCATTAAACGCCACATTTTTGGGCTGGGGCAAACCAAAACCTTTGACAACCGTCACATCCAAGAACTGCATGTTACACCGCTCATCCACAGCCACGCCTGTTGGGGAAGGCACAAGCAGTGGCACACTTTGTTTGAAGGGCCGCTGACCTTTGACTACGGTGCCAAGACCTTTCGCTACGCCAACGGCGCGACCGAAGCCGAGGCGCGGCAAATTATTGCGCTGTTAAAGCCGTATTTGAAATAATGGTTTTCGCTTGTCACTTTAGCTCATCTTCAGCGAGAATGGACAAGTGTGGCAAAGACTATGGGATGAACGCATATGTTCATCCCATAGAGATGTCAAAAGGAGACATCATGTTTACAGGAACTGCATTTGCGATCTTTTTTACGTCCCTAACCGGGCTAGTCATTTTGCTGGCCTTTATTCGTCCGCTTACCGGGCTGGTGATTATTACCGAACGGCAGGTGGGGATTGTGATCAAGCGATTTGGGCACCAGCTTCCTCCGGGCAAGCTGTTGGCCTTAAAAGGTGAGGCTGGTTTGCAGGCTGATACGCTGGCTCCCGGCTGGCACTTTGGCTACTTTCCCTGGCAATATTCAGTCCACAAAGTGCCAATGACCATTATCCCGCAGGGAGAAATTGGGCTGGTGGTGGCGGCCGATGGTCAGGCGATGCCCGCCAACCGCATTTTGGGGCGCGTGGTAGATTGCGACAACTTTCAGGACGCACGCAAATTTTTGACCAATGGTGGCGAAAAGGGGCGGCAATTATCGCTGCTCACGGCCGGTACATACCGCATCAATACCGAACTATTTACGATTATCACCGCACGTAATGCCGAGCAACATGGCATGGCGGCACGCCACCTGTTGGTTTACCAGGTTGAACCAGACCGTGTGGGAATTGTGACCACGCTCGATGGGCAGCCGATTGATGAGGGCGAAATTGCCGGCCCTATTGTGGAAGGCCACAACAATTTTCAGGATGGGCAGATGTTTTTGGACAATCACGGCCGGCGTGGTTTGCAAGAGCAGGTGCTGCTGTCTGGCTCGTGGAACTTGAACCCGTGGTTTGTTTATGTAGAACAAACGGCGATGGTAGAAATTCCTATCGGTCATGTGGGGATTGTGATAGCCTATGTGGGTAAGGCGCATCAGGATGTAAGCGGTGAGTCGTTTAAGCATGGGAATCTGGTAGAGCCGGGGCACAAAGGTGTGTGGGTCACACCACTGTATCCGGGTAAGCATCCGATAAACGGCCGTGTTATGCGCGTCGAACTTGTCCCCACCACCAACATCGTCCTTAACTGGGCCAGTCGCACCGAAGCACACAAATACGATGCCTCGCTGTCGCCCATCACCGTGCGCTCCAAGGATGGTTTTGCCTTCAACCTGGATGTGTCGCAAATCATCCACATTGGCGCGTTGGAAGCCCCAAAGGTGATTTCGCGGGTGGGGTCGGTGCAAAACTTGGTTGACCACGTGCTGCAGCCAATTGTGGGCAACTACTTCCGCAACTCGGCGCAAGAATACACCGTGCTGGACTTCCTCAGTGCCCGGAGTGAACGGCAGGTGGAGGCGACGGAGCATATTCGCCGTGCCGTGAGTGCCTATGATGTGCAGGCGTTGGACACGCTGATTGGCGACATCACGCCGCCAGAATCGCTGATGGTGACGCAAACCGACCGTAAGATTGCCGAGGAGCAGCGTAAGACGTATGAAGTACAGCAGATGGCCCAAGAACAGCGGCAAGCACTGGTGCGGGCTAAGGCGGTGGCTGACATTCAGGAAGAGATGGTGAAGTCGGAAAAGAGCGTGGACATTGCCACACTGAAGGCGCAGGCCGACGTGCAGCAGGCGACGGGTGAGGCCAAATCTACCCAGCTTCGGGCTGAGGGTGAGGCCAACGCCATTCGCTCCACCGGGCAGGCGCGGGCAGAAGTGTACCGGCTGGGTGTGGAGGCACTGGGTACGCAAGGGTTCACGACGCTGCAAATGATGCAGATTGTGGGCGACAAAGCGGTGCGGATTGTGCCGGATGTGGCTGTGAATGGTAACAGTGGCGGCGGCGGGCTGGCGGAAGGGCTGCTGGGGCTGGTGCTGCGGGAGAAGAATAGCGATTAGAGATTGGTTGATTAGAGATTGGAGATTGGTTGAGCACCCTTCCCCAATCTCCAATCTCTAATCTCCAATCCTCCCTCGTCCAAACCGCTGCATAATCGCCAGCACTTCATCCACTGGCAGGGCGTGGCGGGTGTTGCCGTCACGCCCGATAACGGTGTGAGCCAGGAAGAGGCTGTTGAGGATGGCTTCTTCGATGCTTTCGATAACGGCCGTTCCCAGCAAACTCATGATCGGCTGCTCCAACAAGACAACCCGCTGCACTACCAACTCAGTCGGCCGATCTGGAACCGTGTAGGCTGTGGAAAAGGCAATAACAAAATCGCCGCTGCCGCCCGCACACACGCTGCCGGTGCGAGCCAAACCAAAGGCGGCGCGGCGACACAGCCGTTCAAGCTGGCGGCTGTCCAGCGGGGCATCGGTTGCCAACACTATCATAATGGAGCCATCTTCCAAACGGGGTTCATCGCTGGGAGGCTGGAGGTGTTGGCCGACAGGAACCCCGGCAATCGTTAGCTCATGGGGCTGACCAAAGTTGGTTTGTACCAATGCCCCAACGGTAAAGCCGCCTGCTGTTTCTGGCAGCACGCGGCTGGCGGTGCCAATGCCCCCTTTCCAGCCAAAGCAGCTTGTGCCAGTACCGGCTCCAACGGCTCCTTCAATGACGGGGTCGGTGGTGGCGTTGGCGATGGCCTGAAGAACGGCCGTTTCTCCCACCACCCGCGCCTGCATATCATTCAAAAAACCATCGTTCGTCTCCCCCACCACCGGGTTTACGCTGGCATAACCCCGCCGCCCCGTTGCGGCAAACCCCACCCCAATATGCGGATTTTGTGCTAAAGCGTGTGAAATCAGGGCATCGGCCACGCGGGGGGCATTGAGCGTGCTGGTCAATGCAATGGGGGTCTCCAGGTTGCCCAACTCACGCACCTGCTCAAACCCAATCACTTTGCCAAATCCGTTGATGGTGTGAACAGCGGCCGGCACCTTGTCCTCATAAAGATTGCCCCGATGGGGCAAAATGATGGTGACACCGGTACGAAATGGCCCCTGCCCCGGCTGCCATACCCCATCCCCGGCAACAACCGTTTCATGCCCAACCGCCACGCCCGCCACATCGGTAATGCCATTCTGCCTTCCGGCTGCCAATTGACGCGGCAAAATATTGAATGAATCAATTCGTTTCATTGTTTTTCCTTGCAAATGGGACGCGGCCAAAGGGAGCATTTCAGTTTTGGGGCATTGATAAACTCACCTCTCCGCAAGCCAATTTCTCAGCCAAGAATTGTCATTTCGACCCTTCGGCAGCCTCAGGGCAGGCTCGTGTCTTCGAGGAGAAATCCCGCTCAAATGGCGGCTATGAGACCGGGATTTCTCGGAGGACCTCGAAATGACACTGGATTTCCCACCTATGCAGTTAAAGAGTAGGTCGAACTTGTTAAGTTGCCCCCAAACTGAAATACACCCGCGGCCAAACATAGGTGCCTTTGCGAAATCTTGGATTTGCTTTTGCGGTGCTGTGTCGCCATTCATAACATTTCCATCATAACGGTTACAATGTATGTATCCTAGACATGCATTTGTGACCTTTTTCCTATCCCTAATCTCTTTGATGGATTCTGTTTTTGCCTCATACTGTATACATCGGTATTGTCTTCCCATCACTATCCTAAGAGGGAGTCATCTTAATGAAGGTATCATTGTCGTTGACAAACGAGAGGCACCTCCTGCATATGGTGCAGGCAGTTGATCTGCGTGCCCCGTTTGCGATGGGTCACTTTCAAACGGTTTCGCGCTATGCGGTACTCATTGCCCAGGAGATGGGTCTGCCTTCACCGATGGTGGAGATGATGCGCAAAGCAGGTCTGCTCCACGACATCGGCAAATTTTGGATTCCTGATGAAATCTTAACTAAACCCGGCCGCTTAACGTCAGAAGAGTATGCGCTGGTACAGCAACACCCCGTTATTGGAGCCAATGTACTGGAGGGTTTTCCCTCGTTGGTTGAAGTCGTCCCCATGATTCGCCATCATCATGAGCGGTTTGATGGAAAAGGGTATCCCAATGGACTCACGGGCGTGGAAATCCCGCTGGGGGCACGCATTTTGAATGTGGCGGATACAGTGGAAGCAATGGCATCTGACAGGCCGTATAAGAAAGGGTACCCTTTGGAAAAAATTCTCTCCATTCTGCAAGAAGAAGTTGGACAGCAATTTGACCCTGATGTGGTGAAGGCGTTTATGCAGGGGTTGGGCAAAGCCGGAACAGATATTATCAATAATCCGGGAGCGGAGCTGGGGGGCAACCCTGTTGACCCAGAATCATTCCAGCTTTTAGCCTCAGCACTCATGAATTGGCTTCAATTTCGCCTGACACGCTTCCCGAATGAGGCCGCGAGCCAAAATGCGGGTGGGGTCAACAATGTGGAGTCCACGCCACTGACTACTTTGAATGGCTAGGGGCATTTCGGTACAGCCAAGTACAATGGCTTCGGCTCCCTTTTGTTGCAACCATACCATCGCCTGTTCCAGATTTGCTACAGCCTGGGGCGTGGCAATGCCACAAGCCTTGATGCCATAGCTAGGGTGATAAACGGCCGTATGTACCACCTCCTCCTGCATTTCTCTTTCTGGCACCTGCACCGCAAACCCTAGCGGCTCCAATACGTTGGGATAAATGCGGGTGAGGTAGGTGCCGGTGGTGGAGAGGATGCCGATGGTGTGGAGAAACGGCCGTTCTTCCCGCAAAAACCGCCCCGTCTCCCCAATCATATGCAGCAACTGCACCCCACACCGATCCGCCTCCGCCTGCACCAAAGAGAAAATTTGCGGTGAGTGGGCTGTGTTACACGGGACGCCAATCACCTCGGCTCCAGCCTGCGCCAGCCGCCGTAGTTGTCGCGCCAGCGCATGGCCGGGATTTTCCGCCACCTTCCCCAGCAAATATTCCGTTCTATCCAAAATCTCGCTGGGGCCAGATAGACTCAGCACCGTCAAATGATCCTGATCCTTGGCTGCTACCGTCTCTTCCAGAATTTTGTTGAACAAATCGGCCCCGGCAAATGGGCCTACCCCGGCAATTAAACCTATTGTTTTTTCGCTCATAACTGATTTTTCTACAGATCATTGTGTTGGTGAACAGAGGAGTAGGGATTGGAGATTGGAGATTGATGAAGGTTCACAATCTTCAATCTCCAATCCCAAAGCTCTTTTTTATACAACGCCATCAGCACGCAGTTGGACAATGGTGGCTGCGTCATACCCCAGCCGTGCCAATATCTCATCGGTGTCGGCACCCAGAAGTGGCGGAGCGGTGCGGATGGTGGCCGGGGTTTCGGACAGTTTGGCAACAGGGCCAAGCAGCTTGATGGTTCCGGCGGTGGGATGTTCGACTTCCTGCACCATCTGCCGCGCCGCAATTTGCGGGTCGTTGAGGATAGTGGGAATGTCGTTGATGGGGCTGACGGGGATTTTGGCGGCCAGGATGCGGTCGTGCCAAACGGCCGTTTCTTCCTCCCGAAACGTCTGCTGCATCTCCTCAATCAACGCCACCCGCCGTATTACCCGGTCAGCATTGGTTTCATACTGCGGGTCATCGGCCAAATCTGGCCGGCCGATAGCCCGGCACAGCCGCCGATATTGCTCATCCGACCCAATCCCCACGGCAATATGGCCGTCGGCTGTAGGAAACGTCTCATAGGGCACGATGCTGGCGTGGGCATTACCATACCGGCCCGGCGCTTTGCCCGTGGCAAAATAATTGTGCGCCACATTCACCAGCCACGCCACCTGCGAATCAAGCAGCGCCACGTCAATATATTGCCCGCGTCCTGTTTGTGTGCGGTGATGCAGTGCCACCAAAATGGCGTTGCTGGCAAACAGCCCCGTTGTCACATCCACCACAGCCACACCCACCTTGTATGGTTCCCCTTCGGCCGGCCCGGTGATTGACATCACGCCGCCTTGTGCCTGGATGAGAAAATCAAAACCCGGCCGTTCGCGGTATGGTCCGTTTTGTCCATAGCCCGTAATCGAGCAGTAAATCAGCCCAGGGTTGGTTTGGGAGAGCGTTTCATAATCCAGCCCCAAACGCTGCATGGTGTCAACCTTAAAATTTTCGATCAGGACATCGGCTTCAGCCGCCAGCTTTTTGAGAATAGCCAGCCCTTCTTCGGTTTTCAGGTCAAGCGTCATGCTTTTTTTGTTGCGGTTGGCGCTGAGAAAATAAGCGGCTTGGTCGCCCACCCAGGGTGGTCCCCACTGACGGGTGCCATCGCCGCTACCCGGCTGCTCAATTTTTAGCACCTCGGCACCGTAATCGGCCAGCATCATGGTGCAGTAGGGGCCAGCCAAGATGCGCGATAGATCCAGAACACGGATATTTTGTAGGGCGGGTTGGGTCAATGAAACAAACCTCCTTAATGGTCAACAATGTAGAGGGTGGCAAGCAAACGGCCGTTTACCGACACCACCTCTTCGACCACCCCATTGGGCAGTGCCTGCTGAACGGCCGTTAATTCATCCCATCGCTCCGGCAAGAAAATATAAACCAATCCCTTGTCTTCGAGCAAATTGGTGCTGACCGGAGGCAGTTCAGGCGGTTCCCCCACGTCGGCCGCTTCCGCGTCGGCCACCAGATAGGGCAAAGTGGCAAAATTCCAATACATCCAGGGTGCGCCCACAAAAAAGAAGCGGTGGTCGTCTTTAAGGGCATTGAGACGCGGTGCTAACTCAGTTGCCAGTTCAGCATGTTCGCCGCCGTACAGCCGCTGTGGCACGGCACTGTTAAAGTAGGTGTTGAGGCTGATAGCCGCAAAAACCACCACAGCCAAGACGAGCAAGCCATTGAGGACTATCTCCCCTCGTCCGCGTTCGTCCGCGTTTGTCTGTGTCCCATTGCCAGAAACGGCCGTTTTCACCAACTCCCCCACCTCCCACAGTGCCAGGGCTATCAAAAAGCAGGTCGGCACTGCCAGCGTAATCAGCCGTTGGCTTGAGGGCGGGCTTTCCGTCAGCATTCCCCCCAGCAGCATCCCGCCCCACCACCAGGCCACCAGCGGAGCCACCACCTGCTCCTGCCGCCACCACAGCAGCTTGACTGTGCCAAAGAGCAGCCCCATTAAAAATAGCACCCCGAAAAATGGGTCAAGCAGCGGCTGGCGCAAGCCATACCAAACGGTACGGTCGGGGTAATAAGTAAACGCCATCGCCGACCGTCGGAATTGATCCCACAAAATGGCGGCCTGGCCTTGCTGTCGAAGCTCTACCTCGCGCTCCAGCCAGCCGCTTTGGAAGATGCCCACCGTGTTTAGCCGAGCGTTAAATTCATCGGGGAAACGCACGGCATATTGCAGCATGGGGGCAGCGGTGATGAGAAAGGTGAGGAGCATAATCAGCAGCCCGGTTTGGTGCTGCCACCAGAAATAGCGCGGGGCGCAGATGAATTGGTAGGCAATGACGGCCAATACCACGACGGGGGTAAGCCGTGCCCCGGCGTAAAAATAGAAGGCCAGGCCGCACACCAGCCCTACCAGTGCCCAATCGCGCCGTTTGTTCTCGTCTAGGGCGCGAACGAGCAGCCACAGGGCAAGAGAGAGAAACAGCGGGTCGGCGATTTGGTTGGAGCCGAGGCGGGAGAAGTGGATGTGGTAATGGTAGGTGGCGAGGAGAACGGCCGTTAACCACCCCATCTTTTCCCCTGCCAGCCGCCGCACCAGCAAAAACGTCGCCAGCACGTTGGCCGTGCCAACCAGCGCCCAGGCGATCCGCAGCCCAAAGATGGTGCGGCCAAAGAGGGCGATGGTGAGGCTGTTGAAAAAGAAGCTCATCGTCGGCACGCCCAGCCAGCCGGTGCCAAGTGGGTTCCGCAGCGTGCCGTTTAGTACGCGCACCGCCTCCAACCCTTGCGATGCTTCGTCGCCGCCCAGGGTGAAGGGGATGGTTTCCAACCGCCAAACGCGCAGCAGGAGGGCGGTTAGGAGAAGAAGAAGGAGAAGCATGGGACGCGGACGAACGCGGACGAACGCGGATAAATCTTTGATTGTCGAGTTTGGTGGTCTGTTGGAGGAAGAATTTTGGGACGCAGATTTTTCTGATTGGGCCTGATTTTTGTGGTACTTGCTGACTGCAACTAGGCCAAGTCCGTGTTCGTCTGTGTTCGTCCGTGTCCTATTTTCGGGGAGCAGAACGGCCGTTAACCACAACCCCACCGCCGCCAACCACGCCAACGTTACCAACAGGTAGCTGTCGGTTAGGTCAAGCTGGGGAATGATAGTGAGGGAATAGACCAGACAAATGACCGCCATGAAAAGCAGCAAAACGTGTTTGGGGGAAAAACTGTGGAGGAAGTTGCGGAGAGGCTGTGGATTATGGGGGGATTTCTGGGGATAAACGGCCGTTTTATCCACAGGCTCGCGTAAAAACAGGGCCATGACGACGATGGCGATGGCAAAAACGGCCGACCACGGCGGCACGCCCTGCCCGGCTTCAGCAGCGGCGATGTGGAGGAAATAAACGGCCGTTAACAGCCCCGCCACCACCACAATCAGCAAATAAAAAGCATCACGCGACTGTTCACGCATGAAACAAAGGAAGAGAGATTGGAGATTGTGAAGGTAATCCCAATCTCTAATCTCCAATCTCCGTTTATCCAACCATCGGCAGCGGAATACTGTCTACGGTGGGAACTTTTGGTTGTAATGGTTGGTGAAACGGCCGTTTCTTCACCGGCGGGCATTCCCATGCCTCAGGTGCCGTTTCCCGCCGCAAATCAGTCAGCTTGGGCAAAATGCCGCAGGCAAAACATTGGTGGCGGCAATCAATCCGCGTCTCCTGCTGCTGGCTCATCAAATAATCCTGCGTCAGAAACTTTTTCGTAATCGCCACATCAATATGCTCCCAGGGGAAAATTTCATCAATGGTGCGCTTGCGGTGGGTGAAGAACGCTGGGTCAAGCCCCTCGGCCGCCATCGCCTCCATCCACACATCCTCCTTAAAATGCTCCATCCAGGCATCAAACTTGGCCCCATTGCGCCACGCCCGCTCCACCGCGTTTGCCACCCGCCGGTCGCCCCGGCTCAAAAACCCCTCAAACAGCGATTCACGCGGGTTGTTCCAGCGCAGCTTTAGCCCATTGCCCCGAATCTCCTGCTTCAGCAGCGACAACTTCTTATATACATTGTCCACCGCATCCATCGGCTCCCACTGAAACGGCGTGTGGGGTTTGGGAATAAATGTACTCACCCCCACATTCACGCTGGCCTTGTTGCCGTGGAATTTGCGCCCCTCTTGCAGCACCTGCTTGGCTAAATCAATGATCGCCTCCACGTCCTCCATCTCTTCCATCGGATGGCCGATCATGAAGTAGAGCTTGATGGTGCGCCAGTTGCGGCGGTAAATTTCCCGCGCCGTTTCCAGCAGTTCCTCGTGCGTCACATATTTGTTGATGATGTTGCGCATCTTCTCGGTGGCCGCTTCGGGTGCCAGCGTAAACCCGCCCCGCTTGCTGTCGCCCAAGTTGTCCATGAGCTGCGTGGAGACGGATTCAATTCGCAGTGAGGGCAGGGAAATGTTTAGCCCCAAATGCCCAAACCGCTTGCCGATTTTGTCGGTCAGCTCCAGCACGTGGGTGTAGTCGCTGGAGGAGAGGGAAAGGAGGGCAATCTCCTCATACCCCGTTTTGTCGAGAATTTCTTCCATTGCTTCGAGGATTTCGGAAACCGGCCGTTCGCGCACCGGGCGCGTCACCATCCCCGCATGGCAAAAGCGGCAGCCCCGGGTGCAGCCGCGCATAATCTCAATCGGTGCCCGATTATGCACCAGTTCCACAAACGGAATAATAAAGTCGGTGACGGGCGGCGGCATTACCGGCACAATCGTTTTCATCACCTTACGCGGTGCTTCGGGCATGTTGGGGGCAATCGCCTTCACCGTGCCGCTTTCATGGTATTCCACGTCATAAAAACGTGGCACATAGCATCCCTCAATTTGGGCGATGTAGCGCAACTGCGTTTCCCGGTCTAAATGGCTGGCAGCCCGCATGATGCCCACAATTTTGAGAATCGCCTCTTCCCCTTCGCCAATGACAAAGACATCAATAAAAGGTGCCATCGGTTCCGGGTTGTAGCAGGCGTGGCCGCCAGCAATGACTAGGGGATAACTTTCATCCCGTTCTGCGGCGCGAATGGGCATCCCGGCCAAATCAATCAGGTTGAGGGCGTTGGTGAAAAGCTGTTCGTAGGGCAGGCTGATCGCCAGCATGTCAAAATCGCGGATGGCATGCTTGGTTTCCAGCGAAAACAAGGGGATTTCCCGCTCGCGCATCAGCTCTTCCATGTCGGTCCAGGGGCAATAGACGCGCTCGGCCAGCAGGTTGCGGTGCTTGTTGATGATGTCGTACATAATCATCAGCCCCAAGTTCGACATGCCGAGGTCGTAGATGTCGGGGAAGGCCAGTGCCACCTTAAAATCAATGTCGTGCCAATTCTTGATGATTTGGTTGTACTCGCCGCCGGTATACCGTGCCGGTTTGGTCACGCGGGGCAGGATGCGCTCCAGGGCAAGTTCGATTTGTTCGGCTGTTTTAAGCATGTAATATCCTTGGTTTGTATCTATACGGTGTCATACCCGCGTAGGCGGGTATCCAGCTTTGGCCCAGACATGGATTCCCGCTTTTGCGGGAATGACACCCCTTTTGAGTATCTTTCCAGGGGTTACCTTGGTTTTACTACTTCAGGGCAAGATGAAGATTTTTGGGAGATTAGAGATTGGAGATTGTTACTGGTCAATGTTATTCAATATGGATGAATCAGCCAGCATTGTTAAAACGGTTCGCTCGCATCTCGTTCAAGTTGCCTTCCCACTTGAGTTTGCCACGAAGCTGTCGCACCTGCAACTGTTGATAATGCTGAATCATTAGCCGAAGGGCTTCCTCAACAACGGCTCGTTTGGTTAGTAATCCAGAAAGCTGGTGAGCTTGCTCTATGAGTCCGGCATCAATATCAATGTTAGTACGCATACGTAGTATGAAATTCTGCTCCTTTATTGTATTGTTATCGGCAATAGGTCGGGAGTCAAGCAAGAGAGTGAGCAAAACGGCCGTTAATTCCCCAAAACCGCCACCAAACTCACCGCATCACCCGCCCCCCATCCACCGTCAGCGTACTGCCCGTCATATAGCTGCTGGCATCGGAGCAAAGAAAAAGAACCGTTTGCGCCACCTCATCGGCTAGGCCCAGCCGCCCCAGCGGGATTTCCTGCTGCCAGCGTGCCATAAGTGCCTCGTTTTGCTGCAACGGCTCGGTGAGCGGCGTGTCAATGATGCCCGGCAGCACGGTGTTGACGCGAATGCCGTAGGCGGCAAACTCGCGGGCGCATTCGCGGGCAAAACCAACCATGCCTGCCTTGCTGGCGCAGTAGGCGGCGCGGTTTGCCAGCGGCACGGAAACGCCAGCAGTGGAGGCAATGTTGACAATTGCTCCGCCGCGCTCCTTGTTTTCGTCGGCCATAACGCGCCCGCAAAGCTGGCTCATAAAAAATGTTCCCTTCAGATTGACATCAAAACAGCGGCTCCAATCCCATTCGTCCATCTTCAGGATGGAAGCCACTGGCTCAACGGCGGCGTTATTGACCAAAATGTCAAGCTGGCTCCATTCGGCGCGGGTGGTTTCGATGAGGTGGACGCACTGGAATTTGTTGGCAACATCGGCGGCTACGGCAATAGCCTGACCACCTGCCTGTTGGATGAAAACGGCCGTTTTCATCGCCCTGTCCGGATTCAAATCATTCACCGCCACCCGCGCCCCCGCCGCCGCCAACGTCCTGGCAATCGCCGCCCCAATTCCTTGCCCCGCCCCAGTTACAATAGCTACCTTGTTTGTTAGCTGCATAAGTGTTTTTGTATGGGACGCAGATTTACCTGATTCCCCTGATAAATCTTGTAAATCAGGTAAATCTGCGTCCCATTTTCCTCTTATTCCCGCAACCTCTCATTAAACAATGCCAGCACCCGATCCAGCGCCGCTCGCGTGGGGTGGCCGACTTCATCCACAAAGTCATTGGTTAAGACCGAGTGGGCGTTTTGAGAAATGGCAAACGGGTTACCGGGTGAGGAATCAATTTCAATCGCTTCAAACCCGTCCCCCAGCTCGCGGCGCAGGGTGGCAAACCGTTCGGGCGGCACGGCGGGGTCGTTGGTAAAGCGCAGGCCAAGGAGGGAACAGCCAACGGCCGTTCTTGCCTTCACCCTCGCCAAATCCCCGTCCGAAATTGCCAGTGCCGCCTTGTGGCCGACCGACACCGGGAACGGCAGCGACGGCTGGCTCAACACCGGAGCCATCACCGACTCGTCTACCATCAGTGCCAGGGCAAAGCCACCCGTCAGGCACATGCCCAACGCCCCTACGCCTGGCCCGCCGCAGGTGGCGTGAACATGGCGGCACAGCGCCCGCAGCCAATCGGTGACGGGGCTGGCCTGCTTTCGCGCCAGCAGGGTGAATTCGCGGCTAATGCACAGCCGGGCAAATTGCCCCAGCACATAGCCACCAGAGAAGGGTTTGCCGGGCGTGCCAAAAAGGTGGGGCAGAACGGCCGTAAATCCCGCATCAGCCACTCGTCGCCCAAATTCGGCTACCTGCGGCGTAATCCCCGGCACCTCGTGCATAATCACCACCCCCGGCCCGCTGCCGCGCCAAAATACTGTTTTGGTTTTGCCGTCATGGGTAAACGTTTGTTCACTAAAACCCTCTAAAATTGCCATATCATCTCTAATGAGCCATTGGAGATTAGAGATTGGAGATTTGTGAGAGCTCACAATCTCCAATCTCCAATCTTCCAATCTCTTCCTCAAGGCACCGGCCGCCCCGCCGATGCCTGCCAAATCTGAAACCACTGCTGCCTGGTCAACCGCATACTTGCTGCCGCCGCCGCGCTGCGAAGATGCTCCAGGTTGTTGCTGCCTAGCACCGGCAGCACGTTGGCCGGATGCGTAAACAGCCATGCCAACGCCACCTGATCCAGCGATGCCGTGCCCAATTCCTCGCCAATGTCGCGCAAAGCCTGCCGTACCCGCCGTGCGGGCGGCTCATCGCTGGTAAACAGCCGCCCCCCGGCCAGCGGCGACCACACCATCGGCGTCATGCCCAACCGCATACATTGATCCAACGTGCCGTCATGCAGCACATCCAAAGCCAATGGTGACAGCTCCACCTGATTTGTGACCAGTGGAAACGGCAACCGTGACCCCAGCAGATGCACCTGCCAGGGGGTGAAATTGGATACCCCAAAATGGCGCACCTTGCCCGTCTGCCGCATCTCGCTAAATGCCTCAGCCACCTCATCGGGGTTCATGAGCGGGTCGGGGCGATGGAGCAGCAGCAGATCAAGGTAATCGGTGCCTAGATCCCGCAGCGAACTTTCCACCGACGCCAAGATATGGACTTTGCTGGTGTCATAATGTTTCACTCGGTTCTCTGGGCGGTTGGGAGAAGCGGGTTTAATGCCACATTTACCAACAAACTGCAGCCGCTGGCGCAGCGTCGGCTCCGAGGCCAATGCCCGCCCCAACAACATTTCACAGCGATGGTCGCCATAAATGTCGGCGTGGTCGAGCGTAGTGATGCCAAGATCAAACGCAACCTGAAGCAGCCCTAACAGTTGGGCATCAGTAAGCTGCCATTCGGCCAGATTGCCCAACCCCAACACCAAGCGGGAAAAGGTGGGGCCATCAGCAGTTAGCGGGATATGTGAAACCGTCATAAGTGCTACTTCCTGTTCATAAATCATGGTGTTGCCCATCGAGCAACCTAGCATTCATTATATGCGTTTATGGGATTGTGGGCGAAACGGCCGTTTTCTTGTCATCTCATCTTTTACTCATTTTCATAACTGGATTATAATCATCCTTCTTATAAACTTGGCAAGAGGTACACCCATGTACCAAGGAGGAACTATGTCCAAGATCAAACGATTTACCCCCATCCTTGCATTCATCGTCACCACGATATTCGCTCTCTCTGCCTGCCAGCAAGAAGCAGCCAGCACCGAGCTTAATCTGCTCTGCACCCCCCAGGTAGAATGGTGCGAAGGAATGAAGGCTGAATTTGAAGCCGCTAATCCCGAAATCACCGTCAACTTCGTGCGTATGTCCAGCGGCGAATCGCTGACCCGGCTGCGGAATGAAAAGGACAACCCCCAGTTTGACATCTGGTGGGGTGGCCCGATTGACAGCTTCATTGCCGCCAAGGACGAAGACCTGCTTGAAGCCTATGACTCACCCAATCTTGGCAACATCAAAGACCCTGGCCTGATGCTCGACCCTGACCATACCTGGGCTGGTGTCTACGTTGGTTCACTGGGTTTTGCTACCAACCAAAACTTCCTCGACGAAAACCCCGGTCTGGAACCGCCCCGCAGTTGGGACGACCTGCTCAAGCCAGAGTTCAGCGGCCAGCTTATGGTGGCGCACCCGTCCAGTTCCGGTACATCTTATACGGCTCTCTGTACCGTGCTACAAATGCGCGGTGAGGATGCAGGTTGGGATTACCTAAACGCCTATGCCGGGCAAGTGAATCAGTTCACCAAGAGTGGTTCAGCCCCAGCGCGGTTTGTGGGTCAGGGTGAGGCGGCCGTTGGCATCGTCTTCTCCCACGACATCGTGGCTCAAATTGAAGCCGGTGCGCCGCTGGTGCTAACCTTCCCCGAAGAAGGAACTGGCTACGAAATCGGTGGCATGGGTATCATCAAAGGTGCTGCCCATCTGGACGCTGCCCAGAAATGGTTTGATTGGGCACTGGAACCAGCCACACAGGAACTTGGCCCCAAATACGCTGCCTTCCAGGCACCCACCGTCAACGGGGCCGAGGCATCCATGCCGGAGCTACTGGATGTCAACCTGATTGATTATGACTTTCAATATTGTGGCGAAAACAAAACCGCCTTTGTAGATCGCTTCACCAACGAAATTGCCAACGCCGACAGCCTGAAAGAGTAAGCAAGCGGTTGTTAATTTTGTAGCCGAGTGTTTCTAAGCCCGTTCTTTTGCGAAAGCCTAAGAGCGAGGATTGGAATCCTCGGCTACAACCAAATTTTTATGAACAAGGCAACAATTGACCCAACTAACAACGTGCCGCGCCGCTGGGCGGGGTGGTGGCGGCGGTATCAGGAGATCAAGCTAATAGGACGTGACCCTATTTTAGCAATGGGACTGCTGCTGGTGGGGGTGTTTGTCTTTCTGTTCATTGCTTTTCCGCTGCTGCGCGTGGTTTGGCAAGGCTTTTTTGATCTGGAAACGGGTGAATTAAGCCTGGAATATTTTGGCCGCTACATTGATCCAGCCTTCCGCACGTACAGTTGGAACGTGCTGTGGGATACGCTCAGCATGGGCATTGCCACAGCCGCTGGGGGAACGCTAATTGGCTTTGTTTTTGCCTATACTATGGTGCGCTGCAGCGTGCCGGGGCATCGTTTCTGGCATATTTTCACGCTGCTGCCGACGATTTCGCCGCCGTTTGCCATTGCCATTGCCACTATTTTACTCTTTGGGCGGGCGGGGCTGGTGACACGCCAACTGCTAGGCATTCGTTTTACGCAGGGAATGAATGATATTTACGGGATTGATGGATTGGTATTTGTCCAGATCATTACCTTTTTCCCCGTGGCATATTTGATCATTCGAGCCATGCTGGAGCGGCTCGACCCTTCGATTGAGGAGGCGGCTCTGAGTTTGGGAGCCAGCAAGCTGCACATTTTCCGCACGGTAACGCTGCCACTGCTGATTCCAGGGCTGGCGGGGTCGTTTTTGCTGCTGTTTGTAGAATCATTGGCGGATTTGGGCAACCCGCTGCTGTTGGGGGGTAACCGCACGGTACTGTCGGTAGAGATATTTTTGGCAATCAACGGGCTGTTTGACCAGCAGAAGGGGGCGGCACTGTCGCTGGTGCTGCTGCTGCCCACGTTGACGGTCTTTTTGTTGCAGCATTATTATGTGAGCCGCCGCTCGTATGTGGCGGTAACGGGAAAGCCAACGGGAGGGCAAAATTTTGTCAAGGAGCCAGCGATCCGCTGGAGTTTTATCGCGGCAACGGCCGTTATTCTCCTCCTCGTCATCGCCCTCTACCTCTCCATACTGGTTGGCTCTTTCACCACCCTGTGGGGCATCAACTATGCTCCAGATTTCAGCCATTACGGCGACGCGCTAACACGCGGGATGAACGCCATTTTGTCCACCACCTTTTTATCGGCTATAGCAACACCCATCGCCGGGATCGCGGGAATGGTGATCGCCTTTTTGGTGGTACGGAAGGTGTTTGCTGGCAAGCAGGCACTCGATTTTATTTCCAACTTGGGTGGAGCCGTGCCGGGAACAATTTTGGGTATTGGCTACATCATTGCCTTTGTCCGCGCTCCGCTGCTAGTGGTCACAATCATTTACGCGCTGCTGGCGGGGTACTTGGTGAGCAAGGGGGCGAAACAGTGGCGGGAACGACTGCTGCTGTTGGGGATAGGAACGGCCGTTTCCCTTGCCCTCAACTGGGGCATCGGCCAACTTAATCTGCACGAGGACGTGTGGCGGTTTGTGGTGATGGGCGGATTTTTGTTATTAACGGCCGTTGTCTGGCGCACCACCCCCCAACCCCAACGCAGCCTCCTCACCTATACCCTGCTCGGCATGGCCGCCCTGCTGCTCATCTACAACCTCAGCCCGCTAGTCACCCGGCCGCTGGGCGTGTGGGGGCGGTCACTGGGTGGCGGCACGCTGTCCAAACTGATTTCCAAATTGAGCAGCATGATTACAGTGTTTACCCAGCCAACCATGGCTATGCTGGGCTTCACCTATTTGGCGGCTGGGGTTTTTGTCGCCGAACGGTTGTCACCGACTGTGCGCTACTGGGTCACGCTAGGTATCCTTACCCTGTCCGCCGCCCTGGTGTTTCACGGCGAACCGCTGGCACTGATCGGCACTCCCTATATCGTCATCGCCGCCTACGCCGTTCGCAGCTTGCCCGCTTCGGTGCGGGCAGGTGTGGCGGCGTTACAGCAAATTGACCCCGCCATTGAGGAAGCGTCGAGCAGTTTGGGGGCGGATGCCCAATATACCTTCCGCAAGGTCACGCTGCCGCTGATTTTGCCAGCCTTTATCGCCGGTCTGATTTTTGCCTTTGCCCGCCACATGACCAGCCTTTCGGCCATCATCTTTCTCACCACCGCCGAATGGCCGATTCTCACCGTCTGGATTTTGAGCGAGGTAGAACAAGGGGGGATGAGTACAGCGGCGGCATACTCGGTCATCTTGATTGCCATCGTGCTGGCCGCCATTGGGCTAACCTATCTCTGGCTAGGCCGCGCCTTCGCCAGCCAGCAAAATGTGGATTTGACAATGGGTGGTGGGTAGATGATTAGTTATGAGCCTTAATCGCTGGCTTTCTGATAATTGAAGATTGGAGACTGGGGATTGAAGACGGTTAATCTCCAATCTCCAATCTCCTTGCACAGAACGCCTATTTATGACCCTACGCGGTATTTCGTGGAGAACGCACGTGTTTTTACAGCTAGACAATTTGAGCAAACAGTTTCCGGGGCGTGGCGGCAGTGCGCCTGTTATGGCCGTCAACCAGGTCAACCTCAACATTGAGCAGGGCGAATTTGTGACTTTGTTGGGGCCGTCGGGCTGCGGCAAGACGACGACACTGCGGCTGATCGCTGGGTTTGAGTTCCCCACAAACGGCCGTATTGTCCTCGACAATGAAGAGATCAATGAACAACCACCCAACAAACGGGACATGGCAATGGTGTTCCAAAGCTACGCCATCTTTCCCCACCTCAACGTTTTTGAAAACATTGCCTATGGTCTTCGCATTAAGCGCATGGGCAAAAGTGATATGCAGCGCAAGGTGGCGCAGGTGCTGGAGCTAACGGAGCTGACCGGGCTGGAAAACCGCGCTCCCAATGAACTGAGTGGGGGGCAGCAACAGCGGGTGGCATTGGCGCGTGCGCTGGTGATGGAACCAAAGGTGCTGCTGTTTGACGAGCCATTGAGCAATCTAGATGCCAAGCTGCGGGTGCAAATGCGGACGGAAATTCGGCGGATTCAGCAAAGTTTGGGAATTACCAGTGTTTATGTGACCCACGACCAGGATGAGGCGATGGCCCTATCGGACAGGATTGTGGTGATGTTAAACGGCCGTTTGCAGCAAGCCGCCACCGCCATTGACATCTACCGCCACCCCATCAACCAATTTGTCGCCGACTTTATCGGCCGCGCCAACTTTTTGCCAGTGCAGGTAGTGGGGCAAACGGGCGAACGGCCACAGGTGAAGCTCTACGACACACTGCTCACCGTGCCGCCCAACCACAACCACCCCTTTGCCATAGGCGACACAGCCCTACTATTGCTGCGCCCAGAATCGCTGCGCCTTCATCTGGCCCCACCCGCCGACAAACCAACCATACTCAGCCGCGTGCGCCACATGACCTACCTCGGCTCGCTGGCCGAGTATGAACTGGAAGTGGGCGACCAACTGTTAGCCGCCGTGCAGTATGACCCGCGCCCGCAGGATCTGTATCCGGCTGGCAGCAATGTTTACTTGGAATTGCTGGCGGAGAATCTCTACTTGCTGCCGGCTGGGTGACGTGGCAGTTTCATTGGGACGAGCCACCGCTATTTTCAACAATAATCTTTATCTCTTATCGGAAAAATGCTAAAATGTCAGTATAGTAAATCAAAAAAGGAACGAGTATGAGTACGCTAACTGCCTATAAGCAAGTTGTCATAAATGAAAAAGGTGTGCCGATAATTTCTGGTACAACCATGAAAGTTGTTGAATTAGTTGGCGCACATCAAGCTTACGGTTGGAGTCCGCCAGAACTTCATTTTCAATTTCCGCATCTTTCCATGAGCCAAATTCATAGTGCCCTAGCCTACTACTGGGATCACAAAGAGGAACTGGATGCTGACATGAAAAAAAGACTTGAATATGCAGACCGTTCTCGCAGAGAAGCACTCCCCTCCCCCTTGGCAAAGAAACTTCGCGCCCAAGGGTTGCTCACATGAGCCTCTCGCTGTACATGGATGTTCACGTTCCTTATGCCGTTACATTGGGGTTAAGATTGGTTGGAGTTTCCGTTATTACTGCCCAAGAAGATAATTATGCAGAGGCAGATGATGATGTTTTGTTGGATCGAGCTACCAGTTTAGGTTGTGTGCTGGTTTCACAAGATGATGATTTACTTGCCGAAGCAAAATATCGTTTACTGAACGGCATTCCATTTGGGGGAATCATCTATGGACATCAGCAACGAGTAAACATTGACACGATGGTTCGAGATTTGGAGCTAATGGCAAAAGTGTATGATGCAGACCATATGATGAATTGGGTTGAATATCTTCCTTTGTGATCATTTACGGTATTTTTGGTACATGTCAAGACGCTTTAACGGCATAGTATTTGAGACAACTGTCATTTGCTAGTTTGGATATCTAAAGTGCGCTGTTGAACAGTGTCTCGATTAAAACCATAGTCTAGGAGCGGCGCTGGAATCTGTATTTCAAACTTCGCTTCGTACTATCCCCGAAAGCCAGCCGGGGCGGGGCAGTACCTTTACGATTACCCTCCCAAACAATTAAGATGGGGAGATAGGCATTCTCAAGCTTGTACTGAGCAATCAATGTTGAAGTGTGCGGGGCTGGTAGAACAAGCCATATTTGAGAATGCTTACTCCTTACTCAATAACTTTTGAGTTGATCAGTTATTTGGCCCATAGCGCCACATCGTATCGACCAAGTCATTTTGATTGGGACTGTTGCCACCAAATATGACAACGCCATTTAGGGGGGCATAATAAACGGCTTCACTCGCCCATGTTGCTGGTGGACTGGTTGTCGGGGTGGCCTCAACCCATTGCTGTCCATCAAATTCCCACGTATCGGCATAGGCACCTGAATGGTACAAAATATCGTAGCCACCAAACAAAACAAGCCGTTGTTGCAGCGGATTATAGGCCATTTGATAATTGTAGCGTCTGGGAATAGTTGGCGTGCCAATCTCAGTCCAGTCAACCCCATCATACGCCCAAGTTTGGTTGTATTGTTGCGTTCCATTGCGAACCGATAAGATGGTTTTGCTCCAATCTGGAACGTAGGACATCCATGGGCCAGCATTGGCTGTGGGTGAATGGGCTGGGCTAACCTGTGTCCAATCTGTGCCATCATATTCCCACGTATCACTCAGAATATCATTCCCCGTTTGCGTTCCCCGCCAGCCGCCAAACATGATAACTTTGCCTCGAACAGGATCATAGGTCATTGCTTGATTACTGCGCCCCAAAGGTGTGTTATTCGTATTGATTTGGCTCCAACTGCTGCCGTCAAATTCCCATGTATCGTTGAGATGGGCACCAGCCCAGACATGTCCACCAAACAACACAATCCGTTGCCGCGAACTGTCATAGACCATTCTGGCATTCTCTCTAGGGCTAGGCCCACTAATATTAAGTTCTTGCCAGCTATTGCCATCGTAGACCCACGTATCACCACAAGCAAAGCCCGCACATGTACCACCAAACAGCACGAGATCGTTGGTGCTTGTGTCAACCGCTAAGGCCACACCCGCTCTGGCTGACGGCTTTATTGACTGATTCACTAAAGACCAATTATAGGTTGGGGTAGGTGGCTCCCCAGAAGAAATCGGAAAGTTAAAAATCCCGACTTCGTTGGAAATAACTGATCCAGTTGTGTTGAGTGTCTTTACTTTATAAAAACCAGCCATATTCACCGTAAATTCAGATGTCGGTGCTGTCAGCGTGGCGAGCTTGCTGCTGCCGCTATTGCCTGGTGTAAAGTAGGGGCTGGGGCTATGCCAAACTTCGTAGGTTGTGTTTTGGGGCTGGTGTGTCCATGTGAGCGTGACTTGGCTGCCGTTTTGTTCAGTGCCGACATGGATTTGGGTAGGTCCTGTAGAAAGATAGGTGGTGGTGGCCAAGGTGATGTGTCCTTGATAATTGCCCGCGCCGTCAAAGGAATTGGTTCCGCCTAAGCCATCAGCCACGGTGCCGGGCAATCCAAAATCCCAACCACCATTACTAACGGTAAGAACACCGCTCCAATTCAGAACATGCTCACCAGTTGGGCCGTAGACATCATAAGATACGTCGATATCGGCGTCGGCACCTGTTGTATTGACAATGGTTAGCACCCATTGAATGGCGTCACCGGGATCAAAGGTGCTTTTGGGACTCCAGTTGCTATCACCTGTCCAAGCATTTGTTATTTCCACAGTGGGACAAACGGCCGTTTCCCCCTGAACCCAGTCCGCTTGCGCCGATTCGCTACCGTTATTGACGGCACTGACGGTGTAGTAGCGGGTTTCGCCGCAATTGAGTCCTGTGTCTGTGTAGGACGTGACATTGGCAGCTACGGAATCAAGGTAAAGGAAGTCCCACACTGTGCCGTTCCAGCCCCAGCGATAAATTTTGAAACTGGTCTCATTGCTGGAATTATCTTGCCAGGCCAAAGAAATGCTGCTGTCTGTGGTGCCGCTAACAGATAAATTAGAGGGTGGTGTGGGTGTTGGAGGAGTGCAAGCGGCGTTGTGGAATATGTCAACTGAGGAAACGGTGTTGTTTAAACTGCCAAGGCTAGAGACATCGCCGATTAAGCAGCCGCTGACTTGCCCACCCCGGTCGTTGTGTTCGTAGAGGCGGATAGACCAGCCATTGGGAATGCGGACAGATTCGCCGCGATCATTGAAGTAGAGGTCATCGGGGCCACCGATTTGATTGAGGTTATGGAGTCCTTCATTGTAGCCAATCCCCCAATGGTGACTGCCATAGTTTTGGTGGTCATACATGACGACGCTGTAGAGTTGCGCGGTGGGGCAGTTGCTTTGGTTAAAGGTTTGAACGCCAGTGACTTGGCCTCTTAAATCCCAAGGGTCGCCGCTGGGCAGGGGGATTCGGTCGCCGCTATAACATTCGGCCGTTCCGCGTAGGCCACCTTCTCTAAAGAGAAAGGCCGATTTTCCGCTGGGTACCTCAACTGAGCGTGCCCAGTCGTTCAGCCCCCACGCTGACAGATCGCTGTAAACACCCGTCGGAAAGAACCAGCAATCAGCGGCGTTATCCGTCCCGCACAACTTTACCTCGTCGGACTCGTTAGCGGTGTCTATGTGGAATTGTCTTGTCACCCACGCGCTGGCCTCGCCAGATTCATTCCACGTTCGCATATGCCAATAAAATGTGCCATCTGCGGCAAAGGTATGGTCGTAGCTTGTGTATTCGTTTCCAAGTCCCGTATCCACAAGCCAAGGCTGCGTATCTGGATTTGCGCTTGTGTTGAGTCGGAATGTATACCCCGTTTGATTCGGAGAATTGGGGCTCTGCCAAGCAAAATGAACCGATCTGTTATCCAGAATTTCGCCGTTGTTTGGGGAAAGAAGATCAGGTGGGTTTAGGTCAGCCCCTCCCCCGCATTGATCCGACAGCAGTGACAGCGGTGGGCATATAAAGCCTATTGAAGAATAGTAACCTTGCGTCCCTCCATACTGATCATCAGTACCGTTTGGATGAAAAGAGTGTCCATCCAATTCAAGGCCGTATTCAGGAACAAATGGCACAGCTGTCATAGAAGTTGGATCTACCCAAGGATTTCCACGTTTGCCAATGAAGGGTGCTATATGGATGTGGATAGTAGAACAATAACCACCACACCCATCAGTTGCTGGGGGACCCAATACCTGCGCTTTTACCAACGGGCTTCCATTTGATAGGTACGATTCTAATGACACATGACAAATCTCAAGAAATAAATCATCTGTCGATGACACTTGGGCGATAGAAATGTCAATACATTTAGAGGCCGTGGTATTTATCCAGCTTAGAATTCCATTTGTTGGTGACAAAGCAAGATCGCTAGCAGTATTCCCGTCTGCACGTACAAAGTCAAGTCCATATAACTCGACTTTGTCCATTTGGGAACATTGGAAATGTAGGAGATTGGCAGGAAGAAGCAGGACGTTGTATCTACACCCTCTGCCAAATATGCCCAATGTGCCGCAAAACCCTGAATTATCGCCCTATCAAGCGGTGTAACACATCGCTTCCACCAAACCGTTGAAAATAGCGGTGGGAATTAGGACATAGTCCGGTTTGGCGGTGGATTCGACATATTTTCCCCATAGCCCAAACCAGATTTGCCGACGTACCACCGCCAAGGCATCGGAAAAGGTGGGTTTCTTTTTCGCATACCATGCCGAGGTACGCACTGGGAAAGGTTTGTCTTTGGTCAAGTGGTACGCCCACAGCGTGACCAATGAGAACAAACCCAATAAAACGGGTGTCGTTCGGGCAATCGCCAGTTCTGACCATTGACGTTGCGTTTCCATGCCCAAATGGGCACGGGCTTCCTCAAAGGTGACTTCGACATTCCACCGCAGGATAAACCAGTGCAGAATTTGCAAGGGGTCGGCCGTCAAGTCCGTGCAAAGAAAGGCGGTGGCCTCATACTTGCCAGCAGGGTCGCGCACCAAAACCCAACGGATGGGCAGCGGGTCAAACCCTGGTGTGTACCATAAAGCCTGACCGAAGACATACTCAATCGTGTAGGTTCGTCCCCCATACCAGGCAACCTCGGTCTTGAGCCACTTCGTCCCTTTATCCAGCAAACGGACTTTCAACGATGGCTGCCGTTTCCCTTTTTTCGCTTTCACCCCTCTTTTGCCCTTGGCTTGTTCTTCCGGCCACCCATACAGCCTGGCATCTAGCCGCAAACGGGATACCCAAGTCACGGGTAGGAGCATTCCGACACAGGTCAAGCCTAATTTCACCGCCGCTAACCCCCCATCGGTGACGACGACCATGACGCGGTTGTGTAACCAGCGGCGTACCTGGCATATCATCTGCCGTATCCAATCAATGCTTGTCTTGTGCCGTTTCCCATTTTTCTGGTTGGTTGCTTCACTGGGGGCATTCAAGGTCAAAAAGGGTAACGCCCACGTCCGACTGCTCCATGGAACCGCCACCATGAGCATCATGCTGACCCACCGCAAGCCAAAACTGTGTACCAGATATTTCTTGCTTGAACGGACACTGTCTCGGAACACCCCTTTCTGCTTGATTCGTTCACCCCGCCGCCGTTCCAAGGTCTCATCTATGCCCAGGACGATAGGCGCATCGGCTGGCACAAAGGTAGCCACCAGTAACCCCAGCAAGATGCGGCTGGCGGTCAAGCCGCACCATTGGGCGCGATTGAGAACACGATGATAATTCTGATACTGTGGGTCATCCTTCAAACCCATCACCGTCAGAGCCGCGCTCACGGTTCGCTTTCCCGGTGCCAAAACAGCACCCAGCAAGAGGATTTGGGCATAGTCCCACACGGTTTCGCTAAACAAGGCGACAAATGGTAAAATCACGGGCATCATTTCTTGGGGTATGGTTAGCATATCTGACTTCTCCTAACAATTGGTCTTGTTTTTGAAGTCAGCTTACCTACCCCGCCTTTTTTTGTCCACTAAATGGATAAATTAGAGTATAAAGCATAACCCTCGTGTTGATTGCCATTTTGATATCCGCTAGCTATTTCCCATTCATTTCCAGCTGGAAATGGGAATGCTAATGGGTCATAGGACAAGGCTCTGAAATTTTCTTTCACGGCCTTCATGGGCAGTTTGCCTACGGGTTCGATAAACTCAAGAGAAGCAAGGATACTTTCAAAAATCTTAGCCTGCTCTTTTGCTATATCATCGCCTTGAACATCATAGTGCAAAGTAAATCTATAAAGGTACCTATCATGATAAATATCGACACTAACCTTAGCGTTTTCCTCTTGGGATATTGGCACATATTTTATAGCGGGAAATTCTCCGATAAAAGTGGCTACTTTTCTCCCAAGCGCATCTTCTAAAGCATTGGGAGCTGAACCAAAATCAAACTTTCGTACTGTAATATATGATCCTCTATGCAAGACCCCATTGTCATCAAATTGCAATTTAGGAGATAGAAATGAAAAGCCAAAACCGACATTTATGTATTCATTGACAGTCCAATCGTTAGGCAAGCTAACTATAAATCCTAATGGTTTAGACGTATACTCACGGTTATGGGGGGATGCAACTGGCGTGACTTTCATGGGCGGCATTGGCGTTGAAAAATCAAGTAAATTCGTGTCGATTACCTTTTGTGTTTGTGCATTATTTTGGTCAGTGGACACTATGAGATGAGGCGGAGGTTGTGCGGTGGTTTGTGGAGTTGACAACGGCCGTTTTTCAACCACCAATTCTGAGTCAGGCTGTACCATATTGGGCGATGCCCCAATCTGCAAACTTGAAAGCAACATAGATGTAACCACCAAAATAATGAAAGAAAATTTGCTTCTCATTGCGATTCCCTCTTCTCAGGTGCCAGATCAGTCTTTTATGCACTAGGTCCTTAAATGGCACAAGTGCCTTGCACCAAAGAAGGAACAAGGCACTTGAGGTAAATTTACATAACGATCACTCTATTGCTGCTTGCCTGACCCACGACAATAGAGACATTCTTGTCGCCCACTCCCCTTACAATAAGCACACTCATAACGCGGGTCACTTTTTAAGCGGCCTGTTCCTCCACAATTTTTGCAAGGGCCGTTACCCCGACCATTGCAGTTACGACATGGGCCTTTATCAGATGTCATAGTATATTCTCCTTTGTTTCCTGCTAATTTTTGACTGCTACAATTTTGAATCGGCTAGGACTATAAATTCCATTGCTACCTCTTGTGCTTCAGGTATCATGTCGTCTTCAAGTTTAGCGTAATCAATTTTGTTAATATCAAATGCTTTGATAGCTATGTAAATGTCTCGCCAGATTCGATTATTAACATCTTCACAATATTCTGCTATCTCAAACATTCGAGATGTTGTTTTGAGATAATGCTCTGCTTCAAGGGGTACCTGCTGCAGGTTCTTTTCATAGACAGCAATCAGGTTTTGGACACTCGTGGTGAACTTTGATTTTGAAATGCCAGCGGCAGTGGCCGTAGCCCCAAGCGTGGCTCCTTTGAATAACAAATTAATGGCTGTGCCTACTATTGACGATGCGGCATCTTCGCCCTTGTAAACAGTTGGTGTATCGCCAGCATGTACTCGTTTTAAATTCCAAGAATGGTAGACGGTCAAAAAATAATGCCCTGGGAAGCTGTTGGGGTTTAATTCAATCGCTTTTTCGGCCATTACCCTTAAATTATGCTGTACCTGTGATGTCGCTTTGCCGAGTTTATTCAGACAAAGGAAGTATTCAAACAAGAATTCAGCAAAATCGGAATAAATGGTTGACAATCTGCTTGACTGACAAAACTCAAAACGGAGTGCTTTCCAAAACCTGAAAACAGGTTATCTTTCTTGATTCATCACAAAAAAGGAAGATAAAGATGAAAAGCACTCTCAATTTGTACAATACCTTAGTCATGATTCTGGGTCAATATCACAAATGGCTCGATAAACGCCACTTTTATACCCTTGCCTGGATGGTCGTTGGGTTGATCATGAGCAAAACGGTCAATCTCACCGAATGGGCACCTTATGTGGACAGCCGCGCCCAGTATGCCCAGAGTAGCGTGCGCCGCTTTCAGCGTTGGCTCAATAATGAGCGAATTAACGTTCATGACTTGTATGGGGTCATTATCCGGGAAGCGTTGACGGAATGGGGCGAAGCAACCCTCTACCTAGCTCTCGATACCTCCATGCTGTGGAATGAGTATTGCCTGATTCGTCTTTCTATTATCTATCGGGGACGAGCCATCCCCTTGGTCTGGCAGGTGGTGGCTCACGCTAGTAGCAGCGTGAGCCTTATCGCTTACCGGCATTTGCTGGATCGAGCGTACCAATTGCTGCCAAGCCACAGCCGGGTCGTCTTTTTAGCTGACCGTGGCTTTGCCGATACCGACTTGATGGCTTATCTCAGTGAGGTCTTGCTTTGGGATTGGCACATTCGTATCAAGGCCAGCTTTTTGGTTTACCGTCGCGGTGCCCGCCACATTAAAATCAGCAGCATCAAGCTCCAACGCGGCCAAGCTTGCTTCTGGCACAATGTCTACATCACTAAACAACAGTTTGGTGCTGTTCATCTTGCCCTTGCCAAGCCCAATGGCGGCAAGGATTGTTGGTTTATTGTCAGCAATTTGCCAACTGATGTGACCACTTTCGATACTTATGGCTTGCGCTTCGATATTGAAGAAAACTTTCTTGACGACAAGTCCAATGGCTTTCAACTTGAATCTTCCCTCATCCGTTCTGCCAATGCCCTCTCTCGTCTTTGCTTTGTCATCGCCATTGCCACGCTCTTTCTTGTTTCTCAAGGGACGGTTGTGGTTGAAGCGGGCAAACGGCGTCTAGTCGATGCACATTGGTTTCGCGGCAATAGCTACCTCAAGATTGGCTGGCATTGGGTCAAACGTGCCTTGGCTGTTGGCTTAGAGCTTATTACGCGCTTGCGTCTGTCTCCGTTGCCCGACCCTGAACCGGCCAAGGCTTCTAAGAAGCAGGCCAGGGCAGCCGATGACCTGCGTTTTTCTGTTCAATTCGAGGTGTTTTCCCCTTTGTCAACTGAATTCTGCTGACTTTTGTCAGTCAAGCAGGGTTGACAATCCAGTTTCATTATCCTCATCTAATAGGGATTCAACCTGAGGCAGGATCTTTTCGCGCAATTTATCGGCGGTTTGATAGTCTCTGATATTTTCATTATCAGAACCGTTGAACCAATATTTAAGGAACAATTTGTACTGAGCATCGAGATTTTGTAATTCCATGATTCACCTTCTATTCTCACGTCACGGGTTTAGGCAAATTTCGTCTCTTATATTCGGTCTACTTTTGGTTAGTAGACAAGCATAATCAGCTTGAAATTTAGAGGACTGTAATGCTGTACTGGAAGAATAGTGGGGTTGATAAGGCTTATCAAAAAGAGAACGGGGTCACCTACGACAATGGCAATAGCTGCCATTAGCGAAAAAAACCAGACAAGCGGCACTCCTACCTCAGTTAAGAATATGGCAAATAGCCCCAACGGCAGTAGGATAACAAAATAGAAAACAGGCAGTAGAAGCATACTGACTGCCTCGGCAAAAGGATATTGCATGAAAAGCATGACAATAAACCAAACAATACTTGCAGCAACAGAACGCCAGAGGTTCAGGAGTAAAGTTGCTTTCCATTGAACATTACCTAAAGTTGTATTTGACATAGACTCTCCTACAAGCTTGTCTCTGCTCATGCTGTTGAATACGACACGATATGATAAAGAAACCCTCTCTATCGGATTATAGTAGGTGGTGGTTGATATGAATTGAGGGTTTTCCCTCAATTTGTGTCTCTTTGGGAAAGTTAGCGTATAATTTTGCCTGTATCCAGTCTTGGGAGAATGGTATGTGTGCTATCAAGATTTTGTTGGTTGATGATGATGAATTTACGCGAATGGGGTTGTGCCTTTATCTGCAAGAGCAGGGGTATACGGTGTCTGAGGCTGGGGATGCGGCAGTGGCACGGGTGTTAGTCGCAGAGCAGCGGCCATTGGTCGCTATTATCGATATCGAAATCCCAGAAACGAAAACAAGCAACAACGCACGGCAAAATAACGTGGGGGTAGAACTGGCCGTCTGGCTCAAGCAGCACTATCCAACGCTGGGCGTTGTCCTGTTCTCGGCTTATGAAGACCGAGGGCAAGAGCTGTTTAAGCTGGTGCAGCAGGGGATACGGGGAATTGGCTATCAGCTGAAGGGAAGTCGCCCCAGCAAGCTGTTGCAGGCCGTACAAGGCGTCATGAAAGGGCAGGTGATGATTGATTCCGAAGTGACACAGCTGCGTCGTGCGGCTGCCGAACTGCTGGAACGACTGCCGCCGACGGAACAATATTGGGTCAAACAGGCAGTAGATGCTTTGACCCACCTGACCCCGCGTGAAATGGAGGTGGCGCAGCAGGTGGCATTAGGTCATACAGTTAAAGGGATTGCTGAGGTATTGGTTATGGCCCCGAAAACGGCCGAAAACTATATCGGCCGTATCTACCACAAGCTGGGTCTGAACCAGATGCACCTTGAGGCACCCCATCTGCGCCAAGTAACGGTTCTGGCGCAAGCCTGTCTCGTCTACGATCTGAGTCTGACCAGCAAGGCGTAACCTGATGCATGGCAACCGCTGGTTTCGGGATTGGCTAGGCTGGTTAATCGTTTTGACACTAGTGGCTGGAATAGCAACGGCCGTTAATTTCTATCGTAGCATTGGACAACCTTTTGGTGGCTACCTCACCTTTTACAACCCAATCAGCAATCGCTGGGAAATTGACATTATTACGCCCACTTGGTGGCCAGGAATCTCTGAGGCAGGTTTAGCCACGAACACCCGCTTATTGGAAATAGATGGTCATGTTTATGACTACCATATTGATGAACCTGCATTATTTTGGGAGGCTTATAATCGCCAACCATCTGTTATCAGTTTGAAGGTAGAGGAGGAAGGAAAACTCCTTGAAAAACAACTGCGTGTAATTCCCTTTAGCTGGGTTCATTGCCTTGACCTCATGATTCCGCATCTAATTGGCGGTCTCATGTTTTGGCTACTTTCCTTAATTGTCTATCAGAGTCCGTCATCAGAGCCACTCAATCGGGTTTTCGTTGTTATGTGTTGTCTTGGAGCTATTAATCGCTGGTTAAACCGCGTTGGCTTATTTGTCCACACCGATACAGTGACTAACCTTCTGGATATATTAGGCTTGGGAGCATTTGCCTTTTTGGGTTGTTCATTTATTCATTTTGCCTTGTTGTTCCCAGTACACTCCCGATTTCAGCACAAATTCCTACTTTACCTTGTGTACGGAATCGGATTTATGGCACTGATTGGCTATAGCGGTGGTCGTCTTGCACTCTGGCTCAATTGGTCTATAACCAGAACTGATCAATTTGATAATCTCGGCTTTAAGATTGCTTGGCCGATGAGCATGGTTGGGGTCGCCGCTATTTTGATTCGCCTACTGACCGTATTCATTACAAACTCGTCGCGACGGTTGCGTCGGCAAGCTGTCGTCATGCTCATTGGCATTTCCTTTATTCTGCCATATCTCATTGCCATTTGGACACTCTTTTCACCTGGAGATGGGTCACATACCATCTATTGGTGTGGGTTAGACTCCCGCTACTTGGTTGCCGCCGGCCCTGCTGCCGCTGCCCTGGTCATCCTGCGCTATCAAACCTTTCGCCGGCCGTCACCCCTCTTTTTAGTCGTGCCTGTTTTAGCTGTCAGTGCCATTGTTGCCAATATTGGCTCTGTTATTTGGGCATGGTCACTACCATCCTCATCAATTGCCTGGAAACTGCCCCCCTTTGTTCCCGCCCTCGGCATGACTTTAATCGTCAGCCTTATTTGGGTAACACAAAGTTCATGGCGCGGCTTTTTTGGCCGCGTTTTGCATTGGCGACAGCATAACGATGATGCGGCCAAGCGGTTTGGGCAGCATGTGATGAGCCAGGCCGATTTGTTAGCCATGCCAAGACGGATTGCCGCAGCCCTGGTCAGCGAATTGCAGCTAGAAAGGGCAGCCGTGTGGATTTGGCAAGAAGAGACAGCGGCCTTCCAGCTAGTTGGGCAAGCGGGTGAGTGGGAGCAAACGCTACCTGAACAGTTGCCAGCAGCTTCAGCATCCCTGCAACAACCAGTGCAGTTTGGGGGGCAAGCAGTGGTCTTGCCCAATTGGTTAAGCCCATTTCGGCAGCAGCAGCAAATTGCGATGCTGGTTCCACTGTGGGTTGCCAACACGATGACAGGATTATTGGGACTGGGAAATCGCTGGGATGAGGAAATTTTTGATGAGCGCGACCTCGATGTCATTGAGTTGATTGCCCAACAATCGGCGCTGTTTCTGTTGACGGCGCAGCAGGTTGAACAACTGCGCCAAGTCCCCAGCCACATCGCTTTGGCTCAGGAAAGTGAGCGACTGAAGTTGGCGCGGGAACTACATGACACGGTGCAGCAACTTCTGGGGCGTTTGCCGTTTTACCTGGAAGTTAGCCGCCAAACGATGTGGACAACACCCGACAAAGCGGATCAACTGTTGGACAAGAGCATGCTTGACGTGGAGGAAGCGGCCAGGGCGGTGCGCCAGATTCGTAATAATTTGGCTCCAAGCCAATTGGAGCATGGCTTAACGCAGCCGATTGGGAGCTTGTGTGAACAGTTTGAACGGCGTACAGGTGTTCAAATTGTTTGGCAGTTGCCTCCGTCGGTTGATCAGGTTCTTTCGCTGGAGGCACGCCATGCGCTTTATCGTGTTGTGCAACAGGCGTTAGATAATATAGTGGCACATGCGATGGCAACGGCCGTTAACATTGTCTTAAACTGTGAGAATCACCGGGTACAGTTTTGTATCACCGATAATGGGCAAGGCTCATCTGTCGAACAGCGTCGCCAGAAGCAAGCGCAAGGTGCCTTTGGCTTGCGCTCAATGGCAGCTCGTATTCAAAGTTTAGGCGGGCAGTTTGAATTTTCTTCGACACCGGGGGAGGGATCGTGCGTACAGGGTTGGATTCCCATATAATCACTTAGGATCGCAGTAAACTTTTATCGGAAAATATCCTAAATGATGATTACCCTGATTGCCACAGCCAAATTCGGGCTGGAAAAAATGGTGCGGCTAGAAGTTGAGGCACTAGGCTTTGACAACGTTACCGTGTCGCCCGGGCGTATTGAGTTTGCGGCTACGTTGACTGACATTCCCCGGCTCAACTTATGGCTGCGCTGTGCCGACCGGCTGCTGCTGAAGGTAGCAGAATTTCCGGCAACGACCTTTGACGACCTGTATGAACAGTGCAAAGCAGTCGAATGGGAACGGTGGATTGAGGAAAACGGCCGTTTTCCCGTTACCGCCCGCACTGTTAAATCCACCCTCATGAGCGAACGAAGCTGCCAAACCATCGTCAAAAAAGCGGTGGTGGATCGACTAAGTGCGGCGTATGGGGTGGCGTGGCTGGCGGAAACAGGAGCCGAGTACGCCATTCACCTGTCCCTCCTCAAAGATGCGGCATTGCTAACGCTCGATACCTCTGGCGCGGGGCTGCACAAGCGGGGCTATCGGGAAGAGGCGGGGGAAGCACCGCTGAAGGAAACGCTCGCGGCGGCACTGGTGAAACTGAGCTTTTGGCGGCCGGACAGATTGCTGCTAGACCCAATGTGTGGGTCGGGTACCATTCTCATCGAAGCGGCGTTGATGGCTCGTAATATGGCACCGGGGTTCAAACGGCCGTTTGTTGCCGAACAGTGGCCTATCATTCCCGCTTCCGCCTGGGCTGAAGCCAGGCAAGAAGCCGAAACCGCAATTCGCCACGACGGAGAATTGCAGCTTTATGGCTACGACAGTGACCCCGCCGCCATTGAAATTGCCAAAAGCAACGCGGCCAAAGCAGGCGTGGGCGATGACATCGTGTTTGCCGTCAAGGACGTGCGTGACCTGTGGATTGACCAACAGTACGGCATCGTCATCACCAACCCGCCCTACGGCGTGCGGATGGCCGAGTATCAGGCACTCAACCAAATTTACATTGCCCTCAACAAAATGTTCCGCAAAAAGCAAGGCTGGTCAGTCTATATTCTCACAGCCGACCGAAAATTCCCCGACTACTTCAAACGCGCCCGCCCCGACCGCGTTCGCAAACTCTACAACGGCACGATTGAGACCAACTACTATCAATACTACGGGGAAAAGCCGCCGGCGAATTAGGAATAGAGATTTGGGAATTGAGAATTGGGAATGGAGGGCTTCATTCCCAATTCTCAATTCCCAATTCCCCATTTCTACACCCCTTCCACCAAAATCCGTGTAATCTGCTCCAAATGGTCGTTGTCATGGTGCCCTACCTGAACGGCGGCATCGGTTACGCCAAAGCTGTCGCGTTCGGGGTGAATGCCAGTGCGTGCCCATTGCGCCGCATCCAGTGATTTGAACAACGCCACAAACCGCTGCCGCGAGGCGACCAGATCGGCATACGCCTGACGTAAATCTTGCTCGTTGTAGCGGCGGTCAATGGCGATCTGCTCGTGGTCATAGGCGGGCAGCATGGGGTGGTCATGTTCGAGCATCATCATCACGCGATCATAAAAGAAGCCGTCAAAGTCGCGCAGGTGGCAAACGACTTCGAGGATTGTCCAGCCGTTGGGGCCGTCACGCCGGGAAACGGCCGTTTCCGGCGACACAAAATGCAAAATATGCCCCAACGTCTTCACACTGTTCTGCATCAGCCGAACATGACGCTTTTGCAACATTTCAATCGGTTCCATCGCTATTTGTCCTTTCCTTTTCTCAACCAGCAGCGTGAGACAGTACTCGCTCTGGGTAATTGGTAAACACCCCATCCACCCCCCAGCCGCGCAGCCGGCCGATGTCGTCGGGTTCGTTGACGGTGTAGGGCAACACCAGAAAGCCGTGGTCGTGGGCTTCCTGCACAAATGGCTCTGTTAGCTGCTTGTACCAGGGATTGACCGACAACGCCCGCAACTGCTGCGCCGTCGGAATGGCTACATCCATGTTGCCCCACAGCAACACTCCCAGCGGCACCTCGGTGTGAAGCTGGCGGGCAACGGCCAGCTCGTCGTGGCGGAAGGAAGAGAGGAGGATTTGGTTAATATCCCAGCCAGAAGCTAGGTAAGATTGGAGAAATTGGAGGGTAGGAACGGCCGTTTCTGGTCCCTTCAACTCCACATTAATCCCCACCCGTCTATCCACCAGCTCAAACACCTCGTGCAGCAGCGGAATCCGCTCCCCCTTACCCGCATCCAGTGAGCGCAAATACGCCAGCGATTGCGCCATCACCAACCCCGTCCCGTTCGTCGTCCGGTCTAGCTCATCATCATGAATGACAACCAGTTCCCCCTCCACCACATACACATCAATCTCAATCCAATCCACCCCCAATTCCAACGCCTTCGCCACCGAAAGCAGCGTATTCTCCGGCTCATGCCCCATTGCCCCACGATGTCCAATGCACAACATAGTTTTTTGCAGTAATCAGTAATCAGTTTTCAGTAACCAGTCCAGGCCACTGTACGCGAAGCGGTCGTGTAACGACATTACCGATTACTGATTACCGATTACCGATTACCCCGTATTCTTCAACCCCGACGCAATCCCATTGATCGTCAGGAAAATAATGCGGAGCAGCGACTGCCCCTCTTCGCCCTGCCGCGCCTCCGGCGGCAGTGACCGCAGCCGCGACAACAGGCTGACTTGAATAAAATTCAGCGGGTCAATATACGGGTTCCGCAGCCGAACCGACTGCTGCAGCACCGGGTCATTATCAAGCAATTCCTGCTGCACCGTCACCCGCAAAATCCACGCTTCCGTTTCCGCAAACGCCGCCTTGATGTGGCCGTATACCTGCTCCCGCACCCGCTCATCCTCCACCAGCTCCGCATAGAGCCGAGCAATTCCCATGTCGGCCTTCACCAGTGACACCTGGGCGTTGTCAATGACGGTGCGGAAAAAGGGCCATTCACGGTACATTTCTTGCAGCAGCACCCGCCGCGCCGGGGTGGAGCCAAACGCCGCCAGCGCATGGCCGACCCCGTACCATCCCGGCAGCACATGGCGGCTTTGCATCCAGCTAAACCCCCAGGGGATGGCTCGCAGGCTGCTCAAAATATCGCCGCCCAGCCGCTTCGCCGGCCGCGACCCAATCCGCATTTGGCTAATCTCGTTTAGCGGCGTGGCCTGGCTCCAATATTCCAGCAGTTCTGGCGTTTCATAAATAAATTGGCGATAGGCATGGTAGGACGTGGCCGCCATTTCTGCCATCGCCTCGCGCCACGCCGGTTTGGGCTGGGGGAGCTGGCTTTTGTCGGGCGGCATACTCGCCAGGAGCACGGCGTGAATCACCTGCTCTAAATGGCGCTGGGCAATGGCCGGATGGCCGTACCGTTCCCCAATCACTTCCCCCTGTTCGGTAATCCGCACCCGGCCGGCGACGGAGCCGGGGGGCTGGGCCAAAATGGCGCGATTGGCCGGACCGCCGCCACGGGCAATGGTGCCACCCCGCCCGTGAAACAGCATCATCACCACCTCGTTGGCGCGGCAGCATTCTGCCAACTGTTCCTGCGCCTCGTACAGCTCCCAGTTGGCGGCTAAATAGCCTGCGTCCTTGTTGCTGTCCGAGTAGCCAATCATGATCATTTGCTTGCGGCCAACCCGCTCCAGGTGAGGGGCGTAGGCGGAGTGGTGGAAGAGGGTGGTCATGACGACCGGTGCTTCGCGCAAGTCGGCGCGGGTTTCAAACAGCGGCACAAAGGTCAACCCCTCAAAATCTTTATCTGGCGCCAGACACAAATCATGCCAATAGGCGAGCAGCAGCGGAGCCAGAATGTCTTCGGGGCCGTGGGTCATGCTGACGATGTAGGTTCCCAAGATGTCGGGGCCGTAATAGGCCACGCCGCGCCGCAGCACGTTAAACAGGTTGAGCGTCTCTTGGGTTTCTTGGGAGAGGTCGGCAAGCTGGGTGAGGTCGGGGATGGGTTCGGTGAGCAGTTGGGAGAGTAAATCGGCGCGTTGGCTGGGGGAAAGCTGGGCAAAGTGGGGAAAACGGCCGTTTTTCCGCAGCAATTCATCCAGAACGGCCGTATTGTATTCGCTGTATTGCCGAATATCAAGCCGTGCCACATGCAACCCAAACACCTGCGCCTGGTGCCGCAGCTTTTCCAAATCATCGCTGGCAAGCTGCCCCAACCCTTGCTCGCGCAGCGTCCGGTCAATCAGGTCAAGTTGGCGGCACAGCGTAGCCCCGCTGCGAAACTGTTTAGGAGGCGGTTCCTGCCCCAACAGCCGCTGCACCATCTTGCCATCGGTACGCGCTGTTGCCAAATCTTCGCTAATCATCGCTGCCAGCAGCCGGTAGGGTTCGTTGGGATAGCGGTCGCGCAGGTAAGAGACGTGGCGCGATTCGACGGCGGCGTTGTGGATAGCTTGCAGCAGTTCTGGCTCAATGTCAACGAGTTGGTCGGAAACGGTGATGGAGCGGTTAAGCTGGCGCAGCATCGGCTGGTGGAGGGTTAGTGCCTGACCACGATGGAGCCGCAGTGCTTCGGCTGTGACTTTGGCAGTGACGTTGGGGTTGCCATCGCGGTCGCCGCCAATCCAGGAGCCAAAGGTGAGGAAGCGTTTAGGCAATGCTAGGTTGGGGTAATATTGCGCCAGGGCAGTCTGCATCGTGGCGTAGATTTTGGGAATGACGTTCCAAATCGTTTGCTCGAAGTAGTACAGGCCGGTTTTGACTTCATCTTCGGGGGTATAAACGGCCGTTCTGCTCCGATTCGTCAGCCACAGCGAAGTAATTTCCGACCGTACATGGTGTAGCAACTCTGCCCGTTCGTCCGGCAGCAGGTCACGCTCCTGTAAATCGGTTAGCATATCGGCCACCCGCCGCAGCTTGGAAAGCACCGTCCGACGCTTGGCCTCGGTGGGGTGAGCCGTAAAAACCAGCTCAATATCAAGCCGTTCCAGCAGGGCGGCCATTTCCGCCTCGCCCATGCCCCGCTCACGCAGGGTGCGAACGCCGGCCGGAATGGATTCACGCAGCGGTCTTGGGTGAGCTTTTCGCGCCCGCTGCCGCAGCACGCGCACCCGCTGCTGGTCTTCGGCCAGGTTGATTAGCTCAAAATAGACGGTGAAGGCGCGGGCAATGAGTTCGTCGCTGGCGCTGTCCAGGCTGCTGACCAGATGTTTCAGGTCGTCTTCAAATCGTTCGCCACCCGCCTCCCGCCGTGCTTTGGACAGGTTGCGGATGTGTTCTTCTAGCTCAAAAAGCTGCTCTCCGGCCTGTTCCGTAATGACTTCGCCTAAAATGCCGCCCAGCAAACGAATATCTTGCCGCAGCAGCTCTTGTTCCTCTTCCGCTGATGCCATAGCTTTACCTCTCTTACTACACTCTATCTGTATCTTACTGCAATTTAGGTGATGGTGGGAGGAAAACGGCCGTTTTTGGACACGGAAGAACACGGAAGGACACGGAAAATGAACCTGTATCCTTCCATGTATGGTAAAATTTTTTGAGGAAAACGGCCGTTTTCTTAAAGGTGGGGAGGCTGTGGCGGTGCGGGTGGTGGCGTTGAGCAGCAGTGGTTTGGTGGATGACATTGTGCGGTATGCGCCGTTTGGCGAAGTGCGGGGCGGGGCATTGCCAACAAACATTACCGACCGGGGTTTTACCGGGCACAAACACAATGCCGAAATTGGGCTTATCTACATGAATGCCCGTTTTTATGACCCAAACACGAACCGAATGCTCACTCCTGACACGATTGTACCCGACCCCGCCAACCCGCAGAGCTTCAATCGCTACAGTTATGTTAACAATAATCCTCTTAACTACGCAGACCCGACAGGGCATGATGCTGTAGCAGCCAATTTGACACCGGAAGAAGCCCAAGTTTTAGCGGATGCTATTGGGCTTTTGCTCCTAGAAAACGGTGACGGCACTACAGTTCTAGAATTCTTACAGGATCTAGTTCTTCCATCCGTAGGGGGTGCCATTGCTGCGACAGGAATTGTAGAAGGTTTGCAAGCAGCAGGCTTTGTAATTGGAGGAGTGAGTTCGACAACTATTGGTGTAGCTGCTTCTGTAGTTATTGGTGGAGCTTATATTTGGAATAGTACAGGCACTAGTAATGCCCTAGTAACATTGGGGTATGTGCAACAATCTCTTCTTAATGCCATTGAAAGAAGTGACACTGGTAACACTATCAACTTTTTTGCTAATAATACATTCCTGAGTCCAGATATTGTCTCCATACGAATAGATAATGTGAATGAGAATGGAGACACTTTTTATGGAGGAAAATACAACGACCGCATTGGCTCATACGGAATAGACCGAACAGGAGAGTTATTAGTTGATTTAGTAATAAATTACGCAGTTGAAAACCGAGATGTCAATAACCCAATTACTTATTATAAGGATGATACCTATGACATTTATAATGAACCCCAAAAACTGGACCACAGAATAAGGTGGATTTCAAGTAAAATATCTCACCTTTGTGGAGGACAGTTCGATGACAAAAAAACGAACGCAATACAGTATGCAGTTCAAGTTTCAAGTTGCCCTGGAAGCGGCTAAAGGAACGCAAACCATTAATCAAATCGCTACCACTCGCCAACTTCATCCCAATCAAGTCAGCCAGTGGAAACGGCAGTTGCTTGAGGACGGCCCAGCTCTTTTCCAACGAACAAATGGCCGTCAAAAACAGCAGCAGGCTGAACAAGAAGCTGAACTCTACGAGCAAATTGGGCGGCTCAAAATGGAATTGGAGTGGCTGAAAAAAAAAGCTGCCCCCCTCACCTGAGGCCAAACGCCAACTCATTGACCCAACGCACCCGGCCTTGAGTATTCGCCAGCAGTGCCGCTTACTTGGCCTAAGTCGCTCAGCTTTCTATTATAAACCAGCGACCGAATCGCCTTTGAATCTGGAACTGATGCGCTTACTTGATAAACAATATACCCAAACGCCTTTCTATGGCTATCGCAAAATGACCGCTTGCTTGCAACAAGCTGGCTATCAAGTCAACCGCAAGCGTATCTACCGCTTGTTGCATATGATGGGTCTGCAAGCCATTTATCCGCAGCCACAGACAACTGTCACCGCTAAACAACACAAAATCTATCCTTATCTGCTGCGAAACCTACCCATTGTACGGCCAAATCAGGTTTGGAGTGCTGATATTACCTACATTCCCCTCGCGCAAGGGTTTATGTATCTCGTTGCCATCATCGACTGGTTTAGTCGTTATGTGATTAGTTGGCAACTATCTAACACCTTGGACGGCTGGTTCTGTGTGCTGGCTTTACAGCAAGCTTTGCATGATGCCCAGCCTGTGATTTTTAATACTGACCAGGGGGTTCAGTTTACGGCTCATGACTTTACCACTTCTTTGACCCAAGCTGGCATCCAAATTAGCATGGATGGGCGTGGTCGAGCTTTGGACAACATCTTTATCGAGCGCCTGTGGCGTAGTCTCAAATATGAGGACATTTACCTCAAAGAGTATGAGACAGTACCTGACCTTGAAGCAGGGCTGCAAAACTACTTTCTCTTTTACAATACCCAGCGGCCTCATCAGCATCTTGGTTACCGTGTCCCGGCCGACGTACATTTTATCAGTTAAAGCCATCCTACTTTTGACTCGCCAAAAGTAGCAAAAGCGAGGCTCCCGCTCCCCGATGGTAAGGTGCCAACAGGCAGTTCGTGCGGGAGCCAAACTTGTTGTTTATGTCTACTTGATCCACCTTATATATGTCCCTTTATGGTCTTGACATTGGGGGTCACTATAATTAGTAATGGAAACTGGTTCCAACATGATGGTGAGAATCGCTATCTACGTAATCCTTGTAATGTTTATTCATCGATTTGTGGATGGCACAATAATCTTCTGAGGGTAGGACGGGAGATCAGAGGGGGTAACTGTGGTCGCGTTTTGTGAAATTAGTCGGGAAAATGACACCCCCGATTGAAACTAACCTTTCGCAAAATGCCATGAATTCACGTAAATAGGTGGTAGCAGAGACTCCTGTTTCCAAGGGGTAAAACTACCAAAAGCGCATCGCTAACTGCTTTCTTGCGACTCGTTTTGCCACCGCCAATGCCCGTTTTGCCTCGACCATGTTTAATAAAACGGCCGGTTGGTGGAGATAGTTTGTGGGTTGGGCAGTATATTTTGCAATTTTGTTCGAGCGGCTTGAAAAAAGATGATGAAAACGGCCGTTTTTCCAGACAGTTTGGACATAACAAGAAAGGAAAACCTGTAAAATCAGGGTCATTTTGAACGCGACGGGAGTTATCTCAAGCTACGAAAAACGTGGCTGCTGTCGTGAGCAACGTGGCTACCGCCACGAAAAACGCGACGGGAGTTTTAGTCCCACCACGTATTTTTCCCTCTATGTTATACTAAACGTAGTGGCCGCTACGTTTAACGCGACGGCAGTTATCTCCCGTCCTACCCTCTCTTCTGCACTAGTACCGTAACTTTCTGACTTTGAGGGATGGCAAGCCGTGTTTTCAGGCTCTTTGACCCCGCAAATTTAGAAAGCCGAGGTACTAGTCTTCGAATTAAGAAGAAATGATAGAGAAATTGAATCTGAGGAATTCATTCACTTTTGAAGTGTGAAATGAAGAAAACTGTTAGTCGAATCATTATAAACGCTATAGCGTTTTTTGTCTCAATGGCCTATGGTTTTTGGTGGTTTCACCACTCTAATAGGACATATATTATACTACTGTTATTACCTATCGGGACTGTATTACTCAACTTCCTGTTCCGTTCTTATTTGCAGAAATATCATTTTGAGTATTGGCATACTCAAGAATTATCTATAACATTGGGAACGGCTACAGGGCAAGTTCTTGGTATTTCTCTATTGTGGCTCATATTAACGAGTTTATAAAACTCTATACTCAAATTTGAATGAAACCTATGGTTTTTTCGGCACTTATCAGGCAAAAAACCATAGGTTTTGGCTGCATCCCATGAAACGACCTCCAAGCATTTTGGGTAGTGTTGAGGCCACTTATTGTGCTCGAAAGGTTATTTCTGCGCTTATTTGAAAGGGATTGATTATAAAAGTTGAAGACAAAATTACATAGAGAATAGAGCGCATGGATCACACAAATCTTTTTCCGTAGATTGCGATATTAAATAGAGACAGTCGTTTTCCTTCAAGAATCCTTGCCACTTATGCAGCGCACTTAAAAGGTGGTCGTTTTAGATACGAATAAACACACAAGGGCATGGGAAAACTGTCCGTATTCGTCCGTGTCCTTCCATGTAGGGTAAAATTTTGGGAAAAAACGGCCGTTAATCCCCCATTCAATCCGTCGTCGGTCGTCCGTCATCCGTCGTCAGTGGGCAAAACGGCCGTTTTTCAACCACAGATACACGCAGATAAACACAGATGAAAATCCGCGCCAATCCGCCCCAATCCGCGTCATCCGTGCATCTATTTTTTGGGAAAAAAAACGGCCGTTTGTCCGTGTTCGTCCGTGTACGGCAAATTTTTTGGGGAAAAACGGCCGTTTTGGGGCACAGAAGGATACAGAGAAAAAGTGTGGGGAGCGCAGAATCATTAAACAACACCCCCGTAATGAAAGGCACCTATTGGTCAGCTTACTCTGCTACGCTGATGAATCTTTTTGCCATCCCGTCGTTCAGCCATATTTTGTGCTATAATGACGCAAAAGAGGAACATTTGAGCTATGGCGCAAAAGAAAACCACGACGACCAAGAAGGCAAACGGCCGTTCATCCAGCAGTCGTCGGCAAACAGAAGCCCGTTCCAAAACGCGGGGCGGCACATCAAAAGGCAGCAGCACCAGCCGTTCATCAGGGCGAAAAACGGCCGTTCGTCGCCCTGGCTTCACCCTCAACGTCCAGCAAAAAGCCCTCATCTTTGGCATCGGCATCATCCTGCTCACTTTTGTTTTGGTGTTAAGCCTCCTCTCTCCCAATCAAGGGCAGCTAACGGCCGGTTTATCCACCCTCATGTGGCGGCTGTTTGGCTGGGGCGGTTTTGTTATGCCTATTATCACCGCCATCACCGGGCTATATCTAGTGCTGTGGGGAATGGAGCAGCCGCCTAACCCACCGGGGCACCGCGTCTTTGGTTTTGCCATCCTCTTCCTCGTTTTTGAAGGGTTTGCCTCGCTTTCTTCCCTCTCTGCGAACAACGGCCTGATGACCGTGTGGGAAGTCGCTCGCGCTGGCACCGGGGGCGGCTACATTGGTGGATTGGTCGCCGCCGTTCTGACTGAATTTGTCGGCTGGATAGGTACCGTGTTGGTACTGGTCGTCACCGGAACCATAGGTGCCGTACTTGCCACGGGCATTTCGCGCCAAGAGCTTGCCCGGTTATTAGGCAGCGTTTGGGCATCGTTCCGCAGCGGTTTGCAACAGCATCCCCAACCAGTCGAACCAGTTTCTCGCCCCCCCATCCGGGTTAATCCAGGGCGCGGTGGCACTACCAGCCCAGCAACCCAGCTCGCGCTGCTGCCGGAAACTGAAAGTGAGAAGAGTCAACCGCCTACATCGCCGAAAACGGCCGTTTCTTCTCCTCCTCCCGTGCGCGAACTTCCCATCGGCCAACCCAAGCGCAGCGCACAACCGGCTAAACCCACTGCCGCTGCTCCAGCAGCCGAGCCACTTTTCCTGGGCAACGCCCGCAGCGAAAACAGCGATACTCCGGGCTGGGCCATCCCTGCCGTTGCTGAAATGCTCGACCCCGGCTCTGACCCCGCCGTCAACAATGCCACCATCCAGCGACAGGTAGAGATCATCGAACACACCCTCGCCAGCTTTGGTGCCCCCGCCACCACCGTTGAAATCAACCAAGGCCCCACCGTCACTCAATTTGGCATCGAGCCAAACTATCTGGAAATGCGGAACGGTAAGCGAACGCGGGTTAAGGTCAGCAAAATCGCTGGTCTCTCTGACGATTTAGCCCTAGCACTGGCGGCAGAATCAATTCGCATCGAGGCTCCTGTGCCGGGCAAAGGCTACATCGGCATCGAAGTCCCCAATCCCGCCAAGGCCACCGTTTCGCTGCGCGATGTCATGGAATCGGGCAGCTTCCAAAAGCTCAAATCCAGCTTACGCATTGGGCTGGGGCATAATGTATCCGGCCAGGCCATTTCGGCCGATTTATCCGCCATGCCCCATTTGCTGGTGGCTGGTACGACCGGCTCCGGTAAATCCGTCTGCGTCAACGGCATCATCGCCTGTCTGCTACTGCAAAACACCCCCGAGGATTTGAAGCTGGTGATGGTTGACCCTAAGCGAGTGGAGCTAACGGGCTACAACGGCATTCCTCATCTGGCTGCCCCAGTTGTCGTGGAAATGGATCGCGTGATTGGGACGTTGCAGTGGGCATTGCGGGAAATGGACGGCCGTTATAAGCTGTTTGCCGAGGTCGGGGCGCGGAACATCAAGGATTACAACCAAAAGACAAAGCGGGTGAAGGGCAAGGACAAGCTGCCCTATGTGGTCATCATCATTGACGAGTTGGCCGACCTGATGATGATGGCTCCCGAAGACACCGAGCGCAGCATTGCTCGGCTGGCACAAATGGCGCGGGCAACGGGCATTCACATGGTCATTGCCACGCAACGGCCGTCTGTGGATGTGGTGACGGGGCTAATCAAGGCCAACTTCCCGGCGCGAATCGCCTTTGCCGTGGCTTCCAGCACCGACAGCCGCGTGATTTTGGACACCACTGGAGCGGAAAGGCTGTTGGGGCAAGGGGACATGCTGTTCCAAAGCCCCGATGCAGCGCAGCCGGTGCGGTTGCAGGGGTGCTACGTTAGCGATGGGGAGCTAAACCGGATTATTCATTATTGGCAAACGGCGCGGCGGTTTGCCACTATTCGCGCCGAAGAGCAGATTATCCGCAAGCCGGAGGATTTGGCGCAAAAGATGGCGGCGCGGCGGGCAGAGCAGGCCGCAACGGCAGAACAAGCCGCCGCGAAGCCGACCCCACAAGCAGAGCCGCCCAAGCCAACGGCTAAATCAGCGGCTAAACCAGCGGCTAAACCGTCTCCACCCAAGCCGGCCGATGTGCCAGTTCCACAAAACAATTTGCCGCCGTTAGATGTGGGAGGGAAAACGGCCGTTTCCAGTGCTGGCCTACAAAAACCATTGTGGGAAGCATTGGACGAGTTAGAAAACGAGCCAGAGGCAGAGGCAGAAGACGAACTGCTGCCAGAAGCCATTGCCCTGGTACGCAAGCTCAACAAAGCCTCCACCTCCTTGCTCCAGCGCCGCTTCCGCATTGGCTACACCCGCGCCGCCCGTCTGGTAGACTACATGGAGCAACAGGGCATCATCGGCCCGCCCACTGGCACCAGCAAAGCCCGCGAAGTCATTGGCGGTACGCCAACAACCGATGACGAAGATGAAGAAGATGAGGAATTGGATGATGCAAAGTAAAAATTTTGGGCTAATATCTTGAGTGTCATTCCCGCGCACGCGGGAATCCAATTTGACAATGCAAACAGATGCTCGCTTTTGTAGAGGACTGATAACTAGGAATAAGCTCATGACGCTCCAAGACATTATTGCTGATTTCCAGGCACTAAACGAGGATTTGAAAATTTACGAGCAAAAGTATGGTATGCCATCGGCGACATTTTATAAGGCATATGTGCAAGGTGAAGAACCAGAGGATGATTCCTGGGTGCTTGATTGGGCAGATTGGGCGGGTGCGTACCAGACCTTTTTGAGACGACAACAACAATATGGCTCATTTAACTGGTGAAGAACGGGCACAGTATGTGCAAGCTATGTTTGCTCGCATTGCCGGCCGCTACGATTTGATGAATCGGCTGATGACGGGCGGGCAGGATTTGACGTGGCGGCGGTTTGTGATTGAGCAGGCGAGGCTGCCGGTTAACGGCCGTTTGCTCGACATCGCCACCGGAACCGGGGATATTGCCCTGGAAGGACAAAAACAGGTGCCTGGCCTGCAAGCGGTGGGGGGTGATTTCACCATCGAAATGATGCAAGCGGGCAAACAAATTCCGGCGCGGCAGCGGATTGAGTGGGTGGGGTCAGACACGCTGGCGCTGCCGTTTCCCAGCAACTATTTCGACGCTGTAACTTCTGGCTTTTTGATGCGCAACGTCATTGACGTGCGCGGGGCGTTTCGAGAGCAATTGCGGGTAACAAAACCGGGGGGGCGGGTGGTGGTGCTGGAATCTAGCCCGCCGAAGCAGAATGTTTTACGGCCGTTTATCCAATTCCACCTCACCTACGTCATCCCCACTCTCGGCAAGCTCATTGCCGGTGAGTCCGATGCCTACACCTACCTACCCGACAGTACCAAACAGTTCCAGACCCCCGAGTCGCTGGCAACGATTATGTGGGAAGAAGGCTACACCAACGTCTATTACAAGCTGTTTATGTTTGGCACGGTGGCGGTGCATGTGGGACAGAAGGCTAGTAATCAGTAATCGGTGGTCGGTAATCAGCAAAGGTCACTGATTACCGATTACTGATTACCGATCTATGGGCGATAGGCATCGGGGTTAACGGCCGTTTCTCCCCCCATCACCGCAAAATAATTGGTCAAACTGTAGGCCAACAGCGGCTCAATTAGCCGTTCCGTTTGCTGCGAAATATCGGAAAAGCAGCAGCCAATGCCAAAATGCCAAATCGCCGCCCCCTTCACCTGCGGATAAGCTGCATACAGCTTTGCCGCCCAGGCAATATCACGCAGAGCCTCCCCTGGCTCTGGCACCGCCCGATATTCCCAACCCCATTCCGTAATCAGCACCGTTGGCCGGGGAATGCCGTATTGATCGGCAATACGGAACAGAGCCTGAAAACGGCCGATTTTAAACGGGTATTGATCCCCAATTTTGCTTTTGTCATAGCTGTATTCATGCAGCGCAATCGCCAGCCGCTCTGGGTTGGCTCCCGCCAGTCGCAAAAAATCGAGCATGGCGGGAGATTGCCACTGCTCTGGCTCTGGCTCGCCCGATGCCCAGCCAAACGCCGCCCACTTGAACCCATCATTCATCGCCAGCCGCGCCGTTTCCAGCGCAAATTGCGCCAGCCATTCTGAGCGATTTTTGTCCACCTCGTTGATTGTTTCCATCCATACCAAGTTTGGATCAAGCTCTGGCGGCCACAGGGCGCGGTGTTCCTCCCAATGAAGCTGGGCAGCCTGGGCGGGCGGCAAATCATAATTTGGCACGCCGCCGCTGGCGCGAAAAACCAGCACATGGGGTACGCCGCTTTGCTTCATTAGCTCCTGCGCCTTGAACAATGGCTCGGCGTTGTCTACGCTTTTGAGGAAAACAGGGACCCCGGCGGCATCCAACTTTTGTGTCCATAAATCAATCAGCGTCTCGTCTTCCATGAGGGTGACGTGGAAGCCGATTTTGACAAAGGCAAGTTCTTGGCCTTGCGCCTGGAGGTTGGCACGAACGGCCGTAAAATCCACCGTCGGCATCGGGGCGGGAGTGGCTGTGGGCGGTGGCGGAACGGTAGCCGTAGGCGTTGCCGTTGCCCCTGCCGACTCGATAACAGGCAAATAGCTGTTGTTCCGGGTTACGGGCTGGGTCGTGGGTGCAGGTGCGACCAACGTGGGTACAGCAAGCGTGGCTGTAACCTGCACAGGGTAGGCGGTTGGAAGATGGCTGGGGTAGCGGGTGGGGGCAGCGGGGTAGGATTCGGCGGTAGACGTAGGGAGTGGGGTGTGGGGTGTGGGAAGTGGGGGAATTTCGGTGGCGGTGGCAAGCTGGGCAACGGCCGTTTGTGGCGGGGTCTCCGTTGGTTGTTGGCAGGCAGAAACGGCCGTTAACAAGCATATAACTCCTAGCAGTTTAATCCATGTATAGACTGTGGTGCGTGGTGCAGATGCTTTATGGACGCACCACGCACCACGCACCACGCGCCACGCTTGCAAAATCATCCAGATAAACATAAAAATCTGCCGCATTGTAACAGGTTGCGGCAACGATGAGACGGCTGCTCATTAACAATTCACCCAAAAGAAGAGTGGCAAAACGGCCGTTGCTGCGGTATCGTTGTAGCTATGCGCTGGTTACAGAAAGAACTCATCCTCCGCGCCCGTCCGCGTGGCTTCCACCTGATCACGGCTGAAATTGCCGAACAGCTTCCTGAGCTTCGGCAGTTTGATGTGGGGTTGGCGCACCTATTTATTCACCACACTTCTGCCTCGCTTGCCATCAACGAAAACGCCGATCCCACCGTGCGGCGGGATATGGAGAGTCATTTCAACCAGCTTGCCCCCGAAAATGCCCCGTACTATTTGCACACTTATGAAGGGGCAGACGACATGCCGGCCCATATCAAGGCGGTGCTGTTGGGCAGCAGTTTGACCATTCCAGTGACAAACGGCCGTTTCAACCTCGGCACCTGGCAAGGCATTTACCTGTGCGAACACCGCAACCAGGGCGGCAAACGGCGGCTCATCATCACCATTCAAGGCGAACCTGCGACGTAAATCTGCCTTTTCCATCAGAAGTTCAACTTCTGAACTGGGCAAATCTGCGTCCTATTTCACATGAAAATAGCAAAAACAACCCTCACATTATTCCAAGAAGCCGGGCAAGCGTTTGGCAAGGACAAAGCATCCATGCTGGCGGCGGCACTCGCTTACTACACCATCTTTTCGCTGGCACCGCTGCTGGTTTTCTCGGTGTTTGTCGCGGGAATGCTCTTTGGCGAGCAGGCTGTAACGGGTCAGCTTGTGGCGCAAATTGAAGGGGCGGTGGGGCATGAGGCGGCGGTGGTCATTCAAAATATTTTACGGAACGCCAGCAGCGGCTCAACCGGCTTTTGGGCAACCGTCGTCAGCACGGCCATGCTGGTGTTTGGGGCATCGGGGGTGTTTACTCAGCTCCAGCAGGCACTCAACCAGATTTGGGGGGTAGAACCGGAGAAAGCGAGTGGCCTAGCTGGGGTGTTGAAAATGGTGACGCAGCGGGCATGGACGTTTTTGATGGTGCTGCTGATTGGTGGCTTGCTGTTGGCAGCATTGCTATTAACGGCCGTTGTTCAAGCCCTCAGCCAATACATCATCGCCCGTTTCCCGGCCGCCGCCTTTCTCATCCCCCTGCTCAACCTCGCCGTTGCCCCCTTTGTCATGTGGCTGGCTTTCAGCTTTATGTTCAAAGTGCTGCCGCAAACATCAGTGCGCTGGCGCGATGTATGGCTGGGGTCGGCTGTCACCATGCTGCTTTTTGCCGTCGGCGTTTCGCTGATTGGCTTTTACTTGGGGTTCAACACGGCTGGCTCGGTCTATGGGGCGGCAAGTTCACTGATTGTGGTGCTGCTATGGATTTATTATTCAGCCCAAATCTTTTTGTTTGGGGCGGAGTTTACAAAGGTGTTTGCCCAACATCGGAAAAAGCTGCGGGAACAACCAGAGACCGTGATTACCAGACCCGATTCGATGTTGCCGCGTGTGGTGGCAGAAACGGCCGTTTCTCCTTCACCCCCCCCTTACAACGACCCCCAGACCAATACCCGCAAACAAGTCGCCGCTGGGTTAGTAGGGTTGGGTACAGGGCTGCTGGTCGCTATCATCGGCTACCTGCGGCACCCAAGCGGGGATTAGCTTAGCAATTCCCCGTCAATTGCCAGGCTCTACATTTTCTGCCAACGTTCGGTGTGAGAGCGGATAAAATCAACCGTGTATTGGTGAGCCGAACGGCCGTTACTGTCCACGGCAACTGGTTCCCCAAAGGCAAAGAAAATCGGCCGTTCGCGGTGCAACGGGCCAAAATCACGCACCAACTTTCCGTTATCCCAAAAATCTGTCTTCAGTGCCACCGGCATCACCCGCACCCCTGCCCGCCGCGCCAGTTTGACCCCCAGCGAATTAAACTGCTCCGGGTCAAATCGCGCCGCCCGCGTGCTTTGCGGGAAAATAACCACGGAGACACCTTGCTCCAGTAGTGTCTGTCCCTGCGTCATCACCGTTTGCAAATCCTCACGCGGGTTGCGCCGCCCAACAACAATAGGGTTGAACGAAGCTATCACCGGGCCAAAAATCGGATATTTCAGCAACGACTCCTTGATAACAAAGGAAACTGGTGTTAGCGGAGCCAACAAACCGGGAAATAAGCCTCCCTCCATACTGCTCATATGGTTGGCAACAATGAGCAACGTTTCACCCTCGTCACCAGCCTGCGCCACATGCGTCAGCCCAGACAAATGAAAACGCCCACCACAGCCTTCTATCAAGCGCAAAACCTGGTGCGCTCGCCGCGCCCTTGCAGCCGGCGTGTTTTTTCCTCGCACAATTAACAGCCGCGCCCGAATCATCAGAGAGGCATACCGCGCCACAAAATGAGCGCGGCTGCTTCCAACCATTCGGTCTAACAGCAGTCGCTGCATGTCGTCTGGCGTATCATAGGTATCGCCATGAAAAAAATTCAGCACTTCACTCAAGATTTCCAATACCTCAGGTTTTAATCTGGATAAAGATCAGCGATCAGCGTGTCGAGATCATCATTGTCAGCGATACGACTTGTTTTATTGTTTCTAATTGCGTCATAAAATTTTTCGTCGTAGCGGCGCGAACGAACAGGTATGGGCATTTTGACACCCCATCCCAGCAGCAGTACCTCTTCCTTCTCTTGCAGCCGCGCCAGCATTCCCCGCAGTTGATCCCGTCCAGCCAGACCCGTCAGTACAGCGCGAATGTCATCCTCATCCCCCAGCCAACCAGTAATCCGCGTGCCAAGCTGGGACATAATTTCGTCGTCAATGCCAGACGGCCGTTGATCCACCACCAACAGCGTCACAAAATATTTCCGCAGCTCCCGAGCGATAGTGCCAAACGCTGTTTGCCCGGCCAAATGGGGATTAAGCAATTTGTGCGCTTCTTCGATGGCGATGAGCAGCGGTACAGGCGGCGCGGCTCCGGCTGTTTTATGCTGTTCGGTGCGGCGCACCCAATGCTGCCGCAACCGCCGCGTGAGAATGTTAGACACCAGCAAATAATCCAGGTCGTTGTCGTATTCACCAAAGCCGAGGATGACATGCCTGCCGTTTTCCAGCTTATCCACAATAGCCTGCACGGGGTCTCCGGCCGGCTTTTCCACCACATATGGCTTGTCATAAATCAGTGCCAGCTTGCGGTGCAGTGCCTCCGCTGCCTTCTCGTGCACATTGTTGTTCCGCGCCCACATTGCCACCGAATGGTCGGCTGGGAAGCTCTTGCCGCTTTCTGGATCATAATCCATCGCCCCCGGTTCCAACTGCATAAATTCACGAAACCAATCGTTGCCAAACCCCCGCTCCAGCGCATTAAGCGTTACCGCCGCCGTATCGGTCAGATTCAGTGCCTCCGACAGCAAATTGATGTCGCCCGTTGTGAAATCTTTTAACCCCAGTTCCAGCGTGAAATCAGGCGCATGGCCGCGCACTCGCGCCCCGGCTCCCAACGCCGCCACCTGCACCTTTTGCCCAAACAGCGATTTTAGCCCGCGCACTGCTTGCCCTTTGTCCGAATCCAAATCATCGTAGGCGTATTCGTTGTGCATATCAAACACCAGCGCAGCGGCTACATCTTCACGCATCAATCCGGCCAGCACCATGCGCGTTAGAAAGCTTTTGCCGGTGCCAGTTGCGCCAAAAATGCCGCTGGAGCGTTTGACAAATTTGTTCAAATCCAGCCGCACGGGATACCCTTGCTCAATGGTGTGGCCGACGACAAACATCCCCTTGCCGTCTTCGCCAAAAATTTGCGCGACGTCGGCTTCGTCCGCCTGGCGCACCTCAGCATGATGAGCTGGAACAGTTTTGACGGGGCGGGGGCCGGGGTTTTCTTCGCCACGATCCACACGCTGTTCCCATTCCAGCCGGTCGCGGGTGCCGGGTTCTGGCCCACGATCAAGCATGAGGGTGGGGTACATGTTGAGGGTCGTGTAGAGGGTTTTGCCCAGCAGGGCTTGTTGGATAATGGGCTGGAGACGGTCGGTCTTTTCGTCGGCAAAGCGGGGGTCGGTGGCTCCCAGTTGCAGGTCGGTGACGAGGCCGTAGTAGCGAAAACGGCCGTTTTCACACACCACAAAACTCCCCTCCTGCACCCGGTCGGCCGGCACCGTCAGCCGAATCCGAAACCCTTCTTTTAAGCCACCCCCCACAATATAGCCGATTGGTTCGTTGTTCATATTTGCTCGTTATAAGAGAGTTAGAGATTGACGATTCACCAACTACCCAATCTCCAATCTCTGATCTCCGATCTCTATCGCATCACTCAACGCTTCCAGCGTCGGAATCAGCACATCATAATTGCTCCGCAGCAGTTCAATCAGCTCGTGGACAACGCCCAGTGCCCACGCTTGGTCATTGCCGCGCAGTTGATAAGCGGAAGCAATATGTGCCACCAACAGTTGATCTACCGGAACCGGGCTGCCAACAGCGCGAAGAATAAGGCGCAAATACCCCAGCGATTCCGTAAAGCCACGCACGTCGTTGGCAACTGTCACCAATTCTACCGGGTCAAGGTTGAGCGGTGGGCGCGGCGGCAAACCGTGCTTAATCACACCATCCAACTCATAGCCAACTGCCAAAACGCTCATCTCAATGGGCAGCAGCCGGTTGTTGCGCTGGTCTTCAATCACCGACGGAGCCGGATTTTCCGCCAGCACCAGCCGCCGCACCAGCGGGTCGTCGTCAATGCTCATATTGTAGATGAGGCCGTAAATCGCTTCGCGGTCATCCACCGGCTTGGCCCGCACCAGCCCACCAAAGGCAGGAATGCTCAATTGCCCCACGCGGCAGCCCACGGCAAACCCAGTTGTGGATGCCCTCAAAATACGGCCGATGTGTTGGTTCATTATCTGCATAACCTTTGTTTACTCATTGCTCTTATCAAATTCCGCGACCCGTCGCAATGTTAAGAACAACTCTTTCACGGGTTGGCTTATCGCACTTTCTGGTTCGGCCAGCAAAAGTGATTGATACGCTTCTAAAAAATCCTGCCGCACCCGATGAAAAAGATGCAAAAAATGTCGCAAAAAGCCAATGCAATCTAAAATAGCAAACTCAATGCCATTTGTTTTACGGTAAAGGGTCTTTACATACTCAGCCACATCTTTATCAATAGGAACTGTCGTGATAAAAATGTAACTGTCAACATGTGTACCAGCACGAGCAATCTTTTGCAAAGCGAGATCAACATCTACGATTGTTACTTCTTTCGCTTTCATCTCATAGCAAGTTATCAGCCTGTTTTCCCCTATGAGCATAATTTCAATATCGCCCATCGCACCCGTTTGTTCATCTGCAGCATTATGTGGATACAACGGCCGTATAGTCTCTCCCAATTGATTCCCGGCAACCTGATAAGCAGCAGCAACAATCAAAACGGGCAAGCGGCTCGTTTTAGGGCTAGACAAATGTTGCATGATTAATTGTACGATTTCCTCTACCGAAAGCAGAACACCATGGGTCGTTGTCTGCAACTCCTGCATCAACTGCACCATGCGCCCTTCTTGCTCTTGTTTTAGCAAAAGTAACTGACGAATGGTTTCTTCAAGCAATATACCGGCTGTTATCTTTTCCTGATACACATCGTCTAGCAACTGGATTGTATCAATATACATTTGCTTGGGGCGGCCACTAATAGCGAGAGGCAAAGCAAGCGGCACATTGATGGTACGGAAACCAGGAGTTAGGAATGCCGTTGTAGCATTAACTGGTAGCTGATATTTAGCGGCAAACGGCCAAACATATTTTTCATCATATTCAGCACGACCGGAAAAGGAATCAACATCTCCTATTTCCGTGTAAGGTTTGCGAATATCAACATCTGGCCGATGAATTTTCGCAAGCGCGCAGCTTATCAGCATACGTGCGCCAGCCCGATTGCTTAAATTGCGGGCAACATAACTAACCCGATTTAGAATCTGTTGATTGCTGATCAACGGCTTCTTCAAACTGTTTCGAGCATGTCGAAAAGCGTTCTCAAGTATTTCGTCTGGGGCTGGCATTTCTCTTGTTCCTGATCTTCCGCAATTTCCTCAAGAGGATAATTCATCCACAGAACTTCTGTCCTGTCTTGTTTTAAACTATCGGGACGGGTATTAGTTGAATGCGCTTTGCGAGCAGGAGCCTCGACCCTATTCCAATCCCCATATAGCTCATCCATAAGAGGGCAGCGATAACCGGAAACAGCCACCTTGCCTTTAGTGCGATGCAAGACATCGGCCAATTCTCGATGCTCATCATCGCTCATCTCATAAGCATACGCATTTGTATCTGAACGTGATTCATGGACATAGGGTGGATCACAATAAAACAAAGTTTCTTCGCTATCATATCGTTTAATAATTTGAATAGCTGAATCATTTTCAATCTGGACACGTAACAAACGTTGGGCAACTTCAGCTAATCCTTCAACGCTCCCCAACCACCGAGAAACGGCACCAGCCATCCCTGCGCGGCTGGTCAATTTACAATGTGCCCAGCGGCCTTCGCTTGCAGACTGCGCCAAGCCAGTGCGTACCTGACGAGCCCTTATGAAAAAACGACGTGCACGTTCTAAATCGGAGAGAGAGTTAGGAGTGTCGTTAATGGCATTGCGAAACTCTTCTCTGGAGAAAGGTGTCAACCCAATGGCCTCTACCAAAGCCTCTTTTTGTACACGAAGAACACGGAAAAAATTAACAGCCTCCCCATCAATATCATTATATGTTTCAACAGGAGATGGCTGTCTATTTATTAAAACAGCAGCTGAGCCACCGAATGGTTCACAATAATGAGTTGCTTCTGGCAATAAGGGCAATAGCCAATCTAAATGGCTATACTTCCCTCCATACCAACCAAATGCGATCTTTTTATTTGTCATGAGGTCTCCTGTGGGTGCATTCTATCATATTCCTTCGTGACGAGTGCGACCACCACGCGCCAACTCTTTGCTGCCTTGTTTGGAGGTGATGGCTTCACTGATGCCGTGCCGTTCCATGACCACGTCAATCATGAAGTTGAGTTCGGCAGCATCCTGCCGGCCGACCACGGCCATTTCGTCAGCGCGGGCAATGACGTAGGGATAATCACCCAAAATGCGACACTGGTCAACGATGAGGCTGTGAACGGCCGTTACTGCCCCCTCATCCTCCGCCACCCAGCGTGGAATATCCACCCGCGCAATATTTTTACCCACTTGCCCTGGATTCAAATAGAAAAAACAAACCTCGTTCGCCGCGTCTTGCTCAGCAAACGATTGGTTAGGCTCCGACACATACACAAAAATTTTGCTTCGCTCCCCCGGCTGTAACAATTCCTGAAAAATATCGGCATCGGTCACGCCCTGCGTGGCCTGTCGCTGCCCCAACGTCTTCCAATCAAATTTGGGGTCGTCCAACCCGGTGAGGCTTCGCAGCAGTGTGATGACGGCACTGGTGCCCGGACGGTCAATGTAGCCGCAGAGCAATGCCCCAGCATACCGCATCACCGTCATGTTTTCGCCCCACTCCGTCACGGCGGCATTGTCGGCCACGCCGGCTGAACCAATGGGCCAATAGAGCAGCCGCTGATCCAGAATGGAAACCACGGGCTGGGCAAGTTGCCGCGCCGCCACGCTTTTTTGCGCCAGCGTCGCAATTTCTTTTACATCCCGTTCAATACTAACCACGCCGGAACTGATCGTAAATTTATCAAGGGCTTCATCCGTTTCAGGATAAAAAATTTCAGGTTCGGAGAAGGTGTCTGGGGTTTGATGGCTGCCGTGGTGGTAGACGATGCCGCCGACATTGATCAGGTAGTAAAGATGGGCGGCATGGCGGTCGGGCATAATTTGGGAGCCGTCAGCAGCGATAATGGTAGCTTGTGATGGAGGCAAGGGGGCAGGAATATGGCTATCCAGCGGCTCGCCATGGTCAAACGGCCGGGCGGAGCGATAAAATTTTTCGTCGGCTAGCTTTTTGGCGATGGTAAGGGCGTTGGAAACGGCCGTCCAGTTGGTGCGATAGCGGGTTAAGGCATCCAGCACTTCAGCCACTCGCTCTTGCCGCTGCGCCAATCGCTTCCCCGTTGTCTGCGCCATTTTTTCTAAATCGGCCGTTAGCTTTTCAAATTCCAGAGTCATACCGTTCTCTCATAGCACATTTGTTCAGTGCGTCAAGTGTAACGGATGTTGATTGGGGAGGCAACGGGTTATGAGCAATGGCGTGCTTGCTATTTACTTGGGTTTAGCTACCATTACCATACTGAAAGCGGGGTTTTAAGGGGTATTTTAAGGGATATGAGCGAAAATAGGTGACGAACAGGAGAGCAACGATTCACAAAAGGAAAATCGCTGCTAACGGGTTTTTAAATGTTTACATGCATAGTGGTTAGCTGATTAAGCTCCAGAAAAAGAGGCCAATCGCCACAACACCCAACAATTGCCCGACAATTGCCATGCCCCACGATGCTTCCCGTTGGGCATGTGCCTGTAGCAGGGTCGTTGCAACAAAACTGATGGCCTGGCCTAGCAGCCACGGTGCCAGCCCAACAAGGCTAAGGGGCATCGCCAAAACCCAGGCGAACAAAAAGCCTAGCAGCAGGCCACAGAGGAGGGAAACGGCCGTTAACCGATAGTGTGATGAAAAACGATTGTGTGATAAGGCAACATCCTGGGTATATTGAGCGAACATACGATCCTCCAATTCTTGCAAATCAATCATCATTTAAGCGGTCAGCTATGAGCCAAGTATAAGAAAATAATCGATACCAAACCTGTTGGCTTTCCTACTACTTAACGATACTCTCTATACGCTTTTGCGGCTGTAATCTGCGACACTGCAAGCATATGCGTTTATCAACATCCTGAGCTAAGAATGATGAATCAGCCTGGCAAACAACCTTTTTCTTCACGAAGACCCGCCCAACGTCTGCTGGGCTGCTGTTTGTTTGCTATTGCCACCCTGCTTTGGACAAGCTGCCAACCGACCCAGCCGACCGCCCCCATTAAGGTGGGGCTTGTTGCACCTTTTAGCGGGCCAGAGGCGGCGGCGGGTGAAGCCATTCAGCGCGGCATGTTGCTGGCAATTGATGAAATCAATGCCGCAGGTGGCGTTCTTGGCCGGCCGATAGAATTGGTCAGCCAAAATTTAATGACGATGGAAGAAACGGCCGTTTCTGACCTAATCAACAACGACTCCGTCGTCGCTCTCTTTGGTGGCGTTTTTGATGGCAAAATGCCCAGCTACCGCAACCTGGCTAACGAAAAAGAAATCCCTCTTTTTGGTGTGTGGGGTGCAGCCACCTACACAGCCGACATACCACGTGACCATGCCTATCTTTTTTGTGTCTCTATTACCAATACCGACGCGGGACAATTTTTGGCGCAATACGGCACCCGCGTCCTCGGTATTCAACAACCAGCCATCATCAGTGACCAAAGTGATTGGAGCATGGCAAACGTAGAACCGTTAAAAATCGGTTTGTCTGAACAAGGGATTCCCTCTGTCGCCATAGCCTCTTTTGACAGTGGCGATGCCAATATGCTCAGTGAACTGGTAGCATTGCGCGATACCAAAGCGGATGCACTTTTTCTGCTGGCCGGGACGTTTGAAAGCACGGCCGTTATCCGCACCCTCGCCACCCTCGGTTGGGATGTCCCAGTTCTCAGCTATTGGGGAGCCAGCAGCCGGGCCTTTATTGAACAGGCCGGGTTAGAAAACGTTAGTGACGTATACATTTTGCAAACATTTGCTTTTGCTGATGCACCATCGGACAAAAGCCAGGCACTGCTTACAGCATACCACCAGCGTTTTGGCACCAACCAACTGAGTGAAATCAGGGAACCAACGGCCGTTGCACAGGCGTATGATGGCATACACCTGCTGGCGCAAGCCGTTGAACAAGCGGGAACAACGACCGGCAGCAGTGTCAAATCGGCACTGGAAACGTTGGAGACACCATATGACGGGGTAATTAAGGTTTATAAACGGCCGTTTTCCCCCACCAACCACACCGCCCTAACCACTGATGACTACATGATGACCGTCTGGCACATCAACACCCTCATTCCCGCCCCCAGACCCAGGCTGGAGAATTAGTTTATGCGTAATCACTTTTTCAAAACATTACACGGCCGCTTTCTCACCGCCCTTGTTCTCGTTGGGATACTCCCCTTCGCCCTTGTCGGTCTCATCGTTGTCAACATTGAAACTCGTGCCCTCAACGAACAATCCACCCGTGAACTAACCGGTCTGGCACGCGGGCTGGCCGGGGAGCTAGACACCTTCCTCAACGAACTTCTCAAAGATTCCCAAGCCATCGCCTCCCTACCCCAAATTGTCAGCATGGATCCCGCCCAGCAAGAGCCACTTCTCAAAGATTTATTTGTCTACTACTACAACTACGGCCAGCTCGCCATTGCCGATTTAGACGGTCAACTGCTGCTGGCTGCCCGCCCCCAAGAGCTGGTTAGCATTGCCCACGTACCATCCTTCCAAAAAGCAGCTAGTGGTCAGCAAGGATGGGTCATTGCACCCAACCTTTTCAACGACACCCTCATCCTCCACATGCACACCCCCATCCGCGACGCAAACCGCAATTTGGTCGGGGTTTTGGGCAGCCCCGTTCCGCTGGGCACGCCCGCCAACATTTTGGCTGAAATTAACATTGGCGGCGAGGGACAAGCCTTTGTACTAGACGAAATGGGCAAGGTGCTGCTGCACCCCGACCCGGCCGTGCGGGAAGCCCGCCGTGATTATTCGCAATGGATTGAGCTGCCGTCGGCCGGAATGCCGGGTCTGGTCGGTACGGCTCGCTATGAAATTGATGGCGAAGTTCGCATTGCTGGCTACACCGACATTCCCAATTTTGGCTGGACCGTAGTGGTAGACAGACCAGAAGCCGAGGTTTTGGCCCCAGCGGTCGCCACGCGCAACCTGGCAATGGGGGGGCTGTTTCTCAGCATTCTGCTCAGCACGGTGGCGGCTGTGCTATTGTCACGCAGTCTGACAAGCCCGGTACGCAACCTGGCAACAGCCGCCCAAGCACTTGGTGCAGGCAACCCCACCGCACCGCTGCCACAAAACAGTGACCCCGAAACAGAAATCGGCACCCTCATCACAGCTTTTAGCACTATGCGGCAGGCGGTCAGCGACCGTGAGGAAGGGCTGCGCCGCAGCGAAGCCCGCAACAGTGCCCTGCTCGATGCCATTCCTGATTTGCTTTTCCGGGTTCGCAAAGACGGCAATATCATTGATACTAAGGTTCCAGCAACTTCCCACTCCGCGCTGGATGACAACCGCTTCTATAAGACCAACTTTTATCAAATTATCTATTCGCTGGGCGCCAGACCGCTGGCACAGCGGTTTATTGATGGCTTCGAGGAGGCACTGCAAACGGGTTCGGTGCAGGTGGTTGAGTCACAGTTGGAGATGAACGGCCGTTTAACCGATTTTGAAGCCCGCTACGTCATCACCGACGACGACGAAATGCTCATCATGTTCCGCGACATCACCGAGCGCAAACAAGCCGAAGCCGCCATCCGCAAACACCTCTCCGCCCTCGAAGCCGCCAACGATGGTATGGCTATCCTCGACCACAATCTCATCTACACCTACGTCAACGATGCCCACGCCAAAATCCATGGCTACGCCCAAGCTCAAGAATTGATCGGCAAAGCATGGCGCATCTCCTACACCCCACAGGAATTCAACCGCCTAAACAAAGATGTATTGCCCATTGTAATGGAAAAGGGCGTTTGGCGCGGCGAAACCGTTGGCAAGCGACGTGATAACAGCACCTATTTTGAGGAAATGTCCCTCACCCTCATTGAAACCGGCGAATATGTCTGCGTCGTCCGCGACATCACCCAGCGCAAAGAATCCGAAGAAGCATTGCGCCAGGCTCAAAAACTGGAAAGCCTCGGCGTTTTGGCCGGTGGCATCGCCCACGACTTCAATAACCTGCTCACCGGGATGCTCGGCCATGCATCTATCGTCCAGGCCACGCTGCCGGCCGACAGCGATGCCAGCGAACAACTAGAACGGCTCATGCAATCCGCCGAAACGGCCGCCGACCTCACGCGCCAGCTTCTGGCCTATGCAGGCAAAGGACAATTCGCTGTCCGCCCGATCAATCTCAACCGCCTTATCCACGAAAACGCTGGGCTAATTGAAACCGCCATCCCCCGTCGCACCGAACTCACTATGAATCTTCAAGAAGATTTGCCCTTGCTTGAAGCAGATCGAGGTCAGCTTCAACAGGTGGTGATGAACCTGGTTATCAATGCCGCCGAATCGTTGGGAGAGCAAGGGGGCGAAGTCAATATCAGCACTTCCCTGCAAACGCTTCAGGAAGCCAGCGAAACGGAATTTATCGGTGGCGACCGACTTGCCCCAGGCAGCTACATCGTTTTGGAAGTCCACGACAACGGCAAGGGAATGAGCAAAGCCACAATTGACCGTATTTTTGACCCCTTCTTTACCACCAAAATATCAGGTCACGGGCTGGGGTTGTCAGCAACACTGGGCATCATTCGCACCCACAACGGCGGCGTGCAGGTGGAAAGCACCCTCGACCAGGGCAGCACATTCCGTATCTTTTTCCCCGCGTCCACCAAACAAGAAAGCATACACGTTCCCCACAACTTTATTCCGCCCCAAATAAACGGCCGTGTTCTCATCATTGACGACGAAGCCCCCGTGCGCCGCGTGGCTGAAGACATGCTCCATGTCCTCGGCATGAAAACAGTCGCTGCTGCCAGCGGCCAGGAAGGGATTGATCTATACAAACAGCACGCCGACAATATTGATCTCATTATCTTGGATATGAAAATGCCAGGAATGGACGGCGAAGAGACCTTTCGCCGTTTAAAGAGCCTAAACCCTGAGGCCAAAGTTATCCTCGCCACTGGCTACAGCGAATCTGACGATCTCAGCACCTTTGTCGAACAAAATACCGTCGAATTTTTACGCAAACCCTTTGCGCTCAGCGCGTTAGCTGAGAAAATACAGACGGTATTACTTTATGACACAACCAACACCTGATAAAAACAGCACCCAGCGGCTTGCTGCCCTGCAACACCGCGATTTTTTTCTCATTTGGATCGGGTACCTCATTTCCTCAACGGGTACCCAGATGCAGTTTATCGCCGTCAACTGGCACATTTTTGACCTGCTGCGCGGCGAAACCTATACCCTGCAGCTTTTCGGGCGTGAATTTGCCCTCAACGCCAGTGCTCTGGGGCTAGGCAGCATCGGTCTGGTGCGCGTCATCCCCATCGTCCTCTTTGCTCTGCTGGGCGGGCTATTAGCCGATGCCCGTGACCGACGCAAGCTGCTGCTGTGGGTACAAGTCGCCTCAACCATCATCGCCGGGCTGCTGGCCGTCCTCACGCTAACAGACCACATCACCATCCTGATGATTTACCTGCTCACCGGAGCCGGTGCGGCCGCTTCAGCCATGGAGCAACCGGCACGCCAATCCATTGTGCCGAATTTGGTGCCGCGTCACCATCTCACCAACGCCATCAGCCTCAACACCCTGATGAATTTTTTGGCAACGGTGATTGGCCCCATGCTTTCGGGCGTTTTAGTAGGGGCGTTTGACGTTGGTATCGTCTATGCCATCAACGCCATTTCCTTTGTCGCGGTCATCATTTCGCTGCTGCTGATGGAATATCGGGGACAGGCGGCTGCTCCTGAAGCCAGTGGGCTGGGCTGGGGAGCGTTGGTGGAGGGGCTGCGCTTTACCTTTGGCTCACGCATCATCCGCAGCACCATGCTGCTTGATTTTTTTGCTACCTTTTTCTCATCGGCCCGCACTATGCTGCCCATTGTGGCAGAAAATGTGCTGGGGGTAGGGGTACAAGGGTATGGATTACTGTCCACGGCACAGCCTATTGGGGCGTTGATTGCCGGAACGGTGATGGCGTGGCGCGAAGATGTAAAGCGTCAGGGTGTGGTTTTGTTAGCCAGCGTTGCCATTTATGGGGCAGCAACGGCCTTATTTGGCGTTTCGACGTGGTTCATCCTGTCCTACATTTTGTTTGCCTTAACAGGTGCAGGTGACACTGTTTCTACAGTCATTCGCGGCACACTGCGGCAAGTACTAACGCCCGACCGGCTACGCGGACGTATGGTCAGCGTCAACATGGTCTTCTTTATGGGGGGGCCACAGCTTGGGGAGCTAGAGGCGGGGCTGGTAGCGGCCGTTTGGGGTGCGCCGCTTGCCATCGTATCTGGCGGGATTGCGACGGTGTTGTTAACAGCGTGGATCGCTTGGAGCTATCCTAGTCTGCGCAACTTTACCAGGGAGCAGATGATTGCGGCGGAGGGGTTGGGGTAAACAGTTGCCAGTTGTTAGTTATCAGTAATCGGTTAGGTTCTGCTAACTTTTCAAAGTTTGAACCGCAAAGTACGCCGAGGGCACAAAGAAAGAGAAGAAAACACGTTAAATCTTTGCGCCCTCGGCGATGAAATCTGTTCTTTTTACCAAATATCAACAGAACCTAGCGGCTGAGGCGACGGCCTAAACCATCGGAGGTTAGCAAGGCTTCGACTTCGCTTTTTTCGATGAGGGGCATATCGCCGGGAATGGTGTATTTGATGGCGGCGGTAGCGGCTCCCCAGCCCAAGGCATTGGGCAAGGGATTGTCATTAGCATAGAGATAGCCGTAAAGAAAGCCGGCCGTAAACGCATCCCCCCCACCCAAACGGCCGATTTCTCCCACAGCTGGGAATGACGGCTGGCGCACAATGTGGCCGCCGTTTGCTTCGCAGCCAATTGCTCCTTCTTTGCCAAGCGTTAGCACGATGGTGGCATGGGGGAATTCACGGTGGAGTTGGGAAACGGCCGTTTCTGCATCCCCCGCCACCCCATAAATCGCCACCGCATCCCGCAGCGGCATAAACAAAATATCGGCCGTTGTCACAAACGGCGCACACCCCATCCGCGCCGCCGTTGTCGTCCACAGTTTCCCCCGGTAATTCACGTCAAAACTCAACAGCCAGCCAGCTTGTTTTGCCAGCATCACCGCCTTTTGCAGCGTTTGCGCCACGCTTTCGCTCAACGCCGGGGTAATCCCCGTCAGGTGCAGCAGCCGCGCCCTCCCCGGCTGGAACAGCCCTTCCGGCAAGTGCGCTGGAACCATCCGGCTCAGTGCCGACCCTGCCCGGTCATAAATCACCCGGCTGCCGCGTGGCGCTGGTCCTTCCTCATAAAAATACAGCCCCAATCGGTCTCTGTCCGACCATTGCACGTAACTTGTATCCACCCCATAACCAGTCAGGGTTTGTGTCACAATCTCCCCCAGCGGATTACGCGGCAACCGGGACACCCAAGCTACTTTTGCCCCCAGCCGCCCCAACCCAACGGCCGTATTTGATTCACTGCCACCCACTTCCACATCTAAACTTTTGGCTTGCCCCAGCCGCAAAAAATTAGGCGGTGTCAGCCGCAGCATCGTTTCTCCAATCGTCACCACATCATAATTCGTCATCAGAAAATGATACCCGATTCTGCCACAGACAAAAAAAACCACTCGCGTGGAGTGGTTTTTGTGGCTCTTGGCACTGCCTACAGATACGTTCGGCGTTAGCAGTAGTGCAGCAGCGCAAGAGCAAAAGAGGGTTGGTTGTGTTGGAAAGGGTTACAATTGATCTGCCAGAGCAAACAATTATGAATATTATGGTCGAAAATAATCACAACACCACTTACAATTTTAAACCATTGGCGAAACGAGCAATCCCGTTTATGATCAGCCTATGAGCAACAAAATAATTGCACCTTATGGTTCTTGGGATTCACCTATTACGGCAGATTTGCTGGTTGGCGGCACGATTAGCCTGGGGCAGCTTGTGGTAGATGGTGACGCTGTGTATTGGACAGAGGGTCGGCCGACCGAGGGTGGGCGCTACGTAATTGTCAAGTGGACAGAGGCTGACGGGCGTGTTGACCTGACACCGGCACCATTGAATGCCCGTACCCGCGTTCATGAATATGGGGGTGGCTCGTATACGGTTCACGATGGCACCGTCATCTTTGCCAACTTTGCCGACCAGCGACTGTATCGGCAGGAGCCGGGTGGCACACCCAAACCGGTAACGCCGGATTTGGGCGCAGGAGCATTACGTTTTGCCGATGGGGTGGTGGATGGGAGAAACGGCCGTTTGCTCTGCATCCGTGAAGACCACCGCCAAGCCCCCGCCGAAGCCCAAAACAGCCTCGTCAGCCTCCGGCTCGACGGCCGCGACGACGGTACCATTCTCGCTGGCGGCAACGACTTTTATTCTTCCCCCGTCCTCAGCCCAAACGGGCAGCAGCTTGCCTGGCTCACCTGGAACCACCCCAACATGCCTTGGGATGGCACCGAGCTATGGCTGGCTGACCTGGGCATTGACGTAGAAGGCAACCACACCCTTAGCAACGCCCGGCAAATCGCTGGCGGCAAAGAAGAATCCATCTTCCAGCCCCGTTGGTCACCCGATGGCACCCTCTACTACATTAGTGACCGCAGCAATTGGTGGAACCTTTACCGCTGGGATGGTGACAAGGAAAAACCTGTTTACCCAATGGTGGTCGAATTTGGTCAACCGCAATGGGTATTTGGTCAATCCACCTACGATTTTGCCGATGCCAACACCCTCATCTGCTGGTACACGCAAAACGGCAGCAGCACCATTGCCCGACTTGATCTGACCAGTCACCAACTCACCCCGTTTGATATACCTTACGTAGGTTCTAACATTCATATCGCCAACGGTAAGCTCATCTATCTTGGCAGCTCCGCTACCGCCGTTGCCGCTATTGTCTGCCACGATTTGGCAACAGGCGACCAAACGCTGCTTGCCCAAGCCAGCAAGCTCACCATTGACCCCGGCTACATCGCCATCGCCCAGCCTGTCGAATTTCCCACCGCCGATGGCCTTACCGCTCATGCCTATTTCTATCCACCCACCAACAAAGACTATGCTGCCCCAGACGATGAAAAACCACCGCTGCTTGTTCTCAGTCATGGAGGGCCGACTAGTGCCACCAATGCCGGGCTATCCTTGAGTATTCAATATTGGACAAGTCGGGGTATTGGGGTTGTAGATGTCAACTACGGGGGCAGCACGGGCTATGGGCGCGACTATCGGCAGCGGCTGAATGGCACCTGGGGAGTAGTAGATGTGGTGGATTGCGCCAACGCCGCCCGTTATTTGGTGTCGCAAGGGCTGGCCGATGGCAACCGTCTTGCCATTCGTGGCGGCAGTGCTGGGGGCTATACTACCCTCTGTGCCCTTACTTTCCACGATTTGTTTAGTGCCGGAGCCAGCCATTTTGGTATCAGCGACATGGAAGCTATGGCCTTAGAAACGCACAAATTTGAATCCCGCTATCTTGACAGCTTGATTGGAGCTTATCCGGCGGAGAAGGAAAAATACCGTCAGCGGTCGCCCATTCACTATATTGACCAGCTAAGCTGCCCGCTGATCCTGTTTCAGGGGCTGGAAGACAAGGTGGTGCCGCCCAACCAAGCAGAAATGATGTTTGCCGCGCTGCAAGCGAAGGGAATTCCCGTGGCTTATTTGCCGTTCGAGGGAGAGCAGCATGGTTTCCGCCGGGCAGAAAATATTAAGCGGTCGCTGGAAGCCGAGCTGTATTTTTACGGCAAGGTGTTTGGCTTTGAATTGGCTGCGCCTGTCGAGCCAGTCGAGATTGTCAATTTGTAGGGGCAATTTGGCAAAATTGTTCCACCTTTTAGCTCATGGATAATGCTCTATATTCGATGATTGAGGCTATCCACCAAACGCCACCGCGCCTCGTTTTTGTGACGGCTGGAGCGGGGAGCCAAGCGTTAGCCGATATATTGGGGGTCGGTGGGGCATCGGGAACGCTGTTAGAGGCGGTGGTTCCCTATAGTTACACAGCCTTCAACGATTTTTTGGGGTACGTGCCACCCAAATATGTTGATGCTCAAACGGCGAATTTTTTGGCTGGACGAGCGTTTACGCGGGCGCGGCAGCTTGAGAACGAGGAACGGCCGGTTTTAGGATTGGCCTGCACAGCTACCATTGCCACCAACCGCCCTAAAAAAGGGGAGCATCGTGCTTACATGGCACTGTGGCAGCTTGAGTCGGTGACGTGTGTAAGTCTGTATTTAGACAAAGGGGCGCGAGACCGAGCGGGTGAGGAAGCTGTTGTCAGCCACATACTGCTCAATTTGTTGGCGCAGGCGTGTGGCGTGGAGCCGGTGCCCATTGATTGGAAGGCGGGGGATAGGGTGGAAACGGCCGTTTATGAATTCACAACGGCCGTTGACAAACTGCTCAATCGAGAAATTTCTTTCTTTGGTGTTTATGCCGATGGGCGCATCCGCGACAACGGCGTGAATCCCCGCGTTTTGCTATCCGGCTCCTTCAACCCCCTGCACGACGGACACCTAGCGTTGGCTGAGGTAGCCGAAGAACTGATCGGCCACCCTGTTGCCTTTGAACTACCTGCCATCAATGCCGATAAGCCCCCGCTGCCCCACGCCGTCATTTTGGATCGGCTGGCACAGTTTGCCGGCCGCTACCCGGTTTACATCACCAGTGCGCCCACGTTTATCCAAAAGGCCAGGCTTTTTCCCCATACCACTTTTGTCGTTGGCTACGATACCGCCGTCCGCATTTTGCAGCCCCGCTTTTACAACGACACAATGGAGGGCCTGCACGCGGCTTTGGCTGAACTCAGTGACCTAGAGTGTGATTTTTTGGTAGCTGGTCGCATAGATCATCACGGTCTCTTCCATTCCTGCCACGATTTGTCCATTCCGGCCGGCTATACCCACTTGTTTAAGGGCATTCCAGCTAACAGATTCCGCCTGGATATTTCTTCAACTGATTTACGCAAAGCGGGGAAAAAAGGAAGCCGCTAGACAATAGAGATTATCGGAAATAAGAATTTCTCACGCAAAGTCGCAAAGTCGCCAAGCATTTTTCCTTTGCGTCTTTGCGTGACATAAAGTTAATTCCGATAATGTCGAATAGCCGAGAATTCCAATCCTCGTCCTTGTCTCAGCGTCGGTGCAACGTGGTTACAACATGGTTGGTAGCGAGTTGCTAGTGGCTGATAGATACCGCCTCTTCTTACCAACCACCAGCCACCATCACGAATCTAGACGGTCAATACGCCGCACATTTTGGCGCAGTTTGATGATGCTGTCGGGTGGATGGTACCCTTTACGCAGGCTGACAGTGCCATAAATCAGCGTGCGTGCCCCAATAACGCAGCCGGGGTTAAGCACTGCATTGCAGCCAGTCTGAGTATCGTCGCCTAAAATGGCTCCCATTTTAGCTAACCCTGTATCAAAGGTTTGTCCATCCACTTCCAACTTAATAGACGGCCGTTTTCCCGTCTGCTTGTCCTTTTCGCTTAAAATTCCCAAATTGCTTAACTTGGTACCTGCGCCCAGGTTAACCCGATGCCCTAAAATGGAATCGCCGACATAGTTAAAGTGCGGCGCATGGGCGTGGGGTAAAAAGAGACTGTTTTTAGCTTCGCTGGCGTGCCCCAGCACGCTGCCCGGCAGCATAATCACATTTTCACGCACAAAAGCACCGTGACGCACCACGCATCCTTCGCCAATGTAGGCCGGGCCATGTACATAAGCACCGGGTTCAATGATGGCGGTAGGGGCGATGAATAACGGCCGTTTTCCCAAATACGCTCCCGGCATTACCTCGCCCAAAATCTGCTGCCCATCTCCCACCAGCCGCGCTATGTGCGTTTCAATGTGGCCAATTACCTCCCACACATAATGGCATTCCACAAAAAAAGAGGCTACAAATGAATCTTCTAAATTAAAAAAGGCTGTTGGTTCAAACATATTCTGCTCCATCTCCCAAAAATTTTGTTTTATAGGCAGGCTGACTGTCCACCCATAAAACAAAAAAGGCACGGAAAATCCGTACCTTTCTGCTTTCTACAACTAGGCCGCAACTACCCTCTCTTTTTCATCCTAGGCAATCAAAAAGAAAACGGCCGTTTTGGCACAACCACAAAATTTCTAGCGCGGGGACACAACAAGCCGAATAGCAGTCCGTTCCTGACCGTCAATAGCGACATCGACAAATTCGGGATCGCAAACAACTTCAACGCCTTCTTCCTGCAAATACCCTTTCGCAATAACTATCGCTTTCAACGCTTGGTTAACAGCACCAGCACCTATCGCCTGCACTTCCGCCCGGTTAACTTCGCGGATAACCCCGGCAATTGCGCCAGCAACAGCAGCAGTACGCGACTGGGCAGAGACTTTTATTACATTCATATTTGGGCCTCCAAGTTGTCCAATTATGTATTGAGCCGATGAATTCTCAAGATAAATGGTAATTCTAGACAATACTCAAGATTTTTGTCAAGCATCTTTGTTAAGTTTACTTGAGATTTTCGGAATAGCAAAAATTTATATCCACAATTTAGGTGCGATTTGATCTCCTCATTCACGGCTATACTCCAGTTGCACTACATATTTTGAATTATGACAAGAGCTAATGCCCAAACTCCTTGCTTGCACAATGACGCTACGTCTGTTTTTCTGGAAGTACTATGCCGGATGTTGTCTTTATTTCGTTTGCATTATGTCGCCATACCCCCATATATGCGGGTTTAACGGCCGTTTACCAACCTAGAAATAGGGTTGCTGGTCAAGATTTAACATAATACCTTAAAATTTTCTATCTTTAATCAGTTCTAACAACAAAAAAACACCAACCTTTTAAGGGAAAAATCGCCTAACTGCCATTGCCCCATACCATGCAATTTGCTAGAATGCAGAGACCGTTGTCACTTACGAAGCTGTCTGGTATCGCTTGCAGAGACGTGAGTGTACATATGACAGAACAACATATTGTTCTGCATTTGCTAGGGAAGAACAGGATCGGGAACAGAGCATTCTCATCATACCATGAGAATATTCAGGCACTTAACAGTCTTGTTAGGCGCGTTAAACAGACAAGGGAGTCCATACTGTACCCATCGTGTCAAATAGCCACGTTCTTGTAAGGCATTCATTTTTAGGCTAAAGAAGTCCAATCAAGCGGCAACGGTTTGATGTACCCCAGACCATCATATAGTTATCGGTGTAGCGCGTTTTCTAAACGTTTGTTAGATTGCGTCTGTCTGACCTAGTTTGGGCGAGGTATTGGATCGTATGTCTCCAGAAACTGCTTGGAAAGCAACCATTGGCGAATTAGAGCTGCAAATGACCAAGGCCACATTTAACACGTGGCTAAAAGATGCACGGTTGATTGCAGGCGAAGCAAATGAATTTGTCATCGGTGTTCGCAATGATTATGCCAAAGATTGGCTAGAGAATCGTCTTTACGACACTATTTTACGAACATTAACCGCCATTCTCGGTCAACGGCCGCAGCTACGGTTTGTTGTCTGGTCTGACGAACTGATTGTTCCATCGGCTCCAGCAACAATAGACCGCGCAACGGCCGTTTCTGTTGTCCCCACTCTCCCACAAAATGGCACACTAGCTCCTCTGATTGGTACCGAAAACCTTCTCAACCAGCGATTCACCTTTGCCAGCTTTGTCGTGGGCACCAGCAACCGTTTGGCACATGCGGCAGCCCTTTCCGTAGCCGAAAACCCCGGCCAAACCTATAATCCACTTTTTATCTATGGTGGTGTGGGGCTGGGCAAAACCCATTTGCTTCATGCCATTGGGCATAAATGCATTGAGATGGGGAAACAGATTTGCTACATCTCCTCCGAAACCTTCACCAACGATTTGGTGCTTTCCATCCGCACCAAACAAATGACCGCCTTTCGCGAGCGGTACCGCTCACCCGATGTGCTGATGATTGATGACATTCAGTTCATTGCGGGCAAGGAAAGCACGCAGGAAGAACTGTTCCACACTTTCAACGATCTGCACAGCCGGGGCAAACAGGTGGTTATTTCCAGCGACCGACCACCCAAGGCGATGGTTACGCTAGAAGAACGACTGCAATCGCGCTTCGAGTGGGGGCTGATGGCCGATGTGCAGCTACCTGATTTGGAAACACGAAAGGCCATTTTGCAAGCCAAAGCAGAAGAGTTAGGTGTCTATGTGCCGGATCATGTGCTGGAAACAATCGCCCACCATATTCGCAACAACATTCGTGAGTTGGAAGGCGCGTTAAATAAGGTTTCGGCCTATGCTCAACTGCAAGGCTCGGTCATTGACAATACGTTGGTCAATATGGCACTTGCAGACCTGATTCGCAAACCGGATAAGGTCACAGTGGAGCAGGTTATAACGGCCGTTTGTAGCTACTACAACGTCACAAATGAAGCCCTGTGTGGCACCAGCCGTAGCCGCACCGTGTCCCTTCCCCGCCAGATTGCCATGTATCTGGCGCGTACCGAGACCGAAGCCTCCCTGCCGCAAATTGGCACCCACATGGGCAACCGCGACCATACAACCATTCTCTATGGTGTAGACAAGATTGCTTCGCTGATGGAAACGGATGCTATTACCAGACGTGAACTGTTGGAAATAAAGGCAAATCTGTACGATTCCTAGCAAGTTTACCAGCAGCAACCCTACATTTGGGGGTGTACTATCGAAAGCAAACGGCCGTTTTCTGCCAGAAACGGCCGTTTTTTTGATCCCCCCTCTCAAATCTGTGGATAACTCTCCTAAAGTTGTGGAAAAACCCTGCTATTTGTGGAAAAGGTTGACATAGAAAAATTCCACGTTCAACCTCAACAATCCCACATATGGGGGGCGGCAGAGGAACCATCTACCAGATATGCAAGCAGCATGTAAAGCACCTTACATCAGACCCAAACCAAACTAAAAGTTTCTCCCCATTGTTATCCACAAGAGCCGAATAAGCAACAACCGTATACCTGGGGGGTGTTTTTGGCAAAGGGGGAAAGCAGTAGCGTATATGGGTAGCAAAACAGTTTTCCACAATTCCACAGCCCCTACTATCTACTACTACTTATTAAGACCCTATATCAACATACGGGCATAACTCTTTGGATAAAAAAAGACCGCTAGTGTAGCGGTCTTTCATAGAAGTCAGATAAGAAAACGGCCGTTTACAAAAACTCAATCAACCCATAACCGTCATCTTCCACAGGCAGCGCAGCAATGCGAATATTGGATGACTTCCCCGTGTCATCTTGAAGTTGCAGCGGCATCTGAACGTCCCATTGCTCCCACAAATCACCAGAAATAATGGTAAAACTACGCATGGAGCCTTGTTTACCCAAAGGACCTTCCCCGCGAATGTTGTAGCCATTTAAGACGACACTGGCAACAATGTTGGCCTGCTGTGGACTATAAACTTGGAGGGTTGCTGTGTTCTCTTTCATGCTTCATCCTCAATCATGAAAATGGTGTAAAATGCATTAAGGTTAAACTGTAACTTAATTAGCAATTATTATAACGATTTTATAACTTTTTACCATATCGAATTTTCAATGATAAACCATGGGTTAACCGACCTTTTATTGCAACTACGCCGCAACCGACCGTTTATGGAGCAGGTCGTGGCCTGGGAACGTCTTCCGTCGCGTGGGGCAGTGGCCTCTGCCATTCCAGATTTTGTTGACGGCCGTATTGCAGCCGCCCTTGCCCAACAAGGCATCACAGAACTCTATACGCATCAGTTGGCGGCATTAACGGCCGTTTCCGACCACCACAACGTCATCATCGCTACCGCCACCGCCTCCGGCAAATCGCTGTGTTACAACATTCCCGTGCTGCAGCGGCTGCTGTGGCAGCCTCGCGCCCGCGCCCTCTACCTGTTCCCCACCAAAGCCCTGACCCACGACCAACTGGCGGAAACGACGGCACTGGTCAACAACGGCCGTTTACCCATCCCCATCCACAGCTACGACGGCGACACCCCCCGCAGCCAGCGCAGCAAAGTGCGGCGCGACGGCGGCATCCTGCTCACCAACCCCGACATGCTCCACGCTGGCATTTTGCCCTACCACACCAGTTGGCGCGACCTGTTCCAAAACCTCGAATTTATCGTGCTGGATGAAATCCACACCTATCGCGGCGTGTTTGGTAGCCACGTTGCAAACGTCCTGCGCCGCCTGCGGCGCCTCTGCCGTTTTTATGGCAGCGACCCGCAGTTCATTTGCTGTTCGGCCACCATTGCCAACCCCCAAGAACATGCGCAGCGGCTGGTGGAACGGCCGTTTACCCTCATTGACGAAAGCCAAAACGGTGCGCCTCGTGGCGAAAAGCAGTTCATCCTCTACAACCCACCCATCATTGACCCAGAGCTGGGGCTGCGCGGCAGTTCGGTGCTGGCGGCCAAAGATGCCGCCCTGACCTTCCTCAGCAACGACATCCAAACCATCGTTTTTGCCCGCGCTCGGCAAACGGTGGAACTGCTGCTCACCTATCTGCAAGATGAATTGCGCTACCAGCAGGGGGAAGAAACGGCCGTTGCTGGCTATCGCGGCGGCTACCTGCCGCTGGAACGGCGTGAAATCGAGCAAGGATTGCGTCAGGGCTTCGTGCGGGGGGTGGTGGCTACCAACGCCCTCGAATTAGGCATAGACATCGGACAGCTTGATGTTGCCGTTCTCACTGGCTATCCAGGCTCCATTGCCTCCACCTGGCAGCAGGCGGGGCGGGCGGGGCGGCGCAACGCCCAATCGTTGGCGCTGCTGGTTGCCAACAACAGCCCGCTGGATCAATACATTTGTAACCACCCGCGCTATCTTTTCGGCCGTTCGCCCGAACACGCCCTCACCAACCCCGACAACCTGCGAATCATGGTCAAACATCTGCTGTGCGCTGCCTATGAACTGCCGCTGCGCCCCGATGAGCCATTTGCTGGCGACCAGCCGCTTGGGCCACTGCTCGACTTGCTCACTGAGGAAGGGGCCTTACACCAGACGCGGCAGCAATACCACTGGCTGGGGGAAAATGCCCCGGCCAATGTGGTTTCGCTCCGCACCAGCGGCGGCGAGACGGTTCTCATCCACGCCATTGACCAAACCCCGCCGGAGGTGATTGGGGAGGTGGATTTAGAGAGTGCGCCGTTTATGCTGCACGAGGGGGCGATTTATATGCACCAGGCGCGGTCGTTTTTGGTGGAGCGGTTGGATTGGAACGGCCGTTTAGCCCAGGTTCGCGCCGTAGACGTGGATTACTATACCCGCGCCAATGTCGGCACCCGCATCCGCGCCCTCCAGCCTGAAGCCGAAAGCAGCGAGGCGGGGGTGCAGCGTGCTTATGGTGATGTGACCCTCGTCACGCAGGCCACCAGCTACCGCAAAATCAAGCGCTACAGCCATGAAACGCTGGGCTTTGGCGAAATTGATTTGCCGGAAATGACGCTGGAAACGTCCGGCTACTGGCTCATTTTTAGCGAAGTCCTTACCGAACAGCTTTATCAACAGGGGATTTTGCTCCGCCCCAATGATTATGGCCCCAACTGGCAGCAGCAGCGGCAAAAGGCACTGCGGCGCGACGGCCACTGCTGCCGTACCTGCGGTGCCAATGGTGATGAGATTACGCTCCATGTGCATCATTTACGGCCGTTTCGGGAATACGGCTACGTCAAAGGGGAAAACGAGCATTATCTGGAAGCCAACCAGCTTGATAATTTGGTGACACTCTGCCCTGCCTGCCACCGCCGCGCCGAAGCCGGGCAGCAAACCCGCTCCGCCCTCGGCGGCTTGGCCTATGTGCTGGGCAATCTAGCCCCGCTCTATTTGATGTGTGATCCAGAGGATATTCAGGTGATGGCCGAAAGCCGCAGCCCGCTGACCCAAGCCCCAACGCTGGTGATTTATGAGCGCATTGCTGCGGGGGTGGGGTTTAGCCAACGGCTGTTTGAACTTCACGACGAGCTGCTGCAAGCGGCGCTGGAATTGATTGCCGACTGCCAATGTCGCTCCGGTTGCCCCGCCTGCGTCGGCCCGCCCGGTGACATTGGGCCGGACACGAAGGCGGTGACGCGGCGGTTGGTGCGGATGTTGTTGGGTGGGGGGTAGAGACGTAAAATCTTACGTCTCTACAATGCCCCATTTATTTCTTGCCGATTAGCGGCAGGTAAACGGTGTAGTTAACCGTACACACATTGGCCGCGCCGGGAGTGGGGGCGGACATGGTTTGCCAATTGCCCGTGACATTGGGGCAGCGCCCTTCGGATACGTCGGTGGTTTGTGCGCCAAAGGTGCGGCTGTCGAGGACGGTCGTGCCGTCGCTGTAGACCAGCAGCACCGATTCGCCGCCAGCACCCAGCTTGAAGTCGGCGTGAGCGGCACCCTGGAACGGGTCGCCGTCGGCGTAGATGAGCAGATAGCCGCCGGCCGGAATGGTGAGTGTTTGCGTGATCGGGGATTTTGTCGGGCTGGCTAGGTCGTCGCTGAGGTAGAAGCCATTGAGATCAACGGCCGTTTCTCCTGCATTATAAATCTCAATCCAGTCCGGGAACTCACCCGACTCGTCGGGGTCTTCCAGCGTGCTGCCGTTGTCGGCCATAAACTCGTTGATGATGAGCGTGGGCAGCGTTGTGCCGACGGTGTAGCTGTAGGTGGCGTTGGGGGCGGTGGGCGGGTCGCTGCTAATCAGCCCGTCATTGTCCTGCGCCGTCACATAAAATTCCACCGTCGTTCCGGCGGCAAAGGCGGGAATGGTACCGCTGTAGCTGCCGTTTCCCTGCGCCGTCATCGGCAGTGCCGAGAAGGTGCCGCCGGTGCGGTAGAACAGCGTGGCCGCTACCACCTGCCCATCATCGCTGATTTGGCTGGTAACGGTGACGGGGTCGCTGTCGCCCGGCTGGGTGGGGGCAAAGCTGGTGCTGCTAATGTTAGGGGGCGTGAAGGCGTTGCTGCTGCCGGGGGTTGGGACGTTGAAGAAGACCCAATCGTTACCACCATCGGGCAGACGGCCTTCGGAGACATCGGCCGTTTGGGGGCCAAAGGTGTAGCTGTCCACAATCGTTGTGCCGTCGGGAGCCACCAGCAGGACGCTTTCGCCGTTGGTGCTCAGGCCAAAGTTGGTGTGTTCAGGCCCCTGAAACGGGTCGCTGTCGGCGTAAACGAGCAGGAAGCCATTGGCCGGAACGGTGAGCGTTTGCGTGATGGGGGATTTGGTGAGGTTTGCGGGGTCGTCGCTGAAGTAGTAGCCGTTGAGATTAACGGCCGTTCCTCCCGCATTATAAATCTCAATCCAGTCTGGGAACTCTGTTGGCTCCACCGGGTCGGTCAGCGTACTGCTGTTGCTCGCCATGAATTCGTTGATAAACAGCGGCGGGGCGGTGTAACCGACAATGTAGGTGTAGGTGTCGGTCGGTGCCCCCGGCGGGTCATTGCTCGTCTGATTGTCGTTGTCAACGGCGCGAACGTAATATTGAACAATCGTTCCATCCGTTTGGGCGGGGATGGAGGCACTGAATTGGTTGTTGCCCTGCGGCGACATCGCCACGCTGCTGCTGCTACCGTTGATAACAGTGAACAACGTAACGGTCACGCTGCCGTCATCGGTGACGGTGGTGGTGACGGTCACGCTGTCGGCGGAACTAGGCTGCTGTGGAGCGTGGCTGGTATTGCTGATGTGGGGCGGCTGGGTGTTGCTGCTGCCGGGGGTGGGCGGGTTGAAGAATATCCAGTTGTCAGCACCATCGGGGGAGCGGCCTTCGGAAATATCGGCCGTTTGTAGGCCAAAGGTGTGGCTGTCAATGATGGTGCTGCCATCGGGGCCAACCAGGGCTACGTCTTCGCCGTTAGTAGAGCTAAGGGCAAAGTTAGTGTGGTTGGCACCTTGTTCGGGCTGGCTGTCGGCGTAAAACAGGACAAAGCCACCTGCCGGTACGATCACCGAACCATTGATGGGGGATTTGACGAGGTTGGTGAGGTTGTCGGTGAGGTAGTAGCCATCGAGATCAACGGCCGTTCCTCCCGGGTTATAAATCTCAATCCAGTCGGGGAAAGTCCCTGGCTCATCGGGGTCGGGCAGCGTGGTGTTGAGGGCAACAAATTCGTTGATGTAGAGCGTGGGCGGGACAAAGCCAACCACGTAGCGGCTGTAGCCATCGCTGGGGTGGACGCTGCTTTGCCCCATGTCGTCCCCAGCTTCGATGTAATAGTCAACGGTGGTGTTGGTGGGGAAAGCGGGGATGGTGCCTTCGTAGCGGTTGTTTGCCAGGGCCGACATGGGAACGGCCGTAAAGCTGGTTTGGGTAGCACTGTAGTAAAGCGTGGCAAATTCCACCGTGCCGTCATCGGTGATGCGGGCGTTGACGGTGACGCTGTCGCTGCTGCTAGGGTTGGCCGGGGTTTGCACCACGTCTTCGATGATGGGGGCGATGGCGTTGCTGCTGCCGGGGCTGGGGGCGGTCATGGGCTGCCAGTTGTCGGCTCCGTCGGGGAAGCGGCCTTCGGCAATATCGGCCGTTTGCGGGCCAAAGGTGTAGCTGTCAATGATGGTGCTGCCGTCGTTGCCGACCAGCAATATATTTTCGCCGTTACCACTTAGACCAAAGTTGGTGTGGTGTGGCCCTTGTTCGGGCTGGCTATCGGCATAGAAAAGCACGAAATCATTGGCGGGTACCATGATGGTGGCGGTAATGGGGGATTTGGTCAGGTTGGTGGGGTCGTCGCTGAGGTAGAGGTTTTGCAGATTAACGGCCGTTCCTCCCCCATTGTAAATTTCGATCCAGTCCGGGTGGGTCCCCGGTTCGTCTGGGTCTTCCAGATTATTTTGGTTCAACGCCATAAATTCGTTGATCCGTAGATTGGTGACATCATTGGGGGCAGCGGAGGATTGGGCAAAAACAAGGCTAAGCGTGCTGCTGGCAAACAGCAACAGCAGAACAAGAACAAGTATTCGACGGGTTAACATATGTCCCTCACTTCCTGATAGAGATAGTTCCACAAACAGGCCATATTGTAGGGCAATAATCTTACTGTCTGTCTTATGATGGGGTGTTACTCAGACAAGAATAAACATGGAGCCAAAACGACCGGTTTTGCCTTTTTCAGCGCGGTGCGAAAAAAAGAGGTCGGTGCGGCAGGCGGTGCAAAGGTTGGGCATTTCGATTTTGGCGACTCCGGCGTTTTGTAGGTTGCGGCGGTTGGCCTCGGCTAAATCAAAATGAGGTCGTTCGCCACCTACATTGCGCAGTAGCGTTTCTGGTTCGGCAAAGGTAGCGTGGACTTCGCTAATGACGGGTTCGCCTACTTCATAACAGCAAACGCCGATGCAGGGGCCAAGCGCGGCCAGCAGGTCGGCGGGGCGGCTACCGTATGCGGCGGTCATCGCCCTCACCATCGCCCCTGGCAGGTTACAAATGGCTCCTTTCCACCCGGCGTGGCCGAGGCCAATGGCGTGGTTAATGGGGTCGTAGAGAAAAACGGAGCCGCAGTCGGCAAAGTTCATGGTCAGGGCGCAGCCGGGTTCGTTGGTGACGATGGCATCACCCAGCGGCCAGGTGCCATAGTCGGCGCGGGTAACGACGCTGACCTGGTTACCGTGGACAAGGTGGGCGTGAACGGCCGTTTCTGTGTCCCGCCCAAACAACCCATACGCCCGGCGGCGGTTGGCATACACATTGTCCTTGCTGTCGGCCACCGAGACGCTGAGGTTGAGGCTGTCGAAGGGCGCGGGGCTGATGCCGCCTTGGCGGGTGAAGATGGCGTGCTGAAGTTGGGGAATGGTTAATGAGTCAAATTGGAGATAGGGGAAGTCGTCTTTTTCGTGAAAGTGCATAGATGTCCTCGCAGCAGATAAGGAATGAGAATTGAATAACCTACAGGAGATTGGAGATTTAGTCGAGCTTCCAATTTCTAATTACCAATCATCGGTTATTGTTTAGATACCGCTAACCGCGTCACCAGAAACTTATCATCTATGGGCGTGGCGTTGCTGTCCAGTACGGGCAGCCGTTGCAAGGTTGCCAACAGATACCAGCCCACTTGCAGCCGATAATTGCCGGGCGGCAAGTCGTCGGCCAGCCGCACCAGATGGGGGTCAGTAATGGTTTGGCCGGGCTGCCACTGGCTGGTGGGCAGCGTGCCTTGCAACGGCCAAGCGTCTACTTGCCCCACGATATGGTCTTGGTCGTTCAAAATCTGGATGAAAACGGTGTAGTCGTGGTCAAGCGGAGCTAGGCTTTGCCAGGTGAGCGTGACGGGTAGTTCGGTTCCGGCAACCAGTTCGGTTTGGCCCAGATCCACACCAAGCAGGGCGATTTTGTCATCGAAGTTGGTGGCATCAGGCGGCAAAGCCACGCCGCTGATTTCTACTTTGCCCAGCGGGCAGCCGTTGGTTGGCCGCGCCAGCCAGCCGCAAATGGCTCCATCTCCCTGCACCGTAAGGGTATAACGGCCGTTTTCCAGCCCTGTCGAAACAGTGGTGGCAGTGGTGAAGGGGGTGGGGAGTGGGGAGTGGGGAGTGGGAGATTGGGAGATTGGGAGATTGGGGGCTTGGAGATTGAAGGTGAGGTTGGCGGGGCCAAAGCCCGTGAACTGGATGGGAAGCGGGGTTTGGGGGCGGATTTGGCTGGGGAAGTGGGCGGAGGTGAGGGTTGTGGTGCCGATTTGCAGGCGCAACGGCCGTTCCCAGGTTCGCTGCTTTGTCGGTGGCAGGGTCAATGTCGTCACCGTATGCCAATCGAGATCGGCGGCGGGGGTGAAGGCAGGTGCCAGGGCTACCTGAATGGCAACATCCTGTGGCTGGTCGCTGAGTGGCTGCGGCAGCAGATGGTAGTCGGGGACAATTTCTCCCGCGTCCCAGGCAATGGTGGGGTAATCGTCGTTGGCGGGGTGCTGGCCGGTGGACAAAAGCGGCCGTTGGTCGCTGCGGCCACCGTGCCAGCGAAGGTAGACGCGCACATTTTCGCCAACGGGTTGCGGGGCTTGCCAATAGAAAGTAACGGCCGTTGCCGTCTCATCCACCGCCGCCACCGGCTCCAGCGTATAGCCCAGCAGCGACAGCGAGCCAATGGTTAAATCGGTGGGCGTGGCTTCGGGTGGCACGCTGGTTAAAGGCTGGGTGCTGACCTCGGTCAGCGGGCCGGCCGAACGCAAATGGTAAATGCCTTCCAGCCCCGGCAAAAACCGCGCCAGATAAACCGTTTGCCCGGCAGCAAGGCGGCCATCAAGTTCGGCGCGGTAGGTGGCTTCGTCGGGCAGCACCATGATGTCGAGGTCAGGGCGCACCCCTTCGGCCTGCTGCAAATAGTAAAGCGGGGCGATTTTTTCGCTGTCGGCCAAAATGGCGGCGTTGGCAGCCAGCGGCTGGCTGAGAACGCCCAGCCCCCACGCCGTCAGCCCGTCGCTGTGGCTGCGGTCAACTTGCCGCCAGGTGGCGGGGGCGGGGAGGAGGAGGGGGAGGAGGAGGAGGGTGGGGAGTAGGGCGTGGGGCGTAGGGCGTGGCGCACACCCCACGCCCCACGCCCTACTCCCTACAGCGAGAACGGCCGTTCCACCCACTCCCCACCAAATTGCCACCACCAAATGGGCGGGCAGCAAAAAGACGGCTAAATCGGGGACGTAGTAGTTGAGGGCGTAGAAGGTGAAGCCAAGCCAAGTGACAAAAAGCAGCAGTCCTGCTTCCCAATAACAAATAAGTAAATAACCCAACCCAACAACGGCAATAAGCAAATTAACCCAGCCCCAGTTGCTCAAAAGGAGCCGTCCCACGACTTCGTAGCGGGTAGGATCGTGGAGCCACGCGCCCCATTGCAGGGCGTTTTGGAAACGGCCACCGATTACCCAGTCCACAAAGCGGCGCACCCCCATTGGCTCGCCGTTGACGACCAGCCAGCGCAGGGGGAGGTAGGTGTAGAGGAGGAGGGGGAGGAGGAAGAAAACGGCCGTTTTTCCCACCAATCTTGCCGAAATCAGCCCCGGCTGCCCCGCCCGCACCCGCCGCCAATGAGCCAGCAGCACTGCCAACCCTGCTGGTGGCAGCAAAAACACCGTCGTCAAATGATTCGCCAACCCCACCCCAATCGTCGCCGCCAACCACAAAACCCCCTGCTCCCCTGCTCCCCTGCTCCCCTGCTCTATTAGCACGAAAATCTGCCATAACGTTACCGCCACCACCAACCCATGCAGCGTATACACCTCCGCCTCAATCGCCTGGCTCCAAAAGGTGGGGGTGAGGCCGAGGGCAACGGCGGCAAAGAGGGGCGGCAGCGGCCACCGTTGCCAATCTTGCCCCAGATGGTTACTCAATTTCAGCCCAATCAGATAGACCACCCCAAGTGCCGCCAAGCCGTAGACCATTGTCGCCACGTTGAGCCGCCACGCCACCGACCCCAGCGGCAGCAGGGTAAACAGCTTGCCCAGCAGCAGGTAAAGCGGGTAGCCGGTGGGGTGGGCAATGCCAAGCTGCGGAGCCACCACCTGAAATTCAAAGGTGTCGGCGCGGCCAACGGTGGCAGGCATGGTGAGCAGGTAAACGGGCAGCAGTGCCGCCAGCAGGAAGCCAGCCCCCACTTTGCGCCAGGCGGTAGGCGGGGCGATGGTTGCTACCCATAGCAGCGCCATTAGCCAAAGGCTGGTGAAAAAAATGAGGCGACTTTGAACAAGATCGACAGTGGGGTTGAAGAGGTAGAGGAGGTTGAGAAGCAAGGGGGCAAGGGGGCGGAGGAGCAGGGGGGGACTTTTTCTCCCCTGCTCCCCTGCTCCCCTGCTCCCCTGCCATGCCACCAAGCCCGCTACCAGTAAGGCCACGGGGATGATAAAAAACGGCCGTCCTAGCCAGAGCAGGCGCGGGAAAAATAGCTCATAAGAAATGCGGCCGGCCGCCAGTGTGCTGATGGTGAGCAGCAAAAAGGCAAAAAGGGTACTCAAGGTAAGACGGGGTGGGGTCGCTTTGTCCATCATGTGGTGCAATTGTACCAAACCCTGTGGCGTTCTGTGCTACAATAGCGATGAGTTGCTGGCTTGTTGGTACAAGGAGCGTGATGGAATATGTTAGTACAAACCACAGAGGTCAATGAAAGTTCGCCTACTACCCTAAAAATGAGTTATGAAGCGTTTCTCGCCTGGGTAGATGAGGATGTTCGTGCCGAATGGGTCAATGGGGAGGTTGTTATTCACATGCCCACAAAACCAATACACCAAATAACGTTGCAATTTTTGTATGAACTCATCGTTTTGTATACACGACTCTTTAGCTTGGGACAGGTATTGCTTGCTCCAGTTGAAATGAAGTTAAAGAACGCTTCACGAGAGCCAGACCTTTTATTTGTTGCTACACAAAATAGCTCGCGCCTGACGAAGGATAAGGTTTTAGGAGCCGCAGATTTAGTTGTTGAAATTATTTCCACCGAAAGTGTTCACCGTGATAGACGGGATAAGTTTAAGGAGTACCGGGAGGCTGGGGTGCAGGAATATTGGATTATTGACCCGCGCCCTGGCAAGCAGCGAGCCGATTTCTTTTCTTTAGATGAGGAGGGGGATTATGGGCTGTTTGCGACAGAAGACGATGAATGGATGGCCTCAAAAGTACTGCCCGGTTTTGGCCTGCGCCCCGCCTGGCTATGGCAGGTTGATGAGCTAAATCCGTTGACCTGTGCTTTGGAGATTGAGGGGGTAGTCGAGGCACTACAGGCGCAAATATCACAGCGGAGACAGCATGGGCAATTGCCCACCACAGAGAATTAAAAAAAGGATGCGGATTTACTTGATCAGGGAGATCAGGTAAATCTGCGTCCTATTTTCAATAGGAGTAAATCATTTGATGTCCAATACCACCAATTTTCACATTGAAACGCTGGCGGTTCACGCCGGGGTGGAGCCAGATCCGATGACGGGGGCGGTGATGACCCCCATTTACCAGACTTCAACCTATGCCCAGGACGACGTGGCGGTGCATAAAGGGTATGAGTATTCGCGTACCGATAACCCGACGCGGACGGCATTGCAAACATCGTTGGCGGCACTGGAAAACGGCCGTTTTGCCCTCTGCTTTTCCTCCGGCATGGCCGCCATTGACACCCTGCTGCGGTTGGTAAAACCTAACGAACACGTGGTTTGTGGCAATGATGTGTATGGCGGCACGTATCGCCTGTTTGACAAAATCTTGTCGCAATATGGCATCACCTTCAGCTTTGCCGAAACAACTGATTTAGATGCTGTGGCCGCCGCCATTCAGCCCAACACCCGCTTTGTTTGGGTGGAAACCCCCACCAACCCGATGCTCAAGCTGACCGACATTGCTGCCCTGGCGCAGGTGGCGCATGATAACGGAGCGCAGTTGGCGGTGGACAATACCTTTGCTTCGCCGGTGCTGCAACGGCCGTTAACCCTCGGTGCCGATTTTGTCATCCACTCCACCACCAAATACATTGGCGGTCATTCCGATGTCGTGGGTGGGGCTGTCATCACCAACGACGAAGCCGCGTACAAGCAGCTCAAATTCCTGCAAAACGCCATTGGAGCCGTGCCGGGGCCAATGGATTGCTTTCTGACGCTGCGCGGCATCAAAACGCTGGCACTGCGGATGGGTGCCCACTGCCGCAACGCCACCATGGTTGCCCAATTTTTGGCGGATCATCCCGCCGTGGCGCAGGTGATTTACCCCGGTTTGGAGAGCCATCCACAGTATGAATTGGCGCAGCGGCAAATGGCTGGCCCCGGCGGGATGGTGTCGTTTGTGCTGCACGGCGGCGAACCGGCGGCGCGACTGGTGGCGCGGGAAGCGAAGCTGTTTACATTGGCGGAGTCGCTGGGTGGGGTGGAATCGCTGATTGAGCTACCGGCTCCCATGACCCACGCCTCGGTAGCCGACTCGCCGCTGGCGGTTGACCCTGGTTTGGTGCGGGTGTCGGTCGGTATTGAAAACGCCGATGATTTGATTATGGATTTGGGAGCGGTGTTGAAGAAAGTTTGAGTTACGTTGAGTGTGGTGCGTAAGCGAATTCTTTACGCACCACGCACCATTTTTTACGGGGCAGCTATTTCCAGGGGAGCAACATTGGCAGCATCATCTACTGGATTTCCGACCGCATCCACAATGGGGGTACGCTGGTCGTGGGTGGGTTCGTAAAAGCCAATGCGGGTAGGGTAAGTAGAAACGGCCGTTTCTGGTGGCACCCACAACTGATGAATTTGAATTACGATGTCGCCCGTTTGCCAACTCCAAGCGGGCGCGTCAAGCTGGTCGGCTTGGGTGAGGATGGAGCCGTCGTCCCGCAGTACGTGGGTAAACAGCTTCGCCTCCGGTGCATAGGCTGGGGGAATGGCCGGGGCAATTCGGCTGGGGTCAGCCACGCGCCAAACGGTGAGCAGTTCGGCCACCCCACCGGGCGGCGTGGTGGAAGCCAGCCAAACAGCACGAAGCAGGGTGATGGCGTTGTTAAAATTTGCACCGCCCGTGGGCAAATCTTGCAGCCACTCCGGGCGGCTATCGCTTAACTGGTAGACGGTAAAGCTGGGGTCAAGGTCTGTGGGGCGCAGGGTGATGGTTTCCAGCGGGTTTAGCAGCGACAGAAACGCGGGATGCGGCGGGGCGGAGGCGGGAATAAACAGGCGCAAATCGCTGCCCGATGGCAAAACAAGCGCCCACCGTGCATCTGTCCAGCGGTTATCAGGTAGCTGGTTGTGAGCCAGAACGGTAGCAATGGAGTTGTCATGGACGGGGCCGGGGTAAACGGTGGAAAAAAGCAGCGAGCCGTCGCTGGGGTGGGTGCGCCAGTAGGCAATGGTTTCCACCAGGGTGTGTTGGTAAGCAGAACGGACTTCAGGCGATTGCGCCCAGCGAATGAAGTAGTCGCGGTTGGTGGTAATAGTGGTGAAGAGGAGCCAAACGGCCGTTAATCCCGCCTTCAGCCACCGATTGTCCAACTTGCTGCCCGCAGCCACTGCCCCCAATGCAGGCAGCAAATGGATGACGGGCAGAGCGGCCAGGTTACGGGTGGTGTTGGCGGTGGGGCCGGTAAGCAGCGAAGGGAGAATGCCAATGCCAAACCAGAGCAGAACAAAGGCGTAGCGCGGCTGTCGCCACCGCCAGAGAGAGACCAGCAGACCGATGAGGAAGAAAACGGCCGTTATGACATCAAGAACCGGCCGGCCGGGGATGTTATAGGCCAAAAACTGGTCGCCATAGCCAGACCAGACAAAGGCCAGCAGCGCCTCGCTGGCTGTTTTGAGCAGGGGGACAACGTTGCCAGAAGCCACCGCCTGCAGCGTACCGTCCAGCATTCCTAGCCGCGTTTGAGCTTCGGGGTGGTTGGCAAGGTAGATAAACATGGGGATGATGAGCAGCCCGGTGAGCAGCAAGCCAATAGCGGCAGGCAACCACCAGCGGCGGAAAAGGGGGCGGTGGAACAGAGCCAGATAAATTAGAAAGGCGGGGAACATAAGCCAACTGACGCGGGCGGCGAGGTAGATGTGGAGGGTGGCGAGAAGGGCGAGGGTGAGGAGGAGAATGGGACGCAGATTTGCAGGATTTTCCTGATTCAACCAGCGGCGGTGCAACAATTTGGTAAAAAAATCTGCGTTTATCAGGTCAATCTGCGCCCTATTCCTCCCCATTTGCCAGAAGGCGCTGACGGAAGCAACAGTGAAGAAGGGGAGCATTCCGGCGCGGAGGGCCTGGCGGCTGCTGGCAAGGGGCCAGAAGGAGAGGGTGAGAAGAACGGCCGTTAACACCCCCACTTCCCAGCCAAATTGCCGCTTGCTCCAGGCATAGCTAATGCTGATGGTCAGCAAACCAAAGACAATGTTGACATAACGCAGCGCAAACAGGTTTTCGCCCAGCAGTGCCATACTTCCGGCCACCGTGTAGCTGTAAATGGGTTCGCTGCCATAGTTCAGGGGAAAGTAGTAGCGGTAAACGCCATCTAGCACTTCCATCCCTTCGCGGCCATGATTGGCTTCATCATGGGTTAGCCCAGGCGGAATATCGGTAATGGCGTAAATTCGCAGCCCAAAAGCGAGGAGAATGAGAAGGATGAGGAAAGCACGGCGGAGGGTGAACATGCTGGCTTTCGCCAGTAATCAGTAATCAGTAATCAGTACTCACTGATTACTGATTACCGATTACCGATTACTGTTCCCCATTCCAGGCAACGGCGAAGACTTCGCGCTCGAAGAACCAGCGGAAGGGGGGAAGGTCAAAGGCAATGCGGCGCAGAGTCGCCATAAGGCTGCTTTCCTGCCGATTTTGCGGTGGCGAGTCCAGCCATACTTTAACTTTTTTAAAGCCTGCCTGCCGTAAAGCGCGGCGCATACTGACCAAATCTTGTTCGTTGACGTGGACTTCCTGGTTGACGGGGGTAATGGCGCGGGGGTCTTTGGGATAGTGGCTACCTTGCCCCATGAGGGTGCGAACGCGCCGTACCCAGGGGTAGGCGTAAAGATCGTACCAGCGGTTGGGCGCGGTGTGGACAATAAAACGGCCGTTTGGCTTCAGAACTCGCCGCACTTCCAACATCGCCTCATGCAGTTCCCACGGGTAAAGATGTTCCACCACATCAAACATCAGCACGCGGTCGAAGTAGTTGCTGGGAAAGGGAAGGGTTTTGGCATCGGAACAGCAGACACCAGCAGCTAAACTCTCATTCAGGCCACCCTGCTCAGCTAAAATCACCTCCCTCGTCATCTGCGTTGCCGCATCGGCATAATCGGTGCCATAGGCTTCAATTCCCAGCCGCATACAGTGGCGCACAATTTCGCCCCGACCGCAGCCCACGTCCAGCACCCGCATCCCCGGCTCCACTTCCGCCACGGCAAATGAATCACGCAGGCGGCGCGAAAGATGCTGTCCTTCAGAGGCAATAAATTCGTTATACCCCTCACAGGCGGTTAAAAAATACTCCTCTGTGTACAGGGTGGAGGGTAATGATTTCTTTTCTTGCATTGACATAGCACTCAATTATACCGTTTCGCTACAGGTGGCGCACTTGGCAAAACAAATTACACAGCATCCTCTATCTAGGATAAACTAACATCGTATACAGGTACAGTTTTTCAAGGAATTATGCAAAGTTTACAAGCGTTACAACCCTTCTTGCTACTTTTGGCTATTTTTAGCTTCCTCACACTTGGGTCAAAACAGCTAGGGCAATCGCTGTCTCGCTATCGCTTGCCTCTAATTAGCGGGTATTTAATCGCAGGGGTCATTGTTGGTCCTTTTATTTTCAACTTGGTAACAGCCAAAGAGGTCGCTCAGTTACGCTTTATTGATGACATCTCTTTGGCCGTTATCGCCTTTAGCGGTGGCAATGAACTGTTTCTCAAAGACGTGCGCGGTCGTCTGGCAGGGATTATGCTGATCTCGTTGGGGCGAGCCATCGGCATTGGCGTGGCCGTTTTCTACGGCTTGCTGTTTTTAGCCAACAACATTCCATTTATGCAGGTGTTGCCAGCAAATGAACGCCTGGCAGTGGCTGTGGCAGCCATTGCAATCATTGCTTCCCTCTCGCCTTCTTCAACCATTGCCCTCATTAGCGAGCTACGAGCAAAAGGGCCAATGACAAAAACGGCCGTTGGTGTAACCGTTGTAACCGAAGTTTTGGTTATTGTCGGTTTTGCTGTCAGCGTTTCCATTGCCAACCTCCTGCGGGCGAATACGGGGTTTGATTTAAGCACCCTTTTGCTATTAGGTGAGGAATTAGCCGCTTCGCTGCTCCTTGGTTATTTGTCTGGTCTGCTGCTTGGCTTTATTTTACGGCTACGGCTGTTTAGTTGGTTAAAAATTGGGCTAATTTTGGCATTGGGCTACAGTATTTTTGCCTTTGTAGAAGTAGAGCGGGTGTGGAGCGGCGTTTATCTCCATCATGAGCTGCATCTGGAATCGTTGCTTATTTGTTTGGTAGCCAGCTTTTGGGTTACTAACTTTACGGTTTATCGAATTGAGCTGATGCATTTGCTGGAAGAGGCAAGCCCCTATGTCTTTTTGGCATTTTTTACGCTAACGGGAGCTTCGCTGGCGTTGGATACGTTAACGGCCGTTTGGCTCATTGCCGTCATCATGGTCATTATCCGTTTGATCGGGCTGACAGCGGGTTCCTTTTTGGGTGGGCTGCTGGCACGTGAACCCCTGCGCCGCAACAGCGTTAGCTGGATGATCTATATCACCCAGGCCGGGGTTGGGCTGGGGTTGGCAAAAAACCTGGAAAGCCTGTTCCCAGAGTGGGGAGTCGAACTAGCCTCCATGCTCATCGGCGTGATCGTACTCAATCAGTTTATCGGCCCGCCTTTGTTTAAGCTGGCAATGGAGCGTTTGGGGGAGACACATACCAAAGCCAAACCAGAAGTATTTGATGGTACCCGAGATGTCATGATTATGGGCATTGAGGATCAATCCTTGGCTCTTGCTCAAAGTCTTGTTGCCCATAATTGGCACGTCAAAGTGGTTGGTATGGAGGAAAGCGAACGAATTGATGCCTTGGAAGAAGAAGTGCCATACGTCCACACCATTGACGTACTCATCCCTCGTGCCTTACGTCGGCTAGGGTTAAATAAGGTAGATGTGCTGCTTTGTATGTTTAATGACGACGAGCTGAACTATCGAACGTGTGAAATTGCCTATGAACATTTTGGGACACCACAGATTATAGTCCGGCTCAACACGTTTACCCCGGACAATATACAGCGGTTTAAGGATTTGGGCGTTCGCATTATTAACCCCCAAACAGCCATGCTCAATTTGCTCAACCAATTTGTGCGCTCCCCGGCCACCACGTCGCTCTTGTTGGGCGAAGAAGCAAACCAGCAAATTGAAGATGTTATTATCTCAAACCGCGAAATGGCCGGTGTGCCGCTGCGTGATTTGCGTCTGCCAACCGATGTACTCGTTTTATCTATACGCCGATCTGGGCATTTACTGGTTACGCACGGTTATTCGCAGCTAGAGCGAAATGATATTGTTTCTGTTATGGGGTCACCAGAAGGGCTAGCCAAGGTGAGGGCTCTGTTATCCTGAGCAACGCTCACAAACTGTTTAACTGGCATTCAGCTTATATTTAGAAAAAGACGCTATTCTTTTTTATAGAAGTCGCCAAAAAAGAGCGCCGCTGTGGTTTTCCCTCCTGTCCGCAGCGGCGCACTTTTTTTCTAGCCAAGTTGGCTTAACTTGCCAGGATTAGCAATAGCGTGTATTTCCAGGCAATGCGGTTGTTCCTCAGCGGTATGAATGGGGATGATAAAACGGCCGTTAGCCAAGACCCCCTCACACCTCCAAAATAACATTTCTTCTACCAAACAGCCATTAGCCTGCCTTAGGCAGGAAATTTGGGCAATTTTCCCAATTTCTTGACAAAGGTTTTGGAATTTGCTAGATTACTAACACGATTTAGTAACACGATTCAGTAAACGACGTTAGCGAATGATGGCAAGCAAAACCAAACAAAAGAAACGGCCGTCTATGCAAGATGTTGCCGATTTGGCAGGTGTCTCGCGTACCACCGTTTCCTTTGTCCTCAACAAAGTTGAATCAGCCAATATCCCCACCGACACACAAGACCGGGTGCTTGCCGCCGCCAAAGAGTTAAACTATCGTCGCAATGCGTTAGCCAGCGGGCTGCGCTCGCAGAAAACCCACACCATTGGTTTTGTTTCTGACGTAATTGCCAGCACTCCCTTTGCCGGCCGTATTGTGCAAGGAGCGCAAGAGCGTGCCTGGGAAGAAAATTATTTGCTGCTGTTGGTGAACACGGGCAATAACCAGGCGATGAAAAAAACGGCCGTTGAAACCCTGCTTGATCGTCAGGTGGACGGCATTATTTATGCCACCATGTATCATCGTGAAGTTCATCCCCCAGCAAGCATTCGTGAAGTTCCCACCGTCTTGCTCGACTGCTTTGTAGCCGATCATTCTTTGCCATCGGTTGTGCCGGATGAAATACGGGGTGGCTATGAGGCGACAAGCTATCTCATTCAACAAGGCCATCGCAAAATCGCATTTATTTGCGACGCAGTTGAAGTACCAGCTCATGTTGGGCGTTTAGCAGGCTACAAAAAAGCCTTGACCGAAGCAGAAATCCCCTTTGATGCCAACCTAGTGGCCTTTGATGAAACAACCCAGCAAGGTGGGCGCGATTTAGCCAAAAAGCTGTTTAATCGCGCAGACCGACCAACAGCACTTTTTTGCTATAACGACCGCATGGCAATGGGTGCCTATGACGCTTTAAATGCGCTTAATTTATCAATTCCTGATGATGTTGCCGTCATTGGTTTTGACGATCAAGACCTGATTGCCGCTGATCTTGATCCTGGTTTAACCACGATGGCCTTGCCTCATTATGAAATGGGGAGTTGGGCTGTTAATCATCTGCTGGAGCTAATTAATCGGCGGCACAATGGCACAGAACAAGCAAGCAAGCCAAAACAACAAATCCTTGAGTGTCCCTTGATCAAGCGTGGTTCGGCTTAACAGGTTAAGGTAAGAGGTGCTGTCTGTCTGGCTAAAACCGATTGTGTGCTACCGATTACTACTCAGAAGGAGGCCGCTTTATCGTAAAGACTGCTGGCAAACCCCAATCAACTATCTCTTTTTGAACGTCAAATTTAAAATTACCGTTTAGCAAACAAATTTTCTGCTGGGCTAGATGGTGATGACCTTTCTATTTTAAGGAGTGAGAAAATGAACGCTTTTCGCAAACGGCCGTTAATCGTGCTGTTTTTGTTAATTTTATCCCTGATTCTGGTTGCTTGTGGTGGTGGTGAAACGCCGCAAACAAGCGAAACCGAAACGACGACTGAAGAACAACAGCCGGCAGAAGAAACGGCCGTTGAAGAAACCCCCGTTGAAGAAGCAGCCGCCCCAGCCACCGACGCCCCCGCCACCGTCACCATGTGGTACCACGGCGCTGGCAACGAAACCGAACGCGGTATCCTTCTCAGCATCGTCGAAGACTTCAACGCTTCCCAAAGCGACTACGTCGTCGAAATTCAGGACTTCCCCCAAGAAAGTTACAATGAATCCATCGTGGCCGCCGCCCTCGCTGGCGACCTGCCCGACATCATTGACGTAGACGGCCCCGTTATGCCCAACTGGGCGTGGTCTGGCTACATGGTTCCGCTGGATTTACCGGCTGGGGCTATTGACAACTTCCTGCCTGGTGCCGTTGGCAAATGGAATGGCGATGTTTACTCCGTTGGTCTGTGGGATGCGGCTGTAGCCATGTTTGCCCGCCGCTCCGTCCTCGAAGCCAACGACATCCGCATCCCCACGCTTGACGAACCGTGGACGATGGAAGAGTTTGACGCGGCGTTGGAAACCCTTCAGGCCAGCGGCGATTTTGAATACGCCCTCGACCTCGGCATGGCCTGGACGGGCGAGTGGTATCCCTACGCCTTTTCCCCGCTGATGCAAAGCTTTGGTGGCGACATCGTAGACCGCTCCACCTACACCACCGCCGAAGGTGCGCTGAACGGTGACGAAGCCATTGCTTTTGGCGAATGGTGGCAAAGTGTCTTTGACCGTGGCCTCGCCCCCGGCACCTCCCAAGACGGTGCTGACCGCGACACTGGCTTTATTGACGGCAAGTACGCCCTGCAATGGAACGGTAACTGGGCCGCTTTGGGTGCGCTTGATGCCTTTGGCGACGACCTGCTCTTCCTGCCGGCACCCAACTTTGGCAATGGCAACCGCATCGGTGCCGCTTCCTGGCAGTTCGGCATCTCCGCCGACAGCCAGCACAAAGATGGTGCCAACGCTTTCATCGCTTTTGCGATTCAAGATCAATACCTGGCCGCTTTCTCTGACGGCATTGGTCTGATTCCTTCCACGCCCAGCGCGGCAGCATTGACCAAAAACTATGCCCCCGGTGGCTCGTTGGAAATCTTCTTTGACCTGAGCAACCGTCAGGCCACGCTGCGTCCGCCGACACCAGCTTATCTCTCGGCCGCCCTCACCTTTGAAAAGGCGTTGGCCGACATCGCCAATGGGGCTGATGTGGTAGATGCTCTGGATGCAGCCGCTGATGAAATCAACACCGACATCGAAGCCAATGGTGGCTATGGATTTGACGGCTCCGTGGTTGGACCGTCCATTCATGAGGACGCTATTGCAACAGGTGCCATGGCCGCTGCCCCCGTTGAAGAAGCGGCTGCTGAACCGGCCGGCGACGCTGCTGAAGTTAGCATGTGGTATCACGGCGCTGGCAACGAAACCGAACGCGCCATTCTCTTGAGCATTGTTGATGATTTCAATGCTTCGCAAGCTGCCTGTAACGTATCCATCCAGGACTTCCCGCAGGAAAGCTACAATGAATCTATCGTGGCCGCCGCTCTCGCTGGCGACCTGCCCGACATCATTGACGTAGACGGCCCTGTCATGCCTAACTGGGCATGGTCTGGCTACATGGTTCCGCTGCAACTGTCTGATGGTGCTTTGGATGGCTTCCTGCCTGGTGCCGTTGGCAAATGGAACGGCGAAGTTTACTCCGTTGGTCTGTGGGACGCGGCTGTAGCCATGTTTGCCCGCCGCTCCGTCCTCGAAGCCAACGACATCCGCATCCCCACGCTCGATGAGCCGTGGACGATGGAAGAGTTTGACGCAGCCCTGGAAACCCTCCAAGCTAGCGGCGACTTTGAATACGCCCTCGACCTCGGCATGGCCTGGACGGGCGAGTGGTATCCCTACGCCTTCTCCCCGCTCATGCAAAGCTTTGGTGGCGACATCGTAGACCGCTCCACTTACACCACCGCTGAGGGTGCCATCAACGGCGATGAAGCCATCGCTTTTGGTGAATGGTGGCAAAGTGTCTTCGACCGTGGCCTCGCTCCCGGCACCTCCCAAGACGGTGCTGACCGCGACACCGGCTTTATTGATGGCAAATACGCCCTCCAATGGAACGGCAACTGGGCCGCTTTGGGTGCACTCGATGCCTTTGGCGATGACCTGCTCTTCCTGCCGGCACCAAACTTTGGCAACGGCAACCGCATCGGTGCTGCTTCGTGGCAGTTCGGTATCTCTGCCGACAGCCAAAATAAAGATTGTGCCAATGCCTTCATCGAACATGCCATTCAGGATCAATACCTGGCCGCTTTCTCTGATGGCATCGGTCTGATTCCTTCCACCCCCAGCGCAGCAGCATTGACCCAGAACTATGCTCCTGGTGGCCCGTTGGAAATCTTCTTTGACTTGAGCAACCGTCAGGCCACGCTGCGCCCGCCGACGCCAGCTTATCTCTCGGCTGCCCTCACCTTTGAAAAAGCGCTGGCCGACATCGCCAATGGCGCGGACGTGATTGACGCCTTGGATGCAGCGGCTGATGAAATCAACGCTGACATTGAAGCCAATGGTGGCTATGGGTTTGATGGCTCCGTGGTTGGGCCGTCCATTCACGAAGACGCTATTGCAACAGGTCAATAATCTGTAGTCAATAAGTTGTAAGTGTCAGTAGGCTGGCCGACAGGTTGGCCTACTGATTATCACGCGAAGGCAAGAGGAGATGAGATGAGTATGTCTAGTTCCGTGGGAAAAACGGCCGTTTCTCCCACCCCACCTCCAGCCCAAACCAGCAAAGCACGGCGGCAAGAAGCATGGGCCGGCTATGGCATGATCGCCCCCGCCGTCATTTTGCTGTTAGCATTTTTAATTGTCCCTTTCTTCATGGCCTTTGGCTTTGCCTTCACCAACCAACGGCTAATCTCACCCAACCCCACCGAATTTGTGGGCACACGCAACTTTGAGCGTCTGCTCACCATGCGCATCTTCCCCAACAAAGCCGAAGTAGATCCCGACACCGGTGAATACATTCTGGACGAAGACGGCAACTACACCTTTCCCCGCTCCCGCAACTTCACCCGTGACAACCCCGATTACCCCGAACTAGATGGTCTGCAAGAAGCCTACGCCTGGGTGAGCGGTGATACACAATATTTGCTACTTGCAGGCGATTCCGTTTTCCTCCGCTCTCTCCTCAATATTCTCTACTTCACCATTATTGTTGTGCCGGTGCAAGGGGGATTAGGGTTGGGCTTGGCCCTGCTTGTCAACCAAAAGCTCAGGGGCATCAACATCTTCCGCACCATCTACTTTATCCCCGTTGTCATTTCCATGGTCATCGTTTCCATCCTGTGGCGCTTTATCTATGATGGCAACAACGGCCTGCTCAACAGCCTTCTGTCCATGCTCAGCTTCGGCAGCTTTCAGCCCATTGACTGGCTAGGCAACGAAAAGACCTCCATGCCCGCCATCATCATCATGTCCGTTTGGCAAGGGGTCGGGTTCCACATGGTCATTTGGCTGGCCGGTTTGCAAACCATTCCCGGCGTACTCTATGAAGCCGCCGCCGTTGCCGGTGCCAGCACCTGGCAACAATTCCGCTATGTCACCTGGCCCGGTTTACGCAACACCTTTGTCTTTGTCCTCATTACCATCACCATGGCCGCGTTTGGTTTGTTTACCCAGGTAGATATCATGACCCGTGGCGGCCCGCTCGATTCCACAACGACGGTGATTCACCAAATGGTGCAGCGCGGTTTTAACAAGCAAGATATTGCTTATGGTTCAGCTATTTCTGTCTTTTTCTTCTTAATGGTTTTAACGGTTGCGCTCATTCAACGCTATCTAACACGGGAGAATGATTAAAATGCCTAAATCCTTGACTCTAATCGGGCGTTATACCCTGCTAATTGTGGTAGCGCTGATCTTTCTCTTCCCAATTGTTTTTATGCTGGTTTCATCATTGAAGCCCGATTTGCAACTGCTGCGCGATTCCGGCTCGCTGCTGGCCTTTGTACCGTATGGGGATTTATCGTTTAACAACTATATTGAAGCTTTTCAGCGTGTGCCAATTGCTCGCTTTATCTTCAACTCAGTTCTCATCACCTCGGTAACAACGTTGCTGAGTTTGGTTCTCAATTCAATGGCGGGTTTTGCTCTGGCCGTGCCGCGCTGGAAAGGCAAGGGTCTTGTCCTGTCCATGATCATCGCCACGCTGATTGTCCCTTTTGAGACCATTGCCATTCCCCTGCTGCTCATTGTAAGCAAGCTGCCGTGGATTAGCTTTTCGGATTGTGAAAGCGGGGCGTTTGTTTGTCTCACGCAAAATTGGCTAGACACGTACCATGTGCAAATTATCCCCTTCATTGTGAGTGCCTTTGCCATTTTCCTGTTTGTACAATTTTTCCGCTCGCTGCCCTATGAATTGGTAGAAGCAGCACGCATTGACGGCGCAAGCTGGTTTGAAATTTATCGCCGTATTTATGTGCCAATCTCTGGCCCCGTTTTTGCGACCGTAGCCATTTTGACCTTTTTGGCAAAGTGGGGGGATTATTTGTGGCCGATTATGGTGGTGCAGTCGGAGGAACTGCGGCCGGTGCAGATTGGGGTTTCCTATTTCTTCCAACTCAACGTGGCTTGGGGCGAAATTATGGCCTATTTGTCAATCATCACAATCCCGGTGTTAATTCTTTACCTTTCGCTGCAGCGGGCATTTATTGAAAGTATTGCTGCGAGTGGGATTAAGGGGTAGAGCGAGTGCAAAACGGCTCTACGCTCTACCCACATCAACAAATCCTGTATACATTTTTCACCCTTTTGGTTGCCTTAGGAACAATCTACATGGTTATTTCCCGCCTGTCTTCCCAGCCTGCCCTTCCCCTTGACGAACCATTCCGCCCCCAATTCCACTTTACACCCCCCGAAAAATGGGTCAACGACCCCAACGGCATGGTTTATTACGGCGGTGAATACCACCTGTTTTACCAATATTACCCTGACGACACCGTTTGGGGACCCATGCACTGGGGCCACGCCGTCAGTCTTGATCTGGTGAACTGGCAGCATTTACCTATCGCTCTGTACCCCGATGACCTCGGCTATATTTTTTCCGGTAGTGCCGTCATTGATTGGCACAACACGGCTGGGTTTGGCAAGGATGCGATGGTCGCCATTTACACCTACCACGACCCGGACAATTCACATCAAAGCCAGGCCGTTGCCTACAGTACCGACAAGGGACGCACCTGGACAAAGTATGAGGGCAACCCTGTCATCCCCACCCCGCCCAACATCCGCAACTTCCGTGACCCGAAGGTGATGTGGTACGATGCGGGCAATGATAATGGGCATTGGGTGATGTCGCTGGCGGCAGGTAGTGCTATCCTGTTTTATACCTCACCCAACCTGGTTGATTGGGAGGCCAGCGGCAGCTTTGGCTTTGGTTATGGTTCTACCTCTGGCGTGTGGGAAACACCCGATTTGTTTGAGCTGCCCGTGGGTGGCAGCGACCAATCGCGCTGGGTGCTGACAGTGGGGGTGGGAAATGGGGCGCCGGCCGGAGGTAGCGGCACACAATATTTTGTGGGGACGTTTGACGGGCAAACATTTACCAGTGAAAATCCCAAAGGGACGGTACTGTGGGCTGATTATGGGGCAGATTTTTATGCGGCGCAGTCGTGGAGTGATGCCCCCGCCGGCCGCCGTCTGTGGCTGGCGTGGATGAATAATTGGCAATATGCCCGTGACATTCCTACCTCAACCTGGCGCGGGGCGATGACGATTCCGCGTGAGGTGGGGCTGGTGCAAACAGACGAAGGGGTGCGGTTGATACAAACGGCCGTTTCCGAACTCACCCAACTCCGCACCACCCACCACACCTGGCAAAACCTGACGCTGACGCCTAATACACCTTTTGCGCCAGACGTGAGGGGCGAGACCCTGGAAATCGTGGCGGAAATAGAGGTTCCTGTTACGGCGAATAAAGTGGGCATCCGCGTGCGCGTGGGCGGGGGGGAAGAAACGGCCGTTGGCTACGCCCCCAAAAGCAACACCCTCTTTGTGGATCGCTCTCGCTCCGGGCAAGGCGATTTCCACGGCCAGTTTGCGACCATTCACACGGCGCAATTTGAGCCAGCGGATGGCCTCTTACGGCTACATATGTTTGTAGACAAATCATCTGTTGAGGTTTTTGTAAACGGCGGGCTGGTCACGTTTACTGACCAAATTTTCCCTCGTGAAGAGAGTGTGGGAATAGAACTGTTTGTGGAGGGAGAAACGGCCGTTTTCGTGCCAAACTTTGAGGTGTATGGGTTGAAAACGGCCCGATTTTTTATGCACACATCTGATTGAGAAAAGCAAGAAGTTCGGATTTTGTCTCTTCCCAAACAGCCTCTACAGACAAAGCAAGGTCTTTCATCTCATCCCAATCTAGCACAAACGAATAGCTGTGACGAAAAAAGTGACGGAAGTTCAGGTACTGTTTTAGCTGGTTCTCTGATTTAGCGGTTAAAACAGCTTGCCTGGATGAATTTGGCTTTGTCATTTGAGCTAACAATAGGCGACGCCAAGCAACCCCTTCAGGAATCTCCTCATCTATTCCTTTGGCAATGCGCCGAAAAATGTTCTCGATGCCATTGTAAAAAGAATGCAAGATAGTGGCGATGGCAGCCAGTTCGACCATGCTCGGAGCTTCATTCTCCAACTGTTCAAAAAGATCTGCATAGGCCGTGAATAGCTGATCAATTTGCCCTATCTCAAATTTGATATCGGAAACAATGGTTTCAAGCAATTTTGACAAGTCTCCCCATGTTCTGCAAGTGCTGTGCGAATGCATTTTCTTTGCTATCCAAGTCTACTAGATCAACTTTATCGTCGAGAGCATCTAGTAATTGCCCTAAAACATAAAAATACTTTCCCTTTGGGCAACCGCGCACCGCTAAATCAATGTCAGATCCTTCATGATAATTACCTGTACCTAAAGATCCAAACAAGTAGACTTCTGTACAGCCAACTTCCCGCAAAATTTGGACAGCTTGGCTTATTTTTTGATTATATTTAACTGGCAGTTGGTACATCCGATTAGCTATTTCGTTCATGGAGTTCATTATACACTACTAAAGCCCATACAAAGCGGCCAAATTCAAGTCATTGAGCCAATAACAATCCGCTTCACTTCAAGATTGGCAAATAAACCTTGTGCGCCCCCACCGGCGGGGGAATCAAATCATCGGCCAGCGGGTAAATGTAGCCCCCTTCAATAGCCGGGAAGCTACCGCTAATATCGTTGCTACAATCCCCCAGCGCATTATCGCAGCGTGATTTAGGCTGATAGCGGGGCGAGATATACAAATCTGGGCCATCTTCCCCAACCGGCTTGTTGTAATCAATAATCCAGATGTCGTTTCGTGCATTCGGGTTGTTGGAAGTGGCCGCACTGGCTCCATCGCCATTGATACTGATGAACTTATTTTGGCGCTGCGGCGGATAGGCAAACTGCACGTTACGCAAAATGGTGCGCTGTGGCGACAAATCATCTGCCCCGTTCGTTGAAGAGGGGGATGAGATGAGCATTCCCGTGGGTGCCACAATCAGGCTGTTTTCCACCCGCGTAATTCCCACATTATCCCCATCGCTGCCGCGTGCATCCCGGTTTACCGGCATTTCAATCCCCAGCATCGCCCCCTGCAAATCGGCGTTGCGAATCACCGTTTGCCGCTGCAAATAGTCCACCAGATAAAGCGAAGTCACCACTTCGTACTCGTTTTCCAAGCGGGTCACATCGCCACGATGGATAAAGCCATCAATGGTCATGGCGTTGGTTTCATAGGCAAAATAGCCCCAGCGGTGGTGGTGCCACACCACAAAATCTTTCATCAGGCTGGAGCAGCCTTCACGCGGCGTCTCGTATTCGGTACAAACCCACCAAATGGTGATGCCGTTAGGCACGGCATACGCCTCGTTGTTGGCAAAATCGGTCAGGCCAATGGTGTAGGAATCAACCATCTTGCCGCCGCCGTCGTGGGGATCGGCACCCTGGGCAACAGGAATCATGACATCGCCGTTGTAAACGTTGTCAAATTTGAAACCATAGCAGTAGATACACTCTTCCACTGCGGCCGCAATGTTGTGGCGGTAAACATTGCCACCACCGCCGTTAAACCAGTAGGCAATGCCAGCCCGTCCCAGCTTGCTGCCGTCAGAGATGTCTTGGTCTTCAAACCGTTCACCATTGCCACCCACCACGCGCACGACAAAGTTGTAGAGGAACTCATTGCCTGTTTCCGTCGCATCCTCGGTAACGATGCCCGCGCCGGAAGCATAATCCACAATGTTTTGCTCAATCAGCCCAAAATGGCTGCCGTGAATGGTTAACCCCCATTTGCGGTCTTGTTCCCGGTTTTCGGGGCCAAAATCAATGACGTTGCCGTAGAGCATAAACTGGTAGCCGTTGGGCAGAGGGGTGGCTGGGCCGATGAGGTGGTGGGCGTGCAGCGGATAACGTCCTTTTTGGTTGTCGTCGCCCAGGTCACGAATGTCGGTGCGGCCAAGGTCTTGGAAGCGCACGTAGCGAATATCTACGACGGCACGGCCGTGCAGCATGACGTGGCCGCGAATGCCGTTTGGGTTTTCCGAGCGAATGACGATGTTGCGACTTTTGTTGACGACGTGGGGCAAAAAGTCGAGGTGGCCGTTGCGGTCACGCGCACCGGGATGGTCAAACTCAAGGGGTTGAGTGACGGTTAGGCTCATGCCGTCGGGGGCGATGGCGGTAATGGTAAGGTCTTCGGTTTCGATGGGGCAGGTGCCCTCGGTGGTGGCAATGGGGCATTGGCTAGAGGTAGGCAACACCAGTTCGTCCCCTACATGCCAGTTGGCTGCTTTGGCCGATGTGGACAGGGTGATGGTTTTACTTCCGGCCGTTGGCTCAGCGCCCGTGCGAATAAACGCTTCCCATACGCCGCGCCCGTGGGCTGAAATGGTGCCATTGACCACCACAATGCCGCGTAGATGCTGTTTGGGGTCATCGGGCGAAAACGGGAGATCACGGATGATGATTTCGGCGGTTTTGTTGTCGGCAATAGGCTGGCTGACGCGCCCAATTTCCAGGCTACCGCCTTCAAAGACGACGAGATCGGCCGTTCGCAGACGAGTGTTGGCGTTGGGGTCAAAGCTGAGTTGGCCGCCGGGGTAGATGCCTATGGAACGGGAAACGGCCGTTTCTCCCCCAATGCGTACTACCCCATCCACAATCACCAAACTGTTGCCATCTGGCACAGCCCCCGTTGTCCACGTAGACGCCGCTTCCCAAGCGCATGGCGTCGCTACACCCTTGCACCCAGCTACCACTCGCTGCGCCGAACCATAAACTGGGTTGGGAATCGTTTCGTGGTGCGTTTGCACCACCGGGCCAGGGTCGGCAAAGGAAGCAGCAGCTTGAATATGGCTCGCATAAGTTTGGCCGCTTAACCCAGCCAACAAGCCAGCTATCGCTAAAACAAACCAATAATAACCAATGGGGGAATGAGCACGTACAGTTGCCATCATGTTCTCCTAAAGTAGGTTCATCGCACGACGGTAACTGTACCATTAAATAGGTGGCAAGGGAACCTCACCGGCCTAAGCCGTTCCATATGGGTATGAGTGGTAAAATAAAGACATAACAGGTGACGGAAGACGGTTATTGGCCGGCCGTCACCTGTTGCGTGTGGCATCAGCAAACCGTGGCGGTGGTATTGTAAAACCAGTTATAGGCATAATAGTCGCCAACTTGGATACGTATGGCAATACGATAAGCACCGTGCAGTTCAGTGGGTATGGTGAACGTCTGCTGCTGCTCATTGCCATCACCAGAGTTGAAAGTGCCCGCCTGTACACCATCTATTCCCTGTGTATACATTGCCCCCATTAGCACGGTGAAGGTTTGGTTGGCTGGCAGCTTGCTGGTGGAAATGGTGACACTCCCATTTTGTACCACGCTACATACCTTGAACGAAGGCGTTCCCTCGAACGGAGGCACATTAACAGATGGTGTGGCTGTGGGAGTAGGTGTTATTGGTTCTGGTGTTGCCGATGAGTTTGCGCTGTTGTTAAAAAACCAGTTATAGGCGTAATACGGGTTGGCATGGGCGGTTTGGGCGCGAATAGCAATGCGCTCGTAACCATGATAGGCTGTGGGAATAGTGAAGGTTTTGCTGAATGTGCCGCCCGCGCCGGAATCAAAGGTGTCAACGGCCGTTCCGCCAATCCCCATCGTCCCATACGCCCCCATCGTCAAGGTAAACGTTTGGTTAGCCGGAAAATTGTTGGTTTCAATCGTCACACTTTTATCGGGATCAACGGCCGTTATTTTAAACGTTGGAATCCCCGTGTAGCCAGACATCCCACCTGTACCCGCTTCAGACGGTGGAGCAGGTGCCGTATTGTTGTAAAACCAGTTAAACGCATAATATGGGTACAAGTGTTCCGTTTGCAGCCGAATCGCAATTTGCTGCTGCCCTCGCAGTCCCTCTGGAATCGGGTAAGTCACATCAAATGAGCCGCCATTGCCCGATGCCGTTGTCGCCACCACAGTGCCGCCAATCCCGGCCGTTCCCATGTAGCCCATAGTTACAACAAAATTATACCCAGCCGGAAAATCATGGGTACGAATGGTAACACTCTCATCAGCCTTCACGCTGACGACCGAAATCGTGGGAATGGTGCTGGATTGAACTGTCCTGACTCCCACCAAGCCTATGAGAAACAATGCCGCCAGTAGCACCCCCACCCGGTAGCGCCGCAGTTGCGCCGAGCTTACCCAGCTCCCAATGGTGTGCTGAACCGAATAAATTGTAGACATGTGACCCTCCATCGTCTGTTGGAGAGAACTGGCTAAATTACAAGGAAATGGCCGCTCTGAACGATATTGGCTGTGATGTGTGTCTGTGAAGCGGAAAAACGGCCGTTTGAGAGAAATTACCAAGCTTGCCAGCCAATTCCTCCTGCGCTATGTAACAACGCCATTATACAAAAAACGGGTGTCCTATGATATAGAACACCCGTTCACGCTTTTTTCACGTCTACCACTCGCTGCAACGGCTACAGCGGTTTTTTCTCAATGTTAATCACCCCTACCTCATCCCCCATTCCCTGGCATTTCACTGGCGTCATGCGGAACCGCTGCCCGTCACTTCCCCAGGTAAACGCCCCCTGCAATACCCCCACCGCCAGATGGCACACAGGGCTATCCGTCTTCCGCCCCGTACACATCGGGCAGCGCTCAATGTTCCAGTGCCATTCGTTCTCATTCTCATCCACCGACACCACCTGATCGCTGACGGTGTTAAAAAAACGGGCAAAAAAGGCCAGCCCCACGCTCATTCGCTTCTCCAGCGAACCAATCTTCATGGCTACTTGCGCCGCTTTTGCCACCGAGCCAAAGCTCTTTAGCCCATCGTTAAACGACTTTTCCCCCGCTCGCGTGGCAAACACCCGCGCCCCTCGCGCCCCCGACATATCCCAAAATGCCTGCTGGAGCTTGCCCATGTCCTCAAACGAGAACTCTTTTTTCATGTTGTCCGGCGGATAGTTGCCAATATATTGCGGCAAACCAGCCAAATTGAGCAATGCCGCCACGCCCTTATCACCAATGATCTCCTCCGCCGACTCCAACACAATCCGCGCCCAGCGGTTGGGGTAAAAATATTGCTTGCCTTCTTCAGCAGATAAACTCATAACAACACCAATTTGAGAGGCTGATCGTTTTGTTGGCAAGGATGACAGATCAGTACAAAACCACCAGCACTTGTGAAGAAATTCCCAGTAGCGGGAAGCCATTTTGTGGTTATTCCAGACAGAATCTATAGCTCCTATTCTAGCGAGGCCAACCCAAATTACGCAAATGTTCCCATCTACCTGTCATAGTTGCCGGGTTCGGCTTATAATACCGACTGGATTTATTTTTATGTCTAGCCTGTCAACCGACAAAAACGGCCGTTATCGTCGTATCCTCATCTTCTTTGGCGGCATCATTCTCCACGTCATCTGGTGGGATTTGTTCATCCGGCGGCTGCCGCTGCTGGGCAACCGCGTGCTTGCCAGCCGACCCACACGCTGGCGGCGCTGGGCCGGCCGTTTCCGTCGTCTCGCCATCGAAATGGGCGGGGTCATGATCAAGCTCGGCCAATTTCTCAGTGCCCGTGTAGACGTGCTGCCTCCCGAAATCACCGAAGAACTGCAAGGATTGCAGGACGAAGTTCCCCCCGTGCCCTCCTGGATCATCTTCGAGACGCTGCGTATAGAGCTTGGCGACCTGTCGGCACGTTTTGTTCATGTAGATGAACAACCCATCGCCGCCGCTTCGCTGGGGCAAGCACACCGGGGGCAACTGCTGCCAGTTAGCGAGAATGAACCCGGCGAATCGGTAGTCATCAAAATTCAGCGTCCCCACATTGAAGAGATTGTGCAGGTAGATTTGGCGGCACTGCGCGTGGTGGCACGCTGGATTATGCGCTATCGTCCCATTGGCCGCCGCGCCGATGTGCCCGCCCTGCTGGAAGAATTCGCCGTCACCCTGTACGAAGAGCTAGATTATGGGCAGGAAATCGAAAATGCCGCCCGTTTTGCCGCCATTTTTGCCGATGATGACGGCATTTATGCGCCACGCATCTATCGTGAACATTGCACCAGCCGGGTGATTGTGCTGGAAGATGTTGAGGCAATTAAGATTACGGATGTGACGCGGATAACGGCCGTTAACATAAACCCCGCCGAAGTTGCCGACCGCGTGCTAGACGCTTACTTCCGCCAAATCTTCCGCGAACGCTTCTTCCACGCCGATCCCCATCCCGGCAACTTGTTCATCCGCCCCCGCGATGACGTGGCCTGGGATCCCGAAACAGAATCATGCCCCTTTGTCCTTATCTTTATTGACTTTGGCATGATGGGGCGTGTGCCAAACTTTGTTGGCAACAACCTCAGCAAGCTCCTGGTGAGCGTGACGCAAAAAGACGCGCAAAAACTAACCGAAGCGTACCGCGACCTCGGCTTTTTCCTGCCCGGTGCCGATCTGGAGCGCATCACCGAGGCGCAGGCGGTGCTGCTGGAGCGCATTTGGGGGCGCAAGCTGCTCGATTTGGCTCGCCCCGACCCGCAGGAAGTGCAGGAACTAGGCAAAGAGTTCCGCGACATCCTCTTTGATTTCCCCTTTCAGATTCCGCAGGATTTTATCTACCTAGGGCGGGCGTTGGGGATGGTGTCGGGATTGGTGTCGTTGCTCGACCCGGAAATCAACCCCTGGTACCAAATTGAAAAATATGGGCTGGCACTGCTGAAAGAGCAAATGGCCGAAGGCCCCGGCGAAGCACTGCGCGAGGCGATTCGCCCGTATCTAGGTTTGCCGGGGCGCATTCAGCGATTGGTGACGGCGGCGGAAAACGGCCGTTTACAGCTTCAAACTAGCGACAAAGATCTGCACCGACGGCTGGAACGAGTGGAAAAAAAGCTTGCCCAACTCAACTGGAGCATCCTCGCAGCCGCCAGCGTCATCTCGGCTACCCTCCTTTTCAATCGTAAACAAGAAAAAAAGCCCTAATCTTGCTTTGTCACCATTGAGATATGACAAAGATCATCTTGTGTTTGTCTTTGTTTTGTGTAAAATATCACAAACTGGTTTGTGTTGCAAACCGGTATAAAAAAACAAGAACCGTGAGGTGTATCATGTCTGAGCAAATGGACAAGGTTGTTAAAGAAACATACCGTTACTTTTATGTAGATGGGCTGGTAGAAACGGCCGTTGGGCTGTTGTTTGCCTTCATTGGTCTGGTATTGGCTGGGTGGGCAGAGTTTGAACAGGGCAGTTGGCTGCTAAAAACGGCCGTTATCATCCTCCCCATCCTCATCATTGGCGGCACCTTTGGCATCAAATGGCTGGTCGGGTCGCTGAAAGAGCGCATCACCTACCCCCGCACCGGCTATGTCGCCTATCGCCCTGGCGAACCCAACAACAAACGTTGGCTGCTGCCACTGTTTGCCGCCCTGCTAGTGCTGCTGATGTTCCTGTTCCCCGCCTGGCTCAACAAGATGGCGTTTGTACAAGGGGCGTTGCTGGCGTTTATTCTGGGCATCATCGGCTACCGCGTCGCCCTCGCCCGCTTTTACCTGAGCGCAGGTATCGCCTTTGCCATTGGGCTGCTGGCAACCCTGTTTGTCGCCAATGAAGTCATGGGCAGCGCCATCACCTTTGGCGGCACGGGCGTACTCATGTTGCTCATGGGGCTAATCGTGTTCACCACCTATCTACGCCAGCACCCCATTCCGGAGATTTCTTAATGGAAAACGCAATGAGTGAGGCATATCAGGGGCTGTTAGAAATTGACCGCATCATCCATGAACCGGCCCGGCTGCTGCTTGTTACCATTCTGTCGGCGGTTCAAGAAGCGGATTTCCTCTACTTGCTGACGACAACGGGGTTGACTAAGGGCAATTTGTCCTCACACCTGACGCGGCTGGAACAGGCGGAGTATCTGGTGCAGGAAAAAAGCTTTGTCGGCAAAACGCCACGCACGGTTTGTCGGCTCACACCGGCGGGTCAGGCGGCGTTGGCAAGCTATCGGCAGCAGATGGGGGCGGTGATTGGGGAATAACGGCCGTTTCTTCCCCCTGCCACCACGTCCCTGCCAACAGCAAAAACAACCCCACGTAAATCAAGATGTCAGCTACGTTGAAAACTGTTGGCAGGGGCCGCACCTCAATAAAATCCAGCACCGCCCCCGTTGTCAGGCGATCCCACAAATTGCCCGCCGCTCCCCCAATCAGCACCGCCAACCCAGCCCGCATCAGCCATTGCTGTGGTGGCAGTCGCACCATGTAGACAAACATCCCCACCAGCACCGCCACCGTCACCCATCCTACGACAGAGCTGCTGCCCTGAAACAGCCCCAACGCCATCCCCCGATTGTGCGTTTCCCGCAGCGTCAGGAAGGCATTAACGGCCGTTGTTCCATGTTCCGCCAAATACGCCGCCATCCACCACTTCGACAGCCGATCCAGGGCAAACGCCACGCCCATTAACAGCAGATAAGGAATCATAGATGGCCTAATCCTCTGCATCGGCTGCTTGCGTCTTGGCCGCTTCCTGCGCCGCCAAAATCTGCTTGTACTCAGCCTCGGTGATGTATTTGCCACCCTCTAGTTCAGCACTCAACACCTCGTAGCTGCCGTTAAGCTGCACCACTGTTTGCATCCGGCGAAAGCATCGGCTGTCTACAATCGTCTTGTACCAGGTAAAGCCATCACCTGTGTTTTGCAAATCATGCTGCTTGTCAGCCCGCACACGCACCACACTGCCACAGTTGTCGCACTGCACATAAAAGTAAATGCCTTGCTTGTCCACGTATTGTGCGCTGCTTTTCTGCTCACCACCACCAAAAAGACGTTTCAAAAATCCCATGTTGTCCTCTCCAAATAATCTGAAAGTAGTGTCGAGGCATGCCTCGACACTACTTTCAGATTATAGCACCGTCAACAACCCACTTCACCCATCCTTATGATACACTATGCCGCTATGAGTGCAGCAAACCAAACCGGCTCAACAACGGCCGTTTCGCCAATACCTGGCAACACGACACCCTCCTACACCCGCCACCCCGCCGTCATCGCCAGCACGGTTGACGGCCACC
>JACKCD010000039.1 GCA_020634215.1 Ardenticatenaceae bacterium | reverse complement strand
TTGCCAATGAACAGACCCGCGCCCAGCTTGGCGGATTGGGTTCCGGCACCATTGACTCCGTTCTGGTTACCATCTATCCGTTAGCAACGGCGACCATCGCCAGTTATGGTCATCTGTCGTACGCGGCGCAGGCATCTGTTCAGAACCTGCGGACAAACATTTTGACTGCTTTGGATGCGCATGTTGCCTCAGAAGTAGCTGGCCTCAACAGTCGTATGGTTGAACTCCACGATGAAATGCTTGCCATTCAAGCTGAGATTGATGATCTGGCAAATGTCGAAAAAATACCGGATAAACCGAAAAAATTACCGGCATCAGAGGTTGAAATCAGTAAATTAAAGTACAAGCAGAATGGGCGGATAGCCATCAACTTCTATTTGCAAAATGATGATGAAGCGATCTATCAAGCGGCCAAAGCGCTGGGGGTTAAGAGTGATCTGCTATCAGGTAATGTGGCGGTTCGATACACCGATTTGCAAAGAGATCTGGTTTCTCTGGATAGTCAATTAAATACCGTCATTGATCTGGTGAATGATGAAGAGGCACGGGTCAAACGCAGTTTCTTCAGCACCACAAACGTCGATCCCGCCGACTTGGTTCCCAGCCATGCGTTGAAGGCACAACAGGTTGCCAAACGGTGGGCGGTAGCTGGTGTCGCCATCTCCGCCGCCTCGGCCGGCTTGACGATTGCTCTGGCGTTAGCAAACGGCCGTTTCCAACCCGACTCCCCCCAATTCAGCCGCTTCCTCGCCGAACAAATTGCCGCTGTTATTGTTGATGTCTTTATCGCCGTCTTAGATGTGCTGGTGGTCGTCGGCAGTGTGGCCGTGCTGGGCGTTGTTTTAGCCGTCATTGCGGTGCTAGACGGCGTCATTTCGGTCGTTTGCGCCGTCACCGGCTACGCGGAAACCAATCCAACGGCCGCTTCATGGATTTGTGGCGGTATTTCCGGGGCACTGGCGAAAGTACTCTCCTATGTCATCAACGATACCACCCCGCTGGTAGACCTCGCCCGCACGGATCGATTAGCCATCAGCTTCGATACGCCCCTGCTGGGCAGTGAAACGGGTGTTACCGGTCTCGTCGCTGGCAACAGCATCACCCTCACCGGCAAGGTAACGACCACGCTCTATATGGATTATCCCAACTGGATGGGTCATCTATCCTTCTGGCAATGGAACGACAACAATTTGGATGATGCCACCTTTGAGTATCAATTGCAGGCGAGCCAACAAGACATCCCGCTCGACCTGAACGGGACGAGTTGGATTCCCGTACCGGAGAAAACCCCAACCCCAGTCCGCGCCGAGGATGCCCGTTTCTATCAACAAATACCTATCCAGAGCTACAACCACACCTTTGCCCAGCCCGGCATCAATCAGGGACTCCCGGTTTATCTGGCCGAAGGGTTTGCCACCCATCAGCAAAATTGCTGGATCATCCCCTTCGTTTGCTGGCTGAGCGAATATGACGACACGATCCATCAACCGCTGGAAAACAGTTTCGTTTTCGATGTGTGGCCGACTTCCATTGACGAGCTAGTTGCGCTGACGTTACAGCCAGACAGCAATAACAATAACGGCTACCGGTTGGCGTGGGACACCACCTTCCCCACCTTGGCCGATGCTGATGGCGACGGCTTACGCAGTCAGGCGATGAACGGCCCTGATCCCGACGACAGCAACCCCGACAGCGACGCTGATGGTTTGCCCGACTCCTATGAATTGGCAACGGCCGGATTTGATCCCACGCTGAGCGACACCGATTGCGACGGCCTGACCGACTACTGGGAAGCGTTCTACGGCACCAATCCCGCTCGCCCCGACACCGATGGCGATGGCCTGACCGACAACGAAGAGCATCTTCATGCCAACCAGAATTACCCCTACGATTCTACTGAATTGGTAAACGTCAGCCCGCCGCTCTGTTCGGCGGAGAAGACCACTTACAGCGGCGGCTGGTTGGTTGTTTATGATTATGACAGCAACGGCGATCCGCTGATGGCGCAGGTGAGTGCCGACCCGCTCGACCCCGACAGCGACGACGATACGCTCAGCGACAAGCAGGAACGCATCTATGCCTACAACCCCAACGTTGCCTCGTCGCTCAATGTGCTTTCGCTGGACACCACCATTGCCTCAACCAACAGCCAACTCCCCTATGTGTCACCGAGCAGCGTGATTAGCTACACAGCCGTTATTACCAACGAACTGACCCTGCCTTATGCGCGAGGTCTGGTAGAAACCGAATTGCCATTGGATAACGTGTTGCGTTACCAGTCCACCGAGGCAATCCCGCCACAAAGCACCGTCACCGTCACCGGCTCTGTCGGGCTGGCAGAAGCCGGTCTGACCAGCACCGGCCCGGTCAACATGGGCATCCGTGCCGGGGCGATCATCGAAGACCCCACCGGGCGCGTGCTGTGGCTGCACATGAACGAACTGGCGGGCAGCAGTACCTTCGCCGATGCCTCATTCCTGCAAAATGACGGTGTCTGCGCTGGGGCAAACTGCCCAACGGCCAACGGTCAGCAGTTAACCTTTGACGGCAACGACACCATTAGCATCCCCGACAGCGCCGATTTGATCGGCACCAACTACAGCATTGCGATGGCGGTGCGCCCCACCAGCTCCGGCGCACAGGGCGTATTGTTCAGCAAAACGGATGCCGTTTCGGCCAATGGCACGCTCTCTCTGGTATTGAACAGCGATAATACGGTCAGCTTTAACAACACCGACTACTGCGGCACGCCATCCGGTAACTTCCTCACCAGCAGTAACAGCCTGCCAGTGAACCAATGGAGCCATATCGTGGCGACGCTGGACGGAGCCATCAAGCGACTCTATATCAACGGCATCGAGGTTGCGTCCATCAGTTACCCCAGAGCAGGAGAATGTGTCAATACGCGGCAGGTCGCTATCGGTGCATTCATCCATAACGGCTCGCCAACCAGTGGGTTTGTGGGGCAAATGGATGAGGTGGAGGTTTACCCAGAGGCGTTGGGGGCGAATACGATTGCCGACCGCTACGCCACACCATTGTTGCAGGTTGATTTGCGTAACGCCACCACCTGGGGCAGTGATGATGTCAGTTGCAGCGGCGTGGCTTGCCCCACGGTGGGTAGCGGCGGCGCGGCGTTCAGTCAGGTGGATCATCTGGTGGCGACCGCCCCGGATTTGACGGGCGATGCGTTTGCCTTTGCCACATGGATACGGCCACAAGCTCGCACCTATCCCATGAGCAACGATTCGGCGACGGCGTTCGGCAAATGGACGGATGCCGATTATCAGGGTGTGTTTGGCTATCAATCAACATTTGGCAGTGATGAGGTTTTCCCCAGCTTGTTTGTGGGGGATAACGGCCGTTTACGGATGATCTGGGGTGATGGCACAACCACCTGTGAAGTCGCCAGCGCCAACACCGGCATTCTCACCTTCGACAACACCTGGCAGCACCTTGTTGTCAACTACGATGGCTCCAATCTCACCTTCTTTGTCAACGGCGAACCAATCCCCGGCGGCACCACCGGCAGTTGCGCCACTGTGACGCCGCCCAGCGTCAGCAACTTCTACATTGGTCGTCCCAACAATTTCGGCTATCTCTACTTTGACAAGGCCACCTTTGAAAACTTTAGCGATACACGCGGCACGGGTCAGAGCGCGGAAATGCGTCTCAATCTCAACAGTGATTCCTCTTCCGGCAACCTCGTATGGCAAAACAACCTGGCAAATGACACGACGACCTTATGGACAGTGAACAAAACGGCCGTTATCAACGACAGTAATGCATGGTTCCGCGTCTGGGAGAACAACGACGGCGGCTGTTTCATTTCCTGCCCCGAAGATGACAGTACCGATACCAACTTCGATCAGGATTGGGGACATACGGATACCAGCTTGTTGCACGTCACCGGCATCAACAGCACCACCTATCTGGGTGAACAGAGTTCCCGCGTCAGAACCGATTACTGCGGCACTATTTGTCTGCCAACCATGTGGGGGATGCTGGACTGGTCAAACTACAACGATTTCTTTAAGGGCACACTGGATGATTTCCGCGTCTACGGCAACGCCTTAACCCCTGCGGCCATCGCCGATATGTTCCGTGCCACCAGCATGGCGCTTGACCTGCCCTTCGACGAAGCGCCAGGCTCGGACGTTTTTGGCGATCAGTCGGGCAACGCCATCTCCGTCTCCTGTAGTGGCACTACCTGTCCGACGAGTGGAGTTCCCGGCCGGTTCAATCAAGCCCTTTCCTTCGACGGTGTTGATGATTTCTTGACCATTGGCACCTCGTCAACGGTGCTGGGAACTTCTGAAAGTAGCTTCACCGCTATGATGTGGATCAAACCCGACACCTTCTGGGGCACGGGCGATTTCGGTAATGTACCTCTGGTAGAAGTGGGCAACAACTATGATCTGGGTCTGCGTGGCTACGGTCGATTGGCCGCCTCCAGCGGCAGTTTTACAGCATGGACATCGAACTACACACTCTACAACGCCACCGGCCGCTGGTACCATCTGGCCTACGTCTTTGAGAACGGACAATACACCTTCTACGTCAATGGCGTGAACGTGGGGTCAGATTGGCTAGAGGCACCGGGAACGGCCGAAATCCTACGCATTGGCCGGAATAGCAACAACCTCTACTTTGACGGCTTGCTGGATGACCTGACCATCGTAAAACGCGCCCTGACCGTCGCTGAAGTACAGGCGCACTTCAACCGTGCGCCCGGAATCAATCTGCATCTGGATGAGGGGCTGAAAACCGACAACGGCATCATCATTAACCAGACCATCACCACCTTCCGCGACGATTCGGAAAGCCGCTATATGGCAACCTGCGCCGACGCGAACACCTGCCCGGACGCTGGTGACAAGGGGCAAATGCGCGAGTCTGTCACCTTCGATGGCAACGACCTGCTGACGCTCTCTGGCACGAGCACCATGGTGCTGACCGATTTCAGCGTGGGTATGTGGGTCAAACCAACGGCGACATCCACCACCAATCAATGGTTGGCAACCAAAAGCACGACCAGTTTCACCTCGGCCAATTTCCGGCTTTCGCTGTTAGTCAATAGCTTGACGGTGCGCTTCGACCGCGAGACCAGTTGTGGCAGTGACAGTTGGCAGTCAGTGGATGCCGACAATCCGCTGATCGCCAACCAGTGGAATCATGTGCTGGCAACCCATGACGCGACCAATGGGGAGATGAAGATTTATGTGAACGGCCGTTTAGCAGGCATCACATCCAGCATTGGCAGCAGCCTCTGTACAAACAGTTCCCCAATCCGGTTGGGGCAGGAATATGACGGCGGCATGGATGAAGTCGCCATCACCCCATCTGTGCTGGATGCGGAAGCGGTGGGGGCGCTCTACAACTATCAGGCGGCATGGTACGATCTCTTTAACCCATATGCCCTCTTCGTTGACGCCGATTTGCCGACGGTGGATTTGAGCCTGACGCCGGAGACGGTGGGCGCGGCGCAGACGGTGCTGTTTATTGGTGCCGATGATGCCACCAGCTCGGTAGCGATGGTTGAATATCGCATCGACGGCGGCAGTTGGCAAGAAGCAACATCCGGCAATCAGCAGGGGGCAAATAGCTCGGCATGGCTATACGTCTTCCAAGAGGTCGGCGGAACCCATACGATTGAAGCCCGTGCCACGGATGTGGCTGGCAACGTCTCGGCCATCGCTTCGGCCTCGATTTTGGTGGATACGCAAGGCCCCAGCCTAACAATTGACAACAGTCCGGCAGCGGTGCAGGTGGTGGACAGCCTGCCCCTGATCGGCACCGTCAGCGATACGGGCAGCGGCGTCTCTGCGAACGGCGTCACCGTTGGGCTGAGTGATTGGAACGGCGACGCTGTGGGCGGTAATTTGGTCGCCACGATTGACGAATCGGGTGATTGGTCGGCCTTCCAAACTTTCGAGACGGAGCCTTACGGCCGTTACACCGTCACCGCCGTCACGCAGGATGAAACCGGCAACCAGACCACGACAACGGCTACCGTCTCGCTAGACAATTTGCCGCCCTATGCGTCTGTGACCGACGACGGCAATTATGTAGCGCCCAGCGTGGTCAAAACGATCAGCGGTGTCGCCAGCGAACTGCCTTATCCGGCCGACAGCCGTACCCTGCATCTGCACTTTGAAAGCGGCGACGGGCTGTGGGTGGATGGCTCCAAAACGCAGTTCACCATGCTGTGCAGTGGCGCAACCTGCCCCACCAGTGGCACGCCCGGCAAGTTTGGTGAGGCGATCACTTTTGACGGCGTGGATGATTACTTGATGCTGGGTGGCAACGAAGCGATCACCACATCAGTTAGCGCAGGCCAGCTTGGTCTGCTGGATGGCAGTTTCACGATTATGGGCTGGGTTAATGGCTCTGATTGGAGCGGCGACCACGCGGTTCTGGGCAGTACGCCAATTACGACGACGGCGGGCTTCTATGCGGGTATCCGCGACGGCCGGCCGATTCTGGGCTACAGCGGCGACGACACGGTGGTGACCAACACGATTGCTACCGATGAATGGGTGCATGTGGTCTGGCGGTATGATGCCGCGACTGGTGAACGGGCTTTCTTTGTGAATGGGGTGGAAACGGCCGTTAGTGCCAACCACAATCCCTACGACATTGGGGACGACATTGACATCGAAGTGGGTCGGGCGCAGGGCGGCAATCCCTTTGGCGGCTCACTAGACGAACTGGTTGTTTTTGCACAGGCGTTGGATGCGGAAACCATCTACGACATCGCCAATCCGGTCAATGCAACGATATCTAACTTGCAATTGCGTGTGCGCTCGTACGACCAACGGGACATCGGGCAGTATGCTGGGACGTGGACGGCCGTTACGCTAGACAACCCGAACGCGCTGTATACGACATGGCAATATGCCCTGCCAACTACTCTAGCCGAAGGCGGCTACAAAATTGACCTGCGCGTCACAGACAGCAGTGGCAACATAGCCTTCATGGAAGGCGTCTGGGATTTGGCGGTTGTTGCGCCTGACCTAGTAGTGACCAAACAAACCTCTGCAACCATAGTGGAACTGAACGATATACTGCAATACACCATCACCTATAACAATACCAGCATCGTAGATGCCCCTAACGTCACCTTATCTGAGATTGTGCCGGTCGATACCAGTTTCAACGCTGGTTTGAGTCATCCGAATTGGGTTTGTGCCGATGGTGGCGCTGCCGGTAGTCAATGTACCTTATCACTAGGTGAATTACCTGTTGGTGCTAGTGGCAGCATTTCCTTTACCGTAACTGTAACCGACACTTGGTCGCCGGGTACATCGGCTATCATCAACACAACGACCATTGAATCCAGTGCAGGAGATGCCAATTCAGTGGACAACGCAGGCACGGCGCAAACGCCCATCAACGGAATCATTGATCTTGAACTTACCATCAGTCAAGATACAACGCCCTACCAGTTGGATGATCCAAATTTCACCAAAGTCTATACATTCACCTATGCCAACATCGGCACATTAGCGGCAACAGGTGTCATTACCGTTCCCCTCACTGAGTACAATCAGATTGATTATGGGATACATCCCGGCTGGACTTGTACATTTTGGCCGTTCTGGGGATGTATCCGCGAGTTAGGAACAGTGGCATCTGGCGAGACTGGTTTTGTTACCCTGACCATGCAAGCTACCTCCGGTATCATTTATGATCCGAATGAGCCAGCATTTTTGTCAGGGATTATCGGTGACGCTGCTGGTGGTACAGAAATCAACACGACCAACAACAGTTACACAGTGACAACCCCGTTTGAAACACGTTATACGGTTGTCCTATCCCCGACGGCCGCAACGATTCAGGAAGGTCAGGTCATCACCCATACGGGTGTCCTTACCGGAAGCGATGGGGGAACAACGATCACGCTGGAGACAGTTGATCTGGTGGGTCAGTTCTATGGTCATGACTCAAATACAGACCTAGACTGGGGGTGGGTTTACACCAGTACTGACGGCCCCGGTGATTCTCAAATGATAAGATATGAGGTCATTGTCGGCGGCGAAGCGTATTCGCTGTTTGGAACCTTCCCCTTGACCGTCGTTGACGTTGCGCCTAGCGTTCCCATCACGGGCAGTAATTCGGTTGCTACTGGGGTGCAGTATGATTTAAAGCTGGGAGCAGTCTTTGACCCCGGTGATGACACGGTGACCGCTTGTTCGATTGATTGGGGAGACGGTAATAGTGATGCGTGTCCCATCAATCCGACGGGTCATGTCGCTTCACACACTTATGGCAATGTGCTTGGCTTCCCAACCATCACCGTCTACCTGACAGACGAAGACGGGACGCATGTCGCGGCGACAAAAGCAGTTACGGTGCTTGGTGTTTCGGCCAGTGTAGACAGTGACCTCAGCAGCGTGAGTGCCTACGAGAGCATCACCGTGACTAACTCCGGCACCTACAGCCCGCCCGATGCCACGTACAGTTGGCTGGCTTCCGAAGGAACAGTGGTTGACGAGGGTAATGGTGTCTGGTCGTGGAGTTTGCCACCCGGCAGTGCCGAAGGTAGTCGCACCGTCACCGTCTACGCCGATGACCTACAGACTAGCTTCACGATAAACGTGCAGGGCGACGGCGCGGCAACCGCTTTGGAAAACGGTGCGCCGAACGGTGGCGATGGCAACAACGACGGCACACCAGACAGCGCCCAGATGCACGTCGCCTCTCTGCCCAGCCCAATCACGGGGCAATATGTGACCATTGCCGCCACGCTGGGCATGACGCTGACCAATGTCGCCTTTACGGCGACACCGTCTGCCGGGGCGGGCAGTCTGCCCACGCTCACTGAATTCCCGATGGGTTTCCCCTCGTTTGACCTGAGCGGCATGGGGGTCGGCGGCAGTGCCGATGTGACGATGATCTTCACCTCAACGGCCGACATCAATTCGTATTACAAGTATGATGCGGTCAACGGCTGGTATCCGTTTGAGTATGACACCGCCACCGACACGGGCGCGGAACTGGTTGGGAACAGTGTCTCGCTTTATCTGGTGGATGGGGCGCGTGGCGACAGCGATTTGAGCGCCAATGGCTCGATCTCTGATCCCGGTGGCCCAGCTTTCAAACTGCCAACCTATGACTTGACGGTGACGACGCAGGGGGGCGGCTCGGTCTCTGTGCCATCAGGCAGTTATCTTGCCGGTACCGTTCTCACGCTAGAGGTGACAGAAACGGAACAGTGGGGCTTTGTCGGTTGGCAAGGGGCGTTGAGTGGTTCACTAATTAGTCAAACGCTGACGATGGATCGGGATCAGAGTGTGATTGCGGTCTTTGTTGAGAATGAATACACGCTTGACCTGCGGGTGGTGGGCAACGGCCGTTTAACCAACACCCCATCGCAAACCAGCTATACCTACAACGATGTTGTTTCACTGTTGGCAACGGCCGATCCCGGTTGGGGCTTCAGCGGCTGGAGCGGTGACATTATTGGCAGTAACATTGCTGAGAGTGTTGTCATCACGGGCAATCTCGTGATTACCGGCACCTTTACGCAGGAAACGTACACGGTCACGAGCAGTACGGATGGTAACGGAAGCATTCGCTTGATTCCCGACCAAGCTAGTTACGTCTATGGTGATGATCTGCTGGTGGAAGCGGTGCCGAATCCCGGCTATGAATTAGCCAATTGGAGCGGTGACCTGACCGGTGATGGTGCCTCGCGCACGCTGCTCATTGACGGCGACCAAGCGATTACGGCTCACTTTGTCCCTGCCAGCTATACGGTGATAACGACGACGGAAGGGAGTGGATCGATTGTGATTGACCCTGTAAAGACGACGTACAGTTATGGCGACGTGATCAGTGTAACGGCCGTTCCTGATCAAGATTGGCAGTTTGCTGATTGGGAACTTGGTTTGAGTGGGTCCACAGAGACCCAATCGCTGACAATCACGGGCAATACCAACCTACGCGCCATCTTCGAGCCAGTGGCCTACAGCTTGAGCACCAGCTGGATTGGCGATGGGTCAGTACAGGTTGAACCGGATCAGACGGCATTTGGCGCGGGTGAGGTGGTGACGTTAACGGCCGTTGCCGGGCTAAGCCATATCTTCACTGGCTGGCAGGATCAGACAAATGACATCATCTTTAGTACCAATCTGACCACAACAATCACAATAACGGAGAATCGGAGTATCTTGGCTATCTTTACACCAAACACCGTTGCACTGACGCTGGTTCTTTCTGATCCGCACACATTGACATGGGACAACTATGGCGATACCTGTACGTATGACATGCATGCTGGTGCAGACCCGTGGGGGATATTGCCTGTACGGGGTGATGGGGATGATCTGTTGGTGAATTTCTATGATATTTCGGCCGATCTTGCTGACCCAGCTAGTAACACTTTCTATTATGTGACCGTGGTTAGCTGTGTGCCGGACGTTACTTACAATCGCTCTAACACTATCGGTGAATTCAGCTTCGTTATTGTGCCTGGACAGTGATGATACGGTCACTCATCTGCAAGGAGTTTTCGATTTACAGAAAAACTGTTACATTATCCTAGGATATCAAGGATACGGTAGTATGGAATTTTTTGTAACAGATGATCAGGTGAAACTGGGGTATAGCGATAAGGGTAGCGGTATACCAGTTGTCCTTATTGCAGGGTATTCAGCTCCGGCCACTTCTTGGTATGACCAAGAGAAAGTGCTGTTGCAGCACGGATATCGTGTTATTGCCTTTGACAGGCGTTCACATGGCAGCTCTGATAATCCGACCTCTGGACAAGATATGGTTACTCAGGGGCGGGATCTTGATGCGTTGATACGTCATTTGAAGATAGAAAAGGCTTTTCTGATTGGGCAATCTCAGGGTGCATCTACAATGTGGGCCTATATTTCGGAGTTTGGTACGACACATTTGCATGGCTTGATAAGCATTGACCAAACGCCAAAGATGCTGAATAGTGAGGATTGGCCTTATGGTATGGTTGGGTTGAATATGGAAACGCGACCTACATATTTTGACAAGCCGTTGCCAAAGCCAAACAAGAAGTTGCCGAACCTGATGATTGTCTTCATGATGTTGGCACGCGGATTGAAATATTTGAAGTTTGATAGGGAGGGAACAAAGCCGTTGCTTCTGGATCATGCGGATGCAGATTGGCGCGAGACGCTTAAACACACGGATGTGCCGGTTTTGTTTGTGGCTGGCTCAGAAAGCCCATTTTGGCCGAAGGAACATGCAGTAGCCAGTGCGGCTTTGTGTCCAAAAGGTGAATCCGCAATCGTAGAAGGTTCTGGTCATGCGGTTAACTGGGAATGCCCGAAGGAATTTGATAGGCTGATGCTGGCTTTTTTGTCCAAAGTAAACGGCCGTTCGTAAACAACGGTTCGGCGTTGTTTCACTGGTCGTGGGGTTTTGTACGCCATGTGGGGGTGTCTTCAACCCACAACGGCCGTTTATCCCCCTCCCACCGCTGCAAAATTTGCCCATACACCTCCGGCCGGCGCTGGTGCAGCAGCGGGAAAAAGTGCCGCCACTGCGTGAGCTGACTGGCGTTTAAGGTTGCCAGGATGAGTTCGGGGGTGTTTCGGCCGGCTTTTGCCAAAATCTGCCCCGATGGGCTGCACACAAAGCTGCTGCCGTAAAACGCCACCCCATTTTCCACCCCCACCCGGTTCACCGCCGCCACAAACACCCCATTGGCAATGGCATGGCCGCGCATCACCGTTTCCCACGCTGCCTGCGTGTCCAGCGTTGGCTCGTTTGGCTCTGAACCAATGGCTGTGGGGTAGACAATTAGCTCTGCCCCACCCAGGCTGTAGATTCGCGCCAGTTCCGGGAACCATTGATCATAGCAGGTGGGTGTTGCCACCCGAATTGGCTCCAGCGCAGCGACGGGAAACTGGTCGCTTCCGGCAAAAAAATCAGTCTCATGATAGCCATCGCCCGACGGAATATGGACTTTGCGTGTGGCGGCCACCAGTTCGCCTGTTGGCGCGTGGATGGTGGCGGTGTCATACAGCCCGCCGTTGGCCGCCCATTCATAGAGGCTGCCGATAACAAAAACGCGGTGGTCACTTGCCATTTGGCTGAAAAAACGGGCAGATGCCCCGTCAGGGATTTGTTCTGCCCAAGCAAAACCAGCCTTGTCCTGCGTGCCGGGGAAGTAGGGAGCCAGGGAAAATTCAGGCAAGCAGATGATTTCAGCCCCTTGCGCGGCAGCCTCGGTAATCATTTTCTGGTATTGGGTCATCATAGCTGGCTGCGTGCCTGCCCAGGCTAGTTGAATTAAAGCGATGCATACCTGTTCATTCATAGTATCTTTCCCATGAATAGGACGCTGATTCTCCTGATCTGCGTGCTGAAGAATGAGAAATCAGATGAATCAAGAAAATCAGCGTCCCATTTTCTTCTAGCGCGAGTTGGGGCTGGGCTGCTGCTGGGTGATGCAGTGAACCATACCGCCGCCCAGCAAAATTTCGCGCCCACTCTGCACGCCAACTACCTTGCGCTCTGGCATGAGGGCTTGCAGGGTGGCGAGCGTCGGCCGATCCGCCGGGTCGCCATAAAGCGGCACAACAACACCCCCGTTTGCCAAATAAAAGTTGACGTAGGAGCCACCCATGCACAGCCCTTCGGGGCGGGGGTGGGTACCTTCAACCATATCTAGTCCGGCACTTTCTTCGGCAGTGACGTAGATGGGGCGCGGGTTGGGGAGCTTGTGGATGGTAAACGGCCGTTTCCGCGCATCCCTCTCCCCACACAGCATCTCATACGCCTCCTGGTTAATTTCATACTGTGGGTCACTTTTGTCGTCTGTCCAGCCCAGCACCAGTTCCCCCGGCCTAATATAGGCACACAGCCCGTCAATGTGCCCATCCGTCTCATCATCCACCGAGCCACGCGGCAGCCAAATGATCTTTTCCACTGCCAAATAGCGCTGCAAATAACATTCCACCTCGGTCAGCGACAGGTGCGGGTTGCGGTTGGGGTTTAGCACGCATTGCGTCGTGGTAATCAGCGTCCCTTCGCCGTCCACCGCAATGCCACCCCCTTCCAGCACCATTGGCACCTGGTAGCGATCCAGCCATTCCAGTTCTGCCACCTTGCGCGGCACCAAATTGTCCTGATCCCAGGGGAAATATAGCCCCTCATCCAGCCCGCCCCAGGCGTTGAACTCCCAATCCACCACCCGCACTTCTTGCCCGTTGTTGACAAAAATGGGGCCGCAGTCGCGCATCCAGGCATCGTTGGATGACATTTCGATGACGCGAATGTGGGAGGGAAGCTGGCTGCGGGCGTTGCTAAATTGGCGGGCGGAAACGCCCATGGTGATGCGCTCGAAGTGGCTGATAGCAACGGCCGTTTCCACAAACGCTTGTTGTGCTGGTTTAGCCCCCAGCCGAAAGGTGTCTGGTCGCTCCGGCCACAGCATCCAGCAGCCATCATGTTTTTCAAATTCCCCTGGCATTCGGAAGCCGTCTTCCTGAGGTGTTGTCGTCAATAATTTACCCATTTTCTCTCTGCCTCACCTTCTATTTTCTCTCCCCGTCCGTATTGGATTTGCTATAATGGGCCTGTATGCGTATAAAAGACACTTTCCCGATTCAAGTCTTGCTGCTGCTTGGCACCATCTTTTCGCTCGCAGGATTAGCGGCATGGTTACTGCTGCCAAAAGTCGTGCAAGGGGGAAAAACGGCCGTTTCGTCCCTCACGCCACTCACCTTTGCCCAACTGCAAGAAACGGCCGTTGGCACTACCATCCTGCTCGAAGGCAGCGTTAGCCCCGACAACCTCCAGCAAGATGGCCTCGTTGCCTACAACACCTATCGCCGCAGCAGAGATGAAACGGTGCATATTGGCGGCCATACGCCACCTTTTGCAGTGCACATACCCGGTGGTTTGGTCTATGTGCAAAACACCACCTACCAACTAACCCGCACCAGCCATGATATCCACAATGGCAACGTTGAATACAGCGGGCTGGCGCGGTATGACCCAGTGGTTATCATGGGCACGCTGACAGAGCTAGGTAAAGCACCTACCATCAACGCTGACACCATTGCCTTTGGTACCCAAGCCGACCAACTGGCCGATTTGGCGCGGGCAGGGCAGGCATGGGCATGGGTAGGGGGAATTATCGGAACAATAGGCTTGGTGCTGCTGGTCATAACCACGATTCTTTGGCTCAATCGGGCTTGATACGCTGGCAGAGGAGCAGTTCCAATACAGCATAGCAATCGGCACCTCTAATCGGCCGTTAACACCTGCACCTCGCTGCGGCTAATGCCACGCCCCATGTCGTGGGCAAAACTTAGGATGTCGAGGCGGGAAAGGATCATAACGGCCGTTAATAACCCCACCGCCTCCACCACAAAGATCACCCCATATGTCGTCGTTGCGGGCAAACCCAGCCCCAGCAAAAGCAGATCGCGCAGCGCACCGCCCAGGAATGTCCCCAGCCCCTTAAACAACAAAATCGAAATCGTCCACAGCCCCAAATACGCCCCCGCTTCCTTGTCCGACGACATCACCGCCATCAAGCTCAAGCCGCCAAAGGTGTAGATGCCAAACCCGCCGCCAAAAACCAGCAGCGATAGCTCCAGCAAATGTACCTGGTTGAACAGCGACGCCATCCCCAACAGCACCATCCCGGCTACCATTGCCAGCAGCCCGCCCTGGGTAACAGGTGACTGCCGTTCCGGTGGTCGCTTGCGCCACAAAAACGACCCCACCAGCAGCGTTACCACCGTCGCCGCTTGCCAATAGCTGTTCAGCCGCGTTGTGCGTTCAAAAGGCAGGCCAAATACTTCGCCGCCAAACGGTTCCAAAATAGCATCTTGTGCCCAGGCGGAAAGGGTTGCCAGCGAGAGAAAAACAAAGAAACCACGGGTGCGCGGGTCTTGCCAAATCTTGCCAAAGGTTGACCAGAAGCCAGCGGCTTGCAGTGACCGCCGCCCCAGCGCGGCCTGGGTGGTGGCAGGGCTGCTGGCGGCCATCGCATTGGCTCGTTTTTCGGCTCCCCAAATGGCAAACAACCAGAAGAAACCGCCAATAACGGCCGTTCCTACAATCATCTCCCAAAACACCATCGGGTCATACGCCCGCATCCAAATACTAAAACTAATCCCTACAATGGCAAAAAAGATGATCAGCATCGTCTCTGCCATGCTAATTGCCAGCCCCTGCCGCTCCTTCGGTGCCGAATCACGCACCAGTGCCAAAAAAGGGCTGCCCGAAATCAGCGTGCCAATTCCATAAAGCAGCGACGATGCCACGGCAAAACTCCAGCCCAGAACATCGGTCGTGCTGCCCGCAAGCCGACCGACGCTCAGACCCAGCAGCGGCAGCGACAGCACCATCAGACCCCGCCCCAGCCAAATATAAGAAGTGCGGCGCATCCCCCACAGCGGCTTGGTGTCTGACATAAAGCCCGCCCACAAACTGAGCGGTGACAACAAATAGCGCAGGGCAATCAGAAAGCTCACCGGCGCGGCCGGAATACCAAAGCTGGTAATCAGAATGCGATTCCAAATGCTCGTCACCAAAATATCACCCATCGCCGAGCCAATTTGGAAGCTGCTCAGGCGCAGGGCACGCCAGATGGAAAAAGTTTGTCCCGTTTGTTCACTCATGGTTGCTGCTCATGGGCGTCAATCAACGCCAACAAGATGTCGTTTGTTAGTAAAATGATGCGGCGACGCAGTTCCCCCCAATCAGTTGGCCCTTGCGTCCCGGCCGCCACCAGCATGTCGTAAATGGTTTGTGACAAAAATTCGCGGAAATGAAGATAGGCTCGCGTTGTTTCAGCCAGGCTCAACCCCTGCTGCTGCCCCAACGCCTGATAATCACGCCCAATTTGCTGCGCTTGCCGCAGCAGTGTGGCTTCCTGCGTAGGTTCTGTCAGGTAAGCTACCACCAGTTGCAGTAGCCGCCGGCCGATCTCGCGCAGCTCTTTTTTGGCCGTTTCATCCAGTAGTTGGTACCAGGTCTCATCATTAAACGCCCCCTCGGTTAGTTCCAGCCGGGCGCGACCCAGCATGTTCTGCACGACCAACTGGGCACTGGTCAACTGTCGCCGCTCCTGCAGCTTGCCTGCACCAGCCCCCCACGTCTCAAGGTCTGCACGGCGAAAGCGGCGGTGTCCGCCTGCCGTGCGCTGCGTTGGCAAATCGCCCCGGTCTGACCAGGCACGTACTGTGGCTGGATGCACCCCCAGCACCTCTGCCGCCTCGCTCAAATTTAACCAGTCGTTCTCTGTCATCATACAGCCCTAAATATACAGAACTCTGTATAGTTTTACGAGGTTTCTATAGGTTTTTATAGGAATCGGGTGATTTTTAGTGGCTGTAGCTTTTGTTTCCCTGAGGACGATAGTATTCAATAAAAGCGGAGCTATCAACAACTATCATGAGGTTTCTCGCAGTTCCTGCAATTTTGCTTGATCTAAGGCCAGATCAATTTTCCCCTGTCGTGCCAGTACGCGCTGTAATCGCTGCCTGCGTAAGAAATCTTGTAATGCAACATTGATGGCTTCAGATTTTGTGCTGGCACCAGATATTTCCTTGACCGCATCAACCAATTCATCATCAATTGTAATTGTCATTCGTATCATTCTGCACCTCAATCATGCATCACTACAATGCACCAAATATTTACAGCACGGTTCAATGCACCTCAATCGCTTATATCCCTAACGAAAGCTGGCGCCGGGTGCTTTCTTTGAGGTTACTGGCTCCCACGCCAATGAGCCGCATCCGTTGGCCGACAGGCCAATTTTGCTCCCAAATCGTTTCGGCAAGCTGGTAGATGAGTTCGGCATCATCGGTGCCAACGGCGAGGGATTTTTGCCGGGTGAAGGTGGTGAAATCAGCCCAGCGGAATTTGACGCTGACTGTATGCGCCAGCAGCCTTTCATGTTGCAGCGATTCGGCCACGCTTTGGCTCATTTTGCGAAGTTGGCGGCGCAAAATGGTGGGGTCGTTGATGTCGTTGTTAAACGTCCACTCCTGGCTGATGGATTTGGAAATGCCGGGGTCAGACTGCACGGGGCGGGGGTCAATGCCGCGTGCCCGTTGCTGCAAATCGGCTCCCATGTTGCCAAAGCGGGCGTGGAGCGTGCCGAGGTCAGCAGCGGCAAGCTGGCCGCAGGTAGCAATACCCATGTCGGCCAACTTTTCAGCGGTGCGGGGGCCAATGCCCCAAATGGCGCGGGTGGGCAGAGAGGACAGAAAAGTAGCTTCGCTTCCGGGGGCAACAACGGTGCAGCCTTCGGGTTTGTCGTAGTCGGAGGCGACTTTGGCGACAAGTTTGCTGGTGGCAAGACCGACGGAGGCGGGGAGGGTGGTATGGGTTTTAACGGCCGTTCTCACCCTCATCGCCATCTCCTCTGCTACCAAACCCGGTTCCTGCTCAAACCAGTGGGTCAACTCCACATACGCTTCGTCTACACTCATCTTCTCGATTGGGCCAAACTGCGCCAGCACTCCCATCACCTCCCGCGAACTGGCACGGATGCGCGGCCAGTCGGCAGGGACAATTTTGAGCGTGGGGCAGAGACGAACGGCCGTTGCCGTCGGCATTGCCGAGCGAATCCCTAATTGCCGCGCCGCATAGCTGGCTGACGACACCACCCCTCGTTCATCTGGCTTTCCCCCCACCACCAGCGGAATTCCCTTGTCTTCCGGGTGCGTCAAGCAGTGGACATTGACATAAAAAGCGTCCATATCCAGGTGGAGAATGGCGCGAGGCCAAATCAGATCGCTTTTCATAAAACCCCAAAACGCTTTGTTAGTAAGTTTTGGTCATCAATTCAAGCACGGAATCAATGAGTTCAACCTGTTCTGCCGGATTCATTTGCCCACCTTGGAGCAAGCACTCGCGGGCATGAGCTTGTACAAAGAGCGTGGTGGCCTTATCCAGAGCCGCCCGTATGGCTCGCAACTGTTGCACAATGTCGCCACAATCGCGGTCCGCGTCCAGCATACGCTGCACGCCTTGCACTTGCCCCTCAATTCGGCGTAGCCGTCGTTGCATATTTTCTTTCACTGCTGACGATTGAATTTTCATAAGCAAAAGCGGGTCGCAGATTGTTGATCCGCGACCCGTTTTTTAGAGATAACAGGCACACGGCCCGTTTGACAGACACACGGCCTGTCTAACAGTCGCCCAGTCAGGAAATGCGCCTGGGGGCTGGTTGGGGTGCAGCCATAGAAACTGAAGATGAGAGGCCACCTAGCGCAATCGCGCCCAAGCGCTTGCGGGTGTCGGCGCTGCCGCAGGCGGGGCAATCTTGTGGGTCACTTGCCCGTGACATGGACAAGCGTTTCTCAAAAGGTTGCTCGCAACTGCGGCATTGGTATTGATACATTGGCATAATGAAGTCTTCCTCTTGTTGATTTCTGGACTCAGAAAGAGCCATATACTATAGGGGAGTATAGTACAAGAGACGTGTGGCTGTCAATTGAGTAAAACGGCCGTTTTTTCACCCTTCGCCACGATCGCTACCCAAGCCGAGCAAGCCAGTCGCCCACGACTCGCACAAACTTTTCCTGCTCCTCGATAAACGGCCAATGCCCACTGTTATCAAACACGACAAGCTCTGAATTGGGCAAGGCTGCATGAATCCGTTCCCCCCCTTGTTTAAGTGGCGTAATCCAGTCGTCTATGCCCGAAATAATGAGGGTTGGTACATTGACCTGACCAAGCTGGGCAAGGACATTGAACACAGGCAAACAGTTGGCATTCACCTGATTCCAGGCCGCCGCACTGTAGCTTGTTCGGGCATCCATGGCCTCACCCACGGCCGGGTTGTAGTTGTGGAAATAGAGGGGAGTGATGGCTTTCCAGATCGTTTGAAAATCGGCATCATCGGCCATAGGACGGCTAAAGGCTTGCCCCAATGCCCCCAACTGTTCGGCCGTGCCGCGTGCACCAGCATTGGCCTGGATGACATCCATGTAGTCTACAACGGGGGCAGTACTGCACAGGATTAAGCCCGCCAACTGGTCTTGGTGGCGAACGGCATACTCCTGAGCCAAAAACCCGCCGTATGAATGACCGAAGAGGATGATCTTTTCATGCCCCAAATGCGCTCGCAGGGCATCGGCATCGGCCACCCATGTTTCGTGTGTCACGCCGCCCAAGCTTTCGTACCGTTGCGAACGGCCGTTTCCCCGATGATCATAGTAAATCACTTCCGCTTGATCTGCCAACCGCCCAAAGCTGTCTAAAAACCCCGTATGGTCCAGCCCCAGACCGCCGTGCATCAACATCAGCGGTCGTCCCGCTCCGGCAGTATGATAATAAAGTTTAGTGCCGTTAACTTCTGCGTACATTTTGTCATCTCCTCGTATTTATCCAACCGTGATCAATTCACGGGGGAAACTTGTCAAAGAACGGGCACCGTCGGCCGTCACCACCATGTTGTCCTCGATGCGAACACCGCCGCGACCGGGGAGATAGATGCCAGGTTCGACGGTGAAAACATTGCCCGGCTGTAGCTGGCGGGTGTTGGTTTCCACCATATCCGGCGGCTCGTGGATTTCCAGCCCCAGCCCATGACCGGTGCGGTGGATAAAATATTGGCCGTAGCCTGCCTCCTCAATCACCTCCCGCGCCGCCCGATCTACATCCTGGCCGCTGGCGTGGGGGCCGGCCGCCTGTTTACCCTGTTCATTTGCCAGTGCCACCGCATTGTAAATGCGCCGCAGCTCGGCATCAATTTCGCCCACGGCAAAGGTGCGGGTGATGTCAGATGGGTATCCGTCTACGTACACGCCCCAATCAATGGTCAGTAGATCGCCCGCTTGAATGGGACGGTCGGTGGGGACAGCGTGGGGGGAAGCACCGTTGGGGCCAGCAGCTATAATGGGGCCAAAGGCCATCGTTTCGGCTCCGCCATTGACCAATTCTTGTGTCAGCATAGCAGCGATTTGCTTCTCGGTTTGGCCGATTTTGATTTGCGGCAGCAGCCGTTCCATCGCTTTTTCTGCCACCGCCACCGCCTTTTCCATCGCCGCAATTTCCGCCGCGTCCTTAATCATCCGCAAATTGGCAATGAGGGGATCGGCGTGGCTGAAGTGAACGCCAGGGGCAACCTGCGCCAGCAGGTCGCGCTCCAGCACGCGCATGTGGAGTGCTTCCACGCCAAGCTGCCAGTTGGACAATCCGAGTGTCTCGCTGGCCTGCTGGAACGCCCCAACATACCCTTGCTCGTCGCTCCAGGCAAAGATGCGCTCGTCGGGAACGCCGGCGGCACGCCCTTTCATCGCTTCCAAACCGGGGATGATGAGGGCGGGGGCGGCGTTGGCGGGGAGAAAAAGAACAATCGGCCGTTCGCTGAGGTGAGAGTGGATGTGGCTGAAGTAGACCATGTTGGGGCCGGGAACAAGGGCAATGCCGTCAATAACGGCCGTTTTCATCTGCTGCTGTAATTTTTCAAGTCGTTGTTGGTTCATATTGGGGATTGGATATTGGAGATAGGAGATTGCCAAAAGTTCGCGATCTCCTATCTCCAATATCCACTTACGCTTGATTAAGCTGTAACAACGCCACCCCCGGCTGCACCGCATCACCGGGCTGGCAGTGGATTTGGGCAACGGTGCCGTCGTGGGGGGCTTGGATAGGGATGACCATTTTCATGGATTCGAGCAGGATAAGCTTGTCACCTGCGGCTACGGCGTCACCGGGTTGGACGAGGACTTCGCGGACGATGGCGGGGATGGTGGCGGAAAGTGAGCCGGTGTTGGCGCTACCGTGGCTGGCGCGTTGGCGCAGGCGTTGGTAGGTATGATAACGGCCGTTAATCCACCCCTGCCGCCTGTCCCCTGCTTGATGCACCGCCACCCGCAGCCGCTGCTCGTGTCCGTGGTCGTCGGTGTAGGCCAAGACAGCGAGTGCCCCATCCTGCTGCACCAACCGCAGTGCCACCGTCTTGCCCTCATGGGTCACGTTAATCACGTCCCCCTGCCGGGCAACATCAAAGCTGTTTTCTTGTGAACCATTGGATAGTTTGATCGTTGGCATAATCACATAATTGTAAGTTTAGGACGTTGAAGGGGAGATGGGAGATTAACCCATGTCCCATCTCGTTGACCGCACTCGGTTTTCGCCACATGGAGTCGGTTATGGTTGGCATAGTCGCGCAGCATGACGAGACAAACAACTGTTTTCGCTGGCGAAGGCACCAATTTCATTTGCTTTATTACGCAGCTTGCCTTTCACCCTACAGCCCTTCCTTTGTCTCCTGCACCAAATGATCAACTACGGCCTGCAACGCTTCCTCATTGTTGGCATCCCCGCCATGTGCTTGGTACACTGCCAACTGCCGGTCGGCACTGGTACCACCGTCCAGAATGGTCTTCACATACTCTACCTCTTTCCGGCTGCCTAACTCATCCACCACATCATCCACAAACAGCAGCAGTTCCTCGGCTAACTGGCGAAAAGGCACCGATTTCCGGATGCCAAAATCAATCAGCTCGCCGCTGATGCCATAGCGCACCGCCCGCCATTTGTTTTCGCTAATGTGCATATGGCGATAGCTGCGCCACGCCATATTTTGCCGCCGTAGCTTAAGCAGCTTGGCGCAAATTGCCTGGAATAGTGCCGCCAAACAGATACACTCTTCCACCCGCGTGCAAATATCGGCAATACGAAACTCTAGCGTATCATATCTGGGGTGTGGCCGTATGTCCCACCAAATTTTGGCGTTGGTGTCCTGTTTACCAAACGCCCCCACCTGCCCCAGCAGTTGCTCAAAACTTTTATACTCAGCCCAGGAGGTAAAGGAGTGGGGAATGCCGGTGCGCGGCATCGCTTCAAACACCACGCTGCGATATGATTTTAATCCGGTGTTGCGCCCGTGCCAAAACGGAGAACTGGTGGAAAGTGCCAGCAGATGAGGAATGAAGTAACGCGATTGGTTCATGATTTCGATCATCAAATTTTTCGAGTCTTCATCTGCACCAAAGCCGACATGTACGTGCATCCCAAAAATGAGCAGTTGCTGCGCCACACCCTGCATGTCGTCCAGCAGTTCCTTGTACCGTATCCCCTCGGTGATAATTTGCTCCTGCCATTTGGCAAACGGGTGTGTGGAGGCGGCAGCAATGGCAACCCCGTTTTCTTCAGCCATTTCGCAGACTGCTCGCCGCAGGCGGGTAATTTCTTTTCGCACTTCGCTCACGTCACGGCAAACCGATGTGCCAATTTCTACCTGCGACTGCATAAATTCCGGCTTTAAATCAAGCTTGCTTTCGCGCCGCTGGTCTTGCTGCATAAATTCCGAAACATAAGCGTACAAATCGCGGGAGACAGGGTCAATGATTTGATACTCTTCTTCAACGCCAAGTGTTAACGGGGGGGTAGGTACAGACATAGGACACTCCTGATTAGGCTAAAGTATAAACAGAAATTTTCGGGAATTATAAACGGTTTAAGGTGTGGGGCAATTCTGCGAAATTGCTCAGATATAAAAAGACCTCAAAGGTTTTCAGAAACCTTTGAGGTCTGCTCTCACTAAAAGCAAACGCTTTTTACCAATTCCGCAACATTTCGACTAACAGCCTTACGCCATAGCCTGTGCCACCGGCCGGAACATACCCTTTGTCTTTGCTGCTCAGTGCCATCCCAGCAATGTCCAGGTGTGCCCAGCTGTAACTGGTAAACTCTTTGAGGAACATGGCCGAGGTTGATACGCCGCCTGTGCGCCCGCCGCTGTTTTTAATGTCGGCCACGGGTGTTTTAATTGCTTCCTTGTAATCGTCCCAAATAGGCATCGGCCAAACGCGCTCTTGGGTGGCGGTCCCGGCTGCTACCAATCTGTCGCGCAGGGTGTCATCGTTGCTAAATAGCCCCGCTGCCATTCCTTGACCCAAAGCGACAACACACACCCCAGTGAGCGTTGCCAAATCTACCACCGCTTGGGGCTGGTAGCGGTTGGCATAGACCAGGGCATCGGCTAGCACCATCCGCCCTTCGGCATCAGTGCTGATGATTTCGATGGTTTTGCCGTTGCTGGCGGTAATGACGTCGGCCGGCCGATACGCATTCGCATCGGGCATGTTTTCGGTGGAAGGAGTAATGCCAATCACCCGCAGGGGTAGGTTGAGCATTGCCACCGTTTTCATCGCGCCCAGCACCGCTGCTGCCCCACCCATATCCGACTTCATCGCCTCCATGTTGGCCGATGGCTTAATGGAAATACCGCCAGTGTCAAAAGTGATCCCCTTGCCCACCAGCACCACCGTATCTAAATCGTCGCGGTCGCCGTTGTGTTCCAGCACAATAAACTTAGGTGGTTCCCCGGCTCCCTTTGCCACCGCCAAAAAGGCTCCCATCTTGTGCTTTGCCGCCCATTTGCGCCCACCAATGGTGATGCCCAGACCATGATCGGCGGCAATTTGGCGAGCAACGGCCGCTAAATGGCGCGGTACGGCTACGTTAGGTGGCAAATTCACCAGGTCGCGGGCAATGGTGCTGCCAGCGACAATGGCTTGCGCCACGGCTACGCCCTGCTCAATCGCGGCTACCTTGTCACCGTCAAATTCAACGATGGTGACTTGTTCAATGCTGCTTTTTTTCTCATCCTGCTTGGGGGCGGCATATTGGTAAAGGGTGAGCAGTGTGCCTTCCGCCACGGCTTGGGCAGCGGCGGCCGCATCCAGCCCGGCAATCCCAGCCCCGTGGACGATGGTAGCAACGTGTTTGGCGTTGAGGTCGCGGGCGCGTTTGATGGCAAAAGCGGCCGTTTTTCGCACTCCCTCCAAATCATATCCCTCGCGTTTACCCATGCCCGCCACCAGTACCCGTTTGGCAGGCATGGCACCGCGTGGATACAGTACTGCCACTTCACCCAGTTTACCCGTTACATCCCCTTGGGCAATTAGCTCGCTAATCGCTCCGCCTAATGCTTGGTCAACGGCACCAGTAGCCCCGCTGGGCGTGGTGACATCATCAAACAAGTTGACGATGATGGTGTCGGCACTACTTTCCTGAATCGCTCCCTGTATGACATTTAATTGCATGGCATGTATCCTTTTTGTGGAAAATTTTGCTATTTGTAGCACAGTTTGGGGAAATTGTGCTACAAAATTAGACATATATCTAAACCTGTGAGAGTTTAAAGACCTCGCAGGTTTTAAAAACATGAGGTACAGATAAATGGAACTGTTGATCATTGGTGGAACGCGGTTTTTGGGGCGAGCGTTGGTGGACGTGGCGCTGGCGCGGGGGCATCGAGTGACGTTGTTTAATCGAGGGCAAAGTAACCCGGGGCTGTATGGGGAACTGGAGCAGACTCATGGGGATCGGGATGGAGGATTGGCGGTGCTGGCTGGTCGCCATTGGGATGCCGTGATAGACACCTGTGGCTATTTCCCACGCTTGGTAGGTGATTCTGCCCGCTTTTTGGCCGACAAAGTAGCGCATTATACCTTTATCTCTACGCTCTCTGTTTATAGCGACACGACCACCGTGGGAATTGATGAAAACGGTACGTTAGGCACCATCGCCGACGAGGCGGTGGAGGAGATTACGGGGGAAACCTATGGCCCCCTAAAGGTGCTGTGTGAGAAGGCAGTGGAAGTGGGCATGGGGGCGGAACGGTCGCTGCACGTGCGGGCGGGGCTGATTGTGGGACCATATGACCTGAGCGACCGCTTTACCTATTGGCCGGCGCGGGTGGCGCGAGGGGGTGAGGTGCTGGCACCAGGCACGCCGAATGACCCGGTGCAGTTTGTAGACGTGCGTGATTTGGCGGATTGGACGGTGCGAGCAACTGAGGCGCGGCTGTTTGGCCCCTACAACGCCACTGGGCCGGACAGAGCGCTGACGATGGGGGAGGTTTTGCAGACGTGCCAAGAAGTGAGCGGCGCGGAAGCAACGTTTACCTGGGTGGATGATGCGTTTTTGCAGGCCAATGAGGTGGGCGCATATGTGGAGATGCCGCTGTGGGTGCCGGCCGAATATGCTGGGTTTGATACGTTTGACTGCCGCAAGGCATGGGCGGCGGGGCTGACATTTCGGCCGTTGGCGGAAACGGTACGCGATACGCTGGCATGGCAAGCCACACGCCCGGCTGATTACCAGTGGCGTGGGGGCTTGAAGCCGGAGCGGGAGGCGGAATTGCTGCGAAAATGGTGGGAGAGGGGAGATTAGAGGTTGGAGATTGGAGATTATGAATCTTCACTAATCTCCAATCTCCAATCTTTCTTACGCGGTGATCAGGCTGTGGATGTGGGAAACGGCCGTTCCCGTTTCCTCCCCCGCCACTACCAAGCTAATACTGCATTCCGACGACCCCTGGGCGATGGCGATGATGTTGACCCCGTGTTGACCCAGCGCCGTAAAGACCCGGCCGGCAATACCCGGCGTGCCGCGCATTCCCGCGCCCACCACCGTCACAATGGAGACATCGGGCAATGCCCAAATGCTGTCAATATCCTGCGCCTTTAGCTCCTCCTCAAACGTTTCTTCCAAACTGCGGATGACCGCATTGGTGGCATCGCTGGGGGCGGCAAAGCAGATGGATTGTTCTGATGAGGCCTGGGTGATAAGCAGCACGCTGACCTGGCTGCGAGCCACCGCGCCAAAGGTGCGGGCGGCAATACCGGGCACGCCCAGCATCCCCTTGCCCTCGACAGTAATCAAGCTCAGATTTTTGATGGCCGTTACGGCTTTAACGCCACCGTTTTCGGCGGCACTATCGGGCACGATGACCGTGCCGGGGTGGCTGGGGTTAAAGGTGTTTTTAATTCGCAGCGGGATGCCGTTTTCCACACAGGGGCGCATCGTTTTGGGGTGCAGCACGCGGGCACCGTAAAACGCCAGTTCTGACACCTCGCGGTAAGAAAGGGTGGGGATGGAGCGGGCACCGGAGACAAGACGGGGGTCGGCACTCATGACACCGTCCACGTCTGTCCAAATCCACACCTCGTCGGCTGCCAAAACCTGCCCAAAAATGGCGGCGCTGAAATCGGAACCACCGCGCCCCAGCGTGGTGGTAGCTCCGCTGGCGGTGGCTCCAATAAAGCCGGTGACGATGGGAATAACACCTTGTGCCAACAACGGCCGTATTCTAGCCCCTGTTTTTGCTTCTGTTTGCTCAAACAAGGGGGAGGCGTTTTGAAAATGGCCGTCGGTGACAACCAGTTCGGTGGCATCAATGGCCTCGGCCGGATGGCCGATTTGGCGTAGATAGGCGGCCAAAATGCGGATGCTCATCTGCTCTCCCATGCCGCTGATGGCATCGAGTGCCCGTGGGCTGAGTTCGCCCAGCACGTTGACGGCCTGGCAGAGGGCGGTGAAGCGGTCTATAAAACGGCCGTTTTCCGCCAATACCTGCTGCCGTTCCCCCTCCGGTTCTAGCAGCCCGTCAATCGCCTCAAAATGAATCTGGCGCAGTTGTTCTGCAACCATCAAATACGTCTCCGTGTCACCCGCTGCCGCCGTATGCGCCCCTTGCAACAACAAGTCTGTTACCTTCACTGGTTTAGACCCCATGCCCGAAGCGACCACCACAACCTGCCCCCAGTCGGCCTGGGATTGCAGGATTAAATCGGCCGTTTCGCGCATGGCGGCGGCACTGCCAACGGAAGTGCCGCCAAATTTTACGACTAAAGTCATCTCAGTCTCTCCTTCTTCTTCGCATAAAAAAAGCCCTTTCCAACGACGAGAAAGGGCTTGCACAATTTTATTGGTCAATCCTCATCTGCCAGAAATCACTCTGCCGGAATTAGCACCGTCTTTGTTTGGGTAAACAAAGGGTTGCTGAGGTTTCACAGGGCCGGTCCCTCAACCTCTCTGGATAAGGCGTTGTTTGTACGCGGTCAGTTTTTAATGGGAGCAAATGGTAGCAAAGGAAACGGCCGTTGTCAAAGCCGCAACGGGATCAAATGATAGCTGAATTTCAGGGAGACAAATACGGGCTACCGCATACCACGATGGATGAGCATGATACACTGCTGTAGCCGTTAATCGGGCGGCGATTTGCCAAATCGCCCTGCAGTTGCGTTATCGGCTTAGATGTCGCCGGATTTCAGCAACAAAGGTGTCCAAGTCGTAGGGTTTTTGGATAAAGCCAGCGATGCCAATTTGTTCAAAGCGGTGCCGGGCATCCAGTTCCGAATAGCCGGAAGAAAGGACAACCTGCACGTTAGGGTCAATTTTGTGCAATTCCGACAGCGTTTCCTCACCGCTTAACCCAGGCATGGACAAATCGAGCAGCACCACGTCAATATTGGTTCGGTTTTCTTGATAGAGCGCGACTCCCTCAAAACCGTTAGCCGCTGCCATGGACTGTACCCCTTCCAACTCTAAAATGTCGGCCACAGCCTCACGCACTGGCTCTTCGTCATCAATAATTAAAACTAATTTATGTGCTTCCATATTATCATTGAAGTCCTTGATGTTCGCAGTAGTGTTGTGATAATCAACAGACAACCTTCTTCAAACAGCTATGATGGTAACTCAGTACTATTACACGCTAAATTACAATGTGGAAAATTTTGCACCACAATGATGATACCACCGATTTTTGTTAAAATGAAGGATGTTAATGGTTTCCTACAGGCTGAGGAAACAGCACGCCGCTGTGCGGCACCAGCAAATGAATGAAAATAGTGGCCGGTGGCTAGTGGTTTGTAGCAGCAACCAGCGACCAGCGACTATAATTACGAGGAGAAATTATGTCTGCAACAACTGTTTTGATTAACGGCCGTTTTTACACCATGGATCCCACCACTCCCACCGCAACGGCCGTTGCTATTCGCAACAACGTTATCGTTGGTGTTGGCAATGACGACGACATGAGAGCGTTGCTGGGGGCAGGGGGCAAGGTGGTGGATGTAAACGGCCGTTGTGCCACCCCCGGCCTTGTAGATGCCCACGTGCATTTTCACGGCTACTCCCTCCAACTTCAGCGCGTCAACCTCGATGGCTGCCGTAGCCTGGGCGAAGCGTTGGGGCGCATTGCCGCCAAAGTTGGCGAAACCCCGGCCGGGGAATGGGTGCGCGGGCGCGGCTGGAAACACGATGATTGGGACGTGGTGGCTTTTCCCAATGCCCAACAGCTTGACACCATTGCTCCCAACCACCCCGTCAACTTCCGCGACCGCAGCGGCCACGCCTCCTGGGTCAACAGCGCGGCTCTGCGTTTGGCCGGCATTGACAAGCACACCCCCGACCCGGCCGGCGGCAGCATCCAGCGCGATGCCAACGGCAACCCCACCGGTATCCTTTTTGAAACCGCCATCGAACTGGTGGAAAACCACATTCCCGAACCGACGCCCGCCCGCGTGGTGGAGGCGATGCGCTATGCCCAAACCCAGTGTTGGCAAGCCGGGCTGGTTGGCATCCACGATTTTGACGACCGCGACTGCTTTGTGGGACTGCAAACGCTGCACAGCAACGGTGAATTGGGGCTGCGCTTTGTCAAAAACATCCCCGAATACCGGCTTGATCACGCCATTGGCGTGGGGCTGCGCTCTGGCTTTGGCGATGATTGGCTGCGGATTGGCGGGGTGAAAATTTTTGCCGATGGTGCCCTTGGCCCACGCACGGCGCTGATGGTGGAGCCATATGAAGGGGAGCCGCACAATTATGGGATTGCAGTAAAAGACAAGGAAGAAATGCAGGCCATTAGCAGCGCGGCCAGTGCCAACGGGCTTAGCGTGACCGTCCACGCGATTGGCGACCGGGCGAACCATGATATTTTGGATGTGTATGAGGCGGTGCGGGGTGAGGAGAAGGCGCGGGGAGAAACGGCCGTTTTGCGCCACCGCATCGAACATGTCCAGGTACTCCACCCCAGCGACCTCAACCGGCTGGCCGAACTCAACGTCATCGCCTCCATGCAGCCCATCCACGCCACCAGCGACATGGTGATGGCCGACCGCAACTGGGGCAGCCGCGCCCAATATAGCTATGCTTGGCGCACCATGCTCAACAGCGGTGCTTTGCTCGTCTTCGGCTCCGATGCCCCCGTGGAGCCGATTGAGCCGATGCTAGGCATCTACGCCGCCGTCACGCGGCGCAACCAGGCGGGCGACCCCAGCCCCGAAGGGTGGTACCCGGAGCAGAAGCTGACGATGCACGAAACGATTCGCGCCTTTACGTTGGCTGCTGCCGAAACGGCCGGCACCGAAGCCCGCCAAGGTTCTATCACCCTTGGCAAATACGCCGACCTCACCTTCTATGACCGCGATTTATTCACCGTTTCAGCGGATGAGGTTAAGGCAACCAATATTGCTGCTACCATGGTTGACGGAGAGTTTAAATATCAAACGTGGTAATTTGCAAGCGGGTTGTACCCTTTTAAGCGGGAAAAATAGCAGATGGAGCCTGAGCCTGCCGAAGGCGGTTTGGATCCTTAAAAGCGGCTTCGGCAAGCTCAGCCTCCACTGTAACACACGTGGACAACATCTTTGGTTGATTCTGCAGGCTAAAGGCTTTAATATGATGGCAATGAGAAGCAGCAAATTTGTAGAGGTATGCATATGACCACGGTGGCAATTAACGAAAAGTATATTTCGGCGCTAACTCTTGCTGGCTCGTTAGAATTGGCAGTTGATCAAGCCTTGCAGCGTTATTCGATTGAGCAAATCAGTGACAAAATTGCTGAATTAAAACGGCAAATCCAGCATTACGAAGCGATCTATAAAATGCCTTTTGGTGCATTTGCCAATGAAACAGCGCAGGATCCGCATTTTGTAGAACAGTTAGAAGCAAATGGGCACTTGACGTGGGAAATTGATCTGGCTGATTGGGAATTTTGTCACTACGGTATTCAAGATTGGACAGAGACATTAAACAATATTTTGCTCACGTAATCACGGTAAGTTCTGCTGCCTTTACAGATGTTGAATACACCATTGACGAGACACCAAAGCGGTCTATCTTGCGTTTACAAGCAATGTATGCTTTTCGGCTGTTTGTGACCGAGTTGTTCAGCGAGAACCGACGTAAATACCGCTACTATCTGCTAAAGGACAATTGGGTTGAGGTTGGTTTTGACAACAGCCCTGACCCACGTGCGCTACGGCTGAAATATGGACAGATCACTACTTCTCAGGTTGGCAAACTGGTTCCCCATTTACATTTAGCCAACAAAACAGAGCTTTTTGACCGATGAGATGTCCTATGATGAGTTTCTGGATTGGTTGTCGGCAAATATATCGGCGTAAATCTTACACGTTGCCAAGCCGCAAGAACGTGACAAGATTTTGCCATTCCGAAGTCATGCGGAAAACGGCCGTTAATCCGTTTAGGTGAGAGTTAAACTATGCAAAAATCTACTGTGGCAGAAATACGCCACCGCTTTGACAACGATGTCGAACGTTTTTCCAACCTCCAAACCGGCCAGTCGGCGACGATAGATGCGCCGTTGGTGCTTGAACTCATTATGCAGGCGGCCACGACCAACAACCCCGATGCCACAGCCTCGCTCGATATTGGCTGTGGTGCGGGCAACTACACGCTCAAATTGCTGCAGGCAGTGCCGGGTCTGGATGTGACCCTAGGTTGATTTGAGTCGGCCGATGCTGGAACGCGCCCGCGAGCGCATTAGCCAGGTCAACGTCGGCAAAATCACTACCCATCAGGCTGACATTCGTGAGTTGTCATTGGGGGAATGCCAGTTTGACATCATCATGGCGGCAGCGGTTCTGCACCACCTGCGCGGCGAGGCGGAGTGGGAAGCGGTGTTTGCTAAACTGTATCGCGCTCTCAAGCCGGGTGGTTCGCTGTGGATTTCCGACATGATTTACCATTCTACTCCGCATATTCAGGCGATGATGTGGGCGCGATATGGTGATTATTTGACGAGCTTGAAGGATGAGGCGTACCGTGACCATGTGTTTGCCTATATCGAAAAAGAGGACACGCCGCGCCCACTGCTGTTTCAAATTGATTTGTTGCGGCGGGTAGGGTTCCGCGAGGTAGAAATTTTGCACAAAAACAGCAATTTTGCCGCGTTCGGGGGGATTAAGTGAGCCTTTTCGATAATTTAATTGAACCGCAGAGGACGCAAAGAGCGCAGAGGAAAAAGAGAAAGCTCTGCGTGCTTTGCGCTCTCTGCGGTTAATACCATTTATATGAAGCCGCAACGATTAGCAAGAACGGTGATTTATGAGGATGTGTGGGTGAATTTGTATGCGGACAGGGTGTTGTTTCCAAACGGCCGTTTAATCGAACGCCACCACTTCCTCGACTTTGAAAAAGAGGCCGTCGCCGTGCTGGTGGAAAATGCACAGGGGCAGCTACTTTTTGTCCACGCCTACCGCTACATCACCGACAGCATCGAATGGGAAATCCCCGGCGGCACCGCCGAACCGGGCGAAGAGATATTGGCAGCGGCGCGGCGCGAAGCATTTGAAGAATCGGGTTACGAAACCAGCGACCACCGGCTGATTTATACCTACCATCCCATGAACGGCATCGCCAACCAGGTGTTCCACGTGATTCACTGCCGCGCCGGGGAAAAAACGGCTGATTTCGACCCCAACGAAATTGCGACCACCCGCTGGCTTGCCCCTGCCGAGATCAAAGCGATGATCCGCAGCCAGGAGATACGCGACGGCTTGTCGCTGACAGCACTCCTGCTCTATTTATTACAACAAACAGAGTAAAGATATCCAAGCGCAAGTAACAAGTAACAAGTGGCAAGTGGCAAACAAAACTTGCCACCTGTTACTTGTTACCTGTTACTTGTTATGAATTCAATTCCCCTTGGCAAACTCCCCCCCGACCTGCTGGCGCAACTGCTGGCGGCGGCTCCTGTTAGCGATCCTCGCGTGCTGCTCAAGCCCGGCATTGGGCTGGATTGCGCCGTGGTAGATGCGGGCGACCGCTATCTCGTTTTCAAATCTGACCCGATTACCTTTGCCACTGATGAAATTGGCTGGTATTTGGTGCAGGTAAACAGCAACGACATTGCCACCACCGGAGCGATGCCGCGCTGGTTGATGGTGACAATGCTGCTGCCGGAGGGCAAAACAACGGCCGTTTCCGTTACCACCCTCACCGACCAACTCTACGCCGCCTGCCGCGAGAAAAATATCTCCCTCATTGGCGGCCACACTGAAATTACCTATGGGCTAGATCGCCCCATTCTCATGGGGACGCTTATTGGCGAAGTGGCAAAAGAGAAGCTGATCACCCCGGCGGGAGCCAGCCCCGGCGACAAGATTTTGCTGACCAAGGGGATTCCCATTGAAGCCACCGCCATTTTGGCGCGGGAGTTTCCTGAACGGCTGGCCGACACGTTTACTCCGGCGGAATTGGCCGAAGCGCAGGCGTTTCTGCACCAGCCCGGCATTGGCGTGCTGCGCGATGCCCAGCTTGCCACCGCCGCCGGCCGGGTGACGGCGATGCACGACCCGACGGAGGGGGGGCTGGCGGGGGCACTGTGGGAACTGGCCGAAGCCAGCGGCCATACGCTGCGCGTAGACCCGGCGGCGATTCCGATCTTGCCGCTGGCGGGGCGGGTGTGTGCGGCGTTTGGCTTAGACCCATTGGCAACGATTGCATCGGGGGCACTGATTGTTAACGGCCGTTTCCGCCGATGTTCCCGCCATTTGCCAGGCTTTGGCAGAGGCGGGGATTGATTGTGTGGTGATTGGGGAGGTGGAGGAGGGGAGGGAAGAAACGGCCGTTGTGCAGCCTGATGGTTCTCTGCTGCCCCGCCCGGCGCGGGATGAGATTGCGCGGGTGTATGAGTCGTAGATCTGGCAATCTGCCGGAGAAGGTATCTATACTCAAATTTGAATGAAACCTATGGTTTTTACCTGACGGATGCAGAAAAACCACGGGTTTCAAATTGCACGGAGTATAAACACATGTCATTTCAACCTTTTGGCTGTACTCAGGGCAGGCTCAGTCTTCGAGGAGAAATCCCGTTCACTTGGCTGTTGTCAACGGGATTTTTCGGAGGACACTTCAGCGGCCTCAGTGTAGGCTCTCGAAATGACATGTTTACCCGGTTAGGGGAAAAGCCGCCGCGTTTTGACTTCGGCCACCGCATCATCACGGTAGCGATACAGCATCGCCGGCCTGCCCTCCGCACTTTGCCGCCGCTCCCCCGTTTCCTGCAAAATTTCCGCTGACAAAATTTTGCGCCGGAAATTGCGCTTGTCTAGCTGTTCGCCCAGAATAATTTCATACGCCTTCTGCAAATCAGACAGGGTAAACACATTGGGGAGAAGCTGGAAACCAACGGCCGTATATTCCAGCTTGTAGCGCAGCCGCGTAAAGGCATAGTCCACAATCTCGGCATGGTCAAACGCCAGCGGCGGCAGGCTGTAGACCGAATGCCATGCCGTTTCTGTCGCCTCTTCGCCCGGGTGGTGGGTAACGCTGTCCTGTGGCACCAAGGCAAAATAGGCCACGGTGATCACCCGCGTGCGCGGGTCGCGGTTGGGTGCGCCAAAGGTATAGAGCTGCTCCATGTAGACATCAGCCACGCCCGTTTCTTCGTATAGCTCGCGGGCGGCGGCTTCTTCCAGCGATTCATCCAGGTGGACAAAGCCACCAGGAATGGCCCACATCCCGGCGTAGGGCAAATGTTTGCGTTTGACCAGCAGCACCTTCAAATCGTCGTCGCTGAGGGAAAAAATGATGACATCTACGGTGACAGACGGCCGTTCAAACTGGGCAGCATCATAATTTTTGGGCAAATTGGCGGTCAAGGTTGCCTCCATCAAGGTGAGAAATAAAAAGTCCCAGGCGGGCAGCGAGGGACTTTCCAATTGTTTTAGGCCAGAAAAAGATAGCTAGGGTGCTGGGGGATCAATGGGAACCGAGGGTGGAATGACCTGATCGGCTCGCGGCGCGGCATCAAAGCCAATCGCTTCAGGTACGGTGACGCGCCCTTGATCCACAAGCTGCGGCAGGGAGACGCTATTGCAACAAAGACGTTGGTGTCGCCAGGAGCGCAGCACCAAATCCACGCTAACGCCCCGTCTGTCGCATTTAATCGCGCCAACGCTTCCTGGGCGGCTCGCGCTGGAGGGATGACCAGATCGGGCTGGTTCTCGCTGCGCTGCGGTACGGGTCGGGCGGGCTGGGCAATGGGCTGACTGAGGGCATCGGTTTGGGTATTGGGGCGGAAGACGCCGTTTATTATCCCATGTTCCCACCCACAGCACCTGCGCTTGCTGCACCGTTAATTGTGTCACCTGACGCGGAATTTGCACCGGCAACACCGGCGCAATCTCGCCCACAATGCCTAATTCATCTACAAACTCCAGCCGACCCTCGGTTGCGGCTGGTAGTAAAAAGGGCAACCCGGTTGAAAGTGAGGTTTCATCAATGCGCTGCGTCTGGTTGGGCAACTGCGTTTGGAACTCCTCGTCAAGCTGCACCAAATTCAACGTCATCAGCACGTCTACCAAATCGCCGGGGCGCATGGCGAAAGCCACGCCAGTGTAGCGATTGATGGGCATGGCTACGGCCACCCGACCCTGGTCAACATACAGAGCCAAATCAGAGCCAAGCGATGGCAGGTCGGTGGGGTTGAGTGCCAGCATGGGGCGCAAAATTTCTTGCCCCCGCGCCACCGAGACCTTGACAATTTCGCCCACCAACTCATCGGGGGTTGAGACCTCATACCCGCCCTGAAAAGCGATATTGCTGTCGGGTCGCTGTTCAACTTCAAGCAGATCTAGGGTAAGGGTGGTTCCAACGGGCAAATCGGTTTTGGCAACCACAACGCCAGCTGAATGGATGGGGTGGGTGTGACGGCCGGCTCCGTGATTCCTTCCTCGGTTTCCTTGGTAGGCTCTACCGTGGCCGTGCTGCTGCCGGGGCGCAGCACGGAAAGAACGGAGGTGTTGCGGCTGTTGGCAATGATGAGCAGAGCCGCAAAATCCTGACAATAAGCACTAAGATTAATAAAATAAAAGTTCTAGGACGCATAATGAATCCTCAAATGGCGTTAGGCCCCTTCCCCGCCACTTTCGCCTCGGGGCGCAGCCGGGGTGGGGGTGATGATTTGATTAAGCTGCCGGTGCGCGCTGGCGCATGAAGGAAGCTATGAATATCACGCCAAAACGATCAGCATTAAAGGGCAAATCAACATTTTCTTCCACGCTGTGGTATTTCGGCTGTCGTTGATGTACGGGCGCAGGGGCGAAGTCAATGTTGGCGTTGGCTGCTACGGCGTATTTAAGCAGCAGTTGTTCCTGGGGAGCCATGGGCAACCAGCAACACGTCGGGGAATGGGTGGGGTGATGGTGGCTGGTCGGGGCTGGGGCGGGTGGCTTGCCTTCGGTTTCAACGGGGAACGGCTGTTATGCGGCGGCCTGCAATGGGTGGGGTGTACATAGGCACCCACTGATGACGCGGGCATTTTGCAGAATGATGAAACAGGTAACGCCGTTTTCCGTGGGCGAGATCAGCGTTCGTTCATTTGTAGGGCAGCGTTTCCACCCGGCCAAATGGCTAAATCCACAGGCACTAATCGCCCCTTCTCTTCTGTTTCTGCAGATAAAAGTGCACCATTATCTAACAATGCCTGAAACTCGTCAATCTCCAGCAGCACAAAGGAGAGCATGATGTCTACATAGTCGCCTGGAGCCAGCCCATAAGCCACGCTGGAAAGGCGATCCATGGGCACAGCCTGCGCCACAAACCCAGCGGGGATAATGGACGAGGGGCCAAACTCACTGCTGCTGACAAGCGTTGGATCCCCGACAAACATGTCACGGGTCAAGGTTTGCCCCTGAAAAATGTCGGTGCGGGCGTACAGACCTACCACATCCTCAACCTTGGTGACGACATTGCTTTGCACGTCGCTGGCTCGGCGTAGGTCGGTGCGTAGCTCGGCTTCGGTCATTTGCCACCCACGCGGCACTGTTTGGAAGGAGACAACGACTTCAACAAGCTCTTCGGGTTGGTTGGAAATTTGGTCAATGAAACCTTGCGGGTCTTCCAGCAGTGGGGTTTCTGTTGAATCAAGCGTCGTTTCAGTCGTGGTAGGGGTTTGATTAGAACTGTCTTGACTGTTAAAAAAAAGTACGCTTACGATAATGAGTAGCAGGATGCCGATAATAAAAAAAAGAATTGCAATTGTACGGCGGCCCATGTGTTCCTACCTTTAAAGAATAATATGTAAACTTTATGACGGCGCATATGTTAACATATGTAAAGTTGATCCGCAAATTAGGCGGCTGGGGAAAGGCATAGGGAGATTAGGGAAACGGCCGTTCTGCATCTGTTAGTAAATGCCACCACGCTTGCCACGGGTGAGCATCTAAAGCTGGGTCGGGTGTGGCCGGTGGCGGTGGTGGTGGTTCCGGCGTGGCCTCAACCAACAGGGGCACAATCCGTTTTTCGCCTGGCTGAACCTGGCCTCCCTCGTCGCGGGCATAGGCCGCAACATAATCGTCGCTGGAAACATAGTCAAGCGTTGCTTTTAGCTCCACTTGGCGGGTCATTTCGGCGTTGATCTCGCCTTGAAGTGCTTCTTCGCCCACCCCAATAAGCTGCCCCGCCTGTTCGCGCTGGTTGAGGTCAAGGGCAATGAACAGGGCGGCCAGCAGTATCAACAGCACAATGATTTGGGGGAGGGTCAATAACGGCCGTTGGCGAATGCGCTGACGAAATCTCTCTGAACTCATATGTCGCTTATCTTAACCATGATTAGCCTGCTAGGCAATAGCCTAAATGATCGTTGTAATATTTGTCGTAAGTTTGGCTCGCTAGTTTTGAGGCAAATAAGAGAGATGTGGTTTCAATCATCAATTGTAGTTCCCCTCATTGTCGCTAAGCCACAAACACATGACCGTTTTTGGCAAACTATCTGGCAAGTAACAGGTGGTTTCTTTAAGGAGTGGTGTAAATTCCATGAAGCCTTGTATCTTAATTGTAGATGATGAAGCAGACACTCGGAAACTTTTCCGGTTTACGCTGGAATATGGTGGGTTTGCAGTGCGTGAAGCGATAGATGGTGAGGATGCCCTTGCCAAGATTGAATCTGCCCGCCCCGATGTGGTGCTGCTGGATGTGATGATGCCTCGCCTGGATGGGTATGAGGTGTGCAAGCGGCTGCGTCGTCGCCCAGAAATGGCGAACTTACCCATTATTATGGTCAGTGCCAAGACACAGGCCGAGGCGGTTGAAGCTGGGCTGGCAATGGGGGCCACAGCCTACCTGACCAAGCCAGTGGCGTTGGATACGCTGATTGGCTGTGTGCGCGATAGCTTGCTAAGCCAGGTGGCTGTGTCGTAGCTGCTTATCCGATTGTTAGACTGATAAAGATGCCGCCGGAAATACCCGTTTCCGACGGCATCTTTTGTTATGTAGAAATTTCACTCTAAATTTTCCTAGCCTGCTCTCACTCGTCATTATAATGCCTACAGACTTTGCTGAGGAAATATCACGTCTGTCTATAAAGATAACACCATGATGAAGAAAAATTTGATACTGAGCAGTTTTATTTTGGCTTTGGCGTGCTTTGCCGTGGCCTGGAAAGTGTGGGGGCTGGAAACAGAGCCAGCGGTGCCGCCGGTGGTTGTGGGGGAAGATGGCGTTGCGGCAGCCCTAACACAGCAGGGCGGGGTAGGGCGAACAATTTATTTGCCGCTGATTCGGCAGGCTGAGCGGGTGGAGACGATGGACATTTTGCCGTTTTTTTTGAGCAACGGCCGTTTATATGAAGTCCAGCACAGCGGTGGCTCCCAAGCCCGCCACCAAACCCAAGGTAACGAAGCCCACTTTTACCACACCAAGGGCAACGAATGGAGCGCCGAATGGGAAGAACTGATGGCCGATGACAACTACATCATGCGTGGTACCGACACCAGCCCCGGTAACGGCCAATATTACACCCTCTTTGACACCCCCGGCACCACTGGCTCCAAATGGGCACCCCGCCATTGGTATGTGGGTGGTGTTTACGAACGTAACCCGCTAGTCGTTTTTTACAACAAATCCAACTGTGGAACGGTTGTTAGCGGCACGCACCGCACCTGGCTCAAATTTGTGGCCTACCACGAAAGCTACACCTTCCAAAGCGGCATCACCCTGCCTGATGTCATTGAACTAGCCTGGCTGCTGGCTCCTGATGCCGCGCCAACGGAACTATATTTTTATGCCAAGGGATATGGCTTGGTTGGCTGGGGCAGTAATGACCGAGGCTTTAGCTATGTAAGCTGGGTTCATGAGCCGGGGCAGCGGCCGGACAACACGCGGGAAAAAATTGCCTGCCTCAACAATCAGCCGTGGCGCACCTGGGATGAGGCGAACATCAGCTTTGACCCGTTGCCGCTTGAATATGGGTTGCGGGTGAAATAATCAATAAATGGTAGAGACGCAAATTTTGCGTCTCTACGACATTATTTTGTGCGAATAAGGGGGGATGGGTATACTTTAACGGCCGTTCTAGGCAGCAAAATTGCAAACACAGGAAGAAGTATGCTCGCCAAAGTCCTCAGTTGTGCCATCGTCGGTCTCGAAGCCGACTCCGTTGAAGTCGAAGTAGATGTTATACGCGGCTACCCCAACTTTGCCATCGTCGGCCTGCCCGATGCCGCCGTGCGCGAAAGCCGCGACCGTGTTCATGCCGCCATCAAAAACAGCGGCCTCACCTTTCCTAGCAACAAGCGCATCACCGTTAATCTTGCTCCCGCTGATCTCCGCAAAGAAGGCCCTGCCTACGATTTGCCCATTGCTGTCGGCGTGTTGGCCGCCACCCAGCAAATCTGGCACGAACATCTGGCCGATTCCCTTTTTATTGGCGAACTGTCGCTGGATGGTGCCACCCGCCACACCAAAGGCATTTTGCCCCTCACCGCCCTGGCGCGAAGTGCGGGGCTGAAGAAAGTTTTTGTTCCCGCTGTAGATGCCGAAGAAGCGGCGTTGATGCCCGATATTGAAGTGATTCCTGTCACCAACCTCAGCCAACTGGTGGCGCATCTCACGGGGATGAAGCTGATTTCTCCCTGCACGGTGGATGTGGCCGAAGCGTTTGGCCGCGACCCGTTTTATGCTGCCGACTTTGCTGACATTCGGGGACAGGAACATGTCAAAAGAGCGATGGAAGTGGCTGCTGCTGGGGGTCATAATGCGCTTCTCACTGGCCCGCCCGGCGCCGGCAAAACGCTCATTTCCAAATCACTTCCCTCTATCTTGCCGCGCATGTCGGTGGAGGAGGCGTTGGAGGTGACAAAAATCTACAGCGTGGCGGGGATGCTGCCGGCCGATACGCCGTTGATTCGAGAACGGCCGTTTCGTTCCCCCCACCACACCATCAGCTACGCCGGGCTGGTGGGCGGCGGAGCCTGGCCGCGCCCCGGCGAAATCAGCCTTGCCCATCGCGGCGTGCTGTTTTTGGACGAACTGCCCGAATTTGGCGAACGGCTCATTGAGGTGTTGCGCCAGCCGTTGGAAGGGATGCCCCGCGAAGTTTCCATCTCTCGCGCCTCCGGCACCGTCACCTTCCCCGCCAACTTTATGCTCATTGCCGCGCAAAACCCCTGCCCCTGCGGCTACTTTGGCGACCCCACCCATGCTTGCTCCTGTTCTAATTCCATGGTGACGCGCTACCAAAAAAAGATTTCCGGCCCCCTCATGGATCGGATTGACCTACATTTGGATGTGCCGCGTATTCCATTTGAGAAGTTGACCAGTGTGCAGCCGGGGGAAAAATCGGCCGTTGTGCGGGAACGGGTGGAGGCGGCGCGAACTTTGCAAGCTGCCCGCTTCCAACAAACCACCCTCCACTGTAACGCCGACATGGGGCCAAGCGAAGTGCGCCAATTTTGCCAGCTTGACGACACCGGTAGCCGCCTGATGAAAAGTGCCATGTCGCAAATGGGTCTCAGCGCCCGCGCCTACCACCGCATCCTCAAAGTTAGCCGCACCATTGCTGATCTTGCCTGTGAGGAGCGTATTCAACCGGCTCATCTGGCTGAAGCGTTGCAATATCGGCCCCGGCAAATGGCCTAAACCGGCCGTGCGTGGTACGTGGTGCGTAGCCATTAAGCTCTTTTGACGCACCACGCACCACGCATCAAATTTCGGGATCCGAAAGAATTAACCTGCCTTACCCATTGCCCTGCCCTTTGCCAGGTCTGTCGGCCGGTGGCCCACCCTGTCCTTGACCCCGACCCCGTTCAACCTCTGAGGCGATGATGGCTTCGTATGTTGCCTGATCCAGATATTGAGGTTGATAGGTGCCGCCGGTTTGCTGTTGTAAGGTGTTGGTAAAGGCGCGTAAATGATTGCGGGAGCCTTTCATTAAATTTTCGTAAACCAGGCTAATATCGGCTTTGTCCGTTTGGGCAAGGCTGTCTTGTAAATCCACGATGTCCAAATCTTCGATGGTTGCCCCGACGGTCAAGGCATCGGCCAGGGATTGGCTGCCAGCCGCTACCAATTGCTCATAAAGGGCTTGCAAGGTTTCATTGGTAAAGCTGCCGAGGCCTTGGTTGACGGCTGGGTCTTCCAGCCCATAGCGCAGCAAGAGGGTTCTGATCGCTTCGGTGTGGGTGGCTTCGCTGTTGGCAATGTTTTGGAAGATGGGCAGATTCCATTGGGTATACAAGGTCATGTATACATCGTGAGCCAGTTTTTCTTCTTCACGCATGTAGATCAGGTTGTCTTGTTCATCTGCGGTTAACCCAGTCGCATTTATTTCCGCCAGGGCATTGTCTAATGCGGTGGGGTCAACGGCCGTATTTCCCGCTTCGTCTACCACCATGACATCACTCGTAGATGTTTCGGTGATGGCAATGGCGGTGGGGGAGGAAACGGCCGTTAATGATTCAGTTTCTGTGCCTGCTGATTCAGCCACCGGTGCCGTATTGCTGCAAGCTGCCAACAGGATTAAGAAAAAAGAGACGAGAATAAAAAGTTGCTTGTTCATGATTGTTTGCAAACAAGAACGCGACCTCATTGGTCGCGTTCTTGAATGATTTTTGTGAAATTGAAAGACCTTACGAGTTTTGATAGAGACAGTCACCCTGATGACCACTGTTGCTGCCATTGCCACCATGCCGTCCCTGGTTGGCGCCGCGATTCATCTGGTTGCCTTGGGCACCATTTCCCTGAAAGCCAGTCCCCTGCTGGGTGCCATTGCCTTGAGCGCCATTGCCCATTTGACCATTTTGCCCACCCTGCCGACTTAGCATCCAATCAGCTTGTTCCTGAGTGATCAGACCATCAGCAACGGCTTGCTGTAACGCCTCGGCGTGTAGCGCGTCCATAGCGGCTTGAACAACCGCAAAATCAATGCCTAGTTCCGCTGCCAGCGTGGCGGGGGTTTCTCCAGCGGCAATAGCTGCTTCAAAGTCAACCACGCTCATGCCCAAAGCCTCGGCGATGGCGGCGTGCATATCGTCTTCGCTGACCGCCATCAGGTTCATTGCGCCGCGTGGCCCCGCCTGTCCCTGATTCATTGGCTGCCGTGCGCCGTTATTGGCTTGGTTGGGGCCTTGGGCGAAAGCGGCGGTTACACCTAAAAAAACAACTGCGCTCAAGAGGGCGAGAATACCTGTGAGTTTAAAATACTTGTTCATCGTTATTTCCTTATAATTTTACTGGTAGAAGGTTATGTGCTTGCTACCGTTATTTGTTCTCTGTATTGCTAGGAGAATAACATGCAGGTATGAAGCAGGTGTGAAGCGGATATGTGGAGGGTATGGAGAATTAGGCCAGGGGAAGGTGGAAGGTGAAGGTTGCGCCTGCGCCGGGCGTGCTTTCAACCCAAATACGGCCGTTGTGGGCTTCAACGATGGCGCGGCAGATGGCAAGCCCCAGACCTGAGCCGCCTTGCTGGCGGCTGCGGGCGGGGTCGGCTCGCCAAAAGCGGTCAAAGACGTGGTGTTGGGCTTCGGGGCTGAGACCAACGCCGTTATCGGCAATGCTAACTTGAAGGTTAGCCTCGGTTTGGCGGGCGGTAAGGGTCACGTGGGGGGTGGCGGTGGCGGCGTGGCGAAAAGCATTGGTGAGGAGGTTGCCCAACAGTTGTTGCAGTCGGTTGGGGTCGGCCTGAATGGGGGGCAAGTTAGCAGGGATGTGGGCGGTGAGCTGGATGTTGTCGGCTTCAGCCAAGGGGGTGAAGGCGGCGATGGTTTGGTTGAGGAGTTGGCTGGGAAAAACGGCCGTTTTCTGCAAAGGAAACTGCCCCACCTCCGCCAAAGAAAGGGTGCGTAAATCTTCAATCAGACGGCCAAGCAGAATCGTTTCTTCGTGGGCAACGGCCAGATTTTCCGGCGTTAGAGGGAAAATACCGTCGAGCATCGCTTCGATATGACCCCGCATCACGCTGAGGGGGGTGCGGAGTTCATGGGCAATGTCGGCCAAAAGCTGCTGCCGCTGCTGTTCGGCCGTGGTCAGGGCGGCGGCCATTTGGTTAAAGCTGGCGGCCAAATCGCCCAGTTCGTCCTGGGTGGCGACGGTTACTTGCTGGTCAAGATGGCCTGTGGCAAGCTGGTGGGTGGCCTGGGTCAGTTGGCGCAGGGGTTGTGTTAGCCGATGAGCCACCCAACCACCCAGAAGTAGAGCGAGAAAAACGGCCGTTATTGCCCCCCAAATAATAGCCTGGTTTACCTCCGCCAAAAATTGCTCCCCGGCACGGCTGCTGCCCTGGCCGGGGGTAACGACGAGCAGCGTTCCCACTTGGCGGCCAGCCACCTCAATCGGCAGGTTGGTGCTGTTGCTGGCCTGGCCGCGCTGATTGCCTGTGCCAGCCACCACGTTTCCCTGCCCATCGAGCAACTGTAGCCGAATGTTGCCTTGCCCACGCGGGAGTGCCACCGTTTGCAATACGGTCTCAACGCCCCCCCAACTCCCTTGTTGGGCATAATAGTTTGCCAGATCGGCTTGCAGCGTGCCCCAGCTTTCGCTTGTTTCCGCATCTAAAAAGCGGCGAAAACTCACTGCCGTGACCTGATTGGTTAACACGGAGACAACGGCCACGCTAATGACAATCACCAGCAGGAAGGCGGCGGTAATTTTAAACCAGAGGCTGCGCGGAAAGGCAATCATCGCCAGTCGGGGTTGAAGCGGTAGCCAATACCAAATGCGGTCAGGATGTATTGGGGTTGAGCCGGGTTTGGCTCAATTTTTTTGCGGAGGTTTTTGATGTGAACGTCTATGGTGCGCTCATAGCCATCATAGGCGAAGCCCTGGGTGCGTTCCAGCAGTTCAAGACGATTGAAGGCGCGGCCGGGGTTGGCGATGAGCGTGGCAAGGAGGTCGAATTCCATTTTGGTGAGGTCGAGGTAGTGGCCGTCTACTTGCACTAGTCGTGATTCAGGGTCGAGTTCGAGACTGCCAGCACGGTAGCGGGGAGAAACGGCCGTTTCCGCCCCCGCCCGCCGCAACACAGCCCGCACGCGGGCAATGAGTTCACGGGCACTAAAGGGTTTGGTCACATAATCATCCGCGCCAAGCTCCAACCCGGCCACTTTGTCGGAATCCTCAATGCGGGCGGTGAGGATAATGATTGGTGCGTTACCTTCTTGCCTGTATTGGCGCATAAATTCCCAGCCGTCCATTTCAGGCATCATCAAATCGAGAATGATGAGATCGGGCTGCTGGTCGCGGGTAGCAAAAAGGGCTTGACGGCCGTTAACGGCCGTTGTCACCTCAAACCCCGCCTCCTCCAAATATCCACGCACCACCCGACCCAGGCGAACCTCATCATCTACAACTAAAATCCGTTTCATAATCACCCTATACGACTCAATCCGCAACCTGCCCAGAAAATATCATTCACTTGTAGCCGAGGATTCCAATCCTCGGCTACCTACAACTTAAAGATACGCATACGCCACAAACGCCGACAGCAGCAGCAGCACAACATTCACTCCAATCGCCGGCATTTCCCCGCGACGATAATGGGTGTATGCCGCTCCAATCATCGTCAGCACCAGACCAATGGCAGCCAAAGGCGTAAGAATGGGCAAAATGCCGGTTAGAACGGGCAAAACCAGCCCCAAGCCGCCCAAAACTTCCAGCACACCAATCGTTTTAACCTGGCTGGCCGAAAAATCCTCGACCCAGGTCAATCGTTCTGCCAATTTTTCTTTTGGTTGGGTTGCCTTCATAAAACCCGCCATCAGAAAAAGCAGTGCCAATACCCCTTGTACAATCCAAATAAAAGTCAACATCAGTTTCTCCTCTTCAAGTAGGGGCGTATCGCATACGCCCTCTCATATATTCCAACTAACAAGAGTAACACATGTTCAGTTGATTGGTTTCATCCAGCCGTGAGCAGCGAACCAATTTTCAACTATGGAATCCACTTAATATCCTTAAAGTTTGGTTTCCGTTTCTCAAGAAAAGCGTTACGCCCTTCCTTGGCCTCCTCGGTCATATAAGCCAGCCGTGTCGCTTCCCCGGCAAACACCTGCTGCCCCACCAGCCCGTCATCGGTCAGGTTAAAGGCAAATTTGAGCATCTTGATCGAGGTGGGCGACTTCGCCAAAATTTCCTGCGCCCATTCGTACGCCGTGTCTTCCAGTTCATCGTGCGGCACGACGGCATTAACCATCCCCATCTCAAACGCATCCTGCGCCGAGTAGTTGCGCCCCAGAAAAAAGATTTCCCGCGCCCGCTTCTGCCCCACCATCTTGGCTAAATAGGCTGAACCATAGCCACCATCAAAGCTGGTCACATCGGCATCGGTTTGTTTGAAGATGGCGTGTTCCTTGCTCGCCAGCGTCAGGTCACACACCACATGCAGGCTGTGGCCGCCGCCCACCGCCCAGCCCGGTACCACGGCAATGACCACCTTGGTCATAAAGCGAATCAGCCGCTGCACTTCCAAAATATTGAGCCGGTGCATCCCGTCGTCGCCCACGTACCCTTGATGGCCGCGCACCCGCTGGTCGCCGCCGCTGCAAAACGCCCAGCCGCCGTCCTTGGGCGATGGCCCCTCGCCGGAAAACAGCACCACGCCAATAGAGGTGTCTTCACGGGCATCCAAAAACGCCTCATGCAGTTCGCTCACCGTCTTGGGGCGAAACGCATTGCGAACTTCGGGGCGGTTAAAGGCAATTCGCGCCACCCCATCCGATTTCTTATAGGTAATATCTTCGTACTCTTTGACAATTGTCCAATTTGGTTTGTTCATCCTGTCTTCCTACCGTTTGATTGATAACTGTTTGCTGGTTACAAGTAACAAGTAGCAGGTGGCAAGTGCTTATTCCCAACAAGACTTGTTACTTGCCACTTGTTGCTTGCAAGATTTTACCACATCACAAACAAGGTGGGCGCGGCGCGAAATTCGTGGCCTTGGGGAGCGGCGGGATGATCGGGGTGCAGTTGCAGGGTGGGGAATCGGTCAAATAGAGCCGCCAGCCCAATTTCCCCTTCCAAGAGGGCCAGTGCCGCGCCAATGCAGTAATGGGGGCCATAGGCAAAGCTGAGGTGCTTGTTAGCGTTGGCGCGGTGGATGTCGAAGCGATCCGGGTCGGGATAAAAAGCGGGGTCGCGGTTGGCGGCACCGAGCATACAGTAAATTTTTTCGCCAGCGGCAATGTCTATACCGTGAAGGGTGACGGGCTGGGTGGGGAAGCGCATGGCCGCTTGCACCGGGGCTTCCCAGCGCAGCGATTCGGCAATGGCGTTGGGAAGCAAGGCAGGATTTTGCCGCAGTTCGGCAAGCTGGTCGGGGTGGTTGAGCAACGCCCAAATGGTGTTGGAGAGCATGGCCGAGGTTGTTTCAATGCCGCCAAAAAAGGTGAGTGCTACATTTGAGATAATCTCCTCGTCGTTCAGATTATTGACATTGTTGTGAAGGATATAGCTGAGGACGGAGTCGTTGGGCTGCTGACGAAGCTTGGTGATATGATGCAATAACAGGGCACGGAACTTTTGGAACGCCGTTTTGCCCGCCTGCCGAACGGTGGGGTCGTTTTCCAGATTGCCGATGGCGGCAGCAAAGTCGTCGTACCAAAGGCGGAATTGATCCACGTCGTCAACGTCCAGCCCCAAGGCGGCAACGACGGTATAGATGGCGAGTTTGTCGGAAAAGGTTTTATCGAGGTCGGTAGTGCCGAGCAGGGCTATTTCATCGAGCAGTTGATGGGTGAGTTGGTGGATGATGTCGCGATAGCGAAGGTCAACGTGCCGCGCCCGGAATGGCTCATAAAAAACGTCGCGGATGCGTTTGTGTTCGGAGCCGTCAAGACTGAGCATCATCGTGCCGAAGGTGTCTTCCATCGGGTTGACATGGGCGGTTTGTGGCTCCATGGTGTAGCTTTCGGCATCGCGCAGCATGGCGATGACATCATCACGGCGGGTGATCATCCACATGTTGAGGGCGGGAACCCAGCAAACGGGTTCGTGGGCGAGCATGGCCTGGAAAGTAGGATAGGGGTTGTGGGCGAGGAGGTCAACGGTGATGCGGCTGCCGATTGATGGATGTGTGTTTTTCATATTGCTTTCCTGAAAATAGGACGCTGATTTACCTGATTGGGATTTTGTGGTGGCAATATTTGCATCCAGTTTGTTTGCTTCGAGTAAGGGTGGGGAATTGTAGCAGAGGGGTGGGGGCGGGGGCAATTGAAAGGGTTGGGGATATACCAGAGGGCAAATGTTCAGCGATGCAGGGGAGCAGAGGGTGGAAGAGCAAGGGAGATATCCCCTGTCCCTGGTGCAACATCTTTCGATTTCTAAGCAAAACGGCCGTTTTCCTTGCGAAACAACCTTGTTCTGACACAATTCCCCATATTATCATACCTGTTACTCAGAAAACGAACTTGAGGAGGTGTCCCTTGCAACCTGAATTTGTTCCCCATTCCGCTTATGTGGCATACCCCGAAAGCGAAATGCGCCAGCGGGCGCAAGGCTTTTACGCCGACATCCAGCGGCGGCGCACCGTGCGCGAATTTTCCGACCGCCCCGTTCCCCGCGACATCATTGAAACCTGTTTGCTGGCCGCTGGCACCGCCCCCAGTGGAGCCAATTTGCAGCCCTGGCACTTTGTCGTTGTCAGCGACCCCGACATCAAGCGCCAAATCAAAGAAGGAGCGGAAGAGGAAGAACGCGCCTTCTACAACGGCCGCGCCCCGGAAGAATGGCTGGAAGCGTTGGCACCGCTGGGCACCGACCCCCACAAAGGATTCTTGGAAGTCGCCCCCTACCTTATCGCCATCTTTGCCAAGTCGTATGACCTGCTGCCCAACGGCAAGCGGGTAAAAAATTATTATGTGCAGGAGTCGGTGGGATTGGCAACGGGGACGCTGATCACAGCTCTGCACCACGCCGGGCTGGCTTCGCTTACCCACACCCCCAGCCCGATGGGGTTTTTGAACAAGGTGCTAAAACGGCCGTCGAACGAACGCCCCATGCTCCTACTTGTCGTGGGCTACCCCGCCGATGATTGCCGCGTGCCCACCCACGCCATGAAGAAAAAAGCCCTTGATGAAATAGCAACTTTTATGTAACAAGTAACAAGTGGCAAGTAAACGTAACTGCCACTTGTTACCTGCCACTTTTCCCTATGTTAGTCATTCCCATTTCCTCCACCCTGTACCAACATCTGCACCAATTGGCGCAAAACAAGCGCATGGTCTTTATGGCCGGGCTGCAGGGGACGGGCAAAAGTTTGCTCATCCAGCAGCTTGCCCTGATTGCTCAGGAAGCCGGCCGAACCGTCCACCTGCTGCAATGGCTTACTGCCCGCCAACCGTTTGAAACGGCAGAAATACTTGCCCGTTACCCCGAAATAGACGGCGTGACCCACCCGGTCATTCGTAAGACGACCGGGATGTGGGTGCGCGGCGCGGTGGCACGGTGGCACGAACAATACCCCGACCCGCGCCATCTGCTGATTGGTGAACTGCCCGTCATTGGCAACCGGCTGCTGGAGCTGACCCAGCCGGAGGCGGATGGGCTGGAGCGGCTGTTGACCAGTGAGCAGGTGCAGTTTGTGCTGCCGGTGCCTTCGTGGGAGGTACGGGCGGCTATTGAAGATGCCCGCGCTCGCACCCTGGCCGACCCGCAGCATGAACGGGAAAAGCGGGATGCTTCCCCAGCGGTGCTGCAAGCACTGTGGCAGGAGGTCAACGGGCTGGCGCGGCAAATGGGGCTGACAAAGGCCAGCCCCACCACGCCCTATAATCCCTATATTTACGGCGGGGTGTTTCAGGCACTGCTGCAGCACCGTCATTTGCAAACGCTGCTGGTGGATGAGGTGCTACACCCAAAGCAGTCGGTGTATGAACTGGCGCAAATTGCCAGCGAGTTGCAGGCGACGCCGGCCGAAGTGGCAGCGATTATGGCGCAGTTGGAGCAAGGGGATGTGGCCGAGGTAGAAACGGCCGTTTCCCACTGGCATTACCCCCTCACCCAAAACCCCCAACTGCCCGACCCTGGCCCAGAGCTGCCGCTGCCGCTGCCGGAAATGCTGCCCCATGCCGAGGCAAAAACGGTGCTGACGGCGGAACAGCGAGCGGCTTTGCAGGCGGTGCTGGGGCTGCCTTTGCAGGCGGGGGTGGGGGAGGTATTAACGGCCGTTGACCATGCCCTTCACACCCTTACCACCACCGCCGCCACCACCGCCGCCAATGTTCACAAATTTGACGTGTACGATGGCTACTTCAACGTCCAGCGGCGCGACGGCGACCCCGGCCTCTTGTTTCTCGGTGGCCTGCTGCAAGCCTACCGCAACGCCCTGCAAAACCTAGAAGGTGACAGCACGCTCACCGTCATCGAAAAGCCCATGCTCCGCATCGCCTTCGAAGCGGCTGTGGGCATGTTTGTCTAATTGAGAGATTCAGAGATTGAGTGATTGACGTGCTTAATCTCTCAATCTCTGCAAATGCCTTATGTTAAACCTTCATGAACTTGACAATGCCCGCGTTCGCTGGCAGCTTGGTCATCATCTTTTCTTTGGCTATGTTCAGGCGCTTATCCTGGCTTGCACCCGGCTGCAAGCGGCACTGGATGCCAGCGACTGGCCGCAAGCCCGCCGCGAAATGGAACGCGCCACGCAGTTGCTGTGGGGTGTGTCCGTCACCTTCAAACTCACGGGGGGCTTCTCCCAAGCCGCCTATGATGGCTACGTCCGCCCCAATATGTTTGAAGCCAGCGACGGCTTTAGCGGGCTGTGGTCACACGACCATGATTATTTGGTGAAAAAGGTGCTGCGCGGTCTCAAGCCCATTTTCCAAAACCCGCCACCCGAACTGGCCGACGCGGTGCAAACGTTCCAGCAGGCGTTTGCCATCATGTATGACTCTCACAAATATGTTTGCCAAAAATTTGAGGGGGATGCGCCTAGCTTGCTGATGGGTGACGAGGCACAAAAGTCGGCCGGGGAAATGATTGATACGTTTAAACGCAATCGGCTGCTGGTGCTTGGGGTTCCTGCTTAGGGGAGAAACGGCCGAAGCCCTTTGGCAAGCGGAAGAACGGCCGTTGAGGCTGGGGGATGTTGGAGGTGATTAACGGCCGGCTCTTACCTCAGCTTCATGGGCAATTTAGTCATACGACAGTTGTGATCATCTTAAGGCTAGAAAGATCAACAAAATCTTTAGGGTTGTGTGTGGCAAGCGGCAAACCATAATGTAATGCGGTCGCAGCTACCCAAGCATCTTGAGGAGAGAGCGGTTTTCCAAAGGAGATAACGTCCATTAGCTTGCCGCACTATTTGCTTGATGCTGTTGGGTGACAAACTCAATAAGGTCGTCGGCCGATTCATCCTCCGGCCAAAAATCGGCTCTTAGTGTTGAGATACCAGAGGCAGGTTGTGTTTGTTGCAAGGCCACGATTGACTCTATGGGTTGCGGCTGCCAAAAATCGGCCGTTGGTGCTTTTTGTTGATAGTGCTGATGCAAGAAATGAGAAACAGCATTGATCAACTCAACCTGTTCAACAGGGGTTAGTTGTTCAGCCGAATGAATCTGCCCGCCGATGGGGTGGTGGCAGACCATCATTTGCAATTGGCGGCGCATTATGAGATGGCGATACGGGCGATTAATCCACCTAAAATTGAGGTGGGTAACGGCCGTTTTAACCTCAATATCCCCTCAAAGAAATAGTAGCAAACGAGGGAGCCACGGCCGTTTTGCCACTTTTTTAGCTTGTTTCAACTACTTACAAATACTTCTTCAAGATGGCTTGCTTTCGCTCCGCACTACCTTCAATTATCTGTTTAGATTGAGTGATAGCAGTTTTTTGATTTTTGATTTTTGTTATCAAATCCTCTTGAACTTTAATATCTTGGGGTAATGGAATAACAAATTGTTCATAGAAAGATGCTGGTACTCTTCTATGTCCACTAGCCCCTGTCATTTTTGTTGCCGCTTCTTGCCGGACACTTTCGCGGTTCAGAAAAGCAAACACGTATTCTGGAAGGGCGATAGCTTTATCTGCGCGAATCACATGAAATTCAGAACTTCCCATACCCAGGTTATTAGTTAAGCCTTCGGCGATAGCGCATTTCCCGTTTTCCATAGATGGCGTAATTTTGGCAATAATAATGTCATCTTCTCTAAAGTAGGTATAACTGCTGGCTCTGACTTCTTTAAGTGGTTTGTCTTCCTTTTTAGCTATATACCCTTCGTCACTTACTGAAGCCATTTCGACGAATGAAACCATTGTCTCATCATCAATCTGGCGTATTTCGGTTTTGGACGGATTGATTTCAGCAAAATCTTCTGTTTTCTTGTTTGGATAGCCTTTTTGAGCAATGTCAATAATTGCTTTTTCAATCTCCTGCTCTGCTTGCTCAATAGCCTGCTGCGCCTGCGCTACTTCCTCATCCATCGCTTCACATTCCCGCACAATCTGCTCCTGTACATCAAGAGGCGGCAGTGGAATTTTGACAGAACTAACTCGTTCTACATTTAGGTTATCAACCGTTATTCCAGTAGCTAAATTGTTAAACTGCTTCTGTACAGTATCGCTTGAAAGAATGTAATATAGATATTCCTTTATCAGACGATTGTCAAAATTAGATAGCAGTAACCATCCATCATGAATGTATCCATGAATGTTTACAATATATGGTCTTCCGTAACTCATAGAATTTGAAAGAACAAAATCGCCGATATTAACTTCTCGTGATTTTTTTGCACCTTCAATTGTTGACTTTCCCGAAAAAAGGTCAGGCTGCCAAAAAGCGGTACTATTTGACATAATGTGATAAAATCAAGGCACATCCTTCATAGGAAAATAGCCTATGTTTCGCAAAAACAACCAACATCAACAACCGAGTTTCTTCAATAGCGACCTCCTAATGCCGGACAGAATGCGACAGCAATTGCATGGTTCCTGGGCAGGTGTGTTCCGCACAGAGGTTTTCATGCACATTCCCGAAGAACGGTTCGCTGGCTTGTACAGCGAAACCGACTCGCGCCCCAACGCACCTGTCAACGTTCTGGTAGGGGGCGACATGCTCAAAGACGGCTTTGGATGGAGTGATGAAGAATTGGAACGGCATCTGCAATTCGACCTGCAAACGCGGTATGCGCTGGGTCTGGACGACTTGAGCCAGAACGTTCCTACGCTGCGAACGTTCCAAAACCATCGGCGGCGCGTGCGCGAACATGCCGAAAGGACGGGGGAAAACCTGTATGAAGTCGTCTTTGCGGTAGTGACCGATGAGCAGATAGAGAAATTGAAGCTGAAAGTGGCGTGGCAGCGGATGGACAGCACCCAATTGTTGAGCAATATTGCCATGGGCAGCCGTCTGGAATTGGTTTTGCACGTCTTGCAGCGAGGGGTAGCGGCCTTGCCGGAAGCACGGCAAGCAATCTGGCGGCAAGAACAGGCCGCCTATGTGGTAAAACAACCGCGCCATATCTATTATGGGTTGAAAAACGAAGAAGTTCCCGGTTATTTGCAGCAAACAGGGGAACTGTTGCTTACCTTGTTGTCGGAATTGGAAGCAGAGGGAGAGGCAACGGAAGCCAGAGCATTGGTAGAGCGCGTCTTGCGCGAACAGTATCAGGTAGAAGCTGGTGAAACGATACGATTGCGAGAGCCAAAAGAGGTTGGTGCCGACAGTTTGCAATCGCCCCATGACGCGGAAGCAACGTATCGAGAGAAAAATGGGGAAAGGTATCGAGGCTATGTAACCAATATCAGCGAAACGTGTGACCCAGAAAACCCGGTACAATTGATAATTAGCGTACAAACAGCCAGCAACCAGACGGATGATGGTCAATTGCTGGCGCAATCGTTGGTGGAACAGGCTGAACGAGGTCATCAGGTCGATAAAATGACGGTGGATGGGGGTTACACTGGTTCCAAATCTGAAGAAGCGTGCGATGCACATGGCACAGAGTTGCATCCATCTCGTCTGCGCGGCGGCAAATCTCAAGGGAAGCATTGGGGTTGGGAGCAATATAGTTGGCAATTGACAGATGACGGCATACCAGAACAGGTCGGTTGTCCGCAGGGGCAACTGACTATTTTGGAACCGGGGCACCAAGAGGGACGTTGGCTGGCGCGGCTCGACCCTGATGTTTGCGCGGCCTGTCCCTTTTTCCAAAAGGAATGTCGGGTTGAGCCACGTAAACGCAGTGACCCAACGTTGCTGGTGAACACACGCGCTATCCAGGTGGCTGTGTTGCGACAACGGATTACCGCTGCCAACAATGGGGTTCGAGCCGGTGTGGAGGCGACGGTGCGTTCGGTCAAAAACCCCTTTGCCGCAGGCAAGCTGCCAGTGCGCGGCTTGCTTCGTTCGCAAATGGTCGTTCTAGGGTCGGCATTGTTGGTCAATGTTCATCGTCTTACGCATTACTACCTCGAACAAGCGTCTCAATTAGCTGAAAACATGTCTGGAGCTTTCATCTTGTCTCTATTTTGGTCGCTAATAGCTCTATTGATAGCCGTTTTCCGTCGTCGGGACGTTGTTTTCGAGCAGCGGCTTGTTTTTCAAGCTGATGCCGCTGATTATGTCGTAGCTCAACCTGTTAATGGTTGAGCCTTTTTTCGGAAGAGTCAATATTAAGCGGTCACTGGAAGCCGAGCTGTATTTTTACGGCAAGGTGTTTGGCTTTGAATTGGCTGCGCCTGTCGAGCCAGTT
>JACKCD010000038.1 GCA_020634215.1 Ardenticatenaceae bacterium | reverse complement strand
TGGATTGTCCCAGCGGGCTACATTGTGACACGGGCGTGCTTGACCCCTTGGCGCTGCCAGCGACCGTGACTGTTACTTTTGCTGGTCCAAAGCGGGGGCATTTTGCCTTCCCTGGCGCGGCAGCGTGTGGGGAACTGGTGGTGGCGGATATTGGCATTCCCAAGAATGTGACGGAGCCGCTGCCGGTGTCGGTGGCAACGGCCGTTTCCCAGCGTGAACAGTTGCCTAAACGGCCGTTAGACGGTCACAAAGGCACCTTTGGCCGTGTTCTCATCGCCGCTGGCTCCAGCCATTATTGGGGCGCACCGCTGCTGGCCGCTCGTGGGGCTTTTCGCGCCGGGGCGGGGCTGGTGGCGCTGGCCGTCCCCCAGGCCATTCGCGCCACCCTGGCCGGGCAGATCCCCGAGGCTACCTACCCACCCGTGCCTGACCAAGAGCAGTTGGGTCGTGCCACTGCCCATGCCCTGCTGCCCGAAATGCGGCATCACAACGCCCTGCTGGTTGGCCCTGGCCTGGGTGAGGCCAGCGAATTTATGGCAACGCTGCTGGCTGCCCGTGACCAACTGCCGCCGCTGCTGGTGGATGCCGATGGGCTAAATTTGCTGGCGCAGCACGACGGCTGGCCGCAGCTTTTGCCCCTCAGCACCGTTCTGACTCCCCACCCCATCGAAATGGCGCGGCTGACGGGAATGAGCCGCGACGCGCTGCTGGCCGCCGACCGCCTTGAACTAGCTCGCCGCTATGCCCAAAGCTGGGGGCATGTGGTTTTGTTAAAAGGTGCTTACACGGTGGTGGCGGCTCCTGACGGGCAGGCAACGGTGCTGCCGTTTGCCGCGCCGGTGCTGGCCGTGGGTGGCTCTGGGGATGTGTTGTCAGGTGTCATTGCCAGCTTGATGGCGCAGGGGATGGCTCCCTATGCAGCGGCGGTGCTGGGTGGCTATTTGCATGGGCTGGTGGGGGGGATGAATAACGGCCGTTTTGGTCTCCTGGCGCACGAAATTGCGGATCTCATCCCAATAGCCGCCCAACGCCTCCAAAATGATCGGCTTTAGGCCAAAGCCAAAAATAAATGATCCGAATAAACGGCATTTTTGGCTTTGGCTCGCGGCTTTTTCAGCCTGGATAGGATCATTAATTTTCTGAAAAAGCCTTAATGCAATCTTTAACCCGCCTGCTGCATAATGGAAGCGGCAAGACACAGGAGGTGGTGATGTCGCATGAAGCAAACAATTATGCAGGCCACATTTTGCTGGCTGAAGACAATGAGGCCAGCGTGACCACCATGCTTGATATTTTGGAGTTTATGCATTATCGGGTAACGGTGGCTACAAACGGCCAGGAGGCCGTGGAATCTGCCCAAAGCGACCCGCCCGATCTCATTTTAATGGACATGCAGATGCCCGTGATGGATGGGTTAGAAGCAACCCGCCAATTACGCCGCAACCCCACCATGACCGATGTGCCAATTATTGCCCTGACGGGTATGGCTCTCAGCGATGACCGGGAGCGCAGCTTGCAGGCCGGCTGCACCGATTATTTGACCAAGCCGATTCGCATTAAAGATTTGCGCGAGATGCTAGCGCAGTTTTTGTCGTAATGAACCGGGGGCAGCTACCGTTGAGCGCGATGGGCTGCTTGTCCGAGGCGCGAGATGCAGCGACCAACGCCAACCAATGCCCGCTGCTTAATGTCAATATCAACCCCGCGCTGGTTTTGGATGGTTGTTTTTAGCCTGGCAAAAGCGGTGCGGGATAGATCGGGGGGCTGGGTGGGGTGGCGAATGACGGCCCCCATGCCAAGTTGCTCAATGGCATCAAACAGGGCTACCAAACGGAGGATGCCGTTGTAGTTGGTTTGCAGCGTTTCCAGGGAAAAATGATCGAGCAGCAACGTGTAGTGGGCTTCGGGCTGAAGGGGAACGTAGGTGATTTGCGTATAAACGCGGCGCAGAAATTGCACCCATTCTGGCTCTAGCAAAGGGGCGCGGATGGCTTCGTCAAAGTTGAAGTGCAAATAGAGGCCGCTGGGCTGCTGGATAATTTTGTAGGGGAGGGTTTCATAAACGGCCGTTTCTCCCCCCAACTCAAACAACCGCCACAATTCACTCCCCGGCAGCACCGCCGCATCATCCGGGTTCCCCAGCCGCATATCATCCCCAGTGACCGTATAAATTTTGGGCGGCACCGATTCCCGCACCAGTTGGGCAAATTCATATTGGTTGGAACTGCCCACCAGCAGCAGCCCCTGCGCCACCAAATCGGGAATGGTGGGGGAATAGCCAACCATTTCCACCTCGTCGGCAAAAATGACGCGCATCGGCAGCAGGGTGTTTTGGATAAAGGCATCCTGGTCGGTCTGGCGCAGCCGGTGGCTGGTGGTGTCCCAGGCGTAGAAGTGGAGCAGCCGCGCCCATTTTTTGACGGAAAGCAGGGAAAGGGGCGTGCCGCAAAACGGCCGTTTTTCCACCGTGTACACAAACTGCCCCTGCTTCACCATCTTTGGCCGAATGTTATCCGGCAACCCGTGTTTCTGGCGCAGTGCCATATCCAGCACATAAAGAAACGTCGTTTTGCCCGTTCCCGGCTCACCGCAGAGAATGATGGGAGGCGTAGGCGTGGGGGGCAGGTGGCCGTTGCTCCGTCCGGCGACCCGGCTAACCCATTGGGAGAGGCGAGAGGGGGGGGAAGGGTCGGCCGGCTGCGGCATGGGCGCGGCGGTTGCCAAATAGGCAGCAACATCGGCCACAACGGCACGGTGAATGGCGGTGAATTTGCTGGTGTCTAAACCGGCCGTTTGCGCCACGGCCATGACATTTTGCCAAAGCTGCTGCGTCAGGTGGTCAACAAGCGGATCATGGTGAATGCTAGGATGGCTCATGGGGAACAACAAACCTTACACAGAGCTTCACAGAGAAGGCACAGAGGCTTACAGAGAAAAAGGCTCCGTGTAACGCTGCGTCTTCTCTATGCTACTCCGTGTAACGCTTGGGTTAAAACCGATCAATCACCGTTACGCCCGTGGTGGCAAACTCATTCATGCGCGGCAATGCATCGGTTGCCTCTTCCAGCGTAATGGTGCGGCCTACCAGCTTTTCCGGCTGCAAAAGCCCGCTGGTAATCATTGCCAGCACCGCATCATACCGGTGCGCCTGCATTCCGTGGCTGCCAAAAATTTCCAATTCGTTGGCAATCACCTTATCCATAGGAATGGGCGGGTGGCTGTGGTCGGCCAGCATCAACCCCACCTGAATATGTTTGCCCCGCTTCCGCAGGTTGGCAATAGAATTAAAGCATGTCGTCGGGCTGCCCAGGGCATCAAGCGAAACGTGCGCCCCGCCGCCGGTGGCTTCGCGCACGGCCTGTACCACATCAGCTTCGGCGGCGGCGTTGACGGTAACAGTGGCCCCCACCATCCGCGCCAAATCCAGCTTGTCGGCGGCAATGTCAACGGCCACCACGTTGGCTCCTAACGCACTGGCAATCATAATGGCGGACAGGCCAACGCCGCCGCAGCCATGCACTGCCACCCACTGCCCTGCCGAAACCCGCCCCTGATCGACAATGGCGCGGAAGGAGGTAATAAAGCGGCAGCCGAGGCTGGCAGCGGCCACATCGCTGATACTTTCCGGCAAAGCCACCAAATTGACATCGGCACGGTCAATGGCAACGTATTCGGCGAAGGAACCCCAGTGGGTGAAGCCGGGTTGGAACTGATTGTCACACACCTGCTGCTGTCCGGCAGCGCACTGGGGGCAGTGGCCGCAGCCACAGCAAAAAGGAACCGTCACCCGCTGCCCCGGTTGCCAACGAGTCACTTGTTTGCCAACGGCCGTTATCACCCCTGCCAATTCATGACCCGGCACATGGGGCAGGGCAATGTCGCTATCGTGACCCACCCAGCCGTGCCAATCGCTGCGGCACAGCCCGGTGGCTGTCACTTGCACCACCACGCCATCGGGCGCGGGGGCTGGGTCGGGAACGTGTTGAATGGTAATGGGGCCAGAAAATTGTTCAAAAACGGCTGCTTTCATGGGGTTAAGAAGAGACTGGGAAACTGGGAGATTGAGAGACTTAAGCAATCTCCTCGTTTCCCAGTCTCTCAGTTTCCTGGTTAAGGAACTTCGGCTAGTTCAATGATAATCGTGGTAGACGTTTGGCTATAAAACGGGTCATCTGGTTCGCCGACGGTGACGGTGACTTGGGCGGGGCCTTCAACGTCGTTGGGGAGAAAGATGCTTTGCTCCCAATAGCCCCAGAAGTCGGTGCTGCTGTCGGTTTCGCTGATAATACGGCCGTTTTCCAGCAAAATGGAAACGCGCACTGGGGCAAGCTGGGCAGCAAAAGCCGTGCCATAGATAAACAGGTCTTTGCCGGCCGTGGCTGTGGCCTCCGGCGGCGGGTTGCCAATCGTAATCCCCTTAGCTTCGGGGTCGTCGCTGGGCAGAACAGTCAGCGGGAGCTGAACTTCACGCCAGGTGTCTTCGCCGGGTGTGCCAAAACCAGCAATGGCGCAGACGGAGCCAGAAGCGGTGGGGGGCAAGATGAGGAACGCCTGCCAGTAGCCGCTGCCGCGCAGGGGGTAGCTTTGGCTGGCGAGCCGGGTTTGGCAATCGTCGCCAAAGACGGCAATGTTGACAAAGCTGCCGCCGGGACGCTGGGCGTTGCCGTCAAAAAAGAGGTTGTAGCCAGCAACGGCCGTTTCTTCTGCCTGCGGGCGAAACAGCACCAAATACCGATCCGTGGTCGTGGGGTCAAGCGTCAACTGAATGGGAACGGTGTCGCTGATGACGGCGGCGTGGTTGTCGGTGACGGTAGCAATGAGGCTGGCAGAGCCGCTGACAAATTCGGGAATGCGTAACCTGGCTTGCCAGAAGGTATCTTCGACTAGGCCGACGGTTTCGGTGAGCAAACGGCCGTTTAACGCCCGTAACGTCAGCGAAATTGTTTGGCTGGGGGCAAGCTGCGCCAGCCCACGCATCGTGATGTCGCTGCCCAGCAGCACGGTGGCCTCGGCGGCGGGGTCGCTAATGTTGACGAAGGAAGGTGGGAGGGTGGCGGTTGGACGAGGGGTGGAGGTTGGTAAAACGGCCGTTGGTTCTGGCGTGGGAGCCAGGGAGGAGAGATCGAGGGTAGCGGGGAGGGTGGTGGAAACGGCCGTTGGGGACAGCGTGGGCAACTGCGCCACCGCCACCTGTGTGGGGATGGCAACGTTGTTTGGGCTGCTGCCGTTGCAGCTAGTTAACAGCCATATAAGCAGCAAAAACAGGGTTCCAGAATAAGCCAAGGATAGATGTTTAATCATGAGAGACAATTATACCGGATTCCGACCGCTTTGCTTGCCATCTGTCAACAGGCTACAATCCGCTGCTTATTGCCTATGTTAGCTTTATCATCCTTGCTCTTTTTGGTTTATTGGCTGCTGCTCGGTTTGCTGGCGGTGGTGCTGGTGGCGTATCGGCGCGTCAACTGGGTTTGGTCGGCGGCGACGTGGGCGGCAACGACGGGGGTGTGCGGCATTGGGCTGCTTATTTGGCTAGGGGAGCGGCTGCTGCTGCCGCTGCTGGTGGTGCTGCCGCGCTGGTCGGCCATGCTGCCCGTGCCGCCGTGGGCGTGGCGCATGGACGAGGTGGGTTGGGAGCTAAGTGGGCTGCTGCTGGGGATGATAACGGCCGTTTGTCTCACCCTTTGGCACGCTCAAGACGACACCCCCGGCTTACCCATTTTTGTGTTGCTGCTGCTCCTCACCGGTTTAGCCACCATTTGGGCCGATACGCTGCCCAGCTTGATGGCTGGCTGGCTGCTGTTGACGGCGGCGTGGTTTGCCGTGCTGGCTGCGGCCAGCAGTCGGGATGCAGATGGGTGGTCATTGCGGCTGAAGCGAGTGGCGTGGCATTTGCTGGCGTTGTTTGGGCTGTGGCTGGTCGGCATTTTGGTGTCGCTTAACGGCAGCGAGAGTTTGGTGGTGGGGGCGGGCAACCCTGTCGTGATGACGGTGGTGCTGCTGGCGGTGCTGGTGCAGATGGGGGTGTGGCCGCTGCATGGCTGGCGACCTCGCCATACACCGCTCCCGCTGCCGTTGGCCTGGCTGCTCAACAGCGTGCCGCCACTGCTGGGGGTGGTGACGCTGGTGCAGTTGGTGGTGATTAACGAGGCGGCACTGGATACGAGTTTGGCGTTTACGGCCGTTGGGCTGCTGGGGTCGCTGGTGGGGGTGGTGCTGCTGTGGCGCGATTTGGCAACGCCGGAGCGTGCTGTGGGCTGGGTGGCATTGGCACTGACCGGACAAACGTTTTTGGTGGGGCTGTGGGGTGGGGTGGCGGCGCTGCTGGCGGCTGTTTATGGGCTGGTGCTGGCAACGGGGATTTTGTATTTGCTGGCCGAACGGCCGTTACCCCGACCCCATTCTCTGTGGCGATATGGCTGGCGGCTGGCGGCTCCGCTGATAGCCGTGGGGACGGTGGGGGCGGTGCCGCTGCTGCCCGGTTTTGTGGCGCAGGTGCAGCTTTATGAGGGCTGGCTGGAAAATGGGGCGGGGGTGCTGCTGCTGTTTGGAATGCTGCTCCATTTGCTGCTGATAACGGCCGTTTATCAGCTCATTCGTGGCCGCGAAGCTGAAACAGAGGGGTTGCCGTTGGCACGGCCGGACAAGATAGACGTGGCGGCGGGGTTGCTGGCGGTGGGGTTGGTGATAAACGGCCGTTGGGCAGCCATCACCCAATTAGGCCAAACCCATTGGCTGGCGTGGCTCACGGTGCTGGTCACACTGGCTGCTGCCGGTGTACTGTCCCGCTTTTTAAAACAAGAGCAATTGGTCTGGTTTAGCTGGCGCGAAATCGTACCGTTGACGGAGCGGGCGTGGTGGCTGCTAGCGCAGATTGTACAAGTTGGGCGCAATGGATTGGCAGCATTAAAAGATGCGCTGCTTATTTTAGAAGGGGAAACAGGGCTGCTGTGGCTACTGGCATTGCTGCTGCTGTTTCTGTTGTTATAAGCTCTATTGACATTTAAGAACTTGAACCGCAGAGTTCGCAGAGGGCGCAAAGGAGAAGAAGAAAACAAGCTAAATCTTTGCGTTCTTCGCGCCCTCTGCGGTTTAATCGGCTTAGGCCAAAGCCAAAAATAAATGATCCGAGCAAAGCACTGTTTTTGGCTTTGGCTCACGGCTTTTTCAGTTTGAACGGGATCGTTTTTTTCTTGAAAAAGCCTTAATTTGACCAAATGTTAGCAGGATTCAGGAATTTTTCATGACGATTCCGACGGTTTTTAATTGGCTGGCGCGATTTGGGGCGTTGCGTGGCGAACCGGCGGCGTATTTGCTGGTCTTAACGGCCGTTTTTCTCCTCATCGCCTGGGATTGGCGGGCAGGGGTAGCAGGGCTAATGGTTCACTACCTGCTGGCCTGGCTGCTGTTGGCCGATATGCTCGACCCTCGGCTGGCAGCGGTGAAGCTGGTGGCGGGGCTGTTTGTGTGCCTCATTTTTTACTGGACGGCGCGACAAGTGCAGCCGCAACCTAAGGCTGTTGAACAGCGGCTGCGGCTAGGGCGGCTGTGGCTGCCAGCCTCGCTGCCCCGTCGCCTCATTTTAACCCCGCTGATGCTGCTGTTGGTGCTGTGGCTGGCGCAAAACCCGGCCTATGCGCTACCGGGCGTGCCAGACTCGCTGGGGCATTTGACGCTGGCGGTTTATGGGCTGGCGGGGTTAGGGCTGCTGGGCATGGCGTTGACAACCGATCCGTGGCAGGCAGGGCTGGGGCTGTTGCTCTTTTTGACCGGGTTTGACCTGTTTTACACCCATTTGGATCATTCGGTGCTGGTGCTGGCGCTGCTGGCCGCCACGCAACTGCTGGCGGCGGTGGCAGTGGCGTATTTGACGCAGGGGCAGCGAGCCGTGGCGGTGGCGGAGGCAGCATGATGCGTTTACCCGTTTTGCTGCTGCTGTGGCCGCTGCTGCTGGCCTTGGTAGTGCAGGCCATGAGCTGGCTGCCCATTCCCCACCGTTCGCGCTGGGTGAACCGTTCGCAGGTGGCAACGGCCGTTGGTGCGGTGGGAGCATGGTGGGTGTGGTGGCAATTAACGGCCGTTGCCCCCGCCGCCAGCCTGCCCATGCCCACCACCCACGCCGTGACGGTGGCCGATACGACCCTGGCCTTGCTGCCCAGCGGCCAAGCGTTGTGGCAACTTATCTATGGCATTGTCACGCTGCTGTTTGTGGTGGCACTGATTTGGCCGCAAGGGGAGCAATTTGTAGCTGGAACCCTGGTGGCCCTGGTGCCATTGGCGCTGGCGCAGTTGGTGCCGCTGCTGCCGCTGCAAGCCTTTTGTTTGTGCGGCGGGCTGGCCCTGCTGGGGCTGGCAGCCCAGGCAGGGCGGGCTGAGGCAACGTCGGTGGTGCTGCGCTTTGTGCTTATGACGCTGCTGGCACTGCCCCTGTTGCTGCTAAGTGGCTGGTATGGTTCGTCTGGTGAGGTGGCGCAATTGGCAATGGCGGCACGGCTGCTGCTGCTGGCGATTTTACTGCTGCTGGGGGGCTTTCCCGTTTTTGTCTGGGTCAGCCGTCTGGTGGTGGATGCGCCGCTGGGGGTGACGGTGCTGCTGCTGGGGGTGGGGCAAACGGCCGTTTTTGCCTTCCTCTTCCAACTGCTGCTGCTCAACCCGGCACTGCTGGCTGATGGGACGTTTGGGCAATTGGGGCGCTGGTGCGGGGTGGCAACGGCGCTGGTGGGTGGGGTGCTGGCGTTAACGGCCGTTGATCCCCGCCGCCTGTTGGGCGCACTGCTGCTGCTCGACATTGGCTTTGGGCTGCTCACCCTCACTTTCCCCCCCACCGTCGGCTGGGAAACCGCCTTAGCCCTGCTGCTGGTGCGGCTCCTTAGCCTACTGCTGGCGTTGGTGGGGCTGCAATTGCTTGAAGGGGACGATAATACAACCCATTTGTCCGGACAAGGGCGGCGGTCGCCGTTTGCCCTGCTACTGTTTGTCTATAGCTGTTTGGCACTGCTGGGGCTGCCGCTGACGGTGGGGTTTGGTGGGCGCTGGGTTATTTTGACGGGAGTGGTGGCGGCGGGGGGAGAAACGGCCGTTTCCTGGCAAACCATCCTCCTCTTGCTTGCCACCGCCCTGGGCACCTATGGCCTCTTCCGCCTTCTCGCCCCCATCTTTGCCCCTCAACCCAACGGCAATGCAACTGCCCAACCGGCAGAACCCCTCTGGCTGCGCGGGCTGCTGACCTTACTGCTGCTCATCGGCCTCTGGCTGGCCGCCTTCCCCCAGGCACTGCTCAACTATGCCCACAATTTGGCAGCACTCTTCGGTTAACGGTGCTTGCTATTTCATTAAATCCCGTTATCCTTATTTTGTAAGGGTAAACAAATGCACGCATTAACGTTTTGGAAGCTGATAACCATGGATCAAGCTGATTTTTTGGAACGCCTCATTGACTTGCTTGATGACAACCACATTGAATATTGCGTCATTGGCGGTCAGGCTGTCAACGCCTACGCAGACCCACTCGTTAGCCTTGATTTGGATTTAGCCGTTGTTACAGAACACGTTGACAAAGTTGAGCAACTCATGGCCGATAGGTTTCAGGTCAAGCGATTTCCCCATAGCCTCAATGTCTATTTACCCGGTTCAGAACTGCACGTCCGGATACAAACCGATTTACGCTATGCCGACTTCCCAGAGCGGGCAGTACACCGCTCCATTTTAGGGCTAGATTTACCAGTCGCCGCCCTTGATGATGTTTTGCAGGGCAAACTATGGGCTGTTCAAGACTCTAATCGTCGCCCTAGCAAGCGGCAAAAGGATTTGGCCGATATTGCTCGGTTGCTGGAAAATTACCCTGAGTTGGAACAGCACGTTCCTGAAGCTATCTTGGCTCGTCTTTTCTAAAACAGATGAACGTCTCATAATCAGCTATCATCCAGCTTTATCTCAAGTTTGCCCATGCCCCATACTTCTCCACGCATCTACCTTTGCCCACCCCACATGTCTGGCTATGAACAGCAATATGTGCAGGAGGCGTTTGCCAGCAACTGGCTGGCACCGCTTGGTCCCAATGTAGATGCGTTTGAGGCCGAATTTTGCGCTGCTGTTGGCAGCCGCTATGGGCTAGCAACCACCTCCGGCACGGCCGCCCTGCATTTGGCACTGCGGCTGCTGGATGTTGGGACAGGTGATGAGGTGTTGGTTTCAACCTTTACCTTCTGCGCCAGCGTCAACCCGATCTTGTATCAGGGGGGGATTCCAACGTTTATTGACAGCGAGGCCGTCTCCTGGAATATGGATCCTAATTTGTTGGAAGATACGCTGCGGCGGCGGGCGCGGGCCGGCCGGAAACCCAAGGCCGTCGTCCTGGTGCATCTTTTCGGCCAATCAGCCGATCTTGACCCCATCGTGGCGTTATGTCAGCAATACGGCGTGCCGCTGGTGGAGGACGCGGCCGAGGCGGTAGGGGCAACCTACAAAGGGAAGGCACCGGGGACGTTTGGCACGCTGGGCGTTTTTTCCTTCAATGGCAACAAAATCATTACCACCACCGGCGGCGGAATGCTGGTTTCCGACGATGCCGTCCTCATGGCGCAGGCGCGGAAGCTGGCGACGCAGGCGCGGGAAGATGCGCCCCATTATGAACATACCGAGGTGGGTTATAATTATCGCATGAGCAACGTTTTGGCAGGGATTGGGCGCGGGCAACTGCGGGTGCTGGCGGAACGGGTGGCAGCGCACCGGCAAAATTTTGCCTTTTACCAGGAGGCGTTGAGACATTTGCCGGGGATTAGGTTTATGCCTGAAGCGCCGTGGGGCTGCCACAGCCGCTGGCTGACCTGCTTGACGATTGACCCGACGCAGTTTGGGGCTGACCGCGAGGCGGTGCGCCTTGCTTTAGAAGCGGACAACATTGAGGCGCGGCCGGTGTGGAAGCCGATGCACATGCAGCCCGTTTATGCGGGTTATGAGGCGGTGGGTGGTGGGGTGTCGGCCGGCGTTTTTGCCCAAGGGCTGTGCTTGCCGTCGGGGTCTGGGTTGACAGTTGCTGATTTAGGGAGGGTTACAACCTCATTTTATGCCACTGCCCTATAGTGCTTTTGTCTAATCGCTCTGCTTTTTGGGATAGTGGTACTATCCATTCACGGTATTTGTACAGTTTTTTTACCAATACGTAATATGCTTATTGACCGATAGGCCATACAATGCAGTTCGCAATCGCGGGAGCGTATGTATGGTACACAATGGCTGCTTTTTCACAGGGGGTCGGGCGACCCTCACTACATCTTTGTCTCAGGAAGTGTGCGAATGAGAAAACCACTAGACACGCAAATAGAATTTTGGCGCAATAAGCGAGTGATTGTGACCGGCGGAGCTGGGTTTCTTGGTTCTTTTGTGGTGGAAAAGCTGCAAAACTGCCAAACGGCCGAAATTATCGTTCCCCGCAGTGCCCACTATGACCTGACTCACATTCAGGCGATTCGAGCGTTGTTGGCTGATACCAGCATTGCCGGGCAGCCAGTTGACATGGTTATTCACTTGGCGGCCAATGTGGGAGGGATTGGGGCAAATCGGGAACGGCCGGCCGAATTCTTTTACAACAATTTGATGATGGGGACGCAGCTATTGCACGAAAGCTGGCGTACAGGTATTGCCAAGTTTGTGGCTGTGGGTACGGTGTGCGCCTACCCTAAATTTGCCCCGATTCCGTTTAAGGAAGAGGATTTGTGGAATGGCTACCCTGAAGAAACCAATGCGCCGTATGGGTTGGCGAAGAAGATGATGTTGGTGCAGTCGCAGACGTATCGTGAGCAGTATGGTTATAATTCTATCTTTTTGCTGCCCGTCAATCTGTATGGCCCCCGCGACAACTTCGACCTAGAAACCTCGCACGTGATTCCGGCACTGATTCGCAAATGTTTGGAGGCGAAAGAGCAGGGAGCCGACCACATTGTGGCTTGGGGTGATGGCTCGCCTACCCGTGAATTTCTGTATGCGGAAGATGCTGCCGAAGGCATTTTGCTAGCGGCCGAAAGGTATAACGATAGCTTGCCGGTTAATCTAGGCAGCAGCTATGAGATTAGCATCAAAGAATTACTGGAGATGATTGCGAGGTTGGTGGGATTTAACGGCCGTATTATTTGGGATACTAGCAAACCCAATGGGCAGCCCCGCCGTAAATTAGACACAAATAGAGCTCAAAGTTTCTTTGACTTTGAGTCAAAAACTGCTTTTTCTATCGGCTTGAGATCAACAATCCATTGGTACAAAAACGATAGGGGAGGTTTGAGATCAGAATGAATTTTTTTCCCCATACTAAAGTGCTACTTCGTAAGGGCAAATCTTTTATTGATAGGCTCGCTACAATTGTGGAAGTTAAAGAAAATCGTGCGTTGTTGCATACAACAAACCTCCCCTATATTGAGCGGAAGTTTTTCCAGCAGTTCCGGCCTTTGATGGCTGATTTGGGGAAATTAGTCGTGTACGATATTGGGGCTCATACTGGTGCCTTTAGCTTAACAATGGCGCAAGTTAGAAATGTTCAATGCGTTTATGCTTTTGAACCCTTGAAAGTAAACTACGAACAGCTTGTAATCAATACTACAAAATTTCCACAAATAGGCTGTTTTAACGTTGCGCTAGGGAGAACCACTCAGCAAGCATTATTTTACCAAAGCGAATTTAGAGCTGCTAGCTCTTTGTTACCTATGACAGAATTGCATAAAGCACAGTTCCCTTACTCTGCAAACATATCTGTAACAGAAGTACAAGTTGTAAGTCTTGATGAATTTGTAAAAACAAATGATTTGAAAGTACCCGATTTAATAAAGATTGATGTTCAAGGATATGAAGGAAATGTTCTTCGAGGAGGACAGGAGACAATCATGAATGCTAAGTATTGTGTAATTGAAATGAATTTCCAACAACTCTATGAGCATTCTGCCTTGTTTGCTGACGTATACGATTTGATGCACGAGATGGGTTTTACGTTCGTTGGGATTATCGACTCTCTGAGTGATCAGAATGGCTGTATGTTGCAGATAGATGGGGTGTTTCGAAAAGCTTAAGAGACTTGTGCAAAATTTAAACTAGTTCGCGAACCCTGAAAGAACCATTGGTACCAATTAAAGGCAAGTTAGGAGAACCCAAGGCTATTTGTTAGTTGATTCTTCACTTTACTTAATGGCTTGGTTCTATGATAGCTGGGTTGGCTTAAGTAAGAATTAATGATAAAAAAAAGACAAACTTTTTTTAATACCTTCTTAGCGTCTGTGCAGGTACTGGTTGTGGGAGGCTCCGTTGTTTTTCTTTACCGATTTTTATTAGATCAACTTGGAGCCGAACAACTTGGACTATGGTCAGTTGTGGTTTCAACCACTTCTCTAACAGGCATAGTGAATTTGGGATTAGGTGGTGGCTTAGTTAAATTCGTTGCTCAATATATTGCACAAGAAAAGCATTCTGAAATCAGTCTATTAATTGAGACAACTTTTGTGAGCTTAGCTATTATCTTAGGAGTGGGGTTGGGCTTCTTATATTTAATTATCAATTGGCTTCTTGGTAAACTAGTTCCTGTAACGGAACTACAGATAGCACTAAAACTTGTGCCATGGACAATGAGCGCTTTTTGGTTGTCAACAATGGGGCAAACCTTTCAAGCGACTCTTGATGGTTATCAACGCATCGATATACGTAGTATTTTCTTGATAATAAATAATTTACTTTATTTGTTTGCCTGTTTTGCCTTAGTACAAAGTTTTGGCATTATGGGGCTAGGCTATGCATTTTTTTTGAGAGGTACCCTATCATTACTTGTCTCTAGAATATTAATTGTTAGGATGGTTCCTGACCTAGCTTGGTTCCCTAGACATTGGAGTTATAAAATATTTAAGGAGACACTAGCATATGGTGTCAATTTCCAAATTATATCTGTATTGGTACTTATGCTTGATCCTATGACAAAAGGATTACTGACCCATTTTGGAGGATTAAGCGCGACAGGGTATTACGAAATGGCATACCGGATGGTAATACAGTTTCGTGAGATTCTAATAGCTGCAAATAGTGTGGTTACCCCGATTGTTGCAGACCTACATGAAAAAAGTGCTACACAAATCAAATATTTATATGAAGTTTCGTTCAAGTTGGTTTTGTTTATTACTCTGCCTTTTTATACGCTGATTGCCATTATGACACCAATCATTTCCCGACTTTGGATTGGTCACTACGAACCTGCTTTTCAAGTGTTTGCAACTATCTTAGCAGTGTCATACGCAGTTAATACACTTTCTGCTCCGGCTTATTTTGCAAATCTCGGCACAGGGCATTTAAGTGGTAACGTGTCCTCTCACCTAATAATGGCTATCCTGAACTTAGTGCTAGGATATTTGTTTGGGTCTATCTGGGGTAGTTATGGGATTGTATTGGGAGTAAGCATTAGCCTAATCGCAGGAAGTGTATACTTAATGTTTTCGTTTTCCATAAAAGAGAAGGTGCCTTTTCAGAGGTTGGTTTCTAAAGGTGATATTGCACTTTTTGCGTCTAACTTGCTAGTTGTAGTTATCGCAAACAGCCATTATCTTACATCTATTACATCAACTGCATCTGTAATTTTCACTATAGGCGTGTTGAGTTGCTTGTTTATTTGTATTACTGGTTTATTTATTTGGCGGCACTCCATGCGTCCTCAAATACAATCTATGATTAGTTTTGCTTTCTCAAATAGGTTGATCTAAAAACCTTGAAAGACCTTCTTGTAATGACCCAAACATTTTCACGCACAAAAATGAGCTTGTCGAAAGCGACTTTGTCGGTTTTGGTTCTAGCTATAATGTTGTCATCTCGCGCGGTTATCAGTTATGGATATCTAAATTTAGGAAATATCCAATTACTGACATTACCTATCTCTATGAAGCTAATTGATTACTGTTTGATTAAGGATAACGAAATCATAACCGTACAAGAACCAGATATAGAGTTACTAAGAAAAGTTCAGGCAAATTATAAACAAGCATTCAAAGTGAATAATCGAAATTATTCAGCTCTTATCAATCTTGGCCTAAGCCATTGTATAAGCTCTGAGGTAAATTTGGCGCAAAGAGTTTTTTCAATGATTCCTAATAGAAGGCTTTTTGAGGATCAAAGAGTCCGCTTTTTTCGCGGTTTTCAATATTGGTTAAATGATGAACGCCGGCAAGCCACACTCCTTTTTTCCTCAACTAATATAGGCTGGCCGTTTTTATGGGAGCAGATGCAGCACTTTTTATCGAAAGGAGACTTGCAAAACGTTTTAAACATAGCTGAGCTTGCCTTAGACATCAAACTAAGTGAAGATGCATCCCATAAATTGTCAGCTTTGTTTTTGCAAAATGATGAAAATGAAAAAGCAGCGAAGGTTTGGAGGAATTTTGCCGATGCGTTAGCAGACAAAAATAGTGATAAATATTGGTGGGCATTGGGTGAAGAGGCACGAATCAAAGGCGAGTCGCCTAATGCAAGAAAGCTGTACGAGCAGGGATTGAGCTTAACTGACACACCATATTTTTTTTATGAGCGATTAGCATTTTTAGAGCGAGATTTAGGAAACTGGGCAGAGGCATTGTTTTATTTCCAAGAGAGCATTCGAGTAAACCCTGATTACTTCAATGGTTATTTGTATATAGGTGATATGTTAATAGAGCTAGGTAATGTACAGGGTGCCATGAGTTCCTATGACCACTTTAATGTGATAAACCGAACTAGTGCAACCGGTTATTTGAAAAAAGCGATATTTAATTTGCAGAGTGTTGATTTCTTAGAAGCAAGAGCAAATGCTCTTGCAGCTATTGCTAGGGAGCCTGACAATGCACAAGCATATTATTATTTAAGCAAGAGCTATTACGGATTAAGTGAAAGCGCAAAAGCGATTGAGGCGCTTCAAATCGCTGTTGAGCTACGACCTAATTCGGATTGGTTGTTTTTGCTTGGAAATTGGTACGAAGATGCTGGGTTACAGAGTGAAGCCATAAATATTTTTAAACAGATATTAATATCTGATCAAGATTTTGAACCTGTGATCATTAAGCTAGAAAGTTTGAATTCAAATGATTAACAATGCTGGATTAAGTTAATGGATACGTATCCTCAATCGTTTATTTTCCTTACACTTTTAATAGGTATAGGATTGGCAATATTTAATGCGAACAATTCTTTTCTTTTTGCTGTTTTTGGAATTTCAGCCATGAATATGACAGCGGCCTTTAAGACACGAACGGTATTGGGGGTTTATTTCAACTTAGTAGACGCATTTATTGTGATAATGCTTGTAGCATTGGCTTTTTACCTGTGGAGAAATCGAGTTAGCATTTATTTCCCGCCCTTTTTTGTATTTTTACTTATCACATGGTTTATCGGTAGCCTCATTGGGATATGGGTTTTGGGGTTCAATTATGAGGTTATTCGTTCTGCAAGATGGGCTTTGAATTTCCCACTTGCGTTACTTGTAGCTGCAAACTTTGTTAAAGAAGAGAAAGTTAGCTTAAATCTTGTCAACGTCTTATTTGCTGGGGCTGTAGCAGCATCTTTGCAGCATCTAATAGGATTTTGGTTTTTAGTCGGCAACCGCGACCAAATTGTCTTTGAAACAATTCGCAATGTAGGTTTTTTGACCTCACCAATTTCTTGTTTTTTAGTAGCAGCGACGCAGGGAGCAAAATTTTCTAAGCCTACTAACCTCCCATCATTTATCTGGATTTTTTGTATTGGTTTATTTGTTTCTAGCTTGTTACTGAATCAAACTCGTTCAGCGTGGATAGCTACAGTTATTGCCCCTTTTATCTTGGCTCTTCTTTTTAAACAGATCAAGGGATTGAGCAGAATTTTTATGCTTCTATTGCCGATACTACTAGTGATCTACATGTTTTCCCGTCTAATTCCTGCATTTGATCCTGTGGCTATTATTAGCCAACGTTATCAATCCTCTCTAGACCCTGTTCATCAGAAGCTCACAATCGAGAGTCGAGAATTAGCGATTCAAGTTGAAACAGAGGCATGGCTTGAGGGTAATTTGCTGTTTGGTAGAGGATTTGCCTATAACAGTGACAGGCGATGGCGATTACCATTTGGTATCACAGAAACAGAAGTTGCATGGTCACATGTTGGGTATATTTCATATTTGGCACAACTAGGGCTAATCGGGTTGCTAGTCTATGGCATTGTTGTCCCTTTCGGTAGTATCAAAATTGGGAATCAATTGTTTCAACTTGATGGTAGTGAATATGAAATAAAAAAGATAGCATTAATTGGCTTAAGTTGCCTCGTGATAAACGTCCCGCTTTTTGCTATGAGTGGTAGTTATTTACAGCCCGATATGCTCGTGCCTGGCTTGTTATGTGGAGCTTTGCTTGGCGTACGATCCTCTTCACAGAAGATCATCCGCTTTATACGTAAGAGAAAAAGAAATGAAAGATATGCCTCGAATCACAATCGTAACGCCTTCATATAACCAAGGGCAATATTTAGAAGAAACAATTGTTTCTGTTCTGAGCCAAGATTATCCTAATTTAGAGTACTTTGTACTTGATGGAGGGAGCAATGATAATAGTGTTGAAATCATCAAAAAATTTTCTGATCGAATCGACTGGTGGGTTAGTGAAAAGGACAATGGGCAAACAGATGCAATTAACAAAGGGTTTCGAAGAGCTACGGGTGATTTGCTTTGCTGGGTAAACAGCGATGATTTACTGTTACCTGGCTGTTTAAGAGAAATTGCGCAATGTTATATAGAAGAAGGGCGGCCGGATTTGATTCACAGCAATATGGTTTTTATTGATAGCAATAGCTATATCCTCAGGGCGATCCGAATTCCTAAACAGACTAGGTTCTTTATGGAGCGAGGAGTTTGGTCAGTTTCTGCTCCTACTTCTTTTTTTAGTAGAGCATTGATGGAACAAGTAGGGTTCCTAAACGAGAAATATCATATAGCTATGGATATGGATATCTGGATGCGGATGATCATTGCAAGTGGAAAAATTGCAAAAGTTAATAACTATTTGGGAGCTTTTCGTTGGCACGAATTGTCCAAATCAACGCTAGACTTAAAATCAAAAAGGTTTAAAAATCAGGAAAACCCCGAAAACAAAGAAATCTTCAATAATTTTTTAAAGTCATCCTCTCAAAGCAAGCGTTATTGGTGGAGAAAAATTTGGCAGATTTACCAATTGTTAAACCTTAACTATATTCGCGCTTTCCTGAATACCCAAGCAATTGGGGGCAAGGCTTTGTTTGATGTATTTCCATTCAAGTGATCTTAGAGCTTAAGCGGTTAACCTTATGACGCTAAAGATAATGAAAAATTTGTGTTTGTTTGGGGTTGCGTAAATTTGGCTTGGTTTCATGAGACCGTTCTCGAGATTGCACCAATGACAAGATTTATTGAGTCTTACTCTATAGTGATTTGATAGAAAGCAAAGTGTTCATATTAGCTCTCCATTCCGCTAATTTGATTGCGACCCATGCTTTGGAACTAGGGACAAATAAACGAATGTGCGGTATAGCTGGTCTTTTAACATTTAATTCACCACAAAATTGCATACACTCTCTGACTGCGATGACAAATGCTCAAAGGCATCGTGGTCCCGATGGTGGAGGAATAGAGCTAGTCAACAAACAATATCCGACTATCGGGTTTGGTCATCGTCGCTTGGCTATTATTGATTTGTCGGAGGCTGGCTATCAACCGATGTTAGATGTAGACACAGGGAATTGGCTAACCTTTAATGGCGAAATTTACAATTACCGAATGCTACGTCAACGGCTCCTCTCTTTGGGACAAACATTTCAGTCTAAAACAGATTCAGAGGTTATCCTGAAAGCTTATGCTCAATGGGGCGATGATTTTGTTGAGTTTTTAGAAGGAATGTTTGCTTTTGCTATTTGGGATGTGTCGAGGCAGCGTTTGATTCTGGCACGTGATCCCTTAGGCATTAAGCCACTGTACTATTGGGCTGTTCAACAAGACATTATGTTTGCTTCAGAGGTTCGGGCTATGTTAGCGTCTGGTCTTGTTGACCGCCGCTTGAGCCATTCAGCTTTGTATAGCTACCTTCTATACGGTTCTGTCCAAGAACCAAACACGCTAGTCCAAGGCGTTCAATCTTTACCCCCTGGAAACATTCTTGTTTGGGAACAGGGACAAACAAAGATGCATTCCTACTGGCAATTGCCAATGCCGCAAGGGGACACAATGCTCACTAAGCCAGCATTATGGGATGAAACAAGAGAATACCTTGAACACGCTGTATCTACCCAGCTTGTATCTGATGTTCCATTAGGTGCATTTTTGAGCGGCGGGATTGATAGCACAGCAATCGTTGCCTTGATGCGGAAGAAAACAGAATTGGTCAAAACATTCAGCGTTGTCTTTTCCGAAGACGCATATGATGAACGAGCCTATGCTCGTATCGCTGCTCGCCATATTGGCACTGCTCATACAGAATTACCTTTAACTGGGCAGATAGTGCGAGAGGAGTTGCCAAATGCATTATCAGCTTTTGACCAGCCGAGTATGGATGGGATTAATACCTACTTTGTTTCAAAGGTGACTCGTGAGGCGGGCATAACGGTGGCTTTGTCAGGCGTTGGTGGCGACGAACTTTTTGGCGGCTATTCAGGTTACGCCAAATCTTTGTTGCTTGAAAAATGGGGTAGCCTACTACAACGTTTGCCTGCTCCTATTCGTGCGTTTAGTGCTGGTATGTTGACGCGCTTCCCGCAGCGAGAGTTAGCAAGGCGAGGAGCTGAGTTGTTTCTATCCAAAAGACACCCCTATTTCTTGACGCGACAAGTTTTCAGCCAACAACAAATTTCGCAGCTGTTAGAGCCGATGTTCAAGGATGAATTGGGTTGTTGGAGTGATCGTTTGTATAGATTGGAGCGGGAAACGGCTGTTTATGATCCAATCAACCGCGCTGCTGCCTTAGAACTTCAAACCTATATGCTCAGCACCTTGTTACGCGATACAGATCAAATGAGCATGGCTCATGCTTTAGAAGTAAGGGTTCCACTTATCGATCAGCAGCTTGTTCAATATCTCTTTACCCTACCCGGACATTATAAACTTGAAAACCATTACCCTAAGCCCTTGTTAACACATCCTTTAAAGGATCTACTACCAGAGAAATGTGTTTTTCGTCCCAAGCAAGGCTTCACACTGCCTTTTGAAACATGGTTACGACAAGGATTACAAGATGAAATAAAAGCCCAGTTTACGGGAGCTACAAATCAAATCATAATGCCCTTTCAAGCGAAAGCGTTAGCTAATCTATGGATATCTTTTGAGATGCAACAAATTAGTTGGAGCCGTATATGGAGTATCTATACATTATCTCATTGGTTGCGAGAGCATCAGATTGAGCTTTAGGTTGTTTTAATCGAGGTGCCATCGAGAAACAATGCTGTTTCTTGGATGGTGGTTTAACTCTTTTGGTTTAGGCTTAGACTTTTTGACAAAGGGATTTAACGAAACATTCGGAGCAGAAATATGTATCAATGCGACTGTTGCAAACAATCTTGCCAACCGTGGAAAGATAAGAAAACCAAATTTGGCTTATTCAAGATGGAAAAGTGTGTTGGATGCGGCTCGACATTTGTTGTTCCCAGACCAACTGTAGCATTTATTTCTGATTTTTATTATCAAAACGGTCACAACGGCAACTTTACCTTTCCCCATCAAGTCCTTGATGCAGAAAGAAAATATCCAAATTCGACCATTGATGCTAAACGAATTATACAATTGATTAAAAGTGTGCAACAAAGCGAAGGAGGGAGATTCTTAGATGTTGGAGCTGGTTACGGCCTTTTTTCCCGTGAGGCACAACAGCAAAATTACGATGTAACTTGTGTTGAAGTTGGTGCGTTTGAACGTGCTTGTATTGAAGAGTTTACAGGGGTGAAGGCTGTTCCCGTTATGTTTGAAGCGTTTGAAGCACCAGACAACACTTTTGATGTCGTCTTGATGAGTCAAATTTTAGAGCATGTTATAGAACCTCAGATATGGTTAGAGAAAGCATATCAATTATTGGCGCCAGCAGGAGTTCTATGCATAGCAGTCCCCAATTTTAAAAGTTTATTTAGATACATTCTTCGTGAAAATGATCCCTATATTATTCCTCCGGAACATCTAAATTATTTTACAAGTAAAGGGCTTCTTATCTTATTGGAACGCGTTGGTTTTCAAATCATTACCGTTCAATATAATTCTAGACTTCCTTTTGCTAGTCGCTTTCCAAGAGAAGGTTTTGTTAAAAATATGCTAGGAGTTTTTGAGGCACGCTTTTGCCAAACTTTGGATGCTCTTAATTTGGGGATGTTCTTAAATTTATACGCTAGGAAAGTTTGACAGGATTTGTGGCATGAGAATACTGCATACTATTGCATCCCTCGCTCCTGAAATCGGTGGCCCAGCCCGTTCTATTACAGGTTTATGTGATGCTTTAGCTGATTTAGCACTTTTAATTAGGTTGATAAGTTTAGATTTGGGTAGACAGTTTGCGGCACCAATAGTTCCAAAATCGAGCCGAGTTGAGACTGTTTTGGTGCGACGACAAGTTGCGTTTGGTTTGCAGCAAATTTGGATTCCGCATTTTAAGAAGGCGTTGGTTTCGGCGGTAGCCAACGGAGATGTGATGTTAATGCACGATCATGGGTTGTGGGAGCCTTCAAATCAGATTGCTGCGCAAGTTGCTCATGAACATCATCTGCCACTTATTGTTAGTGTACGAGGTACTCTTGAGCCATGGTCTTGGGAACAAAAGAAGATCAAAAAAACAGTTGCTTGGTATGCTTACCAACGTCACAACTTGTCTCAAGCAGTTGCGATTCATGCAACTTCTCAGTTAGAAGCTATGCATATCCGTGAATTGGGCTTTAAACAACCCATTATTTTATTGCCTAATGGGGTTGGGTCACCTCCACTGCCAAACAAAAAAATAACATCGTCTAATGTTCGTACCCTCTTGTTTCTATCGCGTGTTCATCCTAAAAAAGGGTTGTTAAATCTAGTTAAGGCATTTGCTAATTTAAATCCGGAAAAATGGCAGATTCTTATTGCTGGCCCTGATACAGTTGGTCACCAAGCTGAAGTTGAAGGGCTTGTTCGTGCTTTGAATTTAGGGCAAGCAGTGAAATTCATGGGTGCTGTTGCCAATGATGCAAAATGGAAAGTGTATCAGGAAGCTGATTTGTTTGTTCTGCCGACGTTTAGCGAAAATTTTGGGATTGTTATTGCTGAGGCTTTGGCTTCTGGCACTCCCGTTATTACAACAAAAGCTACGCCTTGGCATGAGCTAGAAACATATCAATGTGGCTGGTGGGTTGAGGTTGGTGTGGAACCATTGACTGCTGCTTTGCGAGAGGCTATGACTTTATCTAATGAAGAGCGGTGGCAAATGGGGCAAAACGGCCGTTCTCTGATCGAAAACAAATATACTTGGCCTTCTATTGCCGAACAAATGGCAGCATCTTATGAATGGATATTACATGGAGGTTCACCACCATCATGTATCATTTGAAGCCTGTGACAGAACATCATCTTGCAAAAAGAAGCAAACAAGCACCAATTTCAGTCGTCGTTTTAACATATAATGAGGAACTCAATTTGCCGTCTTGTTTAGAAAGTCTCAACAATTGGGTTCAAGAGATTTTTGTTGTTGATTCAGGTAGTGAAGACCAAACAGTAGCCATCGCCCAAAAATATACGGAACATGTCTATACACATGAATTTGTTAGCCAAGCACAGCAATTTAATTGGGCACTTGATAACTTACCATTAAAAGCAGATTGGGTTATGCGCCTAGATGCCGATGAATTTATTCTACCTGAATTACGAGATGAGATTATTGAGGTTTTGCCGGAATTATCGCCCAAAGTTACTGGGCTATATATAAAACGCCGAGTCTACTTTAAAGGCCATTGGATACGCTATGGTGGCTATTACCCTACATGGCTATTAAGGCTGTTTCGGAGAGGAGAAGCGCGTAGTGAAGAAATTGAAATGGATGAACATATTGTAATCCTAAGTGGGTGCACCCAGAAATTGAAACATGACTTCGTGGATGATAATCACAAAGGGCTTTCTTTCTGGCTGTATAAACATGATCAGTTTGCTATTCGTGAAGCGCGTATGTTGTATCAACGAGAAAAGCTACGTAAAGAAATGACTCGGCTTGATGGTCAACCTGCTCGTAAACGCTGGCTCAAGACAAATGTATATGCTCAAATGCCACTTTTTTTTAGAGCACTCATCTATTTCCTGTACAGATATTTTATACGTTTAGGCTTTCTAGACGGTACTCCAGGGTTAGTCTTTCACTTTTTACAAGGTTTTTGGTATCGTTTTTATGTTGATGTCAAAATATGGGAAAGCGAGGACATCCCTTCTAGATAGCCAAACGCGATATTTATTAGCTACAAATCAAAAATGATTACTAAGTTTCTTGACACTCCTTGGCGCTTGTCAAACCATGTGTGGCGAATTCTGCAAATGCCAGTAATGCGTCTGTATTTTGCTTGGCATGGTGTACACTGGGGGAAGCAATGGCGTATATTTGGCCGCCCTATTATCCAGCGCCATCGCTTTAGCCAGATTACAATGGGTGATGGTATTGAAATGCGGTCTGCGTATGCTACCAATCCATTAGCACCTAATCATCCGGTTGTTGTATCTACCCGAAAAGCTACGGCGCGTATCCAAATTGGCAAAAACTGCGGGTTTACAGGTGTTACGCTCGTAGCTGATGAATCTATTGTTATTGGTGATCGTGTCTTAGTAGGGGCAAATAGCACAATTGTTGATACTGATTTCCACCCTTTGTATCCCCACGAACGGGTAAAAGACATGTTAAATGGTAAGCACCAGCCAATCATGATAGAAGATGATGTGTTTATTGGCATGAACTGCTTGGTTTTAAAAGGTGTTACTATTGGGAAGGGTAGTATTGTAGGGGCAGGTAGTGTTGTTGTGCATAATATCCCACCTGGTGTTATTGTGGCAGGTAATCCTGCAAAAATTGTAAGGAAATTGTAGATGGCAAAAGTACTGCTGCTCTCGCTGGTGTTTTCTCCTGATGGCGTGTCCACCTCGGTGTTGATGAGCGAGCTCGCCCAAGAGCTGCAGCACGCAGGGCATGCACTGGTGGTGATGACCACTACTCCTCATTACAATGTTGAGCCAAAAGCAGTGGCGCGGCAGCCACTACGTGAAAAGTGGGGAAAGCTGTTGTATCAAAGCGACTATCATGGCATTCCGGTTTACCATGCTGCCATTCCTGTTAAAGGAAGCCGGGTTCGGGCGCGGCTGCTGGATTACCTGCGCTTTCATGCCATCAGCACCATAGCCGCGCTGCGGCTGGCGCGAGAGTGCGAGATTATCCTGGTGCCTTCGCCGCCGCTGACCATTGGCCTCAGTGCCTGGATCATTCGCCTGATTCGTCGTATTCCGTTTATCTACAATGTGCAGGAGATATACCCCGATGTCGCCGTTCACTTGGGTGTCCTCCAAAACCCGACCCTGATTCGCTTCTTTGAACTGCTGGAGCGGTTTATTTATCGTCAGTCCCATACCATTACCGTCATTTCAGAGCGTTTTCGGGAGCGGCTGCTAGACAAGGGGGTTGATCCTAAAAAATTGGTGGTGATTCCCAATTTTGTTGATACAGAGTTTGTGACACCTGGCTCCCGACAAAACCCGTTTTCGCAGCAGCACGGCCTGGATGACAAGTTTGTGGTGTTGTATGCGGGCAATATTGGCCTGACGCAAAACTTTGAGACCATTCTGGCGGCGGCGCAGCAGCTAATGGATTTGCCCGATGTGCGCTTTTTGGTAGTAGGGGATGGGACGCGAAGGGCGTGGTTGGCAGAGCAGTTGGCAAACGGGGCGTATCCGAATGTAGTGCTGCTGCCCTACCAGCCGCGCTCGGTGGTACCGCAAATTTATGCCACTGGGGATGTGTGTCTGGTTCCTTTGAAGCGGGGAACGGGGAAAGAAACCTTCCCTTCCAAAATCTATACGATTATGGCGGCCCAACGGCCGATTATTGCCGCCACCGATCCTGATTCTGAATTGGCTGATTTGGTTAACGGGGCGGACTGTGGCTGGGCCATTCCGGCTGAGGACGTGGTGGCATTGGCACAGGCTGTCCGCACGGCGTATGCGAATCAGGCGCAGCGGCAGGAAAAAGCGGAGCGAGGGTATCACTATGTGCTGGCACATCATTCGCGGCAGGCGGTGGTTAGACAATATGATCAGTTGATCCGGGATGTTGTGGCATCAAAGTTGAAGCCGTATGAACAGCGTAAGCCGATTGTCTCCTAAACGGGCTTTGGTAACGGGGGCAACGGGGGCAGTAGGGCCGGCCTTGGTTGCCCTGCTGCTGGAGCGTGGCTATATGGTGCGGGTGTTGGTGCGGGGGGAAAACGGCCGTTTCTCCCCCAACGTCGAAACCATCATCGGTGACATAACCGACCCCGCCGCCGTCCAACGCGCCGTCGCTGGCTGCCACCTCGTTTTCCACCTTGCCGCCAAGCTCCACCTAAACCCTGCGGAAGCCAGTGCAATTGAAGCTGAATACAAACGTGTTAACGTAGGTGGCACAAAAAATGTGGTGGACGCGGCAGCAACCGCAGGCGTAGAGCGGCTCATCTTTTTCAGCACCATCAACGTTTACGGCACCACAACAACACCACAGATATTTGACGAAAGCTCCACCCCTCACCCAGAAACCATCTACGCCCAAACAAAATTAACGGCCGAAAACATAGCTTTATCTCTTTGTTCACCCACAGGCGAGCCAAAAACGGTTATCCTACGGCTGGCTTCCGTATACGGAGCCAATATGAAAGGCAACTACGTCCAGATTTTACGCTGGGTAAGCAAGGGGCTTTTTATTCCGGTGGGGCAAGGCCAAAATCGCCGCACACTCATCTTCGACCAAGACCTAGCACACGCGGCCTTGCTTGCGGCTGAACACGCCCAAGCTCCTGGGCAAATCTACAACGTAGCCGATGGGCAGATCCACACCTTTCAAAAAATACTCGAAGCGATTTACCAGGCACTCAACCGAAAGAAATATCGCTTCACGCTCCCACTCTGGCCTTTACGCACCGGGTTACTGCTGCTAGAGAAAACGGCCACCTTGTTGGGGCTGCATTCTCCCATTGCTCCCTTCATGTTAGACAAACTTACCGAAGATATGGCCGTGTGCAGCCAAAAGATTCAGCGTGAGCTTGGGTTTATCCCGCAATACAATTTGCTAAACGGGTGGCAATTAACAGCAAAAGCTTTAAACTATCTCTAAATCCTTTGCAGTGATCTAGCAGGATACTACTATCATGATTCTTAGTCTTACCGCCGCAGTTGTGAGTTTTTTTGGCATTCAGGGGCTGCTTTGGCTGATCAAAAAGCGCCAATTCCTGCTCGACATTCCCAATGAACGCAGCTCGCATACGCAGCCAACCCCACGCGGCGGCGGTGTCGTCATTGTCATGGTGACCATGCTTGGTCTATGGGTCACGCTTCTCACCACCCACCACGTCCAACAAAGCCTGATTCTCAGCTATTCTGTGGCCGCCCTTCTGGTAGCAAGCGTTAGCTGGGTTGATGATTTTCGCCCGCTTTCTAACCGGCTCCGGTTTGGTGTTCATATTGTGGCGGCCTTGATTGTTATCATCGGCGTGGGATATTGGCAAACCTTCAACCTGCCCATTCTCGGCAAGATTTCTATTGGCCTTTTGGGCATCCCCTTTACCCTAATCTGGATAGTTGGGCTAATCAACGCCTACAATTTTATGGACGGTATTGATGGGCTGGCTGGTACGGTAGCACTCATTGCCGGTAGTGCCTGGGCATTGATTGGTTATTATTACGGCTCTCCCCTCGTCGTTGACCTCGGACTGCTGGTGGCGGCCAGCAGCCTGGGCTTTTTACTACACAACTGGTTCCCGGCCAAAATTTTTATGGGGGATGTGGGCAGTGCCTTTTTAGGGCTGACTTTTGCTACCTTGCCTCTGCTTACACTGCGTTTGGCAGCTAAGGAACCATCAGCCAACTTGTTTCTGGCAACCGGCATGTTGGTGATTTGGCCATTTCTGTTTGATTCCATCTTTACTTTCTTGCGCCGTCTCAGCAACGGCGAAAAAGTATGGGAAGCTCATCGCTCGCATCTATACCAACGGTTGGTAATCGCCGGCTTTCGCCACAGTTTTGTCACAGTGCTTTATGCTGGCTGCACCATTTTCGGGGTATTTCTCGCTGTGGTGTGGGTGTTAAACCGGCTGGGCGACACCAAGATAATCGTCATTACGCTGTTTATGATTTGTGTCTTGCTGGTTGGGTATGTTTCTTCCAAGGAGGTAAAGTCGGAGAATAACGGCCGTTTTGTCAAACTAAGCACCATGAAATTATCTCGCTTACGCAATCGTCACTTTTTTCTGCTCGACATCGTCGCCTTGGCACTCACCCCGACCATCGCCCTCATGTTGCGGCTAGATACACTTTGGATTTCGCGGGAATTCTGGCTGGGGTTACTTATTTACACGTTGCTCGGGTTAACGCTCCGTCCCCTTCTCTTCCAGCGTTTTGGTGTCTATTCGCGCTACTGGCGCTATGCCAGCATTGATGAAGGGGTGCAAATTGTTCTGGCAGTGGCAGTCTCAACGGCCGTTCTCATTATCATCACCCTCCCACTCATGGCAACCCTAAACATCTCCTTCGCTCGCGCCATGCTCATCATTGACACTCTGCTCGTCTTCATGATTGTCGGCAGCACCCGCTTCAGCCTCCGCTTTTGGGGGCGCAACGCCCAAGTGCGCGTGCCAAACCAAAAGCGTGTCATCATCATTGGGGCCGGCGATGCTGGGGAAATGACGGCGCGAGAATTGCAAAAATACCCGCTGCTGGGGCTTAAACTGGTCGCCTTTGTAGACGACGACCCGCAAAAACAAGGGCTATATATTCGCAACCTACCCATTTTAGGCACGCGGCGCGATTTGCCCCGCATTGTTCTGTCTGAGGCCGTAGACCAAGTGATTATCGCCATGCCCACCGTCAGCGGTGACGTCATCCGGGAAATTACCGGCATATGCGACATGCTAGGGGTGGAAACCAAAACCATTCCTGGCATCAGCGAAATGATGCACGACCAACTGCGTCCTCACCAACTGCGTGATGTGGATATTGAGGATTTGCTGCGGCGCGAACCGGTGCAGACTGATATTCAAGCGGTGCGGCGGCTGGTGGCGGGTAAGCGGGTGCTGGTGACAGGGGGCGGCGGCTCCATTGGCAGCGAACTGTGCCGCCAACTGCTTTACTGCGGTCCCAGCGAACTGCTAATTTTAGGGCATGGGGAGAACTCTGTTTTTGAAATTTACCATGAGCTAAACCGCATTGGGCTGCATGGCCCCAAGCTCACGCCGCTGATTGCCGATGTGCGCTTTGGCGACCGCATTATGGCGCTGTTTAAGCAGCACCGGCCGCAGTTGGTGTTCCATGCGGCGGCGCACAAGCATGTGCCGCTGATGGAACAAAACCCGGCGGAGGCGATTACCAACAATACGCTGGGGACGCAAAACGTGGTGGCGGCGGCATTGGCGGTGAATGTGGAGCGGTTTGTGATGATTTCGACCGATAAAGCGGTGAACCCAACGAGCGTGATGGGGGCCAGCAAGCGGTCGGCGGAGCTGCTGGTGCATCGGGCGGCGGGGGAAAGCAAACGGCCGTTTGTCACCGTCCGCTTTGGCAATGTTCTCGGCAGCCGGGGCAGCGTCGTCCTCACCTTCAAAAAGCAGATCGAAATGGGCGGCCCCATCACCATCACCCATCCCGACATTGAACGCTACTTCATGACCATCCCCGAAGCGGTGCAGTTGGTGCTGCAATCATCGGTGCTGGGAACGGGTGGCGAAGTCTTTGTGCTAGATATGGGGCAGCCGGTCAAAATCATTGATTTGGCGCGTGACCTCATCCGCCTCTCTGGGCTGGAGGTTGGGCGAGACGTGGAAATCAAAACCGTAGGGCTGCGCCCCGGCGAAAAGCTGTATGAAGAACTGTTTGTGCCGGGGGAAAATTACCACCGCACAGCGCACGAAAAAATCTTTATTGCCGAAAACGCCAGCAAATTTGTGCCGCATGATCTGGAAACCTCGATTGAAATGCTGGCGATGGCTGCCGCCAACAATGACGCAGCCCTGATTTTGCGCCAACTCCAGCGGCTTATTCCTGAATATCAGCCAACAGTCGATAAAGGTGATGACTCTACGGTCGTACCCACGGCGACCGTGGTTTCTCCTCAGCGCGGTGAACTGCAAACGCTGACCCCGTAAGTAATTTTGCAAACGTTTGTTTTGCCTTCCAATGATGTGGTTGGGCAGCGGTGGGAAGTAACGGTCGTTCGTCGCCTTTTACGCTACCTCCTCAACCTCGACCCCCTGCCAACCGACCAGTGCCAAGAGCCAGCCGACCTCGCCGCGTGGCTCATCCAGCATGGATTAGGCCCACTTGCTCATCGCGCTTGCCGCACAAAATGTCCTCAGCTAACAGCCGCACTGCAAACCGACCTCTATGCCGCCGTTGCCCAGAACGAACTCCACCTTGCCAACCTTGAAGCAATTGCGGCTCAATTTCAGGGCAATATCCCGATTGTGCTGCTCAAAGGCATTGCCCTGGCCGAATCGGTCTATGGCGGGATAATGTATCGTCCGATGTCGGATTTGGATTTATGGGTACCCGCCACCTATATGCCCCAAGCTATGGAGCTAATGACACAGGCGGGATTTGAGCAAGATGGCAAGGAGAAACGTCCCCCTGAACTACAGCTTTTATCAGATGGTGAGATTTGTTTTTACCAGCCACGATGGGTGCAGAATTTAATTGAGCTACATCTCGCCCCTTTTCCTGGCTGGTGGGTAAAACATACGACAGCTATTGACATAGATGGGGTGTGGCAGCGGCTGGAGCCACTGCCTTCAAGACCGAACATGCGGCAGTTGGCAGCGGAGGATGCGGTGATTCATTTTGCGGTGCATACGGCCGTTAATCACCAATTTGACCTCCACCTTATCCGCAGCTTGTTGGACATTGCCCTGACGGCGCAAAAGCGGGGGGTGAATTGGCAGGTGGTGGCCGAACGGGCGCGGCGGTGGCGGGTGGCAACGGCCGTTTATACCGTCCTCACCCTCCTGCACCATCTCATCGGCCTGCCCGAACTTGAACCTGCGCTCCACGCCCTATGCCCCTCATGGCTGCATCGCTGGCTGTTTCGCCGGATTTTAGCACCCGAAAAAGCCATCAACGGTTTTGCCCTGTCCCATCCCCTTTTGCGCTTCCCCCTGCTGCTGCTGCTCGTTGACCGCCCCCGCGACATTGCCAAAATGGTTTTTCGCACGCTTTGGCCGGAAAAAGCGTGGTTAGAAGCTCGCTATGGCGGCAGAGTTAGCCATTGGGGGCATCTGTGGGGCATGTTTCAGCGGGGGGATGTATAGACAAAAGAGAGATTGGGGATTGGAGATTAGAGATTGTGAAGGTTCATAATCTCCAATCTCCAATCCCTAATTCCTATCCCCGCCGCCGCCCACGCGGATAAGGGTTTTTAAACGGCAATTTCCCCCTTCCCCAACCCAGCCAAACCCAGCCGCAATCACCAGCGCAATAGCAGCGCCTGCCCACATGCAATATCTTCACCAGCGGGTAGCGAGCAAGTTGAGGATCGTCAGGAGCAAAATCGGCCGTTGCCCATGTTCGTGTGGCTTTAGGGCGAGGGCAAGGGTGTGGGCGGGACGGAAATGGCTGCGGCGCGGTTCGCCCAGCAACAATCCGTAGCGCACCAGCCGCACCGAGCCAGTGGCAGGGGCATCGGGGGGAATGAGGTATAAACGGCCGTTTGCCTCATGCAGCCGCTCCTCCTCATAAACAAAATCCCCCAGCTCATTCGCCGCAAAATCAGCCCACAACGCCCGCGCCTCCCGCGAGGCACGGGGCTGGAAAAGGGCATAATCCACGCCACCGCCCCCTTGTCTTTGCAGCCGAGCAATAAAATGCCCTTCACCAGGAAAGCGGTGCGGCCACAGCCGCAAGGCGCGGTCAAGCGGCAGGTCGCTGTTGACCCAAGCAGGCTGCCCCGGTGCGGCTCCGGCAATGGGTGGAATCGGTTCCAGGGCAAAATTGGGGTGGTCGGCCAAAAATCGGGCAATGACCCCTTCGTTTTCTTCTGGCGAAAAGGTGCAGGTAGCATAGACCAGCCGCCCGCCGGGGCGCAGCAGCCGCGCCGCATCGTCCAGAATGTGGCTTTGGCGCACGGCACAGGCGGTCACGTTGGCCTCGCTCCAGGCAAAGCTGCCCATGCGCCGGAACAGCCCCTCGCCGGAGCAGGGAGCATCTACAAGCACCCGGTCAAAAATCGCCCCAAACTGGTCGGCAAGCTGGCTGGGGGTGGCGTTGGTCAGCAGAGCGTGGCGGCTCCCCCAGCGTTCCATGTTCTGTGCCAGAATCTGGGCGCGGCTGTGGTCAATGTCGTTGGCAACCAGTAGCCCCGTATCTCCCAGCCGTGCCGCCAAATGGGTGGATTTGCCCCCCGGTGCGGCGGCTAAATCCAGCACCCATTCCCCCGGCTGCGGGTCAACCACGCTGCCCACCACCATCGCCGCTGGCTCCTGCAAATAATAGACCCCGGCATCGTGGAATGGGTGTTTACCGGGCTGGGCGGCGGGGTCGGCCAGCAAAAAGCCGGCCGGTTCGTGGAGACCAACGGAAGAAAGCGCAAATACGGGTTTGCTGCTAAAATCCGGCACGCTCGTTTTGAGCGTGTTCAGCCGCAGCCCGACTCGGTGCGGCTCATCAAAGCTGGCAGCAAAAGCGGTAAACTCATCGCCCAGCAGCCCGCGCATTTTGTCTAAAAATTCAGTTGGTGGTTCGCTTTGTTCACTCAAATGGAAATTTTTATGTCACGCAAAGGCGCAAAGACGCGAAGATTCTCCTTTGCGCCTTTGCGCCTTTGCGTGAGATTGCTTTTATACAGCTAACCATGACCCAATTAACCCAGCTACAGTTACCCCACGGAACCCTCAACCTGCCCGTTTTTCTGCCCGACGGCACGCAGGGGGTGGTGCGCTCGGTTGATGCCGCCGATTTGGCCGCTTGCCAGATTCAGGGGGTGCAAATGAATGTCTTTCACCTGATGCAGCGGCCTAGCTCAACGGTGATTCAGGCGCTGGGCGGGCTGCACCGGATGGCGGGGTGGCAACGGCCGATTTTTACCGACTCCGGCGGCTTCCAAGTATATTCGCTCATCCGCCAAAACCCCAAAAGCGGTTCGATTAACAATCGCGGGGCGACGTTTCGGCTGGAGGGGAAGGATCGTAAATATAACCTGACCCCGGAAAAAAGCGTGCAGATGCAGTTGAGCTATGGCTCGGACGTGGTGATTTGTTTTGATGATTGCACCCATGTAGACGACCCCCGCGAAGTGCAGGCGGGGTCGGTGGCGCGGACGGTGGCCTGGGCACGACGGTGCAAGGAGGAGTTTAACCGGATTGTGGGGCAGCGGCGGGATGGGGGGGAGAAACGGCCGTTACTCATTGCCGTTGTCCAAGGAGGTGGCGACCTCGATCTGCGCCGTCAGTGTGCCGACCAACTGCTGGAGATTGGTTTTGACGGCTACGGCTATGGCGGCTGGCCGTTGGACAACGAAGGCAACTTGCTGACCGACATTTTGGCCTATACGCGGGAAATTGTGCCGCTGCAGTTCACGCTCCACGCCCTGGGGGTTGGGCATCCGGGCAACGTGGCAGCGGCGGCGCGAATGGGCTACAACATTTTTGACAGCACCATGCCCACGCGGGATGCGCGACACGGGCGGCTGTATTCCTTTGCGGTGGAGCCAAAAACGGCCGTTTTGCGCGGCGACGACTGGTTCCACTACGCCTACATCAACGACAAAAAGCACCTCAAACAAAGCCAGCCCATCTCCCCCTACTGCGATGCCCCCTGCTGCCAAAACTACAGCCTTGGCTACCTTCACCACCTGTTCAAACTCAACGACTCCCTGTTTCCCCGCCTGGCAACCATCCACAATCTTCGTTTTATGACGCAGTTGATGGAAAATTTGCGGCAGGAGCTGAATCGTTAAGGCATTTTCGGAAAGATAAATAGGAAACTCAATCCGAAAATGCCTGGCGAATTCCGGCAAAGTGGCTATTTTTCTTCTTGTTTATTTCTCGGAATTCGCCTAAATGTTTGGCTGGCGTGTATCAGCAGGCTAACGGCCGTTTTTGTCGCTTCCCTAGTGACAAACGGCCGTTTGTCACTCCCCCACCACCGTCACCACAACGTCATTGACCGTTAAACGGCCGTTTTCCGCCCCCGTTCGCACATACCCCAACGCCACCGCTCCGGCCGGGCCTGTGGCGGCTGAGGTCACGGTGCCCACCTTCCTGCCCTCCGCCAGCACCTCACTGCCCACCGCAATCGGCGCAGCGGCACGCAGTCGCATCAGCCTTTTCGCCAGCTTGCCCCGGCTGTCCATACGGGCAATGATCTCCTGCCCAATGTAACAACCCTTGCTAAACGAAATATCGTCCCACAAGTTGGCTTCCAGCGGAATATAGTCGAGCGTCAGTTCGCGGCCAAAGCGGGGACGGCCGTTTTCAATCCGCAAAAAATCAAACGCCGCCTCGTCAGCCGCCACCAGCCCGCTGCCAACCAAGTGGTTCCATAGGGCATCGCGGTCGCTGGCCTGGCACATCGCAAAATAGCCATCGCCGTTAATGGGGTCGGTACGGTGGAGGCAGGCGGTTACGCCACTAACAACCGCTCCGCCAATGATGCAGCGGCAAATCCACCTCAGGAAAACCAGCCGCCATCAGCTTTGCACCAGCCTGAGCTATAGATGGCAAAAGCAACGTTTCTGCCGAAATATCGCTCAGGTGAAAGTCGTCGTTAAAAAGACATAGCGCATCAGGTAGCGGGCAATGGGGTCGGCGTGGTTTTCGCTGGTCAGCGCGTACACAGTGTCGCTGCTGGCGTACAAAATCAGCCGGTCAATGATGCGGCCGATGTCGGTGGTGAAAATGGTGGCACGGCCTTCGCCGCTTTGCAGCCGCTTCACTGCCTGCGTAGACATGCGGTCAATGAGGTCGAGCCGGGTGGCTCCGGTGATTTTGAGCATACCCAGGTTGCTACGGTCAACAAGAACGGCCGTTTCTTTGGCTGCCGCATAAACAGCCGGGTCAATCTGTGTCGTCATCGGGTACCTCCACGAGGGTCAACGGAATAATGTTGGCGTTGGCGGCGGCTTCGCGTTTAAGCCACTGCTCGGCAAACACGGCCACTTTGATGGCAAACGGCCGTTCGCGGGTAATGGTCAGCCGTTCAATGATTTGCGCCAACGATTCGCGCCGAAACCATTTGAACTGGCGCGGCCGGGTCAGCTCCTGGTCGCTGAACTCTTCCAACCATGTTTCCAATTCCATGCGGACTTTTTGGAAATCGTTGAAGGTGGTCTCTAACGGCCGTTCGTGGTTCTCCGCAAATCGCGCCTGGTCATACGCATCCATATCATCCAGTGCCGCCAACAGTTGATCCGGTTTCTTCCCCTGCTTCAGCCGCATCAGCCCCGTCACCAATTCCGCTTCCCATGCCGTAATATTTGCCAGCAAATCCTGCACCGACCAGTTGCCAATGGCATTTGGCTCGGCAAACGCCTCATCCGGCAGATCTTCCAGTGCCATCAACAGCGTCTCTCGTGTCTCATCCAGCTTATCTAACAATTGCTCCAAGCGAGTCATATTTCATTCCAATCATATAAGTTTTGCTTACTGCCCTAAATTATAGCCAAACAACACCAATTTGCGTGGCAGAAAGATTGCTCAACAAACAATGTCACAAAATTCATTACAAATGTCATGGATATTCACGACTTTATACGCTAATTTCTTGCATTCTATTTATTAAAATGGACTCACGTATCACTTTTAGTCCTTTAAGAAGCTCACATTGGTAAGCGCATATTCCTGTACTGCAATAACTGGCTATGAGGGGAGTCAAGCAAGTCTCGAGTTGTATTGACATGGCATTGTCTATATGAGTGATAGCCTGGAAATTTCTCCATCCAGACCATTGCCCGTTTATCAGGAATCGCTTCATGAAACCACATCCCACCATATCGGCTTTCGCAAGCAGTTTGTTCTTCCTCTGCATTGGACTGTTGCTCATCCTCTTGTCTGCCTGCACGGCAGAACCAGGGCCAACCGGCCCCGAAGGCGCACAAGGCCCCGCTGGCCCGGCCGGCCCCGAAGGCGCACAAGGCCCCGCTGGCTCACAGGGTATTCCTGGCCCCCAAGGCCCCCCCGGCCCCGACATCCAAAATTTTCTAATCAACACAGGGGAGGGCATCCTCTCTGAAATAACGGATGTGACGATTGGGGACGATAAAATCCCGATTGTCACTTTTACCCTCAGCGATGCCAATGGCACGGCTTTGAGTTTGGATCAGGTTGAAAGTGTCCGCTTCCTCATCGCCCGCATCGCCACCGACCCCGAAACCGAGCTAACCAGTTACGTCAACTACTTCACCACCGAAGTCGCCGGAGCCGAATATGTTTTGGCTGGCGAAACGGTGGCTCCCGCTTTTGCCACCACCCAACAGCCCACCTTTGAAAATGGCGAAGGCCAATATGCAGAACTCGCGCTTGGCACCTACACCTACACCTTTGCTCAGCCTTTGGGCAATGACTACGACCCCAACGCCACCCACACCGTCAGTGCCGAAGTGATTAGAGGGCCACGCGACGTGGCTGCTGACCCCGTTTATACCTTTGTCCCGGCCGGTGGCGAACCAACCGTCACCCGTGACATTGCCACCACCGCCAGTTGCAACGGCTGCCATGATCAGCTATCCGCCCACGGCGGTAGCCGCAAAGAGGTTGGGCAATGCGTCCTCTGCCACACTTCGCAGCTCGTTGACCCCGAGTCGGGCAACACGCCTGATTTCAAGGTCATGATCCACAAAATTCATTCGGGTGCCAATCTACCCAGCGTGCAGGCCGGAAGCCCCTATTACATTGTCGGTTTTCGCCAAAGCATCATTGATTTTAGCCACAGCGTCTGGCCGCAAGACACGCGCAACTGCGCCACCTGCCATACAGGAACCGATGGCGACCGCTATATCACGGCTCCCCAAGCCTCAGCCTGTACCGCTTGCCACGACAATGTTGATCTCATCACCGGCGAGAATCATCCGGCCGGCAGCCGCACCGACGACAGATGTCTATCCTGCCATGATCCGTCAGGCGAAGAATTTGATGCTTCGGTTGCCGGGGCGCACCTGCTGCCCATCAACTCCACCCAAATTACGCGCATCAACTTTACAATTGTCAGCGTGGAAGATGCCGCACCGGGGCAGGCTATGAATGTGACTTTCAAAATCACAACCGACGACGATGTAACCCTGACTCCGGCTGAGATGGATTATCTGGCGGTTACAGTGGCTGGCCCAACCACCGATTATCTCAATCGCGTCACCGAAACCATTTACCGCACGCCGGCCGACAATCCCCCCGCTGTTGAAGAAGGCGAAGACGGCACTTATCAGTATCGCCTAAACTACACCCTGCCCGCCGATGCCAGCGGCACCTATGCTGTGGCACTGGAAGGGTATGTGAACCAAACAATCAGGGATTTGGTTGACCCCGTGCGCGTAGCTGGTTTTAACCCCATTATCTATGTTGCCCTGGACGGTGGGCAGCCCGTTGCCCGGCGGCAAGCGGTGACATTGGAACAGTGCAACGCCTGTCACGACAGCCTGGCCTTGCACGGCACCATTCGCCAAAACACCGACTATTGTGTGATGTGCCACAACTCGCTGGCAACAGACGAGGCACGCCGCCCGGCAGAAGCCATGCCCCCAACCAGCATCAGCTTGGGCTCGATGATTCACAAAATTCATCGCGGCGAGGAAGCAGAGCAGCCGCTGGCGGTTTACGGCTTTGGCAATACGGAACATAACTACGGCCATGTCGTTTTCCCCGGCACGCTAAACCGCTGCGAGACCTGCCATGTGGCGGGGTCATACAGCTTGCCGCTGGCATCGGGTGTACAGCCGACAACGATTACCCAAGCAGGTGCCGTGGTCAGCACCACCCCACCCATTCGCTCGCTGTGCAACGCCTGCCACGACAGTGTGGCGGCTGGTGGTCATGCCGAACTGCAAACGACGGCCTCTGGCATTGAAACTTGCCAGGTTTGCCACGGGGCGAACCGTGAGGCAGATGTGCTAAAGGCGCATGAATAATCATGAAACGATTAATCCGTTCCCAAATGCGTGTGATGCAGATAACGGCCGTTATTCTGATAGCCTTCATCACCTATGCTGGCGTTAGGTCACTGTTCGGTGCGCCGCCCGTCCACTCGCTGCCCGAATATTCACCCCGCACCGGTGAGACATGCGCCGTGTGCCATGTCAGCGCAGGTGGCGGGGGACCACGGACGCTGCGCGGGCTACTGTGGGCGGCACGTGGTCGTCCCGACCAGGTGCCCACACTGCCCGGTATGCTCATCGCCCCCGCCGAAATCACCGATGGGCTGGAGCTTTACGACATTGCCTGCGCCGGTTGCCACGGCTACAGCCGTTCGGGGCTGTTTGCCATCGGGTTAGCCAACAGCGGCATCTCACAAGGGGCAATTCGCTCTTTTACGGTCAATGGAATTCCCGAACTCAACATGCCAGCCTTTGACGGGCAGTTTACCGATGAACAGTTGGAGGCACTGGTAGCGTTTGTGGCCGATTTGGGCGATGGGCAAATCCCACCGGAGGAGTATCCCTTGCCGCCGTCCCAATTTATCTGCGCCCCAGTGGAACCGGCTTCATGTGGAGGTAAATAAGCAGCATGGCTACCCCCTTAACTCGACGTCAATTTATGCAAATGGCTGCGATTACGGCCGGCAGTGCCGCCGTCGTGGGCGGTTTGCAAGGGCTGCTGAACCTGGAGGCGGACGCAGTAACGGAGATTGAGCTGCTGCCAACGGCCGTTTCCACCACCACCCTCATCCCGGAAAAGATCGTTCCTGGGGTTTGCCTGCTCTGCCCAAGTGGGTGTGGGGTGTTGAGCCGGGTCGTAAACGGCCGTTTGGTCAAGCTCGAAGGCAACCCCATGCACCCTATGAATTTGGGAACCCTCTGCCCCAAAGGCCAGGCTGCCCCCGAACTGCTCTACAACCCCGACCGGCTCACCGGCCCTATGCGGCGCACCGGCGAACGCGGTGCAGGGCAATGGGAAGCAATCAGTTGGGATGAAGCCGTGCAGCTAGTCACCGCTCGCCTCAACGATTTACGCGCCGCCGGGCACCCCGAACAGGCCGTTTTGATGCACGGCGAAGCCCCCGGTCAGCTCAAAAGCTTCTTTCAGCAATTTATGCGCCTCGTTGGTTCCCCCAACGTCATCTCCCGCGAAAGCCTCAACACCGCCGCCGCCAAATTAGGAAGCTATCTGACGCAGGGGGTTTACAACACCCCCGTCTACGACCTGGAAAACAGCAGCTACATCCTCTCCTTTGGTGCCAGCATGTTGGAAGCCGGCCCCGTACCACAGCGCATGATTTCGGGCTATGCCTTTATGCGGCGCGGTCGCGCCGAACGGGGCAAAATGGTTGTCGTTGACCCTCGCCAGGGTGTCAGCGGAGCCAAAGCTGACGAATGGATTCCCATTGTCCCTGGTGCCGACGCGGCTCTGGCTTTGGGCATGGCAAACGTCATCATTCGCTCTGGGTTAATTGACCCCAGCTTTGTCGGCCACTACAGCTTTGGCTACGAAGATTTCCCCGACGAAACCGGCACGCGGCTCATTCAGGGCTTCAAAAATTTTGTCCTTGAAAATTACAACCCCGAACAAGTTGCCGACATCACCGGCATCTCCTCCACCACCATTTCCCGCCTCGCCGGGGAATTTGCCAGCAACAAACCGTCGGTGGCACTTTTGCCGGGCAAAGGCGGTCTGCTAAACGGCACCATCGGCGGTGTCTACACGGCGATGGCAATTCATTGCCTCAATGCGCTGGTCGGTAGCCTTGATCGCCCTGGGGGGGTGCTGACCCAACGCTATCCCGAAGTTCCCAACTGGCCGCAGCCAGCGGATGATCCCATTGCTAAACAGGGCTGCACGATGGAGCGGGTAGATGGTGCTGGCACGCAGTTCCCGCTGGCAAAACATGCTTATCAGGCCGTAGCCGAGCGCATCCTCGATGGCTACAAAGTAGACACCTTGTTCCTCTATGATGCCAACCCCGTTTATGAAGCCCCTGGTGGCAACCGTTTCCGCGAAGCGTTTGAACAGGTGCCGCTGGTGGTCTCATTCTCCTCCTTCATGGACGACACCGCCCAATATGCAGATTTGATTCTGCCCGAACCCACCTTTTTGGAGCGGTATGAAGACCATTTTATTGAGGGCATGGGCTACCCTGGCGTGGGACTGCGACAGCCAACCATCGGCCGCCAGCACGACACGCTCAGCATTGGCGATTTTTTCCTGCAAGTGGCGGCAGCAATGGGTGGGGAGATCGCCAAAGCCATGCCCTGGCACACCTATCAAGGGCTGCTGCGCTATCGGCTCAAGGATGTCGGTACCGATTGGGACACCATGAAGGAGCTAGGGCTGTGGCTAACACCGGGCTACCGCTTTTCCCGGCGCGGCAGCGACAAATGGGTGCAGGAGGTCATCGGCACAGACCGCCGTTTTGCCCCGCGTGATGGCTATTTTGATTTTTATAGCCGCGAGCTGAAATGTATTTTGGATAACCAAAGCGCGGAACAACTGGCTGACCTGGGTCTTGCCCACATCAACGACACAACCTACCTGCCGCAATATGTCCCTACAACTTATGCTGGCAGCGAAGTTGAATATCCCTTGACGGTCAACGTGGTCACGTTGATGAGCCTGGGGCCGGTAAGTGCCGCCGCCAATATGCCCACGTTGCAAGAGATTAGCGGGATGACGGTGCAGGAGACCTGGGGTTCGTGGCTGGAAATGAACCCGGAAACGGCGGCACACCACCAGCTTGAGGATCATCAGGAAGTGTGGGTGGAAAGCCCCTTTGGCAAAGTACAGACCAAGCTGCGGCTAGTGGCAGCAGTGCGTCCCGATGTGGTCAATCTACCCTATAACCAGGGACATACGGCCGTGGGTCGGTGGGCAAAAAATCGGGGCGTTAACGGTGTCACCCTACTCGATCCGCAATCGGAACCGATTAGCGGGCTGGCAGCGTTTACCAACACCCGTGTGAAGGTGTATCCAGCGTAACTACGAGGGCATTATGACAAGTTGGGCAATGGTTATTGATTTGGATAAATGTGTGGCTTGCCAGGGGTGCAGCATCGCCTGCCGCTTTGAAAACAACACGCCGGTGGTGGCACCGGAACAAGCGCAAAAAGGGCGTGCCATTCGCTGGAACGATGTTTTCCCCGACCCGATTAACCCCACAGAGGAAACGGGGGAATATCCGTTTGTACGCACCCGGTATCTGACCCGGCCATGTATGCACTGCGTCAATCCTCCCTGTGTGAAGGTTTGCCCAGTACAGGCGACCTATCGGGATGAGGAAGGGCTGGTGCGGCAAAATTATGATCGCTGCATTGGCTGCCGTTTTTGCACGGTGGCCTGCCCCTATGGTGTGCGCTACTTCAACTGGTACCAGCCGGAATGGACACCAGAACTAGCGCAGCATCTCTCGCCAGATGCAGTGACAGGGCCAGGGCGGTCTGAGGGGCCGGCCGCACGGATGAAAGGGGTGGTGGAGAAATGCACCTTTTGTATCCACCGCCTGCAAAAAGCCCGCGCCCAAGCTGAAGCAGAGGGGCGGGATTTTCGGGCGGCAGATTATGTGCCAGCCTGTGTCCAAACCTGCACGGCCAAAGCCCGCTATTTTGGCGATTTAGATGATCCAGAAAGCACTGTCTCTAAATTAGAGCAAAACCCCCGCGCTTTCCGGCTGCTGGAAGATGTGGGCACGCACCCGAAGGTTATCTATTTGCGAGAAGGATAAACTATGCTAACTGTAAATCCTCACGATAAAACGCTGCTTATTGATCCTTTATACCGCATTGGCATTCGTTTTCGGCTGCTGTTTCTCTTTCTGGTTGGGGTGATTGGCTGGGGCGGGTACATGTACTACCACCAGATAACGGTTGGTTTAGGGGAAACCGGTTTGAACCGTCCCGTGTTTTGGGGCGTGTACATGGTGAATTTTATTTTTCTGATTGGGGTGAGCATGGCGGGGACGTTGATTTCGGCGGCACTGCAATTGACGGGGGCCAATTGGCGCCGGCCGATTACGCGGATTGCGGAAACGTTGACGGTGTTTGGGCTGCTGGTGGCGGCACTGCAAATTTTGTTTGATATGGGCCGGCCGGAACGGATGGGGTCGATTTTTATTTACGGCCGTTTACAATCCCCCCTCCTCTGGGATGCCACCTCCCTGACGCTGTATATTCTCGCCAGCATGGGCGCATTGTTTATGCAACTGCTACCCGACATCGCCTTGCTGCGTGACAACGTGCCAGCCAATGCCCCCAAATGGCGCAGCTTTCTTTACCGGCTGCTGGCTTTAGGCTGGCGCGGCAACCGGGAGCAGTGGCGGCGGCTGGAAAAGGTGATCACCACCACCTCAATTCTGATCATTCCCATTGGCGTTTCGCTCCACACCGTCACCTCCTGGATCTTCTCGACTACCGTGCAGCCGGGCTGGAAATCCACCATTTTAGGGCCTTATTTTGTCGTCGGTGCCGTTTTTTCCGGCATTGGAATGCTGCTGATTGTGGTGACGATTTTCCGGCAGCGCATGGGGCTGCAGGAGTATATTCAGGAGCAGCAGTACCGCAGTTTGAAGGCACTGTTTATTGTAATGAGCATCATCTGGTTTTATTTCACCTACACCGAACATTTGACCATTGTGGCGGGGCAAGAAGTGATGGAGTTTCCGGTGCTGGCAAGCAAGCTGTGGGGCACGTTTGCGCCGACGTTTTGGGGAATGGTGGGGCTGATGGTTGTAGCGACCTGGGTGCTGATTGTGCCAAACTTGCTGCCATCTTTTTTGCAGGAGCTATCGCCCTTGTTTAGCGGCCAGTGGCTGTTGGGGCAGGGAATAACGGCCGTTTTTCTCTCCCTCGTCCTCTTCATGCCCGAACAACTGCCCTTCACCCTTTCGCTGGCCCCCGACATCCACACCCTGCTGTGGGTCATTGAGGTAATGCTGCTGCTGGCGCTTGTGATTGGCTTTACCCTTTGGTGCAAACGGCATTTAATCCGATCCATGATTATTGCTTCTGTCTGTGTCGTCGTTGGCATGTGGCTAGAGCGCTGGAACATCATTATTCCCACCGTCACCCACCCCCGTCTTGTGCCCTATGCCACCTATCTGCCATCGCCCACCGAGCTGTCCGTGACGGCGGCTTCGTTCGCCATGCTGGTTTTGGGGCCGCTGCTTTTCTTCAAGCTCTTTCCCGCCATTTCTATTTGGGAAGTCGCCGAAGGGCGGGTGATTGCCGCCGCCGAAGCCCAAATTGAGATTCCCGCGCCGGAACCAGTTGGCCCGAAACGTAAACGGCCGTTTGAGTTCCGACGACCCAATTAACTGTTCTCAATCTCATTTAGAGAGGAGATGTCATGAGCGGTGTCACACCACCACGAATAAAAATCAAAGATTTCTCAGATTTCTCAGATTCATCCGTGTTTGTCCGTGTTCGTCCGCGTCCCATTTTACAGGAGTTTGGCAATGCTTAGTCAACCATTTCTAATCCTACTCATCGTCATTGTACTGCTTTTGCTCATTGTGCCATCGGTCAAGATTGTATGGCAGTACCAGCGCGGTCTGGTATTTCGCTTCGGTAAATTCCGCAGCGAACGTGAGCCTGGCCTCAATTTTATCGTGCCCTACCTGGATCGCATGATCAAAGTAGACATGCGGGTGGAAACGCTTGTTGTTGAACCACAGGAAGTCATCACCAAGGACAACGTTACGGCGCAGGTAGATGCGGTTGTCTACTTCCGCGTGGTCAATCCCCAGGATGCCATCATCAAGGTGGTAGATTACACCAAAGCAACCAGCCAGGTGGCGTTAACCACCCTGCGGAGCGTGTTAGGCCAATCCGATTTGGACGAACTGCTCTCCCAGCGCGACCGCATCAATGAGCGCTTGGGTAAGATCATTGATGACCATACCGAACCCTGGGGTGTGGAAGCGAGCATTGTGGAAGTGAAGGATGTGCTTTTGCCGGAACGACTACAGCGCACCATGGCGCGGCAGGCCGAAGCAGAACGGGAAAAACGCGCCAAGATCATCCATGCGGAAGGTGAAAAGCTGGCGGCTGAGGCGCTTTCAGATGCGGCCGACCGCTTGGCGCAGTCACCCAACAGCCTGCAATTGCGCTATTTGCAAACGCTGGTTGAAGTATCCAGCGAGCAAAATTCAACGATTTTGGCGATTCCGCTGGATATTATCAATCAGACAGCGCAGGCTTTGCGCGGCAACTTGAACGGCGGTAAACAGTAATCAGTAATCAGTAATCAGTAACCAGTAACCAGTAATCAGTGAGCTGGTCACTGATTACCGATTACTGATCACTTGCTAAAAAATGGTTGACACACATCCCGCGCTGGCTTTGCGAGCTGAACTCTATCATGCCTTGGCAGAGGTGTTGGTACCGCCGATGCTGTGGATGACCCAGCCGGGAATGATGTGGCCGCTGTATGAAGCGGCGCGAGCCTTACGGCCGTTTTCCCATAGTGCACGGCAGGCAGCCGAAACGCTCGCAAGCATTGGGACGGAGACAGAGCAAGAACGGTTGGCGCGGTATGAGGCCGCTTTTATGGGAAACGGCCGTCCGCGCCTGTGGCTCTATGAGTCCATGATGGTTAACGGCCGTTTGCTTGGCCCCGAAACCCAAAAGCTCGCCTTGCTCTACCAAACTGCCGGGCTGCAAATGGTCAGCAGCGAATTGCCCGACCACGCCTCCATGGAGCTAACTTTTTTGGGCTATGTGGCCGAAATGCAGGTCAATGACCCGGAAAATCGGTGGCGTTGGCAAAAGTTGGAGCGTAGCTTTATCAAAAAACACGCCGGCCGTTGGCTGCCGGAGGTAGGGCGGGCGCTGGCTCGTTCTGGGGATGACGTGTATGCTCCGATTGGCAGCCTGTTGGCAAATTGGCTGGAAGAAGCCTTGCAGCCGCCGCGCCAGCCGAAAACGGCCGTTTTTCTCCCCACCATCCCCACCCCCGCTGACTGCACCCTGTGCGGCTTTTGCGTCCAGATTTGCCCCACCAAGGCCCTGGCCGTTTATGAAACGGAGCAGGAGACCGCCCTACTGCTTGCCACAGCCGCCTGTATTGGCTGCCGCAAGTGTGAGCACATTTGTGATACGCAGGCGATTAAAATGGCCGCAACGACCGAAATATCCCCGCCTGCTGCCGCCCTACGGCGTTCACCGCGTGCGGTTTGTGCGGGTTGTAAACGGCCGTTAGTCAGCCAGGCCGAACTAGATTACGTTGCCCGGCAGTTGGGTCATCCAGCCTGGCTCAATTATTGCCTCGACTGCCGCCCCCAAATCATGATGGAGAGTGCCGCATGAACTTCCCCGACGAACCTACCATTCGCATTATATACTGGTTTATTGACACCGCTGGGATCGGCAGCATCATTGTCGGTTTAATCACCGTGGGCATTTTAACGGCCGTTGGCCTCACCCTCAACTGGATACGGCGCGGAGCCTTGGCCGACGAATCAGAAGTTTACACCCACCCCACCCCTGCTCTTACCCACCACCAGCCTGATTAGCAAGGCAAGACCGCGAAATCTTTAGCTTTCCCCCAAAAAATAAAGGCCAGATGCATAACACATCTGGCCTTTATCATTATACTATCAAGATTGCGTTATTGCAGGGCATCCAGGCTAGCTTGCAGCAAAGCCTTCGTGTACTCCGCATTATGCACACCCATGCTCTTGTCTTCGTGAGCAATATACACATAGTTCCACATAGCAGCAGCCTCGGCCTCGGGATATTCCCCTACAACCGGTTCGTCTGCTTCGAGATCCCACATGCCTTTGGCAACCAGAGCCTCCTCAAGTTGGGTCAGCATTTCCGCAACTTCAGTCTGGACACCATTGATGTCGAAATTCTCGACACCCTCATGACATTCCGCGCAAGCTGCAACGGTAGGCATAAAGGTATGGTTCTGGTTTTCACCCAAGTGGCAGCCCACACAGGTGTTCTCGACCTCTTTGTAATGGCCTGAGGGGGTTCCTTCAACAGGGCCAGCACCACCAATGCCAAGCAGCATTGCACTTTGCGGGCCGTGGTGTGGCCCGTAGTGAGTGCTAGACCAATTCACCACACCGTCAGTTGCTGTCATCGTAGTGCGGGGTTGGTGACAGTTAGCGCACAGATTACCGTTACCACCGTCAAAGGTCGCCCCTTCAATGGCATACAAGGCAACAGGGGCTGTTGTCTCCAGCGCCCAGTCTTCACTGGTATACGTCACATGGATCTGATGGCAGGTGCGGCAGTCCTGGTGAGTTACATCAGCAGCAGTGCCAGAATAAGTTGCCGGAGTTTCACCAGCGGCAACCATCTTCGAGAAGGAAGCACCGGAATGACACCCTGTACAACCATCACGGCCACCAGCATATTCAGCAGCGGTACCGCTTCCATGAACAGAAGTTGACCACGGAGCCTTCTTGCCGGTAATAATCGCCGTATCATTATGACACTCGGTACAAGAGAGATCGCTAGCCATAATCATGGCTGCTTCTCCAGCGGGGCCAGCAGGACCAGCAGGACCAGCCTCTCCAGCAGGGCCAGCGGGGCCAGCAGGACCAGCAGGACCAGCCTCTCCGGCGGGGCCAGCAGGGCCTTCCGGGCCAGCAGGACCAGCAGGGCCTTCCGCCCCAGCACAAGCAGCGAGCATCAAGACAGCAAACACGACTAAACTGATTAGTAATAGTTTACGTTTCATACTGCATTCTCCTCATCTAAAATGAATGAAACGGGGTAACCCCGTTGAACATAAGCGAAGGAATAGCGGCTATTCCTTCAAAGTTAGTAAATTGATAATGGTATTAGTTAATAACTGATGACAACCCTCCTTCTGGGGGCAACAAGCGTATTTACTACCCTTGCTTGCCCATGCGTTACCTAGTGACCATGGCCATCAAGCAACCACCAGATGCAAGGGAGGGCATGATGACAGTGGTCAGTATAAGTGGGAAAAAGGGGTCTGTTTAGTGCATTTTGTCACAAAACCTGACGGTTATTTGTCACTAACTAGCGAGAATGTTTTAAGGAACGGCCGTTGCTAATGGCACAAACACTTCTCGCGTCACTCGTGGAATGGTCGTAATGGCCGTTTGTTCAAAGGTGAAAAGCCAAACCAAAACAGCCATGATCAAGCTGCTCAGAATGACACTGATAATGAGAAAGTTGCGCCGCCGCTTTTGCAAAACGGGCAAACTCATTCCCGGCCACGGGTCACCACCCGTTTCCAGCCGCTCTAGCTCTAGTCCATGTTCCTCTTCCATTTGGTGACGGGGCAGGCTGCCGGTGAAAATGCTAAAGTTTCGATGCTTGAGAAGCACATTATACATGTGCCAGATGAGGATAGAGAGAACCGCTAGAACCGCCTCGCCGCCGTGGGCAGCCAGGGCGGCGGGAATGATTTGACCGGGCAGGATGAAGGTGGTGGCGATTGGATTCCACAGCATAAAGCCGGTGATGACCATAACGGCCGTTCCCCAAATTACCGCCCAATACTCTATCTTCTCGCCAAAATTAAACTTGGGCATCTTCGGAGGTTCTGGCAAAAAACCCAAATTATGGCGAATCGTATCCCACAAATCGCGGGCATCAGACAGCCGCAGCATGATGCGCATTCGTTCTTTCTTTACCAAGCTGCGATAGGCACCTGTAAACAAATGAAAAGCTGACCCAGTCACGAGCATAAAGGCTGCATAGCGGTGAATCATCCGTACCGCCTCGATACCACCCATCCAGCCAATCATTGTCTCTGAAAATGGTGCTTCAATATACTTTTGCGGCAGCCCCGTGATAGACAGCACTGTAAAGCTTACCAACAAGACGATATGCTCAATACGCGCCATCAAGCGAAAGCGGGGGAACTGCTGCTGTTTTTCCGTTTTATCAGCCACCATTCACTCCTTTACATCTACATCACGACCGGCCGAAGCTATTAGGCTCCGGCCGGGATTTTTTATTTCAAACTTAGCCGTATACGCCGATACACATCGGTTGAGACCATGAAAGCGAAGAACCCGACGGTTAAGGGGATAACAATGTTGTAAAACAGGTTTACATAATAGACCAACGGGTTATGCTGTGGCGATGGCTCAAAGTGGCTTGTCCAGGAATCCGGGAAGTTGGCACTGGCATCGGGGTGGCACTGCTGGCATGTTGCCAGCAGGTTGTTCTTAATACCAGCCTGCGGATCATCTGGTTTCTGGATGTTATGCACACCGTGGCAATCATAACAAACCGCCTTGTTGGTCTCCACCGTTGGGTCTTGATGCTCAAAGATGGCTACAGTTGACCCATGAAAATCGGCCACGTAGGTATCAAAGACCTGCGTTGAAATGTCATACTTACCCATTAGCTCTTCGTCGGCATGGCAGCCGGCGCACAGTTCGGGGGAACGAATGCGGAAGAGGTTGGTGGTGGGGTCGCCGATGTTATGCACACCGTGGCAATCAATACAAGTTGGCACATCAGAGTTACCCTCGGTAAGCAGTGCATCGCCATGAACGCTGGTCGCATATTCGTTAAAGATGGTGCTATGGCATTTTTCGCAAGTGTGGGAAATGCGTTCGCGGGGTTCGTTGGGAACAGGTGTGTCGTGGGCACCGTGACAATCGGTACAGACTGCGGCATCCAAATTGCCATCTTCTAAAGCGGCCTGATGAGTACTGTCTAACGCCTGGTCATATTTTGGCTCATGGCAGTTGGCGCACAGGGGATACATTTCTAGGCTGTAGGCTCTGGCTGATTCGGCGGTGACGGGTTCATGGGGGTATTGGTGGTTTTCGTGGCAGTTGGTGCAATTTAACGGCCGTTCCGAATCCACCCCATGCACCGAACTATGAAAAGCATCGGCATCTATCGTGGCCGACTTGGTGTCGCCATTGGCAAACGTCACCTGCAAACCGGGCTGGCTGTGGCAGGAAAGGCAGTAATTGCTGTCTGTCTGGTTGGTGAAAAGGCCATTTTGAATAACGGCCGTTAATGCCGCTTCATCCACCAAATCCACCCCCGAACGGTTGTGGCAATTGGCACAAGTGGCCGTCGCCCCCGGCTGCTGCCAATCCGCTGCCGGTGCCACATCATGCCCGCCGTGACAATCCACACACGCCACGCCATTCTCCGCTTCCGGCCCAGGGTGGCTGGTGAGATGGGGCTGCACATGACAACGTTGACATTCCGCCGATTTTTCCAGTTGAAATTCACGCAGCGTAGTTGCCGTAACGTCTGTATGCGGATATTGATAGTCGTTAATGGTTTGGTGGCAGTCGCTGCAAGCCAATGGGGATTCAGCCATGTTGCCGTGAGCCGACTGCGCCAGCACCGCCATATCCACCTGCACCGGCACTTCATCTCCCGTAGGGAGCGTGACTACCTCGTTGGTGTCGCTGTGGCACAGACGGCACGCCTCGTCCCCGGCCTGCTGTGGCACCTCGGCGGAGACAGGGAGGTGCCACCAGAACAGAAGGCCAGCAGCGGCGAGAACAACTCCTAGAAGGAAACGGCTGAGTTTTAGATAACTCATTATGTTTTCCTCATTGTTATGGCTCAGAAACGGCCGTTGCTTCAGGCGTCGGCTGTGGTACGGCGTGATAGCCTGTGGCCGCCTCAATCAACTCCGCATCCTCCCGAACCCGGCCAGAGCCTTCGGGATTATGGCAGCCGCGACAGCTAAAATCAAGCGAAAGCTGCGATAAAGCCGTTGTCCCATCCTCAGAGAACTGCCCCACTTGGGTCGGGTCAATCGCCATCAAATGGGTACGAATATCCCCAGTGAACTGCTCCGGATCACCTACCGCGCTTTTCGTTACGCGAGGCATATGGCAGCTAATACACTCCATGCGCAAGCCAGCGTGGGTTTCGTTGCCCTTATTATTCGCCTGTTGGAAATGGCAGTTTTCACACGTGGTTCGTGTTGTGGGCAAATCTGCCTTACGCAACTGCACCACACCCGTATGCGGGTCATGGCAGACCACACAATCAATCGCCACATGCTTGCCCTGGAACAACTCCTCATACTGCTCATGGTGCTGAATAAAACCATCGCTGGCATTCACTGCCTCTTGGGTGTCCCGTGAATGGCAAGACCCACAGCTTTCCGCATCCCGATCCACAATCGGGCGGAACGAAAGCGGGGCATTGGCGTGCAAACTGCCCGGCCCATGACACTCTTCACATTGAACACCCGCAAGTGCCCAAGTACCAGTCAAACCCGGTAAGCCATCTTGGTTACCTTGCGGAGAATAACCAGTCGTGTGGCAGCCACCACAGTCATAGGGCAAATTGGCTTCACCAGCGTGATAGCCAACCCATTCATCACCCAGCTTTAACTCACCATTATAAAAATTGTATTGGGTCGTGGCATTTTCATCGGCACCGGTGATAATGTAACCTTGTTGGTCAATAAAGCGGGCTTTCCAGTTATAACCACCAATCACATAGCTAATGTCATCCCAGGTATATCCATCGGGCGGGTTAGGGATTGCGGTAAAGGGATAGACAGGTGCCTCGCCGTTTACTACCTTTGTAAGCTTCCAGGGATGTCCGCTTTTAATAAAGACATCGTATGTTTCTTGATGGCACTCAGCACACGCTTCGCTACCAATAAAAGAAGGTGGCTCAAAGCTCAAGCCATCCGCCCCTGCTGGGCCGGCCGGGCCTTGTGCCCCCGGTTCACCAGCTGGGCCAGGTAAACCTTGCGCTCCTTCAGGCCCTTGAACACCTGTTTCGCCAGGCTCACCTTTACAACCAACAACAAGGATGGCTGACCATATAATCAGAATGAGTAATCCTAACCTTCGCTGCATAACGACCTCCTAACAGAGACATACTTATTGTCGAAGCATAAACAAGGATTTGATATAAAACTAATGATAAATGTTATGAAAGCCATATGATTATCATCCTTTGACGCTTAACAAGGGGTACACTTTAATATAGAGTAAATTGGGTGATTTCGTCAGACAGACTACGTAAGTCTATACCTTATAGGTTATCCGATCAAGGGTAAGCGAGGCGAAAATGGTGGCTGTCTTGCGCTCATAATAGTCTGTGCTATTATGCCCAACTAGCTAAAATATGGGGTTTATTTTATAAAGGCACATTTTTACACGCAACTTGCTGTATAATAAATTCCATGCTTTAAGTTTGTTGGAATTCTGGAGCCGGTATAGTGCTGAACAAGATAGAGCTATCCGATCCGGCAATTCCCAAAAAGAAGTGGCTTTTGACTAATGAGTGATCCCACAGCAGCAATTTTCCCCCACGATGACGATAGTGATGGCGAAACCTCTCCCGGTGGTAGCCAATCTATTCGGTGGGTAACGGTGTATAAAACGCTGGGCTTAACCCCGGCCCAAATTATTGCCGGCCGACTGGAAGCCGAAGGTATTCCCGCCCGCGCCTGGCAAGAAGGGGCTGGGCAAGCGTTTGGGTTAACAATTGGTTTGTTAGGTAATGGTCACGTTTCGGTGCCGGCCGACCTGGCTGAGGAAGCAAGCCAACTTTTGGCAGAAATTGAGCGCGAAAACGAAGCGTGGCTTGATGAGGAAGAATAATTATGTCTGGTGTGTCTTGGACAAACAAAGATGAGGGGCTGGTTTTAGAACAGCCAAAGCAAAATCGGCTCAAGTTTGTGGTGGCAGGCGTAGTGCTTGTGGCAGCCATTGTTTATCTGGTGGTGAACGCCATGAGCGGCAACACCCAGCTTTATAAGACCGTTGGCGAATTTTATAGTGAGCAGGCTCGGTTAACTGGGCGCGATTTGCGCGTAGCAGGTTGGGTCATGGGTGATTCGATTCAATACACCCAAATTGATGCCACCAATTCGCGGCTGGAGTTTGATATTGTAGACGATGTCAACAACCCAACACAGCGGCTTCGCGTGGTGGCACTCAATGAGCCAAAGCCAGATTTGCTGCAACACCAAGCCCAGGCACTGGTGGAAGGCCACGCTGAGGATTCAGGGACGTTTGTGGCTAACAAAGGGGGGCTGTTCCTTAAATGCCCCACCCGCTATGAGGAAATGCAGCCAGCCGCTTCGTCATAAGTGATCACTTATATAGGTGAACTGGCGATTGGAGATTGGAGATTGAAAAAGTTCACAATCTCCAATCTCCAATCGCCATCTTTCCATGACCCCTGTATTAACGGCCGTTAAAAACCATTACCTCTTAGCCCTCTTCTTCACGGTGCTCTGGGTGTCTTTTGGCATCCTGGCAATGGTGCCTGTGGAACTCATTGTCGTTGGAGCCATTTTGGCCTTCCCTCTGGGGGTGTGGCTGGCTGGCATCTTAACGGCCGGGCAAAGCAGCACCCGTAAGCAGCTACAGAAGTTAAAACCATCGAGGCGGCAGTGGGGCGGCATTTTGTTTGGGGTCATCGTGGGCGTGGCTGTGGGCGTAGTGCTCTATCGGGCAGCGGGGACGGGAGGAGAAACGGCCGTTTTTTCCAACACCCTCCTTCGCTGGGGAGCCATTGCCGCGCTCATCGGTGGCTGGCTGGGCAAATGGCTGGTCGGTATGGTGGGTGGCGTGTCGTTCAAAATCCCCGGTGTTTTCTACGTCACTTCCTGGCGAGCCGCTACCTGGATCGCCATTTTTTTTGTCGCCGTGGTCATTTTGCTTTTGTTGAGTCAGTTCACCACCCTTTCAGAAGAGACGGGTAAGCTGGAAACGGCCGTTACCTTTTCCGACCTCATCATTCCCCTCGCCATTTTGGGCTACGTCGGCTACTGGCTAGGCAACGCCATCAGCGGCACACAGCAGCGCATGACCAAGACCGTGCGCGGGATACGCACCTCCTCCCGCTGGGTCACCATTGGCGCAACCTTTCTCGGTGCCCTGTTGGGTGCCGTCCTCACCATCCCCAAACAATCAACCGGGCAAGATGCCCTGACACCCAACACCATTGGCTCTATCGCCATCCTGGGTGCTGTTGGCTGGTGGGTCGGGGGGCGACTGCTGCGCGTCAAGGTCAAATCCACCCGCACCTTGCTCATCTGGGCATTAATGTTTGCCGCTGGCGGCGTTGGGCTGGTTTATAACATCCCTGGTGAAACGGGTAACTTGCCCAATGCCCTCACCACCGGTGGATTGGTAGGGCTGCTGGTTGGTCTGGTGCAACTGCGGTTTAATGTATGGACGCTGACCCGCATTTTGGGGTTAGCGGCCGTCGGAGTCTTAGCCATTGTTACTAGCAGCGGCCTCAGCCTAGGGCAGGTCAATGTGTTGGCCGGCCTCTTTTTTGGCCTACTCGCCACCATGATGATTTTTAACTGGTGGACAGCAAAAAAATAGCGGTTAGAGATTAGAGATTGGAGATTGATGAAGGTCTCCCAATCTCTAATCTCTAATCTTCAATCTACTCATGCTTGCAGATTTTGGTCACTTTACGCTTCTGATTGCTTTTCTTGTATCGCTTTATGCGGTGGTTGCAGCCGGATTTGGAAGTTGGCAGAAACGGCCGTTGTTTATCGCCAGCGCCCGTAACGCCACCATCGTCACCCTCCCCCTGCTGCTGTTGGCTGGCGGCAGCATGATCGCCCTACTGCTAAGCGGCGATTTTTCTGTGGAATACGTCTGGCGCGTTAGCAGCCTCGAAACCCCCACCATTCTCAAAGTAACAGCACTGTGGGGCGGGCAGGCCGGGTCACTGCTCTTTTGGAACATGCTGCTGGCTATTTTCCTCGCCGCCGCCATGCTCCGCAAATGGGGCGAAGAGCAGGTGTTCATGCCCTATGTCATTATGGTGGGCAGCTTCACCCAGCTTTTCTTCCTTGGTCTTTCCACCTTTATCGAAAACCCCTTTGCCCGGCTCGACTTCGTGCCGCCCGATGGTAATGGCCTCAGCCCCCTGCTGCGCCACCCCGGCATGATCATCCATCCCCCCATGCTCTACCTCGGCTTTATCGGCTTCATCGTGCCCTACATTTTTGCCATGGCGGCACTGATATCCGGCAAACTCGACGACGAATGGATTCGCACCACCCGCCGCTGGACGCTTGTCGCCTGGCTGTTTCTCAGCCTGGGGCTAATTTTGGGCGGGCGCTGGGCATATGATGTCCTCGGCTGGGGCGGTTACTGGGGTTGGGATCCGGTGGAAAATGCTTCGCTGATGCCGTGGCTCTCCGGCACCGCCTTTTTGCATTCGGTGATGATTCAGGAAAAGCGCAACATGTTCAAAATGTGGAACATGTTCCTGATCATTCTCACCTACTGTCTGGTCATCCTCGGCACCTTCATTGTCCGCACCGGCGTCATTTCCTCCGTCCACTCCTTTGCCCGGTCAGACATCGGCCCCTATTTCTTTGGCTTTATCGCCTTCATGTTCATCTTTTCCGCCTTTTGGGTGAGCAAACGACGCGACGAACTGAGTTCTCCCAACCATCTGACCTCCTTCTTGTCGCGTGAAGCCGCTTTTCTTTACAATAACTTTGTCATTTTGGCAATTTTGGCAATTGTATTTCTGTTCACCTATTACCCCATCATTTCCGAATTGATCACGGGTGAAAAAGGGTTTGTGGGGCCAACGGTCTATGAGCAAGCACTGGCACCGCTGTTTGCCGTGCTGCTATTGCTCATGGGGGTTGCACCGTTAACCATGTGGTATCGCACCAGCATTGAACGGCTGCAAATGTCGCTGCGCTGGCCGGTGGTTGCAACGGCCGTTTTTACCCTCATCCTCTTCTTGCTTGGCATTCACAGCGTGGGTGCCCTCATCGGCCTCTTTGTCGTCACCTTCGCCGCCGTTCTCACCCTGCTGGAGTTTTGGAAAGGCACCCGCGCCCGCATGGGGCGTGGCGAAAACGCCTGGCAAGCATTTTCCAACCTCCTGGCGCGAAACCGTCGCCGCTATGGTGGCTACTGGATTCACATGGGGGTCATTGTGATGGGGTTTGGCGTGATTGGCGTAGAAATTTTCCAGCAGGAGACGCAGATGCGGCTGCAGCAAGGGGAATCGCTGTCGCTCGGCAATTACACGATGGTGTTTAACGGCGTAGAACGATATGCTGGGCCGGATGACTTGGTGGTGACGGAAGCGACGGTGGATGTGTTGAAAAACGGCCGTTTGGTCAAAACCATCCATCCCCAAATTGAACTCTACACCCGCACCCAGCAGCCCATGACCATCCCCGACCTCCGCGCCACCATCAGCGAAGATTTCTACGTTCTGCTGGTCAACTGGGAACCAACCACCGCCGATGCCGCTACCTTCCGCGTCTTTTTAAACCCGCTGGTCAACTGGGTTTGGGCTGGGGGCTTTATTTTTGTCATTGGCACCCTCATCGCGGCCTGGCCTGACCCCCGCAAGGAACGCCAACGTGTGCCCCAACCACGCCGCGCCGCTATTGGGGCAGCCGATTAATGCGGCACAAAAAGAAGTGTAACAGTACAGGGCTTCCTGAAAAAGTTACAAAAAAGAGGTGTCATACCCGCGTAGGCGGGTATCCATCTTAGGCACAAGTATGGATTCCCGCTTTCGCGGGAATGACACGATACAGTTACAAGGAAGTTATGAAGAAGAGCGCAGATCACTTGCTATTCGTGTTTTCTGCTAACCGTGTTTATAAACAACTCTGGCTGGTCATTTTACTGCTGCTGGTGGCACAAACGGCCGTTGCCCAGCAGCCTGTCACCGATGACCAGGTCAACGAAGTCGCCAAAGGGCTATATTGCCCCGTCTGTGAATCAACCCCGCTGGATGTTTGCCCTACCCAGGCCTGCATGGATTGGCGGGCACAAATTCGGGATTTATTGGCGCAAGGGGAAACGGAAGAGCAAATTCAAGCTTATTTTGCCCAGCGCTTTGGTGATGGTGTGCTGGCCGAACCGCCGCGTCGGGGTGCTAACCTGATTTTGTGGTTTTTCCCGGTGGTGGCGGTGGTTGTGGGCGGCTTTTTCTTTAGTCGCTATTTGCGCGGGCTAAAATTGCAGCAGCCGGCCGTTGTGGCAGCAGAACCAAACCTACGAGAAGAAACGGCCGTTTTGCCCCCCACCCAAGCACCGCAATCAGACTACATCGCCCGCATCGAGGCAGAATTGCGAGGGGAATCATAAGTGATGAGTGATCTATCAACAACAACATCCGCAACTGAGACACAAACGGCCGTTAAAAAAAACCGTCTCACCACCCTCTTCATGTGGCTTGCCATTGCCCTCATCCTCGGCCTATCCGGCTGGGGGCTTGTCAACAGCAACCGCGTACGTCCCGAAGCTGGGCAGACTGCCCCAGACTTTAACATGCAGT
>JACKCD010000037.1 GCA_020634215.1 Ardenticatenaceae bacterium | reverse complement strand
CCCCACCGCCTACCGCAGCGTCAAATCGGCGATCATCAGCAAAAACACCTCTGACTCCAACTCATTGTAAACAACACGCGGCGCTTCCGCCCAAGCCGAAATTTCCTGGCCGTCGGCCACCCGCACCATCACAAACCCCCAAATCTCCTCGCCGTCCCCATTGACATAGGAAAAATCTACCCGTTGCCAAACTGCGCCGCCCAGCAGAGTGCGAAACGGCCGTTCTGCGGCAAAATCACTCACCTCACTCCCCGCCGCCTGCACCAGCGATGCCAGCACCGCCGCCGCCGAAAACTGCGCCGCCGCTGTCCGCAAGGCCACAAACGTTTGGCCGTCGGCGGCAAATTTATCCCACTCCCCCTGGCGGCTGTTGACAAAATCAGCCCGCTTCGCCACCGAAAACCGCGCCAAATCCACCGTGGCCCAGCGGCCCGGCTGCAAACCGCTGCCTACGGGAGTGGCTTGCCAACTGGCGGCGATGTCGGCAACGGCCGTTAATGTCGCCCCCTCCTCCTCCGCCAACCCATCCACATCCACCACGAAGCCCGTGCCATCCTGCACAAAGGCCAAAAAGACCCCGGTGTGGGCCATCGCGCCGTCGTCATAACCATAGGCCACGCGGCGAGCAGAACGGCCGTTTACCACCACCTCATCCTCATACAGCAGCGCCACCTCGCCAAACGCCTGTAGCGTCTGCGCTTGCAGCGTCGCCGCGTCGTCGCCGGGCGGCAGGTCGGGGTAGATCACCACCTGCATTGTGGTCGTGGCGCTAATGTTGGCCGTGTAGAGCAGCGTCCCGTCATAACGCGGCGCATACCAACTGTCGGGATAGTTGAAGCGGAACCCTAAATACGGGTCGAGATAGGTGTGGAGACCGGGCAGGTTGGCATCGTTGACTACGTTCACATCAGTCAGGGCGGTGGCACTTTGCCCGGCCACGTTTTCGGCACGGAAACCAAGAAAATAACGGCCGTTTGGCAGCGGTCGCCACTCAAAATAAAGCCGCCCCGCCTCGTCAAAAGTTAACGTGCCGCCCAACTCCCGCTCAATGTCCTCGTCGGCCGCCAAATAATAATCATACACCTGAAAGCTGTCGCCCGGCTGCGGCACAATCTCCGCCGCCGCCGCGCCCCCCTCCCACACCCGCACCAAGTCCCCGCGCCGGTGGTCGAAAAGTAGGCTGGCCTCTACCCCGTTTGCCGCCCCCGCTTGCCAATATTGCCCCGGCACAGAAAACAGCAATTCCCCGGCAGCGGGGTCGCTGGTCGGCGGGGTAGAAGGCCACATCACGACAAAGCCCCCCGCGCCGCTGCTGTCGTAGAGGTACGTCACCTGCGTATCCCAAACAAAAAAATCTTCGTGCAGCCCATCGCGCCACGCCCAAAGCTGGCTGCCGTCGGGCAAAAAGGTGGGCTTGGGAATGAGGTTGTCATATTCCAGCAGCCGTCGCCGCCCATTATCCTGATACAGCCCGCCCAGCAGCACCCCATTTTCAATTTCCCGCCCCACAATTTGCCAATCCAAATAAAGCGGCTGCTGCAAACCGGCACTGTCGCTGGCAACGTTGACAATTTCGACGCTGGGAACGGCCGTTTCTACCCCACTCGCCTCGTAATATTGAGTCAAAAATCGGTTCCACAACGGCAAGCGGGTTGTTTGGGCGTAGCTGTCGCTGTAGAAACGGCCGTTGCGCGGAAAATAAACCGCCACCCCCCGCCCATACGGCAGCCCATTGCCCCGCTCGCTCGCCACCACCACTTGCTCCACCGCCGTCATCACCCCGCTGGCTGCCGCCGTCACCGCATCATCGGCGTTGCGCTGCGCCAAAATGGCGGCAAAGTGGTGCAAATCCACCGCCCCGTACCGCTCCACCTCCTCGGCATAAACCCGCGCATATGTTTCCGCGCCGCTGCGGGCATCAGCCACGGCACTGGCGACAAAGCGGCTGTCGGCCGCAAGCTGCGCCGCCAACTGCTCGACGGCATGGCTGACGGTGGGCAGTTGCGCCAAATCCACAGCACTCATGGTCACAAACGGCTCCTGTGGGTAGGCAGCGATGAAATCGTCTACAAGCTGCTGGGAAAATAAACGGCCGTTTTGCCCCGAATTCGCCACCAAATGACCCAACACCACCCCATAATCCCACCCCTGCCCCGGCGTTAACTCCTCCGACCCCACGGCAAAATCGGCCAGCGGCTGCACCGCCTGAAACACATCTAGCTGCCCCATCAGGCAAGCATCAAACGCCACCACATCCAGCTTGTCCACCCCGGCCGCCTGCAAACCCATGCTCAGCCCATATTCCAACTCCGCCAAACTCAAATGGTCGCCGCTTCCATCCGCCCCATTATCATTGTCAAAAGCGATCCCATTCCACCCCGCCCCATGATCCCAAACAACAAGCGCGTACTGGTTGGCCGGGTAGCTGGCAATTCCCCACTGCACAAAGTCGGTCAGCGTTTGGGCATCGCCCATGTTAATCTCGCCCAATTCGGCCAGCAACAGTGAATTGATGACGCTGGTATCTTCATCAGGCTGCACCAGATAGCGGCGGGCACCGTGCCAATCGTCACTTTCACCCGCTGCACGGTCTATTTGCACCACCACATTGACTTTGCTGGACAAAACGGCCGTTTCCATCTCGTTCAAATCACGCAGCCCGGCCTGCTCCAGGCTGTTGTCGGCAGCCATGTAGACCAGCACCGTCCAGTCAGCCAAATCGGGGCTGTAGGTGGGGCTGGGGAGAGGAACGGCCGTTGGCTGTGCCGTTGGCAACACGACTGGCTCAGGCGTGGCGATTTCCCCCCGGTTTGCGGGTGGCGCGGTGGTTTCGGTGGGGGAAATGGCGGCAGAAACGGCCGTTGGCACCTCCCCCTGCCCCGCGCCAAATCCAAACCCACACCCCATCAGCAACACACCTAACAAACCCAACAACCCAATACACCGCCTCATATAGTCACCATACCTAAATTCCTGATTTATATGCCCCATTCCTCCGCTCATTATAGCGAGTTCACCCGCGAAACCCACTCATACAAGGAATGTTGTCGAGGCCGAATAACCAAGGACTGCGTTTACCCACGCCTACCCTTGTTCACTACAAATTGGGGATTGGTGTTTTTATTCAGCTGTGCGTCATCCAACCGGGAGCATGGTATACTTGGTATGGTGTTCATATGCGCTTGTTAACTGCCACGAGGGGCTTGCTGGAAAAGATAAGGCAGTGGGTGGAACACAATGACCACAAACTCAAGGCAGATAATGCCGTTGCAATAAAAACAAGAGGAGAAACAATATGCGGAAATATTTACACATTAATTTGAATGACCAGACAATTCAGGCCGAGGAATGGGAAGGGGAACAGTTGGTGAAAGCCGGCCGCCATCTCATTGCCAAAACGTTGGTAGAAAGCGACGCAGCAACCGTAGACCCGTTGGGGCCAGACAACCCGCTCATTTTTTCGGCGGGGCCATTTGCTGGCACCAACTTTTCTAATGCCAACCGCACCAGTGTGGGGTGCAAAAGCCCGCTCACAGGGGGCATCAAGGAAGCCAACGGTGGCGGCACCTTTGGCTACGCCATGGGGCGTATTGAGCTGGCGGGTTTTACGCTGCACGGGCAGTCGGATGCGTGGGTCGTTATCCACATGCTCAAGGACGGCACGATTACCTTTGATGATGCAGCACCCTATTTGGGCAAGAAAAACTTTGAAGCGGCTGCCATGCTGCATGAAAAATATGGCAAGAAAATTAGCATCGCCTTGTGTGGCCCAGTAGGCGAATACCAAGGGCTATTAGCTGGTATTGCCTTTAGCGACAACGATAATCGGCCGTCTCGGCTGGCAGCGCGGGGTGGCGTTGGAGCCGTGATGGGCAACAAAAAGGTGAAGGCAATTGTGATTGACCTGCACGCCATGCCTAAACTATTTGACCGCAAGAAAACCTTGGCCGATGTGCGGACCTATGCCCAAAAGCTGCAAGATGACGCGACTGTGACTGGCTTTTTTCAGCCGATTGGCACCATGGGGATGGCCGATTACACCAACCATGTGGGGGGAATCCCGACCAATAATTTTACGCTGGGCACACAGGTCAACGACAGCGATGGCGTTTTTAAAATGGGCGGTACCTATATTGCCGAGCTAAACAATTCGCGGGGCGGGCAGCAGACCCATGCCTGTATGCCGGGTTGCCTGATTCAGTGCAGCAATGTGTATGCGGGGCCAGATGGCAAGGAGATGACTTCACCAGTGGAGTATGAGACGTTGGCGCTGCTTGGCACGAACTGTGGGCTGGCGAACCCGGATGATTTAGCAGTGATGAACCAGCATTGTAATGAAATGGGGGTGGATACAATTGAAACGGGGGCGATGATTGCGGTGCTGATGGATGCGGGGCTGGCTCCGTTTGGCGATGTGGCGTTTATGAACCAGGTGTTTGAGGAGCTGCATAAGGGGTCGGAAAACGGCCGTTTGTGGGCGCAAGGCACACACCGCGTTGGCGAACATTACGGCATCCACCGTATTCCCACCATCAAGAAGCAGGCGATTAGTGCCTATGACCCGCGTGTGATTGAAGTGACGGGCATTTCGATGATGACGACGGCGCAGGGGGCTGACCATACGGCCGGCAATGTGCCGCGCTTCAGATCCCGCGACAAGGATGCGGCTCCGCTGATGGATGCCAGCCTGGAGGCGCAAATCATGTCGGCGGCGACGGATTCGCTGGGGCTGTGTATTTTCGGCCGTTCGGTGACGAACCCCAACGTAGATTTTCTGGCGAATGCCATTAACGACGCGCTGGGAACCGACCTGCACCCGACCTTTTTCCACAAAATTGGGCGGGAGGTGCTGCGGCTGGAGCGGGAATTTAACCTTGCGGCCGGCTTTACCGATGCCGACGACGATTTGCCGCAGTTTTTCTATGACGAACCGCTGGCTCCCACTAACCAGACCGCCCGTTTCCGGGGCGAGGATGTATTTGACATTTTAGACCGGATGGATGGCGTTGGTACCCAAGGAGTGCCGGATGAGTATGGAAAGGTAACGGCGTAGGGAGTGGGCGACGGATGACGGACGACAGTCGGTGGCTGTCGTCCATCGTCCGATTGTATAATGCAATAACTTTTGGCGGGGTGAGAAATAGATAACCCAAGTTACCACCATCAAAGGTGGATGGCTTGAATAGTCCAGGGAGTCGCATTACAGTTATGATAGCAACCCAAACCGTAAAAAGGAAACTATCATGGACGATGAAATCTTAACAATTTACTGCCTTGGGGACGACCTTCTGACCAGCGTCAACCATCATGACCATCCTGATTGCCTGATGTCCAGTGCCGAAGCCATGATAGTGGCCTTAACCGCCACATTATACTTCGGCAGGAACTATGCTCTGGCTCGACGCTGGTTGCACAAACCTCGTTTGACACCTGCCATGCTGGCAAGAGTCGCTTCAACCGTCGCTTGTGTCGCGTAGCGCATTATTTCATGCTCCTCTTCTACCTGTTGGCTAAAGTCTGGAAAGATAGCAACGACCGTCAGATTGGCATCAATGACACCTTTCCTGTCCCGGTCTGAGATAGATAATTGGCGCATCAAACGCAACCTTATCTATGGGCAGGAAGCGTATTGTGGTTACAACCCAGCAAGAGGCGGTACTTCTATGGCCGCAAAGATTCCAAGATAACCCTTATCAAACAGCAAACGCAAAAGCTAAAAACATGACAACAGCAAGCGACAACATCAAAGGCATCGGCTTCATTCTGGTTGCCTTTCTTATCTTCTCCCTACAAAACATCGCCGTCAAATGGATTGGCGGCGGCTACCCCGTGCTGGAGATCGTCATCTTCCGCAGCTTTATTGCCTTGCCCTGCACCCTTCTCCTCTTTCGCATGGAAGGAGGGCGGGGGCTGCCCAAAACAAAGCAGCCCAAGCTGGAATATGCGCGTGGGTTTTTCCTTTTTATCTCCTACACCACCTATTTCATGGGTCTGGCCGCGCTGCACCTGGCCGATGTGGCCGCCATTCGCAACTCAGCCCCACTGTTTATCACCTTTTTGTCGGTGGTGGTGCTGGGGGAAAAGGTAGGGCCGCGCCGCTGGCTGGCTCTGCTTGTCGGCTTTGCTGGCGTTCTGCTGATTGTGAGACCCGGCTCCACGACCTTCAATTTTGGCTCCATTTTTGTCCTGATCGCCACCCTCTTTTATGCGTTCAATGTCATGACGGTACGCTATCTGCGAACCACCGACAGCAGTGCCACAATGGCCTATTACAGCACGCTGGTTTATTTGGTGGCTGCGTTTATTTTGGCACCACTAGCGGCTCTGGTGGGCGAAGTGCCCAATGCCCATCCTAGCATCGCATTTCTTTTTCGCGCTTGGGCCATGCCCACTTTTACCGATTGGCTGATTATGTCGGGATTGGGTTTGGTTTGGGCCAGCGGCATGTTCCTCACGGCACGTGCCTACAGCATGGCGCAGGCCTCGGTGGCCGCGCCGTTTGAATATGTGGCCTTACTGTACAACGTGATGTGGGGTTTTGTGATTTGGCATGAGGTGCCAACAGGGGCAATGTGGGCAGGGGCGATTTTGACGATTTTGAGCGGGGTGTATATTTTGTATCGGGAACGTCGGGAGCGGAAACGGCCGTTACCCACACCCAACATTCTAGTTTAGTACCCTCATCATCAGAGCGTAACATACAACTTTTGGCGAACTCCCAGCGTATCTTTGCTAGGCAAAACGTGTACAGCAAATTGATACCCACATTGTTGCCCATTACCGATGAGTTCGCCATCATTTATGTTTAGCTACCAATGACTTAACCAGCGTCACTGCTTGGCTAGCATCGTCCGCATAACCATCAGCACCGATCTGTTGGGCGAATTCGGCCGTTACCGGCGCACCACCCACAATAATCTTGACCTGATCGCGTAGTCCGGCCGCTTCAATGGCCCTAATCGTTTTATCCATACTGATCATTGTCGTCGTCAATAGGGCAGACATTCCAATAATATCATTGCCATCTTTAATTGCTTTGATAAAAGCTTCTGGGGCAACATTGATGCCTAAATCAATGATTTCATAGCCAGCCCCCTCCAGCATCCGTTCTACGACGTTGACCGCCTCTCGCGCCGACCTGGAGCCGCCTGCCCACACGGCTGCGCGGGCTGGTGCACTCCGGCCTTTGGCGCCCACATCGAACGGCTGCGCGGGCGCATTGCCCAACTGGTACACAGCTCATTGACCAAATGCAGCCCGGCGACGACCTGCCTGCCCGCTTTGCTTCCCCATCCCCGTCTCGTCATTGCCGAAATGCTGGGCGTGCCGGCCGACGCCGACCAGCAGCTTCCCTCGATTGGTCACGCCGCCAGGTGCGAATGTATGTGAGCTGGCGCGAACAGCCGAAATGGAAGCAGCCGCTGTGCAAGCCGCCGTCCGAGGTTTGCCGACTATCTGCGCGGCTATGGCGCAACGGCGGCGGCAGCCAGGATGATTTGATCACCCCATCTGATTGCCGTGGAGGCGGGGAAAAAGCTGACCGAAGATGAGCTGATTTCAACCTGCATTTTTGGTGCTAAACGCGCCGGGCATGAGGCGACGGTGAATGTGGTGGGCAACGTGGCGGCACTGCTACAAAAAATCGGCATGAGTGGGAGCGGTGTGGCGGCAGGATGGGGCGGGGTTGGCAAAACGGCGGATTGAAGAACTCCTCACTACGACACCCCGCTGCGCCAATTTAACCGCTGGGTGCTGGAAGATTTGGAATACGGCGGGCAGATGGATTTAAGCAAAGGCACACAGGTTTCACTGCTGCTGGGAGCGGCCAACCGCGACCCGGCACCGGCCCCAGCCCGACCAGCTTGACCTGACCCGCGAAAACCCACACCTCTCCCCGGCGCGGGCATCACTTTTGCCTGGGGGCACCGCTGGCGCGGCTGGGGAACTGCAAACATCGCTGCCCATTTTGCTACAGCAAATTGCCCAACCTGAGATGACGGCCGCGCCTCTACCGCAACACGTATCATTTTCATGGGCTGGGTCGCTTTGCTGGTGAGTTGGTGAAAAACGGCCGTTTTCCCCAATAATATTAACATCATTACGCTAAACCCGCATCGTTCCCACAAACGATGCCCAATCCACACAACGGGAGATGAAAATGACCGCATTAACCGCTATCGAAGGCATTGGCGACGTTTATATGGGCAAATTGAAAGAGGCCGGTATTGATTCCCTTGAATCCTGTGGAAAAATGCACCACTCCGGCCGGCCGCACCGCTCTGGCCGACAGCTCCAGCATCAGTGGCAGCTCATTCTCGATGGGCTAACCGGGCTGATCTGGCTCGTGTCAAGGGCATTGGCGCAATATGCCGACCTGTTAGAGGTAGCAGGCGTAGACACCGTGCCTGCCCTGGCCGGCGCGTCCCGGAAAACCTGCTCAAAGCCATGGCTGATGCCAACGACCAGCGCAAAACCGTCAATCGCCTGCCACCATCGGCCAGGTAGAAGATTGGGTCAACCAAGCTAAAGATCACCCCGCGTATTAACCTACTAAAAATCAAGACGTTCAGCTTCTGACAAGTTGAAGGTCTGCATAACCTCATGGAACAAAAACGCGGCCGCACCGGCTTTCAAATAAGCCGACTAGGTGCTGGCCTTTCCGAAAGTGGCTATCGGCTAACGCTGACTGAAGAACAAACGGCCGCTTCTGTCCTCAGCGCCAGGCGCGACGGCAGCATCAACTTTTCTACTCGACACCAGTGCCTGTTATTTACAACATTAGCGAGGAGCTTATTGGCCGCACCGTGGCACACGCGCAACGACTATGTGCACAACGGCAAGTGCGGCCATGCCGCTGGCGACTGGACTGGCGACTGGACGGCCGCAACCGTCACCAGCATTGACCGCAGCCTGCGGCTGCGAACCGATATCCTCGATTTGGTACAGCTTCACTCTTGCGGGTTGGACATCTTGAAGCAGGGGCGAGGAAGTGATTACCGCCTACCGGCAGGCACGGGACGGCGCTGGCAAAGTGCGCTATATTAGCTACAGCGGCGACAACGAAGCTGCGATGTGGGCAGTCAACAGCGGGCTGTTGACACGCCTGTAGCTTTAATTTGGTAGAGCAAAGGCACGATACCACGGGCTATTGGCGGCAGCCAAGGCGCAAACATGGGGGTAATCATCAAAGCGCCCCATCGCCAACGCAGCAGGGTGTCGGCAGCAGCCCAGCAGCTACGCCGATGCTTGCTAACCGGGCACAAACCATGCTGGCCGATGGCCCCGCTACCCTGATGCGCCCGATAACCGCATTTGGCTCGCCCAGGGTTTTATTAGCACACCCGGAAGTGGACACGGCCATTTGGGCACCCACAGCCCGCGCCACGCTGACGGCAAAAATGTGGCGATGCTTGCCAACGAACGGCCGCTTTCTGCCACCACCTCGGCTTGAACTCCACCGCCGCTTTGACCAACACGGCCAAAACTGGCAGCAACACGTAGAGAAAATGGGACGCAGATTTACCTGATAAGAGATCAAAATCCAGCGAAATCAGGTAAATCAGCGTCCTATTGTTTCTATATCAATTTAACTTCGCCAGCCGCCTTGCATCTCCATTCTAAAGCCTGTAGCCCATTTACAACGGCCGTATGAGCACCTCAAAGCGCACAATCTTCCCCGATTCGTCAAACGTAACCAGGTCAACCCCTTATTTTGTATCTCGCAATGCGGTAGCTAAGCTCCAACGCCCACTCATCGCCCATCAACCATTCGCGGTGATAGGTAAAATCCTCAAAAGACCTCAATGACCGTGCTGAGGATGATAAAACGCCGCCATTTGCCCTGCTTGGGCTGCTTAAAAAACAGGCGAGTAAAGCAAATGTCATCAGCCAGCGGGTTTCCCAAGCGGCTAGTGTCGCTGCTGGCAACAATGTCGTGCCAGAGGGCCAGGCGAATTATCGGTTGCCATAGTTTATCTCCAAATCGTACGAATACATCACGGCTGCACCACCTGGCTGGTTAGCCGCCATTTGCTGCTCGCTGATTGTGCCATTAGGTAGCGGACGCTTAAAGAGGAGAGGATTTCCACATCGCCCAGGCCAAAGTGGGCACGAGGGTCTTCGGAGGAGGTAGCTGCTGCCGCACTATATATTTCGCGCCGCAGTTCGCGCCCGTCAGGAAGAACGGCCCGTTATTTCCCCCCGCCGCCACGCCCGCCGCCACCTCCAGCCAGTTCCCGCCCGTCACCTCATTCCGCAGCAGGGTAAGCGACCCACCGATAGTGCCGATGGCAATATCCGTCGCCATCGTTGTCATAGTCGGCCAGCGCCGCGCCGCGCCCCAACAGCGGGCCAATGTACCCCAGCCCCGCCGCCTGTGACCGGTCTTCAAGCTGCCCCGGCCGCCCCTGCGCCGTCAGATTGACCAAAATTTGCGGCATCTGCTTGTCTTTCACTAAATCCAGCACGGGAATCGCCCCCTGAATAATTGCCAAATCTAAATCAGTGTCAAGGTCAAAATCCCCCCAGCTTGTCCCCCAGCCCGTCCAATGGGTGCCAAATTCGGCCACGCCCAGCCCGCCAGAGACATCGGCAAAGGTCAGCCCGTCACCGTGGCGGTAAAGGGAATGGATTTGGCTGCCCATGTTGGTGATCACTAGGTCAAAACGGCCGTTTTCGTCAAAATCCCCGCCAGCCACCCCCATACCGCTGTTCGTATCATTCACCTGCGCCGCTGCCCCCCGCTCCACCAGCCGGAACCCCAGCGCTAGCGGGTCAACGCCGTCGCTCCAGGCCACGTTTTCATACAAATAGTTGGGATTGGTGTCGTTGGCAACCAGCAGGTCAAGATCGCCATCCCCGTCCACGTCGGTCAGCAGCGACCCCAGCCCATAGGCAAAGTTGTCGCTTTCCAGCCCCACCGCTTCGCCCACTTCGCGGAAGGTGGCGCGGCCGGCCGCATCCAGCCCGTTGTTGATATAAAGCAGGTCGCGCAGCCCCAAATTGGTGTTGGGGAACCCTTTGGTGGCATCGGGAATGCGGTTGTTTACATCTACATAGCCGGCCACAAAGAAATCGGGCAGGTTGTCGTGGTTGAGGTCGGCCACAGAAACGGCCGTTTGCCACCCATAGGCATCCACCCCCGCCGCCTCTGCCCCTTCGCTAAAGGTGCCATCGCCGTTGTTCCACAGCAGCACATTAAACCGCGCCGTCGTCACGTAAATGTCGGGGAAGCCGTCCTGGTTAAAATCAGCCGCCGTGCAGCCATTGCCCCGCAGCGCCAAATCTGCCCCCGACCCCGCGCTCACGTCCACAAACACGCCGCCCATATTGCGATACAGCTTGTTGCGCGGCAGTCCGCCGTTGGCTTCCCACTGCCCCGCTTCCAGTTCGGCATAGGAGTTGACGGCATATAAGTCGAGCCAGCCGTCTTGGTCATAATCCAGCCAGCACAGCCCGCCGCCCATCATGGCAACTGGGTCGCCCGACATGCCCCAGCGAAATGCCCCATGGACAAAATCAATGCCGACTGCCTGGGTGACGTTGGTGAAGTGAAACGGCCGTTCGGCCACCGGTATAGTTGCCCCGCCGTCCTGCCCCAACCACCCACAGCCACCCAGCAGCAGCACCCCCACTACCAAAATCACCAAATTCCACTTGTTCATAACCCAACACACGTAGGGGCGTATTGCATACGCCCTATCCTTTCTAGCCAAAGGGCGTATGCAATACGCCCTTACTACTTCATCAGGCGTAATACCGTTGGGAGATTAGAGATTGGGGGTTGCACAGATCAATCTCCAATCTCTAATCTCCATTTTCTACGCAATACCCGACGATTCACGACTGCGGCGCGAAACCGCATCTACCAGCACCGCCGCCAGCAGCACCAGCCCGTTCACCACAAACTTGGTACCCGATGCCAGCCCCAGCAGCCCCATGCCGTTTTCCACCGAGGCAATAACCAATGCCCCCAGCAGCGCACTGCTTACCTTCCCACTACCGCCAAACAGACTGGTTCCCCCAATCACCGCCGCTGCAATCGCGTTTAGCAGCAAATTGCCGCCACCCGTGTTGGTGTCCACCGAGCGCAGCCGCGAGGCCAGCACAATGCCGCCAACCCCAGCCATAAAGCTCGAAATCATAAACACCATAATCCGAATTCGCGCCACGTTGATACCAGCTCGCCGCGCCGCTTCCGGGTTGCCTCCCACGGCATAAACATAGCGGCCAAAGCGTGTACGATTTGCCACAAACGACCAGGAAACCAACAAAACGATGACAATGACGGCGACTACCGGCACGCCACGATCTTGATTGGCATACCAAACAGCAAAACCAGCTACCAAGGCCAGCCCCCCTACAGACAGCAAATCAACAAGCAGTGGGCGTGCCACCAAATTTTGCCGCACCATAGATTGTCGCTGGCTAAACGTGGAAAACGCATAACCGCCTACGGCAATCGCAAACATAGCCCAGCCCCATTGCGTCGGCAAAAAGCTGTTGGCAATGCCCAAAACAATCTCGTTTTGGATAACAATGGTGCCGGCCGTCGAAAATTTGGTAGTCATAATCAACACCACCCCGCTCCACGCCAACAGCCCGGCCAGCGTCACCACAAACGACGGCACCCCAAAACGGGTAATAATTAACCCATGCAGCAGCCCAATTAGAAGCGTCAGCAGCAGAGCCGCCAAAATCGCTGCCCACCACGGCCAATTGGGGTTTCCTTCCCCTTCGCGCAACAGCAGCACCATCGCCACACCGCCCACACCGCTCACAAACCCCACCGAAAGGTCAATTTCGGCAATGAGCAGGACAAACACGATGCCAATGGCAATGGTGGTAATACCCGCCATTTGCAGCAGCAGGTTGACAAAGTTGCGGGGAACAAAAAAGATGGGTTCACGAATACCAAAAATAATGGCAATGACAATCAGCCCAAAAATAATCGGTAAGGAGCCTAAATCTCCAGCGCGAACGCGGCGCAGCCACCCTTGCATATAGCCACCAAAGCTGTCTTCTTGCCCCATGCGCGTTGGTTCTTCACTCATCTTTGCAGTTGTTACCTTGCTCATTGGTTACGCCTCCACCATGCCCGGCACAGATTCTAGGCTGCCAGCGGTAATGGCGTGCACCACTTCCTGCTGGGTTGTTTCGCTTCGCTTAAATTCGGCCACCTTGCGCCCCAGCCGTAGCACCGTAATGCGGTCGGCTACCTCAAAAATATCGTGGAGGTTGTGGGAAATGAGAACGACAGCCAGCCCTCGGCCGGCCAAACGGCGCACCAAATCGAGAACCTGACGGGTTTGGGCAACCCCTAAAGCGGCCGTTGGTTCGTCCAAAATCACCAGCTTGGAGTTCCACATCACCGCCTTGGCAACGGCAATGGCCTGCCGCTGCCCCCCCGACATGCTTGCCACCGGCAGCCGCACCGAACGAATAGTCGTCACCGAAAGCGAGTTGAGCGTTTCCAGACATGCCTGCTCCATGCTCACTTCATCAATACGGCCAAAGCTCAACGTCCGCTCCCGCCCTAAAAACATATTGGCAACCACGTCCAAATTGTCGGCCAGTGCCAAATCCTGATACACAATTTCAATGCCCAGGTTGGCTGCATCGCGTGGGCCGTGAATGGTGACACGCTTCCCCTCAAAAGAAACCTCACCCCCATCAAACGGGTAAATGCCAGCGATTCCCTTGATCAAGGTGGATTTTCCCGCCCCGTTGTCTCCCACCAGCGCCATCACTTCGCCAGCCCGCACCACAAAGTCTACATTGGAAAGTGCCTGCACCGCCCCAAAGCGTTTTGACACACCTTTTAGTTCTAGTGTTGCTGTTCCTGTCATCTTCTCTTCCTAAAACGTATTGCGTATTGCGTGAACCGCGTGTCTTCACGCGCTACGCAATACGCAATACGTGATTCAACTAATCAGCCACTAGGGGCAGTATTGGGCAAAGTCACCCACGCAAATCTCGTCCCAGTTGCGGAAGCCGTCGGCAATCACGGTGTCGGCGATGTTGTCTTTGGTGACACCGATGGGGTCGAGGGCGATGAACGGGATGTCGTTGGTGCCATTGTTGAGGGTCAGCCCACTGGTCATACCAGCCAAATCTTCGCCTTTGAGCAGGGCGATGGCAGCAGCAGCAGCAGCTTCGGCCTCAGCCTTGATCGGCTTGTAGACGGTCATGGCTTGGTCGCCCGCGAGGATGTTTTGGATACCACCGACGGTTGCATCTTGACCAGAGATCGGGATGCCAGCTTCGGCGGGGCTAACGCCAGCGTTCTTGTAGGCAGAAATAGCGGCATTGGCAAGACCATCGTTGGCGGCGAAAACGGCCGTTATTTCCCCATTCGCTGCCGTCAACATCTGCTCAAAGACCACCAGCGCCTGTTGGTTGTCCCATTCCGGCACAGCCTGGTCATCCACCAGCGTCCAGGAACCATCATCAAAGTGGGGTTGCGCCACGGAAGCATACCCATCGCGGAACAGCGTGGCGTTGTTGTCGGTTGGGCCACCGTTCAGGAAAGCAACCTTGGGCGCATCTTGGGCATCAATCAACGGTTCCAAAACGGTACCCATCGTCTTGCCAACCTGCACGTTGTCAAAGCTCACGTACACATCAGCCCCTGGCCCTTCGATGGTCAGGCGGTCGTAGTCCACCACTTTCACCCCAGCCTCGTGGGCAGCGGCAATAATAGCCGCGCCAGAGCCAGAATCGAGGTTAACCAACAGGATGACCTTTGCGCCAGCGGTAATGGCCTGTTCAGCCTGGGTTTGTTGGGTGCGGGCATCCCCTTCGGCGTTGACGATGTTGTATTCAACGCCAGCAGCATCAAAAGCACCTTCAAAAAAGCGGCGGTCGTCGGTTTCCCAACGAGCAGAGCTGGCCGAATCGGGCAGCAATACCCAGATCGAGCCTTCAGCCATCACTTCTTCTTCGGCAGGGGCGGCTTCTTCGGCTGGCGCAGCTTCTTCAGCCGGAGCAGCTTCTTCCTCGGCGGGAGCCGGGGTCTCGGTGCCGCCACACGCTACCAAAATGAGCGCCAGCAGCAGCAACAGAATAACGGTTACATTTTTTTTCATCTAACTTTTCCTCCTGCAAAATTGAGGGTAACAATTTTGCGTGTTAAAAATGATGTAACGAAACAAAAAAGGGGGGAAACAAGAAACAAACGAATGATCACCTCGCTTTTGCCCGGCGTTGGGCAACATGACTAAATTTGCAGCGGTGAATTCAGCTAGTTTCACAAGTTATACCGCACCTATAGAAGGTGATGCACCCCCTAAACCCTCTTTTATTTGATGGGTTTCCCCTTGTCAGATTAGGGGAAATCCCCTAATTGTGCGGGAAAATGGCGGTAGGCAGGGAGGGGATGGGGTGGCATAATTGGCTTATGGGACTTTCAACTCGGGTTTTGCTGGCTGATGATCATGCGGTGGTGCGGGCGGGTATCCGCAATGCCATTGAAGATTTGCCCCACATTATGATTGTGGGCGAGGTGGGTAGTGGACCAGAGTTGATGGAAGGGTTGGCTATGCTATCGCCCGACCTGCTGCTGATTGATGTGACGATGCCGGCGTTTGAGCCGATTAGTACCATTCGTCGCATTCGCGGATTGTACCCCAAGCTGCGGATTTTGGTGGTGAGTGCGTATGATGACGATGTGTATGTGCAAGGGCTGCTGAGTGTGGGGGTGAATGGGTATCATTTGAAAGACCAGCCGCTGCGGGATTTGCGGCTGGCGGTGGAGCGGGTGCGGGCGGGGGAACGGTGGATTTCTAGCCCGCTGCTGGATAAATTATTGCAACCGACGGCACAAACGGCCGTTTCTCCCCACCTGTCCCAACGACAAAAAGACATTTTGCGCCAGCTTGCCGAGGGGCTGGACAATCGCGCCATTGCCCAGCGTCTCAACCTAAGCGTTAAAACGATTGAAAACCATTTGACGCGGCTGTATCGGCAGCTTGATGTGCAAAGCCGGCTGGAAGCGGCGCACTATGTGCAAACCCACCCGGAGCTGATTGCCCATCAGGGAGAGGTGTATGAGGCGGAAAAAACGGCCGTTTTCCCCCCACCCCCCGCCACCCAAACCGCCATCCTCGTTGTAGACGACAACCAGCGCTACCGCACCCAACTGCGCCGCATGTTGGGGCGCGTCCACCCCCAGGCCATGATCTATGAAGCCCCCAACACCGCCGAAGCCGTGCGTTTATCCGGCCAGGTGCTGCCCGACCTCGCCTGTGTGGATGTGGTGCTAGCCGACGAGGACGGCATCCACTGCACCCGCCGCATCAAACACGCCTCCCCCGCCTCCCGCATCATCCTCATCAGTGCCTACCCCGACCGTGAATTTCATCGGCGGGGGCTGGATGCCGGGGCCACCGCCCTGGTGGACAAAAAAGACCTCGATGCCGCTGCCTTGCAGCAGATTGTTGAAGATACTTTTCGGTAATCAGTGACCAGTACTGATAACTGATTACCGATTATTTCCCAACAAATGACACCTCTTCTGGAAATCAACCGCATCTCCAAAAAAATGGGCAATCTGACGGCCCTGCGCCGCGTGTCGCTGACGGTTGCGCCGCAGGAGGTGGTGGGGGTGGCTGACCGGGGGGAAGTGGGCAAAATGGCACTGTTCCGCATTCTGGGCGGGGCGCTGGCTCCCGATAAGGGGGAGGTGGCGTTAAACGGCCGTTGGCTGCAATGGCCCTTCCACGCCCAGCCACTGGGCATCAACATGCTCTATCCAGAACCAGCGTTGGTGGATGGGCTGGATGTGACGAGCAACATTTTTTTGGGCAACGAACTGGGCTGGCCGATTTTGGACAACTGGCTGCGCGTGCCAAACCAGCGGCGGATGGATGAGGAGGCGCAAAAGCTGCTGGCTTCGCTGGATGTGCGGCTGCCGTCGCTGCGGCTGAAGGCGGCTAACCTTTCTAATGAGCAGCGGCAGTTGGTTGCCATCGCCCAACTGCTGGTGCGCCCTTCTAAACTGATTATGGTTGACAATCCGGGGCGGGTGTTGAGCCATCCATACCAGGAAAAGCTGTTGGGGTTGATTCGGGAGTGGCAGCAGCGGGAAACGGCCGTTCTCTTCAGCAGCAACAACCTTGATCACCTCTTCGCCGTCGCCGACCGCATCATTGTGCTGCGCCAGGGCAACCTTGTTGCCAACCTCCGCACCGACGAAACCAGCCGCGAAGAAGTGGTTGCCGCCCTGGTTGGCACCGACGACCGCCAGCAGCACACCCCCGTCCTGTGGGCGCTCGACAGCTACTACCGCGCCCGCAAACAGGCCGAAACCCTACAACACAACCAAATGCTGCTCCAGCGCGATCTGGCCGCCCAAGATTCACTCAATCGGCAGCTGCTGAACCAGCTTTCCGACCAGGTGAAGGCACTGGACAGCGCCAACAACGCCCTGCAAGATGCCCAGCGTCGCCTGCTCACCGAGCGCGAGGAGGAGCGCAAATATTTGGCGCGGGAACTCCATGACCAAATTATGCAGGATTTGCTCAGCCTGAATTACCAGCTTGAGGAGATTGAAGACAAGGCGGCGCAATCGCTGGAAATTATTGACGATGTGGTGGACATTCGCAGCAGCATTCGGGAGCTAGTGGAGGAACTGCGGCGGGTGTGCGGCAATTTGCGCCCGCCAACGATTGACAGCCTCGGTCTGGGAGCCGCCCTGCAATCGCTGACGCGCAACTGGAGCGAGCGGACGGGGATTGTGGTGGATTTGACGCTGGATGCCAATTTCGGCCGTTTGCCAGAACCGATTGAGCTTTCGATTTTCCGCATTGTACAGGAAGGACTCAACAACATTTGGAAGCACGCCAACGCCACCCAGGTTCAGATTTCCCTCACCCACACCTCGCCCCGGCTGCTGCTCATTTCAATTGCCGACAATGGCACGGGGCTAACTGAGCCATCTGATCTCGCTTCCTTGAGCAATGCCGGGCATTATGGGCTGCTGGGCATTAGCGAACGGGTGGCACTAATGGGAGGGCGGCTCAATTTTCACAACCAGCGCAGCAGTGGGCTGCTGCTACAGGTGGAGATTCCGCATCCGAGGTTTGAAAAACGGCCGTTATGATCGCCTAATTTAGAACAATAACGGCCGTTTTCCATGACAAAACTCATCTTTACAACTTCCCCTCTTTTCTGCTATAAACTGTTACACAATAACAACTACGGAAACCACACCCTATGGAAGCATCCAAGATCACTTGGGCAACCATCATCAATCAAAAACTGTTTGCCCCTCATCCATCCATCAAAGACCCCATTGCCATACAGCAGGCACGTTTACTTTCCCCCTTTCTTTTGCTGCTTGGCTCACTCACGGGTGTCGGTCTCTTCTTTGTGCTCCTATCCAACTCTCCTGCCAAATACGGCCTCATTCTCACCATCATCATTCAGGCCATCGCCTACGCGCTAAGCCGCACCAAATACTTTAGAATCGGTGCCATCGCCTCCATTATTACCTATTCCCTGCTGCCTCTTGCCACCATCTACTTCCGCAACGATGGTGACCTAAAAGCCATGCTCTGGGCCATTCCCCCGCTACTGCTCACCATCATCTTTTTCACCCCCATTAATGTTCTTAGTTTGGCCGTTGTTTATCTTATCGGGCTTTTTGTTTTAGTCTGGATAGGCAGCATTACCAGCTCTGACTGGTTTTACCTGTTTGGCGTTTTTAGCGTCACCTTTAGCCTGATTGCCGTTGCCATCCGGCAGCTCAAAAATGCCGAAGAGTACCGGCTTGAGGAACTACGCAAAGCGCGTGGTTTGCTGGAAATACGGGTGCAGGAGCGAACGGCCGATTTAATGGCCGCCAACCAGGAACTCATCAAAGCTAAAGCCGATGCAGAAGATGCCAACCGCGCCAAATCCCGCTTTTTGGCAAACATGAGCCACGAACTCCGCACCCCCCTTGCAGCCATCATTGGCTACAGCGAGCTGTTGGAGGAACAAGCAGAGCTTTTAGGCCATCAAAAATTTGTCCCCCGCCTGACCAATATCCAAATCTCAGCCAACAACTTGCTCAACATCATCAGCGACATTCTCGATTTGTCCAAGATTGAAGCGGGGCAAATGCAGTTGCAGCTTGAGAATGTGGATTTGCAGCAGCTATTCCGGGATGTGCAAATCACGGCCGAACCCTTGATGCACAAAAACAACAACCGCTTTTTTGTCACCATTGCCGACGAAATAAACAGCGACATGGTTGATGCCAGCAAGCTCAAGCAAAGTTTGCTCAATTTGCTCAGTAACGCCGCCAAATTTACCCAAGAGGGCGAAGTGCGGCTGCAAGTGAGCGTTTATTTTGACAAACATTGGCAAAAATGGCTGGAATGTATCATTAGCGACACGGGTATTGGGATGACACCGGAACAGTTGAGCAAGATTTTTAGCCCGTTTACGCAAGCCGATGACTCAACCACACGCCGCTATGGGGGTACTGGGCTGGGGTTAGCAATTACGCAGGAGTTTTGCCAAATTATGGGGGGGACGATTGAAGTAGATAGCAAGCCAAACCAGGGAACAATTTTTACGATTCGGGTGCCATTAACGGCCGTTTCCACCCCCAACGCCAACACCATCCATCTCAACTAACAGCCGATCAATCCCCTGCGCCCGGTATCGCGCCTGAATCTGCTGATATTCCCGCGCCGCCTTCCCCGTCCACGCCAACGCACTCCCGCTCAGTTCCTTCTTGATTTTTGCCGGAACCCCCGCCACCAGCACCCGCGCCGGAACCTCCATCCGCTCCGGGATGACGCTGCCGGCCGCCACCATCACCTGCTCCCCCACCACCGCAAACGGTAGTACCGTGCTGTTCATGCCAATTACCGTGTTGGCTCCAATGTGGCACCCTTCCAGCACTGCCCCATGCCCCACCGTCACGTTCTCGGCCAACACCGTCGAAACATCATCATAGACGTGGAGTGTCGTGTTATCCTGCACGCTGCACCCCGTCCCCACCACAATCTGCCCGCCAAAGTCGGCCCGCAGCACGGCCCCAAACCAAATGCTGCTGTTGTCGCCTACAATGACATCGCCGATCAGAACGGCCGTTGGCGCAATAAACACATTCGTCCCAATTTGCGGCTTCTTGCCATCAAATTCAATCAACATCATGCTTCGTGGTCAAACAGAAAGTCTAGCAGGGTTTCGAGCATCTCATCCAACCGATTCATATCATTTTGCCCCTGCGCCACCTCAATATCGTGCAGCAGTGCCGTCAGGGTTGCCTGGCTATTTGCCACCAGCGTCCCCTGTTGGTGCAGTTGCCGTCCTCGCTCAATCAACGCCCTGGTCGTTTCGGAAAGCGCAGCAACGGCCGTTTCCGCCAACCGCTCCTTCGCCACAATCACCGCCTCCTCATCCATCCGATCCAGCGAGGCCGTCACCGCAATAGACGCTTCCTGCTCCGTAAACCGATCCCGCGCCGTCACCTGCAAAATCCCATTCACATCCAGGTCAAACTGCACCGTCACTTCCGGAATATCACCCGGAACTTCCGTACCCAAATCCTCAATCACAAATTCACCCAGCAGCGTATTCTGCGAAGCCACCGCCTCCTCCCCCTGATACACCTCAATCTTAATCGTCTTTTGCCCCGGAACTACCCCTGAGAAGGCTTCCTCTCGCGTCACCGGAATGGTGCTGTTGCGTCGCACCAACACCTTATACCGGTCGGGAACCATTTGCCCATGCCGGAACTCCGCCACCGCAATTCCCAGCGAACGGGGCGTTACATCCACCAACACCGCGTCAATCGGCTCTCCGGCAATAATGGCTGCCTGCACCGCCGCGCCCAGGGCCACCGCCTCCTCTGGGTTAATTGTCATCTGCGGCTCCACCCCCACCGCCTCACGCACCAGCTCCCACACCGCCGGAATGCGTGATGACCCACCCACCAACAACACTTGGTCAATCTCGCCGCGTGTCACATCCGCATCAGTTAGCACCCGCTCAATGGATTGCAGCGTCTCCGCCAACAGCGGCTCAATCTCCGATTCAAAGAGATCACGGCTCACCTCATACTCCATGTGCAGCGGAATGCCGTCTTTGTTGATGAGGTATTCCTCCATCACCCAGGCAAAGGGGTGGGACGATAGCTCAATTTTGGCCGTTTCCGCCGCCCGCAGCAGCCGCGCCCGCGCCCGTGCATCGGCCCACACATCCACCCCATGTTCTTCTTCAAACCAATCGGCCAAGTAACGCGCCAGCTTGCGGTCAAAATCATCCCCACCCAGGCTCGTATTGCCGTGGCTGGCTCGCACCTCTACAATCCCCCCCATCAGCTCCACCAGCGACACATCAAACGTGCCACCGCCCAAATCATAAACCAGCACCAGCTTGTCTTCTTCTAAATTCAAGCCATACGCCAGAGCAGCGGCCGTTGGCTCGTTGATAATGCGCCGCACATTCAACCCCGCAATTTGCCCCGCATCCCGCGTCGCCTGCCGTTGCGCGTCAGAGAAATAAGCCGGAACGGTAATGACGGCATCTGTCACTGGTTCGCCCAGGTTGCGCTCGGCAATCTCCTTCAACTGGCGTAGGATAAAAGCCGAAATTTCCTGGGGAGTGAGTTCACGCCCACCTAACATCACCCGGCTGTCGGTTCCCATCTTGCGTTTAATGGAAACAACCGTGTTTTCGGGGTCAAGCACATATTGGTTCCGCGCTGGCGTGCCAACCAGCCATTGGCCGTTGGCAGCATAGCCCACAACGGAAGGGATGATACGCTCTTCGCCATGTGGGAGCATGTCCGGCCGACCGTCTTGCACCACCGCCACCCCCGAATTGGTTGTTCCTAAATCAATGCCAACAATTTTGCTCATAACTTCATCCGACCAAAGGTGCCAAGCAGATTTGGGTGTCTGGCACCTGAATTTTATTCTGGTTTATAAACTATCACTTCGGCAAAACGAAGTACTCCTGTTTCCGTTTGGTAGCCAGGCCACTCCTCAGAAACGATGGTGTTGGGGGGGATTGTGTCGTCGTCTACGGTGGTTACAACGCCGACTGCTTTGTGGAGAAAGGGGTCAAACGGCCGTTTAACCGCCTCAATTCGCCTCACCCCACCCGCTTCCAACACCGCCAACAGCCGCTCTTGCACCAGCCGCAGCCCATCCAGCCACCCCGCCAACATAGCCCGGTCGGCCGGGGAAACAAGCTGTGCCTGTTGGGGAGTCGGGTGTGGCAAACGTGCCGCCTTGTCACGCTGCTGTAAATAATGCTTACCACTGGCAATGGCCTGCTCCAACCCATCGAGGGCTGGCAAAACGGCCAGCAGCAGCCGCTGGTTGGCCTGCGCCGTTTGCGCCTGGCGCACCATGTCTAGCAGTGCTGCTTGCTCTGCTTGGCTGTGTTCTAACTGGGTCAGTGTCGTTTGCACCGCTGCCAGTTGGTTTTCGGTCAAGGTATTGGTCTTAAACTGGGTTTTGCCTAGCTTCCGTAGTTCTTCGGTAATGGGTGTTAGATCGGGTGAAGGGGGGGAAACGGCCGTTTCCTCCCGCTCCAGCCGCTGCAACAGCGTCGCCAATGTTGTCCACACTTGTCGCCGCTCACTCATATCCGCACCGGGCGAAAATCAGCCGAAAAATCCGTTGCCGCCAAATCGCTCTGAGCCTCCAGATAACGCCCAACATCAGCCAGATCAAAGGCCAAATCCAGCTTCTTGCGCCGCTTGCGAGGGGAAAATGGAGCCGGTGGGCGGAATAAAAACAGATCGGTTATCGCTTTAGTATCGGCCGTTCGCAGCTTTTCATAGGCCGCCCGCACCACCTTAAACGCGGCCGCTTGCGTCTCTGGTGGATATTCCCGCACCAACGCAAAATACGCCTTCTTCACTTCGCGCAAATCCGCGCCCCGCGCCAAACCCAGCACCGCATACGGATCGCTGCTACCCAAATTGGCCTTCGCCACCGATTGGGGCCGCGCCCGCCCCTCCTCTGGCACATTAGAAAAAGAACTCATCGTCGTCCTCATCAAAATCGTCGTCTTCAAACAGCTCGCCCAACATACCTGGCAGCATACGTTCTAACAAACGAGGATCCACTTCACCGCCAAGAATGCGGCTCAATAACCCACCAAAGGGACTGCGGAACATCATTTCTGCCTGCCCAATCCGCTCCAACAAAACCTCATCCTTGTTCCGTTTCGCAATTTTACGCGCCTCACGCCAATATTTATCAGCCATTTTGGTGTCACCACGCTTTGCCGCTAAAACGCCCAGGACAAAATTTGCTTGCCCTGGCTCTTGCCCAATCGCAATGGCTCGGTGTAGATATGGCTCACAAACCTCGGCTGCTCCGGGAACGATCATTGCCATCTCCCCAATCGTCACCATCACAGGTTCACCCTTGTCCGCTACAGCCTCCGCTTTGTCTAACCATTTTTTCGCCATCTCTGGCATTCGGTTATAAAGGCAGTTACTAGCTATATTGATATAAAATAGAGCTGGCACCGTTTCCAAACTTGCTTGAACCTGGTTAGCACGTTCCCAGGCACCTGCCTCATCGCCCACACTTAAGTAATAAATGATAATAGAGGAACGCACATCCAGGCTATGTGGATCAATTTCGATAGCTTTGGCAAAATGCTGTTCTGCCTCCTCTTTTTCCCCAAGCTCTAGCAGACAACCACCAATTTTTGCTAATACTTTCGCGTTCTTGGGGGCATAAATCAAAGCCTGCTCAAAATTCTCCAAAGCCTCCCGAACGCGATGTCCCCAATCGAGGTATTCTTCGCCTCTGTTCACATAATAATCAACCAGATTTTCCTGAGCCGCCTGGTTACCAGGTTCAAGCTCTAGCACGCGCCGCCAATAATGCACGGCTTGGGCGGCGTGCCACCAAGTCTCGTTTTCGGCCAGTACCTCACCCAGCAGCAGCAGGGCTGGAATGTGATTTTTGTCTCGTTCCAAGACGCGCTCCAGCTCATTTTGGGCCGCTTGCAAACGGCCGTTTTGCAGCAGCGCCTCCACATAATTCATCCGCACAGGCAAACTATCAGGCTGCCATTTGACAGCCATCTTCCGTACATCCACCCCCTCATCAAAAAACTCCGCCTTCTCATACGCCACAGCCGTGCGCTGCCAAAGCTGCGACACCTGCTCATCGCTAATTGCATCAGGGTGATCATCCCGACGCGGCCGCCGCCGCAGTGCCTCCCGCCACAGCAGTGCCGCCTCGTAATACGCCTCCGCCTGCTCTTGCGCCAGAGCCAAATTACACACCAGCCGGAAATTGCCCCCGCCATGCTCCTGTGCCATTTCCCAATACATCTGAGCCGTATCCCAATTGCCGCTGCGAGCAGCCTCATACCCTTTCTGCTGCTCCAAATAAGCCAGCAAATCGTTTAGCTGCCTATCCTCTTGTTGATAGCGATAAGCCTCAGCGACAGCATCTAACGCTGACTCAGTTTCTCCGTTTGCCAGCCGCTCTTCAGCTAACCGATGGTACGCTTCTGCTAAATTGGTCATTAAGCGAGGAGACCGATGCCCTTGCTGAAACGCCTGCACCCAATGCTCGGTAGCCGACAACCACGCTTCCTGCTGCGCCGCAATGGCCCCCAAATAAAAGTGGCTAATACCGGCACCATCAGACAATTTTGCGGCTTGGGTCAATAGCTGCTGGGCCTCATCTAAACGGCCGTTATCATACGCCATCAACCCCCGCCACAACACATTCGCATCATCCGCAACCACATAAGGCCGCCGCAAGAAGGTACCGGCTTGCTGTAGTTGACCTTGTTGCTTGGCCGTGAGCAGCGGCCAAACGGCCGTTTTTTCCACCGCCTTGCCCTGCTGCCACCCAATCAGTGCCAGCGGGAAAGCCGCCCGTTTTGCCAAGTCGCCCCCTTGCTTGACCACCTTTTCCAACGCTGCCACCGCCTCAGCTAAACGGCCGTTGCGCTGCTCCATCAGTCCCAAATGATAATAAAAACGCCCATCATCCGGCCGTAGCTCAACTGCCTTTTGTAAATCCCCCACATCACCCTGCTTCAATCCCCGCCGAAAATACGCCTCAGCTAGCGCGGCGGGCAGCGTCACACGCGACAACTTCGCCGCCGCGTCTTCCCACATTGCCAGTGCTGTATCATAATCACCACGCTGAAACGCTTTCATCCCTTCGCCAGGCAAAGAATGAACCGATGGTGACTTGCTCAAACTGCGCGTTGACCTTGATCTTGGCCTCTTTTTCTTTCTAGACATCAAACCCTCAGCTTAAATAATACCTGCTTACTTCAATAAACAATAATAGCAGAATTTCAGATGGAAGGGAAAACGGCAAAAGGGCTGCCCACGACTGGCAAAATTATCCTGTTTAGGCTCTTTGTGCATATAATAACGTTGGGCAATAGGCTGTCTCAGCCTAAAACTATGGTCTTTAAGGAAAAGATTTAAACCCAGATTGGTTCAATCTGCGAGATTGACCCAATCTAATATCCAAAACATTATCTAAATGTCTATACATTTAGGTTATCGCTTATGGACAACAACCCGCAAGAGCAATTCCCCTATCCCCGCTATGTTTGGCGACGCAGGTTTTACCAAAAGCTGTCCGCCCTGCTGTTCAACATTCTCAGCGACTTCACCATTATCGGTGCCGAAAACTTTCCCCAAACTGGCCCCCTCATCGTTGTTGCCAACCATTTTCACTTTGCCGACCCTGTGGCCGTACTGCGGGTTGCCCCCTGGCCGCTGGAATTCCTCGGCGGTTTCCACATGCCCGGTGCCCCGCCTGCCATCACCTGGATTCCCAAGCTGTGGGGGTTTTACCCGGTGCATCGGGGAGCCGTGTCGCGCACGGCGTTTCGCGCCACACAGGCCGTGATGGCACAAAATGGCATCATGGGGATTTTTCCCGAAGCTGGCTCTTGGGCGACGGTGCTGCGGCCGGCGCGCCCCGGCACGGCGCTGTTGGCGGTGCAAACAGGTGCGCCCATCCTCCCTATTGGGCTAGACGGGATGCCACAGGTTTTTGATCTGTTTAGCCAGCATCGCCGCCCCAAAATCACGGTGCGAATTGGCAAACCGTTTGGGCCGTTCGCGGTTAGCGGGAAAGGCAAGGCCAAGCGGGAGGAACTGAACGCGATTAGCGAGGAGATTATGCGCCAGATTGCCGCGCTGCTGCCACCAGAGCAGCACGGCGTTTTTTCCAGCGACCCGGTGCTGCGGGAAGCAGCCCAGGCGGTGGCGGCGTATCCGTATCATGAGTTGTATAAAGAAGGAGATGAGAGACTGGGAGATTAAGAGATTGGCTCGTTCAATCTCCGAATCTCTCAATCTTCCAATCCCTTGCTTGTTTCAGGAGGATTTTGATGCAAACAACGGCCGTTTCTCACCAAACCACATCCCCGTCCCGCCGCAAAGAAATTTGGGGCTGGTACCTCTACGACTTTGGCAACTCCGCCTACGCCGCCGTCGTCCTGCTTGCCGTTTACTCTGCCTACTTTCAGGGCACCGTCGTCGGGGGAGCCGAAGGGTCGCGGCTGTGGGGCATATCAGTGGGCATCGCCATGCTCGTTGTCGCCATCATCTCCCCCGTGCTGGGCAGCATCGCCGACTTTTCCGGCAGCAAGAAACGGTTTTTGTTTCTCTTTACCGCCATCGCCTGCGTCTTTACCGCCACCCTCTTTTTTGTCCAGGCGGGCGACGTGGTGCTGGGGATGACGTTATTCATCATGGCCGAAATCGGCTACCGAGCATCGCAGGTTTACTACAACGGCTTGCTGCCGGAAATTGCCAGGCCGGCCGAAATGGGGCGCATTTCCGGCAACGGCTGGGCCATTGGCTCGGCGGGGGGCATCGTCTGCCTGCTCATCGTTTTGCCATTGATTGTAATTGTGGGTGGTGGGTTTGTGGTGCGGCTGTCACTGCTAATAACGGCCGTTTTCTTCGCCCTCTCCGCCGTCCCCATCTTCCTTTGGTTACGCGAAAAAGCCCAGCCGCAGCCCCTCCCCCCCGGCAGCAATATCGTCACCATCGGTTTCCAGCGGCTGTGGCGAACGGTTAAAAAAGCTCGCCATTACCGCGAATTCATCAAATTTATGATCGCCTTTCTCATCTTCAACGACGGCATCATCATGGCGCTCGACTTCGCCGCTATCATCGGCACCGTTTTGTTTGGTATGGAGCAGCAGGGGTTGATCATCTTTATCATCATCGTCCAAATCACCAGCGTCATTGGGGCCTATGTCTTTGGCATCGCCACCGACCGCTGGAGCGGCAAACGGGCACTTATTATCTCCCTGCTGCTCATGATTGCTGCCGTCATTTGGCTCTTTTTCGCCACCAGCCAACCCATTTTCTTTGTCATTGGGGCACTGGCCGGTTTTGCCCTCACCGGGGTGCAGTCAGTCAGCCGCACCATGGTGGGCAAGCTCAGCCCACCGGGGCAAAGTGCCGAATTTTACGGCCTGTTTGCCGTCGCCGGCCGTACCTCTTCTTTCATTGGCCCCACGCTCTACGGCATTTTTGCCGCCGAAATTGCGCTATTGTATGCCAAGCAGGGGGAAACGGCCGTTACCGCCGAACAACTGGGGCAACGCGCCGCCATCCTCACCATCGCCGCCTTCCTTATTGTTGGCCTTGTTTTGCTGCTTTGGGTCAATGAAAAGCGGGGCATTGAGGCTGCGCATGGAGGATTGGAGATTGGAGATTAGAGATTGGGGATTGGAGATTAGGAGATTGAGAGACTCGGAGACTAAATAGTCTCTCAATCTCTCAGTCTCTCAATCTCCCGGTTTCTTCCAAAGGAATGTTTATGAATCACTGGTTTCGTTATGTAATGTTGGGATTTTTGCTTCTGGTCGCTTGTGGTGGTGGGGAAGAGACGGTGCTGGAAGTGCCAACACCCATGCAAGCGGCAACGGCCGTTCCTGACACATCCGACACCCCACTCCCCACGGCCAACACCCCACTCCCCACAGATGCTCCAGCCGGGCAAGTTGCGACACCAACGCTTGCGCCCACGGCTACCTTGATGCCCACAGAAACGGCCGTTTCTGTTCCCCAAACCAGCCCGCCGCTCGAAGCCGTTAGCCAGTTTCCCATGCTCGGCCACGGCGTGGTCTTTATCGCCGATGGCAGCTTGAAAATGTGGGGGCAAGGCACCCAGGAGCTAAAAACGTTGCTATCCGGCGGCTCCAGCAGTGCCACCCGTTCCTTCCAAACTGAGTTTGTGGTGGGTGACATTAGCCGCTTTGTTGCCAGCGATGAGGCCAAGCAGCTATTGGCGCTCAAAATCACAGACCGCACGGACGGCGGCGACGCGGGCATCTCCTACACCTATGACCTGCTCTGGGTTGACCTGCTGAATGGCAACAGCCGCGCCGTTGCCACCGGGCTGCGCGGCAACGTAGATTTTGCCCTTTCTAACGACGGCAAACACGCCATTTATGTGACGCAGCGGCCATCTAGCCCCAACAGCGAGCAGTACGCTATCACCCTGCTGGAAACAGGCGCCGGGTCGCTCCCCCGCGCCATTGCCGACTGCCAACTGCCGTGCGGCAGCTTTGCCTGGCATCCCGACAACCAAAACGTGGTCTGGACGGATCAGCAGGGGCTGTGGCTGCTGAACCTTTCCGGTAAGCCAACCCGACTGGTCGCCAATACCTTTGCCGCCGAACCTGCGGATGTGCTGATTCATGCACCGGAAAGTTGGGCCAGAAACGGCCGTTTTCTCCTCATTTGGCGTGGACGATACGAGGGGGGCGACCGCGCCGTGCTGGATGTCACCAACAGCCGCGTGCTGGAGCTGCCCGACAGCTTTGTCTACGCCAACCCCGCCATCACCGAAGCCACCTGGATGGACGACAGTCGTCTGCTGGTGATGCGCCCCGACGGCAGTAACCCGCTGGAAGGCAACCCCAGCATCGAAATTTGGCGCGTCCCCGACAGCGGCAGCGAACTGGTGCGCGAAGCGGCGCAGACCTTGGCCACCCTGCGCGGCTTTCCCACTGGCGCCAAACATTTGCCCGACGGCCGTTTTGGCTTTGCCCTCTCCCACCCCAACGACGGCCAGATGAGCGGCCTCTATGCCCTCAAAGGGATCAACGACACGCTGACGCGGCTCACCGGCATCCCCCCGGCCAACGCCTACTACGAAACCGATGTGCAGTGGCTCCCCGATGGCACCGGCGCGATGATTGCCAACCAGGACGGCCGCGTCGTTCTCGCCCTCGCCGCCGCCGACACCCTCTTTGACCTGACCCCGCTGGTGGGGCAATGGGGCCACAGCTTCCACTGGCTGCCCCGCTTTGGCCTCAGCAATTCGTAGCCGAGGTTTCCCAACCTCGGCTACTGGTTGAGGGTGAGGGCGGTGAGGGCGGGTTGGAAAACGGCCGTTATTAACCCCTCCCGCTCCTCCTCCGTGCTGATCATTGCCACCATAAACACGCCATCGGCCGTTTCGGCGGTGGCGAGGTCGAGGAGGTGGCCCTGGACGGTGGCGGTGTAGAGAGACCAGGAACGGCCGTTATCCACAAACATCCCCACGCTCTCCCCCAACTCCTCTACGCCCAGCGAATTGAGCAGGCTGCTGGTAAACACATCGGCCGTGAGGCCAGGAGCGGCCGGAGCGGCCACCTGAATAATGAGCGTTTGGTCCAAAATAGACGCGCCGCGCACGTAGGTACCGGGGCCAGCCTGTTCCCATCCCGCCGGAATGACCCCCGACATGGCAAACGGGTCTGTTTCGCTAAATGGCTCCAGCACAATGTCGGCGTTTTCGCTGCCCACGACAAAGGCGGGGCTGGTCATGTCGGCCAGACAGCCTGCGGCGGGCGTGGCGGCGGGGTTGGCAAAAAAGGCCAGCGTGATGCTCTGCGGGCAGTCGCCAGCGGTGCTGACGGCGTGGCCGAGGCCGGGGAATTGGAGATAGGTGGCCTGGGACAGGTTGGCGGCCACCAGTTGCCCCCAGGCGGGCGGGGTGATGGGGTCATATTCCCCGGCCAGCACCAGGGTGGGAATGTCGCTGCGGACGGCTTCGTTTTCAATGGCGGGGGCGCTGCCCACGTCCCAGGTGGCGCAGACGGTGTAGGCAAAGGGGCCGGTGTTGGTGCCCACGGCAAAGATTTCGGCGAGTTGGGGGTAGGCAGAAACGGCCGTTTCTGCCGCATCCTCCGACCCAAACGCCACCTCCTCATAACATTGCACCGACAAATTCATTCCCACGCTGATAAATTCCTCGCTGATGAGGAAGTTAGAGAGCAGGGTGGAGAGTGCCGTGTAATGACCCTGCTCCACGTCAGCAATCAGCTTCGGCAACTGCACAATCAGCTCCTCTGAATAGAGCGATTGGAACAGCACCTCGATCATCGTGTCCCCATCCACCAATGCTTCCAACTGCTGCCCGGTAAACACATGCAGCACTGGCACCAGCACCGGCGCGGCGTTGAGCGTGTTTACCAAGGCAAAAAAACGGTTTTCCAAATCGGGGTATGCTTCGCTACACGCAGCATCGGCGGCGCAGCCAGCAAAAAAGGTGTCAAAGGCACGGTCTATGTTGGCAATGGTGTCCACCGTTAGGTCGGCTGAGAGCGGGTAGGTGGAATCCAGCACCACGCTGCGAACACCATCGGGGAAGTCGCGCATCACCGTTTGCGCCAGCCGCGTGCCGTAGGAAATGCCGTACAAATCCCACTTGTCGTAACCCAGAGCGTGGCGCAAATCGTCTACGTCGGCGGCGTTTTCGCGGCTGTTGTAGGCGGCCAAATCAATTCCCTCGCCGCGCAGCCGGTCATGGCACGCTGTCACCATTTGCAGCAGCAGACCCTTGGACTGTTCGCCGTCCAAATCTTCATCCAGGGTGGAAAGCATTAGCTCTTCGCTTTCGGGGCAGGCCAGCGATGGCTCGGAGTAGCCGGTGCCGCGCTGGTCAAAGATGACCAGTTCGTGATTTGCCAGCAGCGGGGCAAAGTTATCTTCAAAGGTGTAGGGGAGCGTTTCCAGGGCATCGCCGCCGGGGCCGCCTTCCAGATAGACAACGGTGGAGAGGGGGCTGCTGCTTTCGCTGGCAAAAATGGCAACGTGGAGGCGGACAGAACGGCCGTTTGCCGTATTGTCTCGGTTTTCCGGCACCTCTAGATAACCACAGGCCACGTCATGGGGGGTGGGCAACGTAAATTGGCAGTCAGCAGCGGTGAAGACGGGTTCGTAGGCAGGCGCAGGCGTTGCGGTCGGTTCGGCGGTAGTGGTTGGCTCGACAGCGGCGGTTGGTACAGCCGTCGCGGTTGGCTCGGCCGTCGCCGTTGGCTCGATCATGGTAGTGGGGGCAATGGGAACGGCCGTTTCCGCCTCACCCACAACTTCTGGCTGCTGTTGGCAGGCGGCGAGGAAGAAGAGGAGGAGAAAGAGGTAAAGGGGGGAAAACGGCCGTTTTAATCGGTTAAAATGATTCAAAGTCAGTTCCTTGTCAAAAGAGATTGGGGATTGGAGATTGGACGTGAGAGCAATTTCCAATTTATCATACTGTGTCCCACAGTTTAGCCCAAACAGGGAAATACAACGATAAATTTAATGAAACGTTTGTAGAAACATAAAATCTTGCGTCACGCGGGGACAGAAGTCGCCGACCAAGCCCGACAATTCACACCAGCAGCAGGTCAAAGGCCTGCTCAACGTCAATCCCCAACCAGTCAGCAGCAGCGGTGCGTGCTTCGGTCATTTGTCCTATTATCTTAGGATTCCCTGCCTAACAACAATTCAGCTATACTCAAACAAAAATGTTCACCATTGCCAAGCTGCTAGGTAATCGTTCATTATTCACTAGACGTTGAACGTCTAGCTGAACTTATTCTTCGACGATTACTAGGCATAACAAGCCTTTTGGCAACTTGCACAGATTAAATAGGAGATATTACCAATGTCTGACGAGAGTAAAGTGAAAGGCCCCGCTTCTTACTTTCCTTCCATCGAGAAGAAATATGGTCAACCCATTAGCTATTGGATGACAGTATTGGACGGTATGCAGGGGAAAAAGCACATGGAGATGGTAGCTGCTTTAAAAACCGAATATCAGATGGGACATGGACACGCGAATGCTCTTGTGGCCTATTATCGTGCTCAAGCGGAGTCCTAAGACCACGTTCGGGAGGGAGCATTTCAGTTTTGGGGCATTGATAAACGCACCTCTCCGCAAGCCAATTTCTCAGCCAAGAATTGTCATTTCGACCCTTCGGCAGCCTCAGGGCAGGCTCATATCTTCGAGGAGAAATCCTGCTCAAATGGCGGCTATGAGAACGGGATTTCTCGGAGGACCTCGAAATGACACTGGATTTCCCACCTATGCAGTTAAAGAGTAGGTCGAACTTGTTAAGTTGCCCCCAAACTGAAATACACCCGTTCGGAAAACGGCCGTTACCACACCAAGAACCAACGTGTATAATCCATCATAGAGAAAACGGCGTAAATGTTCTGCATCTATTTTATTGTTCCCGGTTTGGAACCTGACTGAGCATATTTTTTACGAGGGTTGAAACGATGATAAATGAATTTCCTGTCTTTGATGGTCATAATGATACGATTTTAGATTTATATGTGGGCAAAAAGAAGCGGTCGTTTTTTAAAAAAAGCAAGCGGGGGCATATCGATCTACCGCGAGCGCAAGAGGGTGGACTAGGAGGCGGTTTTTTTGCCCTGTTTGTGCCGTCGCCCAAGCCTATGGAGGAGATGCCGGGAGAACAGCTTGATGGGGGTGGGTATAAATATCCCAAGCCAAAACCGCTGTCGCTGGAATATGCGCTGCACACCACCATTTCGATGATGGCGGTGATGCTGAAGGTGGAAAAAGAGGCGCAGGGGCAGGCGAAAATTGTGAAAACGGTGGCCGAGTTGGAAGAATGTCTGGCAAACGGCACGTTAGCGATGATTTTGCATTTTGAGGGGGCGGATACGATTGACACCGATTTACACGCGCTGCACACGTTTTATGCCGCCGGGCTGCGTTCGCTGGGGCTGGTGTGGAGCCGTGACAATGCGTTTGGCACGGGGGTTCCGTTTAACTTCCCCGATTCGCCCGACATTGGGCCGGGGTTGACGGAGGCGGGCAAGCGGCTGGTGCAGGCGTGTAATGAGCTGAGGATTATGGTGGATTTGTCTCATTTGAATGAGAAGGGGTTTTGGGATGTGGCGGCGTTGAGCAATGCCCCCCTAGTAGCAACCCATTCCAATGCCCATGCGCTGGCCGCTTCGCCGCGTAACCTGACGGATGAGCAGCTTAAAGCGGTGGCACAGTCGAATGGACTGGTGGGGATTAATTACCACAAGGGATTTTTGCGCGAAGACGGCCGTTCGGACAAAAAGACCTCGCTGAAGCAAATTGTGCGTCATGTCAACTACATCGCCGACCTGGTGGGCGTAGATCATGTAGCACTGGGGTCAGATTTTGACGGGGCAAAGATGCCGGAGAATTTGCGCGATGTGGCGGGACTACCCAAGCTGCTGAAGGCACTGCGGAAGAGCGGGCATGATGATGAGTCGTTGAAGAAGATCACGCACCAGAATTGGGTGCGGGTTTTGGGTGAGACGTGGAAATAAACGGCCGTTATCCTTATGTTCCTTTTAGGTTAAGCTCATCTTGAGTTAAGGTAGGCGGGGTATTCTTTTCAGCGTATCGAGACTTTCTCCTCATCCTCCTTTATGTGTGTGGGACTGCGCTGTGGTGGGCGCAGTCCCCTTTTTTTGCCAGTCGTCAAACTTTAGAAATATGTAGTTGACAAAGACACCAAAAAATGCTCTAATTGTCACCATAATTACACTTAATTTCTCCAAAAGACACGTTTTGTAGGAGGTGATGTAAGCATTTTTTTCAATTGGTAGCCATATGTTGTTGGGTGAGGGAAGAAGGATGGCGAGAAAAACGGCCGTTTCCCCGCCCCCAAATAATTGACAAACAAGGAGATGAAGATGTCTTTTCAACGTTCGATCCGATTATGGCCCCTAACGCTGCTGCTGTTTTTGCTGGCTTGCCAGCCCCAAACCATTGTCGAAACGGTGGAAGTTACCCGCATGGTGGAAAACACCGTCGTGGAGACGCGGGTCATTGAAGTGGCCGGTGAAGAAGTCGCCGTGGAAGTGACGCGGGTGGTGGAACCAACGGCCGTTCCCGTTCCCCAGGGCGGCCACGTCATCTATTCCAACTTCGCCGATGCCAACACCTTTAACCCCGTGCTGGGCAACGACCAAGCCTCCAGCGATGTCTACAGCCTCATGTTCCTCGGCCTCACCCAGCTCGACCCCTTCTCCGGCAGCATCGTGGGTGATTTAGCCGAAAGCTGGGACATTTCTGAAGATGGTTTAACCTACACCTTCCACCTGCGCCCAGATGCCGTCTGGTCTGATGGCACACCTGTGACCGCCCAAGATGTAGTTTTTACCTTTGATGCCATCAACAACGATGCCGTCGCCTCTCCCCGACGCGGCGACTTTGCCTCGGTAGCAAGCTGGGCCGTGGTGGATGACCAAACCGTCGAAGTCACCATGTCGGCACTGGACTGCACCATTCTTGCCAACATCGGCACCGGCATCATCCCGGCCCACGTTTACGGCAGCGACCCCACAGCCATCCCCGAAAATCCGGAAAACACCGCCCCCACCGTCGTCTCTGGCCCCTTCCAGTTCCAAGAATGGGTGGCCGACGACCACGTGACGCTGGCCGCCAACCCCACCTACTTCCGGGGTGCGCCCAACGTCGCCACCTGGACGATGAAGGTTTACGCCGACCAATCGGCCGAACTGGCCGGACTGCTGGCTGGCGAAGCCACCTACACCTCCCCCGTTGGCCCCGCCTTTGTTTCCGTCATCGAAGGCCAAATCGCCTCTGGCACCCCCCTGTCCATGCGTAAATATTTTGACAACGGCTTCACCTTCCTCGGCTACAACCTGGCCAACCCGGAAAACCCGCAAAACGGCTGGGATGATTTGGATGGTGACGGCAAATACACCGAAGGTGAACCGCCGCTGCCGCAAGACCCACACCCCATTTTGGGCGATCTGGCCGTGCGGCAGGCGATTGCTAACTCCATTGATTACCAGGGCATCATCAACCAGGTCGCCTTTGGGCAAGGTGGCCCCATCGTTGCCAACGTCTGGCCGTCCATTGAATGGGCCTACAACACTGAGTTGGAACCATATACCCAGGATTTGGACAAAGCCCGGCAAATCCTTGATGATGCCGGTTGGGTAGACAGCGACGGCGATGGCGTGCGGGAAAAAGATGGCAAGCGACTAAGCCTGAGCCTGATGACCAACGCTGGCAACGAAAAGCGGGAAAACATTGGCGTACTGCTCAAAGATGTGCTGGCGCAGGTTGGCATTGAAATTCAACTTGATTTTCTGGAGTTTGGCACGGTGGTACAGCGGTTAGTTGGTCAAACGTATGACATGATCGTCATTGGCTTTGGTGGCGGCGCACCCGATCCCGATGACACCAACTTATTCTCTTACATCAACGACGAACCAGGGGCAGGCTTCAACTTTGCTTCCTATTATAACCCGGTGGTGGAAGAGAATTTGGCAAAAGGAAAGGCCGTTGCAGGCTGTGCCGAAGCGGAACGCGCCCCATACTACCATTCAAACCAGGTGGAAATTTACAACGATTTGCCCGCGTCGTTCCTGCACGTTGACCTGGAAAACACCGTTTGGTGGAACAATCTGGAAGGGATTGACCCGAACGTGTGGAGCCGTGAGTATAACGTTCAGGAATGGTATTTTACGAATTAGTAATCGGTAATCGGTAATCGGTAATCGGTTGTCTATCTGGCTGATAACTGGTTACTGATTACCGATTACTCAGAAAAATTAGCATGACGACATACCTTTTCCGGCGGCTGTTGCAGGCCATTCCCACGATTTTTGGGGTAACGCTGATTTCGTTTTTGATTATGCAGGCGGCTCCGGGTGACCCGGTGCAGATTATGACGTTTAGCCCGACGTTTACGGCAGCGGATCGGGTGCGGCTGGCGCATGAATTGTGTTTGGATCGGTCGCTGCCGGAGCAATATTTGGTGTGGCTGGTGGGGGATTTGCGTGGGGAGTGCCAGATGCGGGGGATTTTTCGCGGCGATTTTGGCGAGTCGTTTTTTGAACGCCGGCCGGTTCTGGAGCTGTTTATGGAGAGGGTGCCGGCGACGCTGGAATTAACGGCCGTTGCGCTCATCCTCGGCGGCACCATCGGGCTGTTTGTGGGGGTATTATCGGCCGTTAAACGCGCCACCCTTTTTGACAACATCGCCCGCCTCTTCTCCGTTCTCTTTGATGCCCTGCCCCAATTCTGGTTTGGCCTGCTGCTCATCATGTTCTTCAGCGTCCAGCTAGGGTGGCTACCCGTTGGCGGCCGTTTGCCCCTCAACAAACCCGACATCACCCTGGTTGACCGCGCCCGCCACCTTGCCATGCCCTCCTTTGTCCTTGCCATTAGCTGGATCGCCCTCATGTCCCGCTTCATGCGGGCCGAAACGCTCGAAGTTATTCGGCAAGATTATGTTCGCACCGCCTGGGCCAAAGGGCTGGAACCATCCAAAGTCTATTTCAAACATGCTGCCCGCAACGCCCTGGTTCCTATCGTCACCATTCTTGGCCCCGCCATTACCTCGCTCATCACTGGGGCAGTTGTTATCGAGCGCATTTTTTCCTGGCCGGGCATGGGGCGGCTGACGGTAGATGCCGTCTCTTCCCGCGACTACCCCATCGTCATGGGAAGCGTCATCTTTGGGGCGTTGGTCGTCATCTTGGGCAACCTGCTTTCCGACTTTTTGCTCGTGGCGGTTGATCCCCGGATTCGACTGCAATAAGGCGGGGATCAGTAATCGGTAATCGGTAAGCGGTAATCAGTTGAACAACCGACCACTGACTACTGATGACTGATTACCGATTCCAAAGGAGACAAGCATGAGCGTACAAAACTTACCCGTCATGAGCCGCCAAGAGGCACTGCTGAAGCTGGCGGAGGAGGGGCGGCTGGAGGCATTGCGCGAGGGTGCGCCGCTTTCTTTTTGGCAAATGGCGCTGCGACGGCTGCGGCGGGATCGGCTAACAATGGCGGCGCTGCTGGTGCTGCTGCTTATCACGCTACTTTCAATAGGTGCCCGGTTTATCAGCAGCCAGCTATTGGGTGTAGACCCTGATCTAACGCAAATTACAGCCACCTTTAAGCCACCATCGGCAGAACATTGGCTGGGAACGGATGCGCTAGGGCGGGATCAACTGTCACGCTTGCTGTTTGGCGGGCGAATTTCGCTGGCGATTGGCTTTTTTGGCACCATTTTTACGGCCGTTTTTGGCATCACCATCGGCATCAGCGCAGCGTATTTCGGCCGGCGGGTAGACGACTTCATCATGTGGGTCATCAACACCCTCGACTCCATCCCCCAGCTTTTTTTGCTGCTCATCGTTGGCGCGTTGTTTGAACTCTCCCCCGCCGCGCTAACGCTGCTGTTTGCCCTGCTGGGGTGGCCGTTTATCAGCCGCTTGGTTCGCAGCAGCGTCTTTTCGCTCAAGGAGCGGGAATACATTGCCGCCGCAGAGGCACTGGGGATGTCGGATGTGGCGATTATGTGGCGCCACATTGTGCCCAACGTCATTCCGCTGGTGATTGTGGCGACGGCGCGGCAGGTGGGCAACCTCATTTTGGCTGAATCAGCGTTGAGCTTTTTGGGGTTTGGCGTGCAGCCGCCCACTTCCACCTGGGGAACGATGCTTACCAAGGCGCAGCAATTTATTTTGGTTCCCGATGCGCGGCATTTGGTGGTGGTTCCGGGGGTGATGATTGCTTTGACGGTTTTGTGCCTGTTTATTATTGGCGATGGGCTGCGGGATGCAATGGATCCACGTTTGAATTAAGATACGATACAGATACGATACTGCCCTATGCTTCACCTATCAGACGACACCCGCCGTGGTGCAAAGGAAGGTGAACATGATTTCGGCAACTGTACGACGTTTGAATACTGGCCTGGCGCTTCTTTATGGGTTGCTAGGCCTTGTTTTGTTTTTGACCCCGACCTGGTCAGCGGCCAACTTTTCCTGGAAGATTTCGCCATTTGTGGCGATGACGATGGGGGGGTGGTGCCTGGGCAATGGGTATTTTGCCTGGGAAACGGTGCGACTGGGGCGATGGACGGCCGTTTATTTGCTCCAGCTCTACCTCGGTGTGTTTGGGGTGCTGGAAACGGCCGTTCTCATTCTCTTCCGCGACAAACTCATCCTCAACGTTCCCCTCGCCCTGCCCTATATTTTGGCACTGGTGTTGACGGTAATAACGGCCGTTTTCGCCCTTCTCGACTGGCAAAAGCAGCACCCCAGCAGTAAAAACCACAGCTTCCCTAACTGGGTGCGCGTCATCGTTGTCGGCTTTGTCGGCTTCGTTGGCCTCATCGCCTTCCTCGTTCTCCGCGCCCAGTCCGGCGGTCTTGCTACCGAAGGCGGTGCCTTCCCCGAACCCCTCACCCTCTTCACCCTCCGCGCCTTCGGTTCTTTCTACACTGCCCTCACCATCGGTGCCATTCCCGCCATCTGGGATCGCCACATCAGCGGCTGGATGGCCTACACCCGCGCCGGTCTGGCTCTCATTCTCACCATCCTGTTAGCTTGCCTACTTAACATCAGCAAATTTGATTTTGCCAACCACCCTGGTCAATGGCTTTACTTTGGTGCCTACGTTGCCGCCGCCCTCGTCGCCATCGGGCTGCTGTGGCTGTACCGCCCCCATACGGCCTTGGGGCATACGTTGGTTGAACAGCGTTAGCGAAAGAGATTAAGAGACTGAGAGGCTGGGAGACTTAATCTCTCGGTCTCCCAATCTCTTCCCTGTTATCAGGAGAAACCCATGAACCATCCACCCAACCCCATCTTGCCGCTTACCCGCGCTGTGGCTATTGTCATCACTGCTATCCTGCTTTCTGCCTTCATCATTCTCTACCTGTTCCCCGGCCAAACGGAGCAGCTTTTTGCCTGGACCATTCGCCCTGACCTGACCCCGATGGTCATGGGAGCAGGCTATTTGGCCGGAGCCTACTTCTTTATCCGTACCATCACCGGCCAACGGTGGCATGAGGTCGCCAATGGCTTTATTGCCGTCACCGCTTTTTCTGTTCCAATGGCTCTGGCAACCTTGCTTCACCTGGATCGCTTTAACCATAGCCACGTCACCTTTTGGTTGTGGCTGGCAACCTATCTCATCGTGCCTATTTTGGTGCCCTATGTCTACTGGCGTAACGGTGGCAATGTTCCAAGCCCAAGCAACAGTTATGGCATTCAGTTGCCGTCGTTTGCGCGGCTGCTCATGGGGCTGGCTGGTGCGGGGGAACTGCTGTTGGGCATCGCCATGTTTGTGTTTCCCACCTGGGCCATTTCCGTTTGGCCGTGGGCACTGACCCCGCTAACAGCGCGAATTATCGCCGGGTGGCTGGTGCTGCCGGGGGTGGGAGCGCTGCTCATCGCCTTTGACCCGCGCTGGTCTACGGCGCGGATTATGCTGGAGGGGGATTTGCTGTGGGTGGGGCTGCTGCTGCTGGCCGTCTGGCGCGGCTGGGGAGATTTGCTGCCAACAACGTGGATTACGTGGCTGTATGTGGGGGCGTTGGTGATGGCATTAACGGCCGTTCTCGCCCTCTACCTCTGGATGGAATCCCGCCAGGCCACCAGCAAAATAGTTCCGATAAGTTCATAAAAAGGATGTTGACCCGTGAAATATACATATCATTTATTGACAGTTGTTGTTTGTGCTTTGTTTTTTGTAGGCTGTAGCGACGGCAATGAACCGACGGTGATTACAGCGGCGGGGGATATAGGAACGGCCGTTGAACAGTACCGTCAGCTTCTCGGCGGCACCAACAATGGTGGCGACCCCGGCAGCAAAGGCAGCAGCGGCTACCGCGAAATCAACTGGGACAGCCTGCCCGACGAATTAGCCGACCCCAACCCCTACATCCCCGACTTCTTCAACGCTCCCGAAGCCCCTCGTGCCCGTGGCATTGTTCTCAACACCCCCGGCACCGCCCTCATGGTCAGTGCCGACAGCGACAACCCGTATGGGGCACTCCCCCGCTTTGGCAGCATCAATCCCCAATATGCCGATAGCTTTAAAACCTTTAGCGAAGAACGGCTCTTTTCCCCCGTCGGCAGCAACATCGTCAACATCACCTTCTTTGTCCCCGGCACCACCAACCCCGCCACCGTGCGCGGCTTTGGAGCCGTCTACACCGATGTAGACACCGACCACACCGCCTTCACCTACTTTGACATCAATGGCAACATGCTGGGTGAATTCGCCACCCCCATTGCCGATAACGGCCTCTCCTTCCTCGGCGTGGCCTATGCCAAGGCCATTGTCGCCCGCGTAGAAGTGCGCTACGGCACCGGCCCGCTCGGCCCCGACGATGGCACAAACGGCACAGATGTAGCCGTCATGGACAACTTCATTTTTGGTGAACCACAGGCAGTTGAGAATTGACGATCGCGTGCCAGGCACTTGCGAAGTGCCTGGCACGTCTGACAACGACTTCCTTTTCCGCCTTATTAAGAATGTTCAAAAGCTAACAGATGGTATTCATTGATTGCTAGGAACAAGTTGTTGTTAAAGACGACAAGGTAGTTGATGAACTGCCCGGTTTTTAATTGATTAGAGTTCAAGGTAAGCTTTCCCACGTAAGTACCTGTAGCTAGATTAACCCCTATCACCTCTGCTTTCTCATTCAAGAAATAACCAGTTTGCCCGTTTACTGTAACAAATGAAGAATATATTTCTTCATTTGATTGAAATATCCATTCAGGCTCTTGATCTAGCTGATGTATATCAAGGATGTAAACCTCATTACAGCCATTAGCTACGAGGACTCTTTGGTTATATGTAGTGACAGGATGAGCTACTGTACCATGCTGGCAATTAGCAGGTAGCATAAATTGCTTTTCTTGGAGGGTGTCTAATACATGAATTGCTGGATTGAGGCTAGGATTCGTAAAGATAAACCCATCTTGAAAAACTGGGGTGTTTAGCGTGTTAACTGGTGGATATCCGGTTGAGAGTAGCCCGGAGCCTTGATTCTCGATTTGTTGTCTTGTATCTATAATGAGCATTTTATCATTGGAAAGAAGAACACAGAGGGCATTTTCCAAACGACCGCTTCTAGTAAAAATGAAAGGGCACTTAAACAAAAATCTGTAGCTTTTTGGTTGGTTAATTATGACATTCCACCTCAAACGGCCGTCCTGTAAGTTGTACCCAGCAAGATAGCCATTTGTATTCGTATCCCATTCCCCGACAGTGATCATGTCGCTTTGGATGGATATAGTAGGCAGGTTCCAAGTAGAGGCTGATAGTCTTGTTTGCCATATTTTTTCCCCGGTTTGAGCGTCAAGAGCTAATAGATTCTCCTTGTCTGGAGCCAAAATTAATCGATCCCCCTCAATACCCCATTTAGGCGTTGAGTAGGAAACATTGCTAATTTTTGATCCTGTCTCATATTGCCACTTGAGAGCACCTGTTTGGCTATTCAAAGCTTTTACAGTTCCCTTTTCGTCGAGAATAGCTATTACATTAGAGGTGCTCAGTGCTGTCAGTTTAATAGGGTTTTCAGCTTTGTAAGTCCAAATGAGTTCGAGCGGTAGCGTATTTGATTTTATTGCAATGTGGGAGCTTGAGGTACGAAAATAGCCATAGGTAACCATGGCCAAGCAAATTAGCACGAACAAAACAAATGGAACGTGGCTTCGATTCATAGTTTCTTACCGTAACAACTGGTTTTACCAAGGGAGATGCTGGTTGGAGACAAGCGAACGCGCCAACTAGAGGAACCAGAATACGATTTGGTTGAGTCATGGTCAATGGTTGCAGCAGTCACTTTCTTGTAAAGCTAGCTGGCACTGTTCAATGCTGGAATCCTATTTCTGCCGAAAACGATCCCGGATTTGCTGGATGTGGGCGGGCGTGGTGCGGCAGCAGCCGCCAATGATAGCCGCCCCCAGCTTGCGCCACTCGCGGCTGTAGGTGCCAAACGTGGCCGGTATGGTTTCACCAGTCCACCGTTTGCTCGCCGCGTCATACTCTTCGCCGGAGTTGGGGTAAACGATAATCGGCTTATCGGTAACGCTTTGCACTTCGCGGATGAGGTCGGGAATGAAGCGGGGAGCGGTGCAGTTGATGCCAATGGCAAGCACTTGGGGCAAGGGGCCAAGGAAGGTAGCGCAGTCGGCAATGGGGGTTCCGTCGCTGATTAAACGGCCGTTCTGACAGCTAAAACTAAACCACGCCCCCAGCTCCGGTGTTTCCGGCAGCAGCCGCGCCAATGCCCGCGCCTCGGCAAACGAGGGAATCGTTTCACAGGCCAACAAATCCGGCCGTTCCCCCGCCAAAATATGCCAACGCCGCCGGTGAAACGCAACCAGTCCATCCTCATCCAGGTCGTAATCCCCGGTATACTCCTCGCCGTGTGCTAAATACGCCCCATATGGCCCAATGCTGGCCGCCACCAATGGTCGCAGCCGCTTGGGGTCAGCTTGCTGCGCCCAAAACTGATCCCGCGCCTCTTTTGCCAGCGTCACCGCCAGCCGCAGCAATCCTTCCGCCTCCGCTTCCGTCAGCCCCCGCCGTTGAAAGCCGGGCAACGTCGCTTGGTAGCTGGCAGTAATGATGCAGTCAGCCCCTGCCCACAAATAGTCGGCGTGTACCTGGCGAATGATGTCAGGGTTTTCCAGCAGCAGCTTGGCCGACCACAGCGGGTCGTTGAGGTCGCACCCCCGCACTTCCAGCTGCGTTGCCAGCCCCCCATCGAGAACGAGAGCGCCGTTTTGGGTGATAAACGGCCGTAAAATATCCATCATGCGTATTGCGTATTGCGTATTGCGTTGCTCTTTACGTAATACGCAATACGCAATATTTTCTACCGTTTTTTCGGCGGTTGCGCCGGGGCGATAAACGTATGCCCCACAATGCCGTCGCTGCGGGTAAACAGCCCGGTCATCCAGATGCGGCGGATGGTCATGAAGGGGGAGATAGCGGCGTGTTCGTTTTCGGATAACGGCCGTTCTGAATAATACCCCGCAAAAAACGCCTCCGTCAAATCTTCTGGGTGGTGCAGTAGTTCGGTGTTGAGCAGGAAAGTTGCAATATCATACGCCCGCCAACCATAGCCACACAGGTCAAAGTTGAAAAACGACGGCTCATTGTTGCCATTAAAATAGACACTGGAGCTATGAAAATCCCCGCCAATCGGCCCCCAGCTATCCGGCGTATGATATTCATTGTTAATCAGTGCCAAAATCTCATCCTTTGCCTCCGCCGCCGACATCAGCAAAATCTCCATATCAGCCGAATGCGAATCACCCCAAAACTCTTTCACCCGCGCCACCGACTTGTCTACCAAATACTCCAAATCCATGGCCTGACGATGGTGATCCGATTTGAAGCTGTTCGATGCTTTGTGAATCCGCGCCATTTGCTGCCCACAGATAAAAAGCTGTTCTTCACTGGTCACAGTCATAGCCTCGCCCTCAGACAGCGTAAAGAGCGCATAGTAACGAATGCCCTCTGGAGCCAGCAGGCTGCCCAAATAGCTACCATTCTTGCGCGGCAGCGGATAGGAAATAGGCAGGTCATGGTTGCGCAAAAAGAGCAACCAATCCAGTTCCCACAAATAATCTGATTCCTGCCGTTCCAAATGCTTGCCAGATTGGTAAACGCGCACCACAAATTTTTCCCCATTGCCTGTGTTTACCAGATAATGGTCATTGTCCTGCGTGCGCAGCAGCTTGCTAAACAGTTGGCAGCTTACCGGCGCGGCCAACGCATAATCAGATTCCAACAGTTCCGCCAGCGCATCAGCGGCTACGAATGAACGTGCGACACGAATTTGTTCCACAGTTTTTCTCCAATGTTCTTGTTACAAAGTGCGTTGCACGCAAGCGTGCAACGCACTAAAGAATCAATTATTCACCTTCAGGCAAAATGCCTTCCAACTTGGCAATAATCCGCAGCATAATCTCATCTGCCCCGCCGCCAATGGACATCAGCCGCGAGTCACGGAAATAGCGAGCCATGGGGTACTCTTCAACATACCCCATGCCCCCGTGAAATTGTAAACACCAGTCGGCGGCTTCCCTTGCCAAACGGCCGCCTTTGAGCTTCGCCATCGAGACCTCACGGGTAATGTCTTCACCCGCGACAAAGCGGCGGACGCAATGATACGCTAATTGCCGCTGTGCCTCAACTTCTGTCAACAATTCACTAATCTTAAAATAAATCCACTGGTTATTAAGCAAAGGCTTGCCAAAAGCGTGACGTTCACGGGTATAGTTAATGGTGGTGCGGATGATTTGCTCTACCCCCGACAGCGACATCAAAACGGCCGCTAATCGCTCCTGCTGAAATTGCCGCATTTGCAGCATAAACCCCATGCCTTCCGCCCCAATCCGGTTACGGACAGGCACACGCATGTTGTCAAACGACAAAATGGCGGTGTCGCTGCTGTGGTTGCCCAGCTTTTCCAGCTTGCGGCTGACGCTAAAGCCAGGGGTACTGGTTGGCACAACAATCAGCGACATGCCGCGAAAGCCATAGTCGCCACTGGTGCGCGTCAGCAGGCAAAGGAAGTCGGCCTGGGTGCCGTTGGTAATCCACATTTTGGAGCCATTAATCACGTACTCATCCCCATCCAGCACCGCCCGCGTGCGAATGGCGGCCACATCTGACCCGGCATCGGGTTCGCTGACGGCAATGGAAAAGACGGCATCGCCAGCAATAGCGGGTTTGAGGAAGGTTTCTTTCTGGTAATCGTTACCATGTTCAGCCAATGCCGGCGTTGCCATGTCGGTCTGCACGGCAATTGCCATTGGCACGCCACCACATTGGGTGCGGCCAACTTCTTCCAGCAAAATGGCGTTGTACCAATAATCAACGCCACCACCGCCGTACTGTTCTGGGTATGTCAGCCCTAGCAGCCCCAGATTGCCCATCTTTTTGAACAGGTCATGGGCGGGGAAAATGCGGGCTTCTTCCCATTCGTCTATATGGGGGTCAATTTCCGTTTGGACAAATTTCCGCACCATTTGGCGGAACATTTCGTGTTCGTGTGTAAAGTCCATTTTTTTGACAGGATTTACAGGATTAACAGGGCTTCGTTGATGGAGTGTGGAGATTGGAGATTGGAGATTTAGGCACTTACGCACCAGCATCGACAATTTTTTGTCGATAATTTTGTAAACACGGATGGGAAAAACACAGATGATTCTACTTTCTATCCGTGTTCCTCCCATCTGTGTTTACACCTTTTTTTACCGGCGTAGTCCGGCAAAAGACGTAGTCTCTAATCTCCAATCTGCTGTTAACCCTGCCTAAATTTCTCAATAGTCGTGCGCCAGGCGGCATCATTTTCGCCGGGGTTGAAGGGGACATAGTAGCTGAGGCGATCTAGCAGGCCGCCAGCGTAGCGTGCCTTGATTTTGCCGGGCATTTCGGCCCAACTGCCGCTGACGGCGAACTCGGCCAGAATTTCGTCGCTGATGGCGTGGGGCATTTGTTCCCACTCGCCGCGCCGCGCCATTTTGCTTAGTTTCCAGGCGGTTTCCTGCCAGCCGTGGAGTTCAACGACGACGCGATAGGCGGGGGTGCTCATGTAGAAGGAAAGCTGCTGTTTGGCAAACAGTTCGTGGGCAGCGGCAGGTTTGATGTCGTCGGTGGGGACGACGAAGATGCTGGTGTTGATTTGCAGGTCGGGGCGGCTGCGCTTGCTGTCGCTGAGACCAATTTCCAATTCGGGCAGAGCCACTTCGCGGAGATAGCGGGGGGTGTGAAAGGCATGGATGTGTACGCCGTCACAGAGCCGGCCGGCCAGCCGGAGCATGTTGTGGTTAACGGCCGATATATACACCGCCGGCCGACCCGTTGGCAAAGGGCCGCTGCTAAAAAAGGGGGTCATCAGGTTAAGCTGAAAAAATTCGCCCTGGTAATCCAGCGGGGTGCCGTTTTGCCAGCAGTCCCAAATGGCGTGTATTGCCTCGATGGTTTCGCGCAGCTTTCGCACCGGTTTTTCCCACTTCACGCCAAAGCGGCGTTCGTTGTGAGCTTTGACCTGGGTGCCAAGGCCGAGAATAAAACGGCCGTTACTGTACCGCGCCAAATCCCAGGCCATGTACGCTAGTGTCATGGGGCTGCGGGGGAAGGCCACGGCAATGGCCGTCCCCAACGTGATGGTTTGGCTGTGTTCAGCGGCCACGGCCAATGGCAAAAAGGGGTCGGCATTGGTTTCTGATGTCCAAATGCCGTCGAAGCCAATGGCTTCTGCCGCTTGGGTATAGGCGGCCATGTCGCTGAGTTTAGGGAGGAGGAGGGCGGTGTCAAATTTCATGGCGTGGTGCATGGTGCGTGGTGCGTCTTCTCTGACGCGCCGCGCACCACGTTTATTTTCCTAGCTCGTCACGCAGTTGGATGAGCAACGATTCTAGCTTGGCAAGCTCTTTTTTGGACAAGATTTGCCACGGCCGATAAAAGTAGCTGTTGGTAAGCTGTTCCACATCGTCCCAAACGGCTTGCCCGGCGGGAGTGACAAAGTAGCTGCCGGGGCGTTCTTGCTCCAGCCAGCCGCGAGCATGGAGCTGTGTCAGGGCGTGGGCGTATTCGTCGCGGGTGTAGCCTCGGTAGGCAAGCTGTTCGTAGATGGAAACGGCCGTTTTTCCCGTTCCGCCACGTACCAGCGAAAACGCCTCCCACGCATACCCCATCACATCATAGCCGCTCCATGCCGCCATGTGGGCATCATCCCGAAAGGCGTTAAAGTCGGCCACATACTGGAAAATCTTTTCCGCCGCCGAGGCGGTGGCGGCCGGGGCACGCCGCCGCGAATGAGCCAGACACCAGGTGCCAGGTGGCTCGTCGGCCTGTAGGCTGGCTTCCAGCAGCAGCCGCATCGTTTGTTCCAACCAGGCCACATCGCGCTCGGTGAGAGGTAGGGTAATTTGGGAGAGAACGGCCGTTCTTACCTGCATTCTCCCCATCACCTCTCGCCCTTGTTCAGTCAAAACATACCCCTCATCCGTCAAGTCAAGCCACATCTCACTCAACATCAAATCCAACAGGGCTTGCACCATCCGTTCCGCCGCATAAATATCACGCACCCGCAGCCCGGCCACTGTCAACGGTTCTGGGTCAAATTCAGCTGCCTGCACCATAAACCAGCCAGGGCTTTCTGCCCGTCCACCGCGCAGTTGCAGCAATAAGGGAGGAGCGGCCGGTGTTGCCGCGCCATGCTGCCGCATGGCCTGGGCAAAGCCACCCCACAAACTTTGAATCAGGTCATAAAATCGTGCGTCAAGAATCATAACCACTCCTTGATGAAACCGATTATACTGGGAAAGGTATAATTTTGGCAGATTTAGCGTTTGGAGATTGGAGATTGGGGATTAGAGACTAGGAGATTAGGAAACTAAAGCCTCCCAGTCTCTCAATCTCTCAACTTCCCCTATTACAACAGGAGACAATGATGGCGGAACATTATTTGGATGACAGCGTGGTGCATCATTTTTGGGACAACAGCTATGAGCCACGGCTGGAAATTGAGCCGGGTGACACAGTACTGTTTGAATGCCGCGAGGCGAGTGATAGACGGGTAACGCCGGGCATCACGGCCGAGGAATTGGCAACGCGGGAGCGAATGCCAGGGCACCCGTTAACGGGGCCGGTGCTGATCAAAGGGGCACAGCCGGGGGATGTGCTGGCAGTGGAGGTGCTGAATTTGGCCCACAAGGGATGGGGATGGAACAGCCACAGCCCTAACTTTGGGCTGCTGCCGGCCGACTTTGACTTTTTGTTTGTGCAGCATTGGCGGCTGGAAGGGGATAGCTGCATGTTTTGGGAGAGCGACAAGGTGCGGGTGCCGTTTGAGCCGTTTTGTGGGGTGATGGGGGTTGCGCCGAGGGAAAACGGCCGTTTACGCACCGGCCCACCCGGCAACTTTGGCGGCAACATGGACATTCGTGGGCTAGTCGTTGGCTCCACTCTCTACCTGCCCGTCCAAGTTCCCGGTGCCTTGTTCTCCACCGCCGACTGCCACGCCGCACAGGGGGATGGCGAAGTCAGCGGCACAGGGATTGAATCCCCCATGACCGCCACGCTTCGCTTTCAGCTTCACAAAGGACAGACCATTCAGGAACCGCAGTTCACTACCCCCAGCCCCCTGACCAAAACCGATAGCCACGGCTACTTTTGCACCACCGCCCACGGCCCCGATTTGTTTGTCAATTCGCAAAACGCCGTGCGCTACATGATTGATTGGCTGGAAACCAACCACGGGCTGTCGCGCAGCCAGGCGTACTGCCTGTGTAGTGCCGCCGCCGACCTAAAGATTAGCGAGATTGTAGACGCGCCCAACTGGGTGGTGTCGTGTTACTTGCCGCTTTCTATTCTGCGGTGATGTGCAATGACGATAGACATTCGTGCGCTGCGGGAGGCGGACTTAAGCCTACTACTTGACCTGTATCGGCATTTACATGAGGTGGATGACCCGCTGCCCGCATGGGAGACGGTAACGGCCGTTTGGCAGACCATCCAAAACAGCAGCCATTTCCTCTACTTTGGCGGCTTTGTCGCCGAGCAGCTTGTCACAAGCTGCACCCTGGCACTCATTCCTAACCTTACTCGTGGCTGCCGGCCGTATGGGGTCATCGAAAATGTGGTGACGCATAGCGCCTTTCGCGGGCGCGGCTATGGCAAAGCGATTTTGCAGCACGCCTGTCACGTTGCCTGGGGGCAAGATTGTTACAAGGTAATGCTGATGACCGGGCGTTTGAATGAACAAACGTTTCGTTTTTATGAGGCAGCGGGTTTTGATCGCCATGCCAAGCAGGCTTTTATTGCCAAGTCACCTTGTTCTGATGACAATAGGTTGTCATGATGACTGATTTAGCTGGGTATCGAGGGCGGATAACGGCCGTTTATCCCCATCTCGCCTTCAATAACGTTAAAACCAACGACGAAGGCATGATTAACCGGGTTATCATTGTGGATGATGCCTGGGTTTTTCGCTTTCCGCGCAATGACGATTGGGCCACGGCTGATTTGGAAAATGAGGCACGCAGCCTGAGCCTGGCACGCCGTTATCTTGATATGGCGTTGCCCGATATGACATTGCACCACGACGAGCAAGGGCTGTTTGCGGCTTATCGGTTCATTTCCGGCCGGCCGCTGCAGCGCCACCACATCTTTTCCCTCTCCACTGCCGATCAAGACCGGCTGGCTGGGCAACTTGCCCGATTCTTGCGCCAGCTTCACACCATTCCTGCCGAGGAAGTTGTCAGCCACAACATCCCTCAATCCCTCACCAACCGCACCCAGGAAAAATGGGAAATGCTGTATGCAGATGTCAAAAGCGAACTATTTCCTTTGCTAATGGGTTACGCTAAAGAGTGGGTAGAGTACCACTTTGCCCCTGTGCTGGCCGACCCCGGCTGGATGGCCTATGATCCCTGTTTTATGAACGGCGATCTCGGCCCCTATCACTTGCTCTACAATCCCAAAACGCGGCTGCTCAATGGCATAATTGACTTTGGTACGGCTGGGATTGGCGACCCCGCCTGCGATTTTGCCTGTATCATGAACCAGTACGGCGAATCCTTTTTGCAACGGATGATGGTCTACTATCCCGAAATTGAGCCAGTGCTTGACCGCGCTCGTTTTCGGGCAGGCACGCTGGAACTGCAATGGCTGCTCGGCGGCTTGCGTTCCGGTGACAACTCCTGGTTTGGTGTCCACCTTGGTCGGGGCATGGATCGGCTGCCTTATGGGGCAAATGCGTAGGGCAATTTTGCAAAATTGCCCTACGAAAAAAGTATGTTAAATATCCCAACGTTAGAAACAAACCGCATATTGATTCGCCGCTTTCGGCTGGAGGATGCTGAGGCGTATGAAGCGATCAACAAGGCGGTTGGCTGGAGCAACAGCAGCCGCAGTGAGGCTGAAAACCTGGTGGCGCGGCGCAAGTGGCTGGAATGGGTAGTGCGAAATTACGACGGGCTGGCAAACTTGATGCAGCCCCCCTACGGCGACCGTGCTATTGAGCTAAAAGCCACCGGTAAACTAATTGGCAGTGTAGGGTTGGTCTCCTGCTTTCACCCCTTTGACCAGCTTCCCACGTTTGGCAGCACCGAAAATGCGCCGTTTAGCGTTGAAATGGGTCTATTTTGGATTTTGTCGCCCGATTATCAGCAGCAAGGGCTGGCAACTGAGGCGGCGCAGGTGCTGATTGACTACATGTTCCACACGCTGCGGCTCAAGCGGATTGTGGCAACAACGGAGTATGACAATGTGGCTTCGCAGGGGGTGATGCGCAAGCTGGGGATGCGGCTGGAGCGCAATCCGTTTGCAGACCCTCCCTGGTTTCAGGTGGTGGGCATTTTGGAAAACAAGGCCACATAATGAAAATGTTGGCGCAAACGGAACTGCACGTTCATCTGCCCGGCTGTTTAACCCCGGCCGATGTCTTTGCACTGGGACGCGATGTTTACCACCTGATTGACTGGGATTCGTTTGGCTATCGCCAGCTTTTTGCCCAGATCCACGGCTATGACCCGCGCCCGGAGCAGCTTTTTGCCCGCTTGCAGCAGGGAGATGCTACGGCATGGGACGAGCTTGTGTTTCTCCACACCTATCGGGAAGATGACAAACCAGGGTTTGATCACTTTTTGGTAAAGTTTCGCTTCTTTTTGCACATTTGGTGGCAACGTTGGGGAACAGGCGAGCAGGTGCTGGCAGAACTGCTGTCGCGGGCGGTGGCGGGGCATCAGGCGCGAGGATTGCGCTATGTGGAGTATCGCTGTGGGGCGAGTGGCACACAGGAGGAACAGGTGGCGTTCCATCGGCAAACGGCCGTTTTTCTCCACCAACTCACCACCCCAACCTTCCAAGCCCGCTACATCATCTCCATTCCCCGCCAAGACCCGCTGACCGGGCTGGAGGTGGTGCTGACGCTGTTGGCACAATACCCCGAACTGCGGGAGATTGTGGTTGGCGTTGATTTTGCCAGCATTGAAGAAGGCCAGCCGCCAAAAAAGTTTCGCCCCGTGTTTGCCCGGCTGGCCGCCTACAATCGGGAAAACCCGAAACGGCCGTTAACCATTGTCTACCACGTCGGCGAATCCTTCTACGACAAATCGCTCGAAAGCGCCGTTCGCTGGTGCCACGAAGTGGCACTCATGGGTGCCAGGCGGCTTGGGCACGCCATTGTGTTGGGGTTAGACCCAGCCGTTGCCATTGCCAGACGGCCGTTTGCCCATGAGCAAGAGCCGGTTAGCGAACGGTTGGATCAAATTCGTTATGATTTGGCGCACCGCCAAGCGCTGCGCCGCTATGGGGTGGCAGTAGATGAGGCGGCGCTGCTGGCGGAGGCAAAGCGGCTGCGGCAAAGGGAGGAGGATGAGGTGGTAGAACGGCCGTTTACCCCCGAGCGCCTGGCCGACATCCGCCAACGGCAGCAATATGTGCTTGACGAACTGGCTCGCCTCGGCACGGTCATCGAATGCTGTCCCACCGGCAACCGGCTGATTGCCGGTATTCCCAACCCCCAGCATCACCCCATCCACCGCTTCCTGGCTCACGCCGTCAACCTTGCCATTTGTACCGACAACCCCGGCAATTTTGTCACCACGCTGGCCGATGAAGTCGGCTGGGTACTACGCTACACTCGCCACACGCCACACACGCTGCTGACAAGGTTGGGCGATCCGCGCCGGTTTGGTCTGTCTTACGACAAACACATGAGGTTGTAATCGTTATTTTTAGATTCTTGGTTATACTTGAGAGGCAGATTTCACTGACAATGACGACACAATCATCATGACTTGGCAACTCAACCCATTTGCAGTGCCTCTCCAACTGGGGGCATTTATTTCGCTTATTATTGCATATGCTAGCTGGCAACGGATTGCCGTGCCGGGGCGCAAGCCGTTTGCCTTGTTTATGCTCTCGCTGGCGGTGTGGATGGCGGGGTATGGGGTGGAGTTAACGGCCGTTCCTAGCGACCCCAATAACCTCTCACTTGCCAAAATCGAATTCATCGGCATTGCCCTCGTTGCCCCCTTCTGGTTGCTCTTCTTGCTTCAGTACGGTGGCTACAAATGGTGGGACAACTGGCGTCACGCCCTGCTGCTGTTTATCATTCCCACCATCGTCATTGCCATTGTCTGGGTTGACCCCAAGCTGATGTGGCCCAGCACCAGCATCCAACAAATCGGCAACTACCTCATTCTCAGCTACGATGACCACAGCTTTTGGTACAATCTCGTCCACGTCCCCTACGCTTACTTGCTTTTCCTCACCAGTGCCATCCTCCTCATCTATATCGCCTGGCGTTCCCCTTACCTGACGCGAGGACAAGGAGCGGCCCTGGTTGCCAGCTTTTTTATTCCCTTTACTACCAACGTGCTTTATGTCGTGGGGGGCTTTAGCCTGTTTCCCGGCATTGACATCAGCCCTTTTGTCATCATCATCTTTGGTTTGGTGGCTTCCTGGATTGTCTTCCAGTTGCGGCTGCTGGATACGGCTCCCGTGGCCTATCACGCTGTGGTCAGCAGCTTGCCCGATGGCGTGGTGGTGCTAGACCAGCGTAACGTGGTAGTAGAACTGAACGCTACGGCGCAGAAGATTTTTCAGCGTGACCAGCAGACAGTGTATGGTTTGTCTGCTGTCGCTCTATTACCCCAGGATTGGCAAACGGCCGTTTCTGCCATCCCCCCCGAAATCGAAAAAACCATTGAGCTAACCCGTACCATTGGCAACGGAACCGAGCATTTTGAGATGCAAGTTGCTCCCCTTTACGACCGTCGCCACCGCTTTATCGGTCGCGTCCTCGTTCTGCGGGATGTAACCGCCAGCAAACGTGCCACAGCCGACCTGTTTGCCAGCCAGCAGCGGTTAGAAACCGTTGTCTCCAGTGCCCCCGTTGCCATCTTTGCCTGCGATGCCCAGGGCATCATCAGTGCCGTTACGGGTAATGAGGCCGCTCGGCTCAACCTACACGCCGCAACCCTGGTTGGCAAATCAGCCTACCAGATATTCCACAACGATCCCGAACTCATTGACAACCTAAATCGCGCTCTGGCGGGCGAAACCTTCGTCACCACCTTTGTGGCCCGCACGCAAACCTACGAATTGTGGTACAAACCCTCTAAAGACGCTGCCGGTCAGATAAACGGCATGACGGTGGTTGGCATCAACATCACCGAACGCAAACACACGGAAAAATTGCTGCAAGAAGCCCAGCGGCTAGAAAGCATTGGGCTGCTGGCCGGGGGCATCGCCCATGACTTTAACAATTTACTGGCAAGCGTCATGGGGCAGGCTTCCCTAGCACTAGAGCATCTTCCCGAAGCCCATGATGCCGTCTCCCATATCAACCTGGCGTTGGAAGGCACCGAACGCGCCGCCGACCTGACGCGCCAACTGCTGGCCTATGCAGGGAAAGGGCATTTTGAGCAGCGTGCAGTTGATTTTAATGAACTGCTGCAAAACAACACCGACCTGCTGCAAACAACCATTTCCAAGCGGGTTCAGCTTCAGCTTGACCTTGCCCCCACACCGACCACCGTCATGGGAGACAGAGGGCAGTTCCAGCAGCTTATCATGAATCTGGTCATTAACGCGGCCGAAGCGATTGAAGCATCTGATGCCAGTGGGGAGCAGACCGGCGCGGTGATGATTCGTACCCGCCACCAGCAGAGCCAGGACATTGCCGACAAAAGCAGTTGGCGCGGCGGCGAACAGCTAACGGCCGATAATTATGTTTTGCTGCAAGTGGTGGACACCGGCGGCGGTATTGCTGAAGAGACAATAGCGCACATTTTTGAGCCGTTTTTTACCACCAAACCGATGGGACGCGGTCTAGGGCTGTCGGCGACGCTGGGCATCATTCGTTCGCACGGCGGAGCACTCAACATCAGCAGCAAGCCGGGATGGGGGACAACTTTCTCGGTTTTATTGCCCTACACCTCGGCTGTGACCGCACCGACGAACGGTGGCGAAGTGCAAAAAATGGATGGGCTGCGCGGCGCAACGGTGCTGATTGTGGATGATGAGGCGGCGGTGCGGCGCACGTTGAGCGATATGTTGGCGAGTCAGGAGATTGAGGTGTTGGAAGCGGCAAACGGCCGTTTAGCCCTCGACATCTTCACCGCCCACCAAAGCGAGGTAGCCCTCGTTTTTCTGGATATGCAAATGCCCGTTATGGACGGTGCCGAAACCTTCCGCCAGTTGCGCCAGCTAGACCCCCATCTCAAAGTCATTGTCACCTCCGGCTACAGTGCCGATGATGCCATGTACACCATGTCGCAAGACCAGTGGGTTGATTTCATCCAAAAGCCATTCCGGCTGCAAAAGCTGCTGCAAAAAGCGGCCAACATGATGAACCGCGCCTAATCGCTCGCCTCATTAATCATGTCTGTTGCTGATAACCCTCATTTTTTGACCATCAACAACCAAAAACTAGAATTTGTTTGGCATGGCCCAGCCCCAGACGAGTCTCCCACCCTTGTCTTTTTGCATGAGGGATTGGGCTGCGTGGCAATGTGGCGCGACTTTCCCGCCCGGCTGGCGGCGGCTACGGGCTGTGGGACACTGGTGTACAGTCGTGCTGGTTACGGTGCTTCTTCCCCCTGCTCCTTGCCGCGCCCCGTCAGCTACATGCACGATGAAGCGCTGGACGTGTTGCCGCTTGTACTCCAGCAGCTAGGCATTCAGCGCACCATCCTCGTCGGCCACTCCGATGGCGGTTCGATTGCGCTTATTTATGCTGGAAGCCAGCACGCCCAACGCCCCCCGGAACTGCTGGGGGTGATTACCGAAGCGGCTCATGTGCTTTGTGAAGCGATTTCGGTGCAGTCCATTCACGCCATTCGCCAGCTTTATGACGAGGAAGATTTGCGCCAGCGACTGGCAAAATACCACGGCGACAATGTAGACTGCGCCTTTTTTGGTTGGAACGATGCCTGGCAGCATCCTGATTTCTGGCACTGGAATTTGGAAGCATATTTACTCAACATTCAGGCACCGCTGCTGGTGATTCAGGGCGAGGATGATGAATATGGCACCCTGGCCCAAGTGGAAACGATTGTGCGCCATACCAACGCCCAGCAGCTTTTGCTGCCCGAATGTGGTCATACACCCCATCGGGCACAGGAAGAAGCGACGCTGGCGGCCATGACGCAGTTTGTCCAGCGCTGTCTGGCATTGTAAGAGAAGAAAGTTGCAGTTTGCAGCCTACCCAGCGAGTTTTCACATTGTATCTTTAATTTGCTAGATCATTTTTCTTTTATGCTGGTATAACACAAAAAGGTCAACTTCTTTCAAAAAGTTGACCTTTTAAGTAAACAAATTATTTAATTATCAATTGTAAATACTTAAAATTCGCCGTAGAACCAATTGCTTGGGGAATCAGGATCATTGGATGCGATATATTCAGCCCACGCTATAGCAACTTCTTCGGCCGTGAGTACACCGTTACTATTGCGGTCTAGCTTGTTGAAGGCTATAGTCGCATTTTCTTGGCTTACGCCAAAGGCGCAGACAAAGGCGGCATATTCTTCAAGCCTAATTTCTCCGTTGCCGTTTACATCGAGAGCTGTAACAAGTTGCATATTCGTTTGCTTGGCAAATTCTTCATTCTCGGCCACATTTACAGTTTGCATGGCCATGTTAAGCGCATCAATAACCTCTTGAAGGGTGACGGCATTATCGCCATCTGCATCCAATCCTTTCCAGTAGGCATCCCAGATACCTCGGTAGCCAGTCAAGATTCCTTCATATGACTCGGAACTGGGGTCTACATTAAGGTTGCTTGCAACGCGCCGACCTAGCTCTTCAAAATCGGAGGCACGCACTAAGCCATCTTTTGTCGTATCCCAACGATAATAACCCAAAACCAATTTGCGTAACTGAAATGGTGACAACATGAATCATTCTCCTATGATGATTTGGATATTGCGGCAATAAACAAAGAGAGTAGAACGCTACCTCTTACTTACTTGCCTTAAATTTTTTTACTACAAAATGGGAACAACTAACCCGAAATTATATTGGTCTTCACTAAATTGTCAAGGGATTTTTTGGCGGCTAAACGGCCAGTTTGCACCGTGAATGAGACGCAAAAATTTTGTTATTGCAGCACAAAACGGCCGTTTTATGCTATCCTGACACCAAAGTTTATAGGCTAGTAGTACCGGTAGTTTTATGTAGAAGAGCCAATTGGCTCTGGGAGAGTATGTATGTATCGTTCTCTTGGGCGTGAACAGCGCCCGTCTTCATTTTTGTTTAGTACCGGTAGTCTAATCACATCCTTCACCGTTCTTATCACCCTTTCTGCCCTCATTGCCACATTTTGGACTACACCCGCCGTTGCTTCAAAAATGGCCGTTTCCATCCCCACCGCCGTTAGCAGTTGCTTCGATGCCACTGCCGACAGCTACACCAGCTTCTTCAACCCCACCGCCAACTTTGGCAGCGACGTTGAGCTCCATCTGGTTAGCACCCCCAACGGTCAGGAGCAGCTCTTTGCCACCTTCGACCTCAGCAAAATCCCCGTAGACGGAACCATCATTTCCGCCACCCTCAAGCTGGAACTGCTGGCCGCCGATGCCACCGACCTGCCCAGCACCTTGCAGCAGGTAGACCGCCCCTGGGATGAAGCCACCATCACCTGGGCCAGCCAGCCCCCCGTCAGCGGCAGCTATGACAGCCCCATTCACAGCAACCTCCCCGGCAGCAAAACGTGGATTGCCACCGACCTAGTGACCAATTGGCACACGGGCAAGCTCGACAACTATGGGTTGGCGATTGTGCCACCCGCCAGCCGCACCGACCGCTTC
>JACKCD010000036.1 GCA_020634215.1 Ardenticatenaceae bacterium | reverse complement strand
TTGAGAAACTGGGAGATTGGGAGATTAGCGGCATCTAATCTCCCAATCTCTCTTTACTACCCACTCAAATTACCAACACCCAAATCATTCCCAATTCCCCATTCTCCATTCCCAATTCCCCATTATTCAGATTTGCACCGGCGCACCCGTCGCCGCGCTTTCATAAATCGCATCCAAAAGCTGCATCACCAGCAGCCCCTCCTCGCCCGTGGCAATGTGGGGCGTGTCGGTGACAATGCTTTCAACAAAGTGATTCATCGAGTTAGGTACCGGCTTCAGCGGCGGGTGAACCTTCATATCAAACTGATACCCCGCATTCTCCACATACAGCTCCGCTTCAAACTGGTATCCTTCATTTACATTGCGCTGCACCAGCCCCGCCTTTGTCCCCAGCAGCCGCGTCTCCATCAGTTCCGCCTCGCGGATGTTGGTTGCCCACGACGCTTCCACTTCCACCGTGGCTCCATTGGCAAATTTAATCAGTGCTACCGCCATATCTTCCACGTCATAGGCCACCCCCGCTTCCATTGCTAGCCGTGTGGCGATGGGGTTATAAGCACTCGCCATCACCCACGTCGGCTGTGGGTACCCCATCAGCCACAGTGCCAAATCGAGCCGATGCACACCGAGGTCAATCAGCGGCCCGCCACCTGACAGCGCCTTTTGCCCAAACCAACCGCCAAAGCGGGGAATGCCGCGCCGCCGGTGCCAAACGGTGCGGGCAAAGTAAATGTCGCCCAAAATGCCGGAATCTACCTGGGCTTTTAGCGCAAAGCTGGGTTCGGAGAAGCGATAGGAAAAGTTGATCATCAGCCGCTTGCCCGCTTGTTCAGCAGCGGCCAGCATTTCGCGCCCTTCGGCGGCGTTCATCGCCATTGGCTTTTCACACAGCACATGGCAACCGGCCGCAAAGGCGGCGAGGGTATATGCTTTGTGAAATTTGTTGGGGGTGGCAATGCTGACCACATCGAGGTTGGCTTCGGCCAGCATTTGTTCGGCGGAGGTATAACGGCCGTTTATCCCGTACTCATCCCCCACCGTTGCCAACACCTGCTCATTCAAATCCGCAATCGCCACCACCTCAGCCTGGGGGTGGGTTGCATAGCCGCGAATATGCCCCTTGCCCATCCCCAGCCCAATCACACCTACACGTAATTTTGTCATCCTGTATCCTCTTCGTCATAAAATTGGGGTCATCACCAAATAGTGTGCTTACCCGTAGATGCAAGGTGCAAGTTACAGGTGGCAAGTTGCTGTCGGCAAAGGTTACTTGTTACCTGCAACTTGTTACCAAAAGAACCAGCCATCCGGCAATTTTACCCCTGCAAACCCAAGATAATAACCCAGACATGATCGGCTCGCAAAGCCCCAGCGACATTACAACATTTCCTGACCCTATGTTATAATTTTCCCAGACGCGGCTTGCGTCTGGGCAAGCGTCTCCCTCACCTTGTAAACCAACCATCGACCACAGGCGGCGGCCTCTTGCAGATGAAATCCACACAACAAAGAGACAGATGTGAATCTGCACGAATATCAGGCAAAACGACTCTTTGCCAAGCATGGCGTGCCCATTCCCAACGAGGGACGTGGCCTCTACGCCAGCGGAAGCACGCGCCGTGCCGAAAAGCTTGGCGGTAGGTAGCGGCGTCACAAGTGCTAACTGGCGGGCGTGGCGAAGCAAATTGGCATTAAGCTGGCAAAATCGGTGGACGAAGCGGAAGCGTTAGCCGGGCAAATTCTCGGCATGAAGAGCATTCGCGGCTTTACCGTCCACAAAAGTACTCATTGACGAACTGGCTCCCGGCATCAAGCAAAATTTATCTGGCGAGAGGTGCTGACCGACCGCATAAAGCGGATGAACATGGTCATGGCCTCAGCCGGGGGATGGAGATTGAGGTGGCGGCCAAAACATGAAAAAAAATTCAAAGCCCACATTGACCCGCTGGTGGGGTTGCAAAAATGCCAAACTGATTATTTGGCCGAGAAAATGAGTTTGCCGGGCTTGTTGTGGAAAGATTTCTACAACTGACGGCCAATTTGATGGCAACGTTTGGGGTAATGATGCCACCTGGCTGAAATCAACCGCTGATCATTACCGGCGAAGACAAGCTGCTGGCGCTTCGATGGCAAGATGTCGCTCGACGACGATGCCGCTACCGTCATCCTGATTTAGCAGAAATGCGTATTATTGATGACGAAGAGACTCCGGCAGAAAAGCTGGCGCGAATATGGCTGAGCTATATCCAGCTTGGAAGGCAACGTGGGTTGCATGGTCAACGGGGCAGGGCTGGCAATGACCACGATGGATGTGATCAAAGGCGCAGGGGGCGAACCAGCCCGCTTCCTCGACATCGGCGGGGCGTGACGCAGGAAGGGGTAACGGCCGCTTTGCGATCATCCTTTCGACCCCGGCGTGAAGGCGATTTTGTTCAATGTCTTTGGCGGCATTGTGCGTGGTGACATTGTGGCGCGGGGCATTGTGGCAGCACTGAATGAACTGCAAACAAATGTTCCGATGGTGGTGCGGCTGCTGGGGACAAATTCGGCCGAGGGACGGCAAATTTTGGCAGAAGGCGAACATGGAAACGGCCGTTACGCTGATGGAAGCCGCTGGGAAGGCCGTTGCTGCCGCGAATAGAAGTCAGTAAACAGTAATCAGTCAACAGTAATCAGGATGAACTGTTCACTGATTACCGATTACTGATTACCGATTACGGCTCAAGAGGATAAGATGAGCATATTACTCAACAAAGACACCAAAGTCATTGTGCAAGGGATTACCGGCAAGCAGGGGCAGTTCCACACCGGCAAAATGATTGAATATGGCACCAACGTTGTCGGTGGTGTCACCCCTGGCAAAGGGGGGCAAACGGTGCTGGATGGTGTGCCGGTGTTTAACACGGTGCGTGCAGCCGTTGAAGCCACCGGAGCCACCTGCTCCATGATTACCGTTCCCGCCCGCTTCGCCGTTGGCTCTATCATGGAAGCCGCCGAGGCCGGGATTGAGCTGATTGTGACGCTGACGGAGCATATTCCGATTCAGGACATGATCAAAGCGCGGGCCTATCTGGATCGCAAAGGGGTGCGGATGATTGGCCCCAACTGCCCCGGTTTGATTACCGCTGGCGAGGCCAAGGTCGGGATTATCCCCGGTAACATCGTCATGCCCGGCCCCATTGGGCTGGTTTCGCGCAGCGGCACGCTGACTTATGAGGTGGTGTATGCGCTGACTACAAAGGGGATTGGGCAAACCACCTGCGTCGGCATCGGCGGCGACCCGATTAATGGCACGAACTTTATTGACGTGCTGCAAATGTTTGAAGATGACCCCGACACCAAGCAGATGGTGATGATTGGCGAGATTGGCGGCAGTGCGGAAGAGGAAGCGGCGGCCTATATCAAGCAACACATTACCAAACCTGTCTACGCCTTTATTGCCGGACAAACGGCTCCTCCCGGCCGGCGCATGGGTCATGCGGGGGCGATTGTGGAAGGGAATGCTGGCACGGCGGCCGGCAAGGTGAAAGCTTTGCAAGAGGCGGGCGTTAAAGTGGCGGCCCACCCGGAGCAAATTGCGGAATTGGTGGAAGAAAGCTTGAAGTAATGCGGCTTTTGCAGAAATAAAACGGGTATTTTCTCGGAGATTGGAGGTGGGGGTTTTGGAGATTAATCAACCCCAAAACCCCACTCTCCAATCTCCTTTTTTCACAGGGTAGATGTCGGTTAAAACGTGGTGGCGGCAGGTTGATCCTGGGTTTGGGCTGGTGGTGGCGATTGCGTTTATCGCGCTCTGGCCGTTTTTGCATATTACCAGCCTGCCGCAGGGGACGGATGCGGAGCTACATATTTTCCGGCTGGTGGAGTTGAGCCAGTTGGTGCGAGGGGGGGAACTATACCCACGTTGGGCACCTGATTTTTATCACGGGTATGGCTACCCGATTTTTAATTATTACGCGCCGCTGACCTATTATGTGGGGCTGCTGGTGGAGCTGCTGCCCCGTCTGGATGCGGTGGATGGCGTTAAGTTTGTGCTGGTGCTGGGGCTGCTGCTGGCGGCAATCGGGATGTATGGCTTTGTGCGGGATAATTGGGGGCGACGGGCGGGGCTGGTGGCAACGGCCGTTTATCTCTACGCCCCCTACCTCCAATACGTTGACCCCCACGTGCGCGGCGTGGCCCCCGAAACCTTTAGCTTTGGCATCTTTGCCATCGCCTTGTGGTCGTTGGACAGGCTGGGGCGGGAGAAAAGCGGGGGGCGGTGGATAACGGCCGTTTTTACCACCGCCGCCGTCATCCTCACCCACAATTTGATGGGGCTGCTTTTTTTTGGCTTGCTGTGTGGGTGGGTGGTGTGGCGTTGGGGCAATTGGAGATTGGAGATTGGAGATTGGGGGCAGGTTGGAGCAAGGTTCTGGTTGTTGCCGACAGCCTTGGCTGTTGGTTTAGCGTTGGCCGCTTTTTTCTGGCTGCCCGTTATCTTGGAACGCCACAGCGTCAACCTCAATACGCTCATCGGGCAAAACGACAACTACGATTTTCACACCCACTTCTTGTCGCTGCGCGAACTCCTGGCACCGTCGCAGCGGCTGGATTGGGGAGCCACGGAAGCAGCGTTTAGCTTGAATTTGGGTATTGCTCAGTGGGTGCTGGGCGGGCTGGGGCTGGTTTTGCTGGGGCTACGGCGGGTCAAGGAGGCTAGCCACCTGCTTTTTTTTGCCATTGCCTTTTTTGTCCTCACCTTCCTCATGCTGCCGGCCTCCACTTTTTTGTGGGAGGCCACCCCCATTTTGCCCTTTTTCCAATTTCCCTGGCGGCTGCTGGGGGGGGCGGCGGCGATGTTGGCGGTGTTGGCGGGGGGGGGAACGGCCGTTTTGCTGCAACAACGGTCGTGGTTAACGGCCGTTTTTGTCACCCTCCCCATTCTCCTCGGCCTGCCCCTCAGCGTCCCCGCTCCCTGGGACGATTTTGGCCCTGCCAACCTCATCACTATGACCGAGATTGAGCTGCGCGGTCGCTGGCTCGGCACCACCTCCACCGCCGATTACGTTCCCGTCACCGTTGAGGTCATTCCCCGCCGCCAGGAAAAGGTCGTGGAAAACTTTTTCCTCGGTTTGCCCCCCCAGCGGCTCAATCTCGATGCCCTGCCCGACGCTGCCACGGCGACCTGGGAAACGGTGACACCGCTCCATTTTCGCTACACTGTCACCTCGCCAAAACCATTCCCGCTGCGGCTTTTCCACTTTTATTTTCCCGGCTGGCGTGCCACCGTAGATGGCGAGCCAGCCGAAATTGACCTCGGTTTGCCGGAAGGGTTTATGGTGGTGAGCGTTCCGGCCGGAACGCATGTGGTGGAATTTAAATTTGGCACCACGCCAGGGCGCACAATTGCATGGGGCATGAGCGGCGTGGCACTGCTGCTGACGCTGCTGTTAGGGTGGCGGCAATCGCGCCAGTCTACAAATCATCAAAATGATCACGCAAAGGCGCAAAGACGCAAAGAAAAACAATCTATCTTTGCGCCTTTGCGCCTTTGCGTGAAATTCTTCACCCACTCCACTTCCGCCGAGCCTTTGACAAGCAGTGAGTGGTGGGTGCTGGCGGCGGTGGTGGGATTAACGGCCGTTTATCTCCTCATCCTCCAACCCCTCAACCTCCTCCACGATAGCTCCAGCGGTTTTGTCGTTGAATCGGCTGACCACGCCGCCTTTGCCGACTTCGACAGCCAAATCGCCCTCATCGGCTACGACCACGCCGCCGAGCGGCTGCGCCCCGGCCAGACGCTCAACCTCACGCTATACTGGAAGGCCGAGCAAAAGCTTGACATCAACTACCAGGTGTTTGTCCACCTGCTCAGCACCGAGGGCGTGCTGGTTGTCCAATCCGACAAGCTCAACCCCGGCGACTTCCCTACCCGCCGCTGGCCGCAGGACAAATATGTCCCGGATCGCCACCAGCTAACCCTGCCCACCACCTTGCCGCCGGGCGAATACACCGTTGCCGTGGGGCTGTGGGTGCAGACCGAAGGGTGGCGGCTGCCGCTGCTGGGGGAAGACGGGGTGCAATTGGGTGATAATTTTGTTTTATTCAAAATTGTGGTTGAATAGGGGAAATTTATAATGCGTGTCATTAGCGGCTCTGCAAGAGGCAAAAGATTAAAAAAAGTTCCCGGTGACGCGACCCGCCCCATCATGGATCGGGTTAAAGAGAATCTGTTCAACATTCTGGGAACATCGGTGATTGATTCACGCTGGCTCGATTTGTTTGCTGGCACGGGGCAGGTGGGCATCGAGGCACTAAGCCGGGGCGCAGCCCAGGTGGTATTCACCGACACAATACGTGCCGCCATTCGCACCATCCATGAAAATTTGGAAGCCACGCGGCTGGTGGAACGCGCCATTGTGGTGCAAACCGATGCCTTTGGCTATTTACGCAGCTACCAGCGCGAACCGTTTGACCTTATTTATGTCGCCCCGCCGCAGTACAAGGGGATGTGGCTGGAGGCGCTTCGCATTATTGACGAACAGCCAGAACGGTTATTAACGGCCGTTGGCCTCGTCATTGTGCAAATTGACCCCAAAGAGTACCAAGAAGTGCCGCTAGCCAGGCTGGAACTTACCGACCAGCGCCGCTACGGCAACACCATGCTGTGTTTTTATGAGCAATAAACAACCTGTTCCAGTCGGCTATTTACAACTCATTCGCAACAATCCCAATTTTCGCTGGCTTTGGTTTGGGCAAATCATCAGCCTGCTGGGCGACTGGTTTAACCTCATCGCCTCAGCCTCCCTCATCAGCACCCTCACCCAATCTGGCGTAGCCCTGGGGTCGCTGTTTGTGGTACGGATGCTGGCTCCGTTTCTCATCAGCCCCATCGCCGGGGTGGTGGCCGACCGCTACAACCGCAAGCTGATTTTGATTGTTAGTGACGTGGTGCGGGGGTTCACGGTGCTAGGTTTTTTGCTGGTGCGTGAGGCGGAGCAGGTGTGGCTGGTGTATGTATTAACGGCCGTTCAGCTTGCCCTCAGTGGCTTCTACTTTCCCGCCCGTGGTGCCATCCTGCCCGACATTGTGAGCGAAAAAGAGCTAGGCACTGCCAACGCCCTCAGCTCCGCCACCTGGTCCGTCATGCTGGCAATGGGTGCTGCCCTGGGTGGTTTTGTGGCCGGCCGATGGGGTAACTACGCCGCCTTCACCATTGATGCCATTACCTTCTTCATCTCCGCCTCCTTCATCACCCAAATCGCCCTTCAGGTCACCCACAACCCAGCCGCCGACCGTACCGTTGCCGCTGCTCTGCAAGAATATCTAAACGGGCTGCGCTACCTGGGGCAGCATCGGAATGTGCTGGCAACAGCTCTGCATAAGATCGGCATCATGCTGTTTACTGGCGCTGCCTTCGATGTTATTCAGGTTCGCATTGCCGAAGCAATCTTTAGCGTTGGCAGGGAAGGATCGGCAGGACTGGGCTGGCTATTCGCCTTCACCGGCATTGGCACCGGCATTGGCCCCATGCTGGTGCGCTATTTTGTGGGTGATGATCCTCGCTCGCTGCGACGCACCATTTTTCTTGGCTATCTAATCTGTAGTGCCGGTATCACTCTAGTGGCCCCCATGTTCAATTTCCCCACGATTCTCATCGGCACGCTCATTCGCGGCTTGGGCGTGGGCCTCATTTGGGTTTTTTCCACCCAACTGCTGCTGCAAATGGTGCCGGGCAAGGTGTTGGGGCGCGTCTTTGCCACCGAATTTGCTCTGATGACGCTGGGTGGAGCGGCGGGGGCCACCACAATTGGCCTGTTGCTCGATTCATCGCTGTCGCTAACGAGCCTTTTGCTGGGGATGGCCGCCCTGCTGCTGCTGCCGGGAACGCTGTGGCTGGTGTGGCTGCGCCGCCAAGAAAAAGTCGAGAGTCTCGTCTAAGACAAGCCGATGGCACCCATCACCATTGACGGGCTGGTGTATGAAAGCCCAACGCAGGGGGGCATTGCCCGTATTTTTCGGGAGGTGCTGCCGCGTTTGTGTGACCTGGAACCGGATTTGCGGCTGCGGCTATTGGTGGGGCAAGCCCGCAGCCCGCTGCCGCAGCACGTTCAGATTGAACAGGTGTTGTTGCCTACGCTGCCTCGGCTGCCGCTGCCGCTGCCGGGCTGGGGTCACGCCCAGCGGCAGTGGCGGGAATGGGGGGTGCAAACGGCCGTTTCTTCCACCAACCCCACCCTCTGGCACAGCAGCTACTACACCTTGCCGCCAAAAAACGGCCGTTTTCCCACCCTGCAAACCCTCTACGACACCATCCACGAACAGCTTCCCCACCTGTTTGCCAGCCGGGGAGACGAACGGCTGCGACAGCAAAAGCAACAAGCCCTGCAAACAGCCGATGGCATCATCGCCATTTCTGCAACGGCCAGGCAGGAAGCGTGCGAATTGTACAGGCTAGACCCGGCGCGGATATGGGTCATGCCGCTGGCCGCCAGCCCTGTTTTTCGGCTGTTGCCACCAGAAATCAAAGATTTCGCAGATTCCGCAGATTCATCCGTGTTTGTCCGCGCTCGTCCGCTTCCTATTGAAAAAGACAAACGGCCGTTTCTCCTTTACGTTGGCAGCCGTATCCATTACAAGAACTTTGCCGGGCTGCTGGCAGCCTATGCCATCTGGCCGGGGCGAAGCGAGGTGACGCTGCGGGTAGTAGGACGGCCGTTTTCGGCAGCGGAGCAGCAGCAGGTGCAGGCGTTGGGGGTAGCAGAGCAGGTGGTGGTGGAAACGGCCGTTTCTGACGAACGGCTCTGCTGGCTCTACAACCACGCCGCCGCCTTTGTCTACCCCTCGCTGGCCGAAGGGTTTGGCATTCCGCTGCTGGAGGCACTGGCCTGCGGCTGCCCCGTCGTCGCCTCGCGCATTCCGTCGTCGCTAGAGGTGGCGGGTGAGTTGGCAACTTATTTTGAGCCAAAAGACCGGGATTCGCTGCTGGGGGCATTGGAAACGGCCGTTTCACAAGGCCGCCAACCAGAACGGGTGCAGGCAGGCATAGCGCGGGCAGCCCAATTTTCCTGGGAACAGACGGCGCAGCTATTGTTGGGGGTTTATCGGGAGTTGGAGTGAGGGGATTAACGGCCGTTGCCTGACGTACACAATTATGCTAATCTACACGTCAGGCAAACAGGAGCTAGACATGTATACAGCAGAAAAAAGAAAATTGACGCTACGATTAGACGCGGAGCTAATTGAAAAAGCCAAAATTTATGCCGCGCAGAACAACACCTCCATCTCCCAACTTGTAGAGCTATTTTTACACGACCTTGACACCCAACAGGCCAAATCCCACACCCCATTCGTGCAAAAATTGTCTGGCATTTTACCACCCCACGCCGCAGAAGATGAATACCACTACTATTTAATGGAAAAATATGCCCCCGAAACTCTTGATTGACCTCAACATTGTGCTGGATGTGCTACAGCAGCGGGAGCCACATTATGAGCAGTCGGCTGCTGTTCTAGACCTGATAGCACGGCAACAAGCCACTGGCCTATTGGCTGCACACAGCATTACCACACTCCACTACCTGCTCACTCGCTATCGCAACCATGAGGTAGCAGCCGTGGCTTTAACGGAATTGCTCACGGTGTTCCAGGTTGCCGCCGTTACGGATGCTGTCATTCGCAAGGCTGTCGCTTGGGGTTGGCGGGATTTTGAAGATGCTGTGCAAATGGCAGCAGCCGTGGCTGAGGGTGCCAATTACCTCGTCACACGAAACCCGAAGGATTATGCGGCACAGCTAATCCCTGTTGTCGAACCAGCTAGGCTTTTGGCCTTGTTTGGCGGCAGCTGAATCATATTGGCTAAAAGTATGGAGAAACGGCCGTTTTTGGTACACGGAAGGACGCGGAAGGACACGGAAAAGTATCCGTGTTCGTCCGTGTCCTTCCATGTACAGAAAAGATTTAGCCAACGATGTTGACCAAGCGGCCTTTGACAACGATGACTTTGTGGGGCGAACGGCCGTTTAGCCACTCCACCACCCGCTCCGAAGCCAGCGCCAATGCTTTTAACTCTTCGTCAGACATACCGGCCGGCACATCTATCCGATCCCGTACCTTGCCGTTAATCTGCACCACCAGCGTAATAGATTCCTCTTTCGCCACTTCTTCATCCCACATCGGCCAGCTATGCTGGTGAACGCTATAGCCATGTCCACGCTGCGCCCACAGTTCCTCGGTCACATGCGGAGCCACAGGAGCCAGCAGTAGCAACAGCGAATCAACCGCCTCTGCCCACACATCGGCCGCCACATCACTGCTGCGCCGCGCCGCTTGCATGGCGTTCCGCAGCTCCATGATAGCGGCGATGGCGGTGTTGAAGGAGAAGTTTTCAAAATCGGCCGTTACCTTGCGGATCGTCTGGTGCGTCTTGCGTCGCAGCGCCCGGTTCGCCTCATCCGTCACCTGCTTGGGCATATAAGCGAGCTGCGCCATCTCCCACACATCCTGCACCAGACGCTGCGGCCCCTTAATGCCGTCATAATTCCACGGCCCACCCTGATCCCACTTGGCAAAAAACATCAAATACGTCCGCACCGTGTCCGCCCCATACTGCGCCACCAGCGTATCCGGTGCCACCACGTTGCCCCGCGACTTCGACATCTTTTCGCCGTCCTCACCCAGCACCATCCCCTGGTTATATAGTGCCAGCATCGGCTCGCTGTGGTCAACCAGCCCCATCTTCCGCATCGCCATCGTGAAAAAGCGGGTGTAAATCAGGTGCATGGTGGCGTGTTCAATCCCACCCGTGTATTGATCCACTGGCAACCAGTACGCCCCTTCCTCCGGGTCAAACGGGTGTTCGTCGTCATGGGGGCTGAGATAGCGGTATTGGTACCACGACGAACACATAAAGGTGTCCATCGTGTCCGTCTCACGCAAGGCCGGTTTGCCACATTCCGGGCAGGTGGTGTGCAAAAAACCTTCGTGGAAACGGAGCGGGCTTTCACCCGTCGGCATAAACTCCACATCATCGGGCAGCATAATCGGCAATTGATCGTCCGGCACTGGCACTGCCCCGTGTTCAGGACAGTAGACAATGGGAATGGGCGCACCCCAATACCGCTGGCGGCTAATCAGCCAGTCGCGCAGCCGATAGTTGACCGCCTTCTCGCCCATGCCCTGCGCTTCCAGCCATGCCGTCACGGTTGCCACCCCTTCGGAGGCGGGCGTGCCGTCAAAGGCACCGGAGTTAATCATTGTGCCTTCGGTTTTGGAGACAAACGCCTCGGTCAGCGGCCCATCTTCGTCGCTGCGCCCCGGCTGGCGAATCACTTCAACAATTTCCAGCCCAAATTTGGTGGCAAAAGCAAAGTCGCGCTCGTCGTGGGCCGGCACGGCCATGATCGCCCCCGAACCGTAGGTCATCAGCACATAGTCGGCAATCCAGATGGGAATGCGGGCGTTGTTGACAGGGTTAATGGCGTAGGCTCCGGTAAACACGCCGGTTTTTTCCCGATCGGCCGTTTCCCGGTCAATATCGGTTAGCCGCTTGGCCGCCTCGCGGTAGGTCAACACCGCATCAGCCTGAGCAACGGCCGTAATTTTGTCCACCAGCGGGTGTTCAGGGGCCAGCACCATAAAGGTTGCCCCCCACAGCGTATCCGGCCGCGTGGTAAAAATCTCAATCGGGTCGCCCTGTTCGGTATGAAAAGTGACGTTAGCTCCAGTAGAACGGCCGATCCAGTTGGTCTGCATCACCTTCACCCGTTCCGGCCAATCAATGGTGCTAAAGTCAAGCAACTCCTCAGCATAGTCGGTCGTCTTGAAGAACCACTGCTCCAAATCTTTTTTGATAACGGGCGTGCCGCACCGTTCACAGTGGCGGTCATCCCCCCACACCTGCTCCCGCGCCAGCGTTGTGTTGCAGTTGGGGCAAAAATCAACGGCCGATAATTTGCGGTAAGCCAAATCATATTCCAGCAGCTTCTTGAAGAACCACTGCGTCCATTTGTAATAGCTGGGGTCAGCCGACACCGCCTCCCGCTCCCAATCAAACATCGCCCCCATGCTGCGAAGCTGGCCACGCATCCGTTCGATGTTGGCAAAGGTCCACTTTTTAGGGTGGATATTACGTTTGATGGCCGCGTTTTCGGCCGGCAGCCCAAAGGCATCAAACCCCATCGGGAACAGCACGTTATATCCCTTCATCCGCATAAACCGCGCCCGCGCATCGCTGGGAGTCATCGCATACCAATGCCCAATGTGCAAATCCCCGGACGGGTAAGGAAGCATGGTCAGGGCATAATGCTTAGGCTTGCTTTTATCAACGGTTTGGCGGTAGAGACCACTCTCTTGCCACTTGGTTTGCCACTTGGCTTCAACTTCTTGCGGATTGTATACGTCACTCATGATCAACACCTTTGTAAACAGTAATCTGTAACCAGTTATCAGTTCCCTGGTGGGTAAGCACCTTTTGCACCTTCATACAGTATTTGCCGCATTGGCCGCCGGTAACATCAACAGGTCGTTAAATCTTCGTATGCTCTTGGTTAAATGGCAACAAAAAAGCCCTCTTCGTTCAGAGACGAAAAGGGCTTCCGCGGTACCACTCTGATTGATGGCGACTTTTCTCTGATTCAGAGAAAAGTTTTGTGGACCTAAAGGGGCTCGAACCCTTGACCTCTACAATGCCATTGTAGCGCTCTCCCAGCTGAGCTATAGGCCCAAAATGATTTCCGACTGATGATTTTAGCCATTCTTGTCTTGTTTGGCAAATCGAAAATCTCTATAACCATCCACTCTGGCACGTAACGGGTGCAAATCGGCGCGGGCTATTTGTGTTTCACCCACACAGCTCCCAGGCGAGTTCAGGAAAAATTTGTCAGGCTTGCAGCCAACGACCCAACTCTCTACTTTCACCGATTACTGATAACCGATTACTGATTACAGTTTCCCTACTACTCCTGTTCACAGCTTTTCCAGAATATTCATCTGTACTGAATCAACCAGTGGACCTGAGGAGATTCGAACTCCTGACCTCTACAGTGCGATTGTAGCGCTCTCCCAGCTGAGCTACAGGCCCAGGAAGTGGAGGGAATGGTAGCGTAGAGGGATCACGTTGTCAAGAGGGGAAACGGCCGTTATACTAAAGTGGAATGGAGTCCGCATCTTGCAGCAAGTGACCCAATCAACACAAATCACTTTGGAGGAAACAAACTATGTCCGAAAAATATAACATTTCGATTGAATACTGCGTACCCTGAAACTACAGTGCCCGCACCGTGAGTGCGGTTCAAGACCTTCTCACCAACTATCAGCATATCATTGACAATCTTGTGATCATCACTGGCAGCAAAGGTGCTTTTGAAGTCCTTGTCAATAATGAACCTCTCTACTCCAAGAAGCAAACCGGCCGGCACGCCGAACCCGGCGAAGTCCTCCAGCTTTTTGAACAACTGGTAGGGCCAGACGTTCCCAAATACCCCCAAAGCAAATAATGCGCTAATTAGCGTTCATTGATAATTGAGTAATTAGAGATTGGAGATTAGGGATTTTGAATCTCCAATCTCCAATCTCCCATTACGTAATCCAGTCGCGGTTAAACGTATCCCAATTGCGATGGGCATAGCTATTTTTGCACGCCTTACACACCAACGCCGCATCCGCCTCGCCGCTGCTGCGCCAGCGCCAGCGCACTGTCGTCAAATGGTAGCGACAAGTTGGCGCATAGCACACAGGGCAAAGCTCTCCCTCAGCCAACGCCTCTCCACCCATCCGTCGCCGCGTTACCGGTTCAGCATTACACATCGCACAATATTTAACAGCCATAGCACTGGTTGATTAGAGATTGGAGATTGGAGATTAGCGGTCTCCAATCTCCAATCTCCAATCTCTATTCCTCCATTCCATACCGATAAAACCCCTCGCCCGTCTTCTTGCCCAGTTTGCCCGCCAAAACCATGCGTTTGAGCAAAGGCGACGGCCGATAACGGTCATCACCCCATTCAGCAAACAGCCCCGTCATCACCCCCAACACCGCGTCCAGCCCAATATGATCGGCCCAGGCCAGCGGGCCGTGGGGGTAGTTGGTTCCCAACTGCATCGCCTTGTCAATATCAGCCGCCGTGGCAATGCCTTCCATCAACACGCCGGCCGCTTCGTTGATGAGGCAGCAAACGGTACGCGCCCGCACCAGCCCCGGCCCATCGGCCACCATCACTGGCTCCTGCTGCAACCCCTGCCAAAAGAGAGCCGCATCGGCCAGGGCACTGTTGCCCGTTTGCAGTGCTGGGGCCAGCTCCACCAACCCTTTTTCGGGAATAGGCGGCAGCAGTCCAAAGCCCACCAGTCGGCTGGGATTTGTCACCCAAGCCGCCGCCTGCGTTGCGCTCACAGGCAATACAGAAGACAAAATGAGCGTTTGGGGCGACACCACGCTGCTCAAGGCCAGCAGCAACTCATGTTTGGTGGCGGCAGATTCGTTGTGGCACTCAATCACAATGTCGGCATCGGCCAGATTATCCATCTCATAGCCGCTTTCAAGGGCACCTATAAAATCCTCTACCAGAAAGATGTGGGTGTCATGCCCAGCCTGCAAACAAAGGGTGCCAATCTCGTCAATAAACGGGAGTTCCCCGGCAATAATCAGTTTCATGTGCTTTTCCTCGTCGTGCGTTCGCTGAATTGATGTTTTGGGGAGATTGGCAATTGTGGATTAGAGATTACCCAATCTCCAATCTCTAATCTCCAGTCCCCTGATGCAGTGCAGCAAGCCAAGTATAACCTGTTTTCCACATTTGACCGTGCGCTTTTCTTTATTTTATGGAACGGTCGTGCTATGCTTGGGGGTTATGGAACTTCAGGCGATTACAGGGCAATTGTATGTGGTGAATGGGCAGGCACAAACGGCCGTTTCCGTTCCCGGCCTCCTTGCCACCAGTGCCCCCAAAAAAGCCAATCGTTCCCGCGCCCGCGACTTTTTGTTTGTCCATTTAACGCTGACGGGTAAGGTAGAAGAAACGGCCGTTCTCACCCTCGACCTCCTTGCCACCATCAACGAAAGCTACTTCCAAAGCAGCGGCAGCGTCACCGCTGGGCTACGCCGCGCCCTGATCGAGGCTAACGAAAAGCTGCTGCGCCACAATTTGAGCCAAAGTGGCCCCAGCCGTGAAGGTGCCATCACCTGCGCCGTGCTGCGGAACAACGAGCTTTATATGCTGCAAGCCGGGGAAGCCCTGGCCTTGCTGGGGCGGCAATTTGGCGTGGAGCGGCTGCCCGCCCGCCTGCCAGAACGGATTACCCCCGTTGGCCGCACCGCCGGGCTAGATATTCGCTACTTCCATCAGCAAATTGACCTCGGCGACATGCTGCTCCTGGCTGACCCCCGTATTGCCCATTTGCCCAGCGACCAGCTTGCCTCGGCCCTGGTAGATGTGGATGTGGAAACGGGGCTGGAGGCACTGCGGGAACGGGTCGGCAACGATTCGGCACGGCTGCTGCTGATTGAGTTTAGTGACGAAGCAGTTGCCGTCGCCCCTGTTCAGCCATCTGCTGCGCCTGTGCCGGACGATCTGCCCACAATGCCCAACCAACGGCCGGAAATTTTGGCAAAACGGCCGTTACGCGCCCAGCAAACCGCCACCGACAACAGCGAACCAACCCTCCGCATTCCCCGTCCCAAGCTGCCCGATATTGACGTGGAACACAGCGCCCGTCAAGCCACCGCCGACGCTGCCATCGGCCTCTCCCGCTTCACCCGCTGGCTGGCCGACCTGCTCAGTCGGCTGCGGCCGGGTACCGCTGCCCCCGCCGACCCCGATGAGCCAGGGCTGCTAACCGCCACGCTGCTGGCAATCCTGATCCCCATTATCCTTGGCATCATCGTCACCGGCGTTTATTTGCAGCGCAGCGAAATCAACGAATTTGCCCGGCTCAAGCGGGACATGAGTGCCAATTTGGTGCTGGCCGAGGAAGCAGGCGACAATGTCAACGCTGCCCGCGAATATTACAACCTGATGCTGGGAATAGCGGCTGAAGCGGAAACGATTCGCCCCGGTGATGCTGACGTAAACCGGATGCGGCAAGAAGCATTTGTAGCGCTGGATCGGATTGACGGGGTGACGCGGCTGGTGGCAGAACCGTTTTTTACCTATGACGAGGGGGTGCGGGTAACGGCCGTTTCCCTGCGTGAAGGGTTCAGCGGCGGCATAGACGTTCTCGACAGTGGCAACGGGCAAGTGCTGTACCATGCCACCGACGAAAGCTACACCACCCTCAGCAGCGACACCCCCGAACAGATCGTTTTTCGCGGACAGGCCGTTGGCACTCACGTCGTCGGCACCATCATTGACCTGCTTTGGCGACCACGCGGCCTCAATGTTTCCCGCGACGGCGTAGCCATGCTAGACAGCAGCGGCACGCTGCTCACCTACTTCCCCAACTTCTCCGACACCCGCGCCGTACCGCTAGGGCTTGCCAGCGAATGGCGCACCCCCCGCACTGCCACCACCTTTGCCGAACGGCTCTATGTGCTGGACCCCGGCGCGGGGCAAATTTGGAAATATTTCCCTGAAGGCGACGGTTTTAACGTCAACGACAACGACCGCGCCATCAGCTTTGTGGACGACCCCGACTTAGCCAATGCGGTGGATTTTGACATTTACAGCGAGAATGGGAGTTTGGTGGTGGTGTACAAAGACGGCCGTTTACGCTACTACGACACCCGCACCGGCCGCGTGCAGTGGGACGAAGCCAACCTGCTGCAAGAGGGCGGCCTCACCACCCCACTCATCGCCCCCAACCACGTCAAAATCATCGGGCGCGGTCTCAACGCCTCCGTCTTTGTCGCCGACCCCGGCAGCAGCCGCATCGTCCAAATCAGTCAGGGCGGGACTATTCTTGCCCAATACCGCGCCAGCGACGGCACTGGTTTTGACCCCATGGCGCAAATGGACGATTTCGCCGTTGCGCCCACGCCGCTCCGCATTTTTATGACCAATGGCAACATCCTTTATTTAGCCACCCAGGAATAAATGTCACGCGCATCCTATCCCTCCCAGCTCAAAATCACCGACCTCCGCATTGCCAATCTTGTTGACCTGCCCCTCAGCGCCACTATTATTCGCCTGGACACCAACCAGGGTATTTCCGGCTATGGCGAGGTGCGCGACCTTGCCAGCAGCAGCTACGCCCTGATGCTCAAAAGCCGCCTCATTGGGCAAAACCCGTGCAATATTGATGCCATTTTTCGCCAAATCAAGCAGTTCGGCCATCACGGCCGGCAGGGGGGTGGGGTCAGCGGCATTGAAATGGCGCTGTTTGACTTGGCGGGCAAGGCGTATGGCGTGCCTGCCTACCAGCTTATCGGCGGCAAATTCCGCGATCAAATCCTCTGCTACTGCGACACCCCCTCGGTGCCAGACGGCGCAGAAATGGGGCAGCGGCTGCGCGAACGCATGGCAATGGGGTTCAAATTCCTCAAAATGGACGTGGGCATCGGGCTGCTGCGCCACATTCCCGACACGCTCATTGCCCCGCCGGGAATGCTCGACAGCCACACCGTCATGCACCCATTCACCGGCATCCAAATCACCGATAAGGGAATTGCTCATTTGGTAGAGTATGTCGCCGCCGTGCGCGAGGCCGTGGGGTATGAAATTCCGCTGGCGGTTGACCATTTCGGCCACCTCAACCTCGAATCGTGCATTCGGCTGGGGCAAGCACTGGACCGCTTTTCGCTGGCGTGGTATGAAGACATGGTGCCGTGGCAGTTCACCGAGCAGTATGTGCGGCTGGCGCAGGCGGTCAACACCCCCATTTGCACCGGCGAAGACATTTATCTCAAGGAAGGGTTTCGGCCGCTGCTGGAAGCCAAAGGCGTGGCCGTCATCCACCCTGATTTAGCAACCGCTGGCGGCATCATGGAAACCAAGAAGATTGGCGATTTGGCGCAGGAGCATGGGGTGGCGATGGCGATGCACCATGCCGGTTCGCCCATTTCCTTTCTGGCAAACATCCACTGCGCTGCCGCCACAGAAAACTTTTTGGTGCTGGAAAACCATGCCGTGGACGTAGCGTGGTGGGATGAATTGATTGAAGGGGTGGCGCACCCGCTCATTCAAGACGGTTTTGTGCCGGTGCCAGAAACGCCGGGGCTAGGGTTTAGCGGCATCAACGACGACCTGTTCCGCGCCCATCTTGACCCCGCCGCCCCCGTCTTTTTTGCCCCGTCCACGCCGTGGGATAATGAGCGGTCGCATGACCGGCTGTGGAGCTGAACAATAGAGGTATAAATTACAGTCGTCTGGCTGTACAATGCCAATAGGACGCAGATTTTCCTGATATACCTGATTTGATAGATATTGTTTGCAGAGGCAAGCACAACAATCTGTACGCTATTAAGAAGGAACACATTATGTCAAATGTAATTGTGCAAGCACAGGTAAGCAGTGAACTGAAACAGGATGCTGATTTACCGAATTGAAGGCGAAGAAATTCAGCTTGCCAAAACGGGAAGCCACGCAGAGCTATTCCGGTAAGTTTTTGAGTGTAGGAGACAATTATGCGTCGTTATTGGTTGCTAATCGTTAGTTTGGTGCTGTGGCTGAGGTGGCAAACGGCCGTTTATGCCCAAACCTCCTCCGCCATCACCATCACCACCATCACCCAGCCCACCGGCAGCGTGGAGGCAGGCGAAGAAATCGGCATCAACGTCACCTACAAAGTGGGGGGCGAGCAGCCCATTGCCGCCGATGCCCAATACATCATTGACGTAGACCTGCTCGACGATGCCACCCCACCGCAAACCGTTGCCTCCTGCCGCGACCTGCTGGCGGGGATTCAAGGGCTACAGCCGGGGCAAGACAATAGCTATACCTGCCAAACGGCCGTTCCTGCGGCCGGCAGCTACACCATCACCGCCCAAATCTTGGACAGCAACAATTTAGTCGTTGCCAGCCAGTCTGAGCAAACGCCACTGGTTGTCAGCGAAGCGGTCAACATTTTGCCCAGCGGCGTGGTGCAAATTTTTGCCGGACTCGCCATTTTCAGTGCCATCATGCTCATCGTCGCCGTCGGCACCGAAACGGTCATTGACAGTGTAAAGGTGGCACTGGGTCTCAAGCGCAAAATTAGCAGTTTGGATGCCTTAAAACAATTAGGAGCCTATTTGCCCGGTGAACTGGCCGACTTTGGCGTAGCGCAGGCAGGGCAAAAGCAGGTGACGACGCTGCTCAGCGAAATGCAAGAGGTGGTCATTCCCGCCACCAAGCTGCCCGACCTGAGCGCGGCGGTGCAGGCAGGCAACTTGACCGAGGCGCTGACGGTGCTGCAAGCGATGGCCCTCGATTCAACGGCCGTTTATGCCGTCCAACTCTACCCCGGAGCCGTGGGGCGCATTGCCACCGTCAACCTGCGCTGGCAAGACCCCGACAGCCGCCAAGTGGAGGAAATTAGCGGCAATTTTGGTACTGCTGACCTTGCCCCCTCCTTTGACGATGCTCCTCTGCACTACCAGTTAGCCGTGGTGGTCAGCCAATACGCCGAACTGCTGCGCCACAGCTATTGGGCCGATGGTCTCAACTTTGAAGCCCTCCGCATTCGCAGCCAGCGACTTGCCAGTCAGTTGGGGACGGAGGAAGCGGTGGAGTTGGCGGGGTTGGTGGAGAGGAGCAGTAATCAGTAATCGGTAAGCAGTAAGCAGTAAACGGTAATCAGTGACCCAACTGATTACCGTTTACTGTTTACCGATTACTTAGCGATTTACGGCCAAATAGCTTGTTAAAATGTCCCCACTGTTGCCTGGTCGCCATAAGTTAACTGCAACTGCTATCTTACGATTAGCACTAATAACCGCCGATCCGTCGAAAGAACTACCTGAGAATTGCGAGTCCGAAATTGTGTATGTGCTGTAAGGCGAGAGATTGAAAGCCCAGCTGGTAGCCAAGGAGCCTGAACTATTGTAGAGGCTGATGGTTGCAGTTGCAGAACCGTTTTCTGTATTTCGTATTTGGATGCCTGTTCCCCAACCATTCCAGTTGCGAACAACCCATGGAGCAATTGCTGTCTTGGTAACGTTGGTTGTTGCTTCATATCCCGATGCCTGATCTGATTGATTTTTGAGTTGATTGACTTGCCCAAGACCAATACGGTTTGTAGGGAACGCGGCCGACACAACGGAACTTGTACAATTGGTACCGCTTGTAGGAGGAATCGGTAGTACGACAATTGATTTATATGAGGAGATGCTAGATAACGATTGTGTTCCACAATTGCTTCCGCCACTGGCTGGGTAGTAGGTGACCGTTGGCATAGACATAGTCGTTGTATCACTGTTCTGTAGAACCATGCCGGACAAATAGCCATAGTTATTGTTCTGGATCAGCGGTATTTCGTGTGCTGTTGCCGGTTGTGTCGCACTTGATGACATAATGATGCGATGGTAGCCTGTTGTACCTGTGGTGTATTGGGTATTAGAAACTGCAACGGGATATTCTGCGGCAATATGGGCTGACCCAACAAACTTCCCGCCAGTGGATGCTTCGAGACAATTATAATTTGATGAGTCTGTATTAATACGTTGAACGCCATAGGGCGGAAGTGTAAAATTTTTTGTGCAATCTTGTCCTTCAGTGCTGCGAAAAAAGTCGATTTCAACATTGTTTTCCCGGTTGCTGGCGTTTTGAATGTTAATGTAGCTGTACCAGCCAACATTATTGCGATGGACTAAGGGGACAAATGCTTGTTTGTCAGGTTTACCAACGCCTGTATAAGCGCCAGCCCCATACCCTGAAAGCATCTCTTGCACGACAGTTGCTGCAATATCCTGGTCGGCAACAATTAAAACCGAACCACCAAAATTATTTGGTGGATAAGCCCTTGCATTTCCTTGTTTGGGAATTGTTAAGGTCTCCTGTTTATTTACCCAGCCACCGGAATCAAAATAGGTAACGATTGCTTGTGTACTATCGCTGCTATGATTATTGCGAATTTGAATATAGCTGTTCCAATTGCCAGTCTCTTGTCGCACATCAGGTAGGTATACAGGATAAAGGCCGATGTAAGTCGCTTCACCTGTTTTGAAAGTGTAGTTGCCTAAATCTAAAATCTGGTTATTGGGATCATTGCATGTATTCGTCCCCACATAATCATAGGCATAAAGATGATATGTGCCTGGCGAAATGTCAGTGGTGGCAAAATTTTCACCAAGAATGTCATCTTCATGAAGGCTGCTGTCGCTATAGGTGCGAACGAAAGGAAAACTGCCGTAAGGCTTTTGGAGACCACAAATGGCTAATGGGTTATTAATATTATTGGGGTCAAGCACTTTCCCAATAGCCATAGTGGTATTGTTGCTATAAGGCTCTAACCATAATTCAGGGTTGCGCGAATTGTTATTTACATCCAAAGATGTTAATGTTTGGGAAGCGAGGGGGTACACAACGATTTGAAGATGTAAATGGTTTCCATCTGATAATTGTCCAGTATTATCTATTTCACCAATTTTTTGACCAGCAGTTACCTGTTGATTAAGGGATACAGGCACACTATTGTAGCTCAGATGTAAATATACTGAATAGGTATAGGACATTTGTGTTGTCAAACGATTAAAATGTCGTCGCGTATGTTGAATGACGACATAATTCCCCCAAAGGGATGTATTATCATTATCTTGTGAATTTTCGAGAAGATCGACTACTTTTCCATCTGCAACAGCATAAATAGAAGTATCTAAAGGATATGGAAAGTCAACTCCCTTATGTATCCCTTGCCCACCGTATAGATAGCTTTGAAGGATTTGACCTCCATTAGTTGTTATTGGTCGCTTTGATAAGTGAGACGGGTATGCGTCTTTCACAGCTATAGCTAGGAGAAAACATATGAGAATCACTTGTAGAAAAGTTATCCAACGGTTGTTGTTTTTTAAAGTGGACATCATTTTACTTCTTTAGCCTTTATGATAAACCCTAACGTCGCTAAACCAATTTGGCGTTGATCCCCAGTCGCAAGTTGATACACCCATAATTCAGTTTGTTCTTTGGAAAAGACAATTATCGAGTTGTTTGGAGACCAAATGGGCATTAACACATTGAGTTTGTTGTTACTTTCCGCTGTAAGCCGTTTTATGTGAGAACCATCAGCCTTAACCAGCCAGATTTCAGTAGTTGGTTCGTTACTTTCAAAGAGAGCGGCTCCAGCAAAGGCGAGCCATTGTCCATCGGACGACCATGTTGGTTGCCCGCCTGTAACAAAAATGTTTTGTGTGAGTTGTCGTATTTGTGAGCCATCGGGTGTGGTTACCCAGATATTTGCAATTTTTTGAGAGGTTGGCTGTTTGCTTTGCGTGGTTACAAACGCGATTTGTGAGCCATCAGGTGACCACTGCGGGGAAAAAAGGTCTTCAGTTGTTTCTGGGATAATAGTTGTTGGCGGTGTTGCGTTGCTAATGGGCACGACTACTAATTTAACGGAAGATTGGGCAATGATGTCTAATGTAACGATAGCTTTGCTGTCTGGAGACCAACTGTATTGTGTAACATAGCGGCCGGCGTTTTGCTCAACAGAATATATTTCGTGGGTCGTGGCGGCAACGAGATCAAAAAGCCAAAGACCAGAGCTAATCCCACCATCTTGCTCTGGAATCTGGCGACGATACGCGATTTTTGTTCCATCGGGAGACCAAACTGGTTCGATTGCATCTTCGACAAGAAAGGTAAGTTCTCTTGTATCAAGATCAAATATGTATATGGAAAAGCTGGGAGTATCTTGCGATGGAAGATGCAGCTCTGGTACCGTACTTAAAACAAGTGCAAGTTTCTTGGAATCTGGTGAGAGGCTTCCCCATTCATACCATCCTATTCCGTGACTGCGATTGGCGAGGTAAAGAGATGTTGTTGCAAAAGTATCTAGTATGACCTCTGCCTCCTTGCTTTCGCCATCTAATTGCTTGATGAGATTATCTTCACGATAGAGGATGCTAAATGAGTCTGCCGTTTGTGCGTCAGGGATAATGGGAGGAACGGCCGTTGGTATCACCGTTACCTGAGGCGTGGGCAAAGGCGTAGGCAAAGGAGGCGGGGTAGGAGTCAAAAAAGGGGTCTCGGTGGGTTGTGGGGGGCGGGTAGGGATTGGGGCTGGGTATGGCTCATCAATGGGATAAGGTACCTCCGCTGTTTGGCTGGGGGAGGATGAGTTGGTTGTTGCCGGGCGGGTGGCATTGGTTGCGACGACCTGCGGGCTAACCAAGGCTGCATCGGTTGGCATACAGGCTGTCAGCAGGATAATTAGACAGAGACAAAAACATTTTTTTGACTTTAACATAGCTACTCCGTGTTTATTGGCATTTCTAACGCTTCATGAAACGCATTACCTACTGGCAGTAAGCAACTGCCAGTAAGTACCCTTAACCAAGGTTATGAAATTTAGCTTGTAGTGATTGGAAAAAGATGAAGTGTGGCACCAATCCACCCGTAAGTATAGTAGAGAAAAAACCAAGTAGAATGAGTAGATTGTTAGAAAATTGGTTTTTTTTATATCAAAAGGGTGATTGATAATCTGTTTCGATGAAACCAGTAAGCAGTAGCCAGCAACCCAACTGTACGCGATGCGGTCGTGCAACGACATTACCGATTACCGATTACCGATTACTATCTTCAACTCAGCCACGTCCTGACGTAGACGGGCAACGTGGGGGTAATCGGGCTGGTGGGCTAGCTGCTCTTCAAGGGTGGCTAGCCCATCTTTGAAGTTGGGCATAGCGGCGTAGGCTTCTTGCGCCGTTTTTTTGTCGCCTAGCTTGTCGAGGCTGCGGCCAAGATAGTAGTAAGCTCGCAGGTCGTAGCGGCTGGTGGGCAGGGTGCCCTGAGTGGCAGCGGCCAGATTTTCGGCGGCGGGACGGTACTGGTGCTGCCGGAAGTGGCACAGCCCCAGGTAAAATTGGTAAATGGCGCTGTCGGGAGCCAACGCCAACGCTTGTTCATACGCCTGCTGCGCGGCGGCATACTGTTCCTGGGCCAGATAGATTTGGCCGAGGGTGTTAAGGGGCTGGTGGGCGTTGGCACCAAAGGCGATGGCTTCGCGGGCATCGGCTTCGGCGCGGCGAAAGTCTAGCTGGGCGAGGCGGATGAGGGCGCGAAGCTGGTGGGATTCCCAAAAGGTGGGGCGGGCATCAATGGATTTGTTGATGAGCCGCAGGGCACTGTCCAAATCGCCGCGCTGGAAGGCGGCGTGGGCGGCGCGGAAGGAGAGGGGGGTGCTGAAAAAGCGTTGGGCGACGAGGAGGAAGAAGGTGAGGGCAACGCCGATAATGATGGGGCGCAAGTTGCCGCTGGTAACACCGCTGGTGAGGCCAATGAGGGCGGGCAAGGCAAAGAGGAGGGCGAGGAGACGCAAACGGCCGTTTGTTCCCCGTGTCCAGTAGAGCAGGAAAACGATGAGGCTGAGGGCGATGGTGAGGCTGATGATGGTGGTGAAATTAACGGCCGTTGGCACCACCGCCGCCACCACCAGCCCCACCAGCCAAATCGCCACAATAATGCCAATAGGCAGCAGCAAACTTGCCCGCATTTCGCGGCGTGACAGCCCGTGTGAAGAACGTTTTGCCGGAATAGCCCCTTGTTTTTGACCTGATGACTGCATAAACCCAAGCCTTTTTACGGAGATAGCAACTTTTCAACTATCTTTTTAATCTCATCCTGAATCAAAAAACGGTTTCGGGTGAAAAATTCAGCCAAATTGTACCCAACGACTTGATCAAAAAACGCAAAAGTGGAGATCGTGGGGTCAACATGATGCACTCCTGTAAGCACCAACATCCCATCACTTCGATAGCGGCTGATGACTGGCTCACTCATTTGTGATGACATAATGACAAAAACAGGCAACAAATTCGCCTGATATGCCCGAATGCCAAACCGTAGATCAGCATTTTGCCGCTTGGAGTCTGCACTTTTGTAACCCTGCCGAACTTCAAAAACAATGCCATCAACATGAATGCCCTGCGCCACATTTCCAGCCACAAGAAGTTTCGCCTTTGCAAGCCATTGTACGAATCGTTTTCGTGTCCCTGAATCCAGATCAGTAAGCCGAATGCAAGCATCAAGTGTATGAATGCCCTTTTGATTGCCTGACTGAACATACTCATAGCTCCATTCCATTTGTGTTTCAGAAAGATTCAACGATTCAGCAATAATGGCCCGAAATAAACGCTCGCTGCCAATACCGAGTTGCCGATAGACAGAGGTTAAACCCCCAGCAGCTTTGTGAGCCGCATAGACGGCAGGATTGTCAAGCCCTAGCCAGGCGTAAAACAGATCGCCACCATATACTGTTTGGAATTCCGCAAGACTTAGCCCATCACGCTTACCTTGCCCAAAAACAGGCTGATACTCAGCACATTTGCGAATTGGAGCCAAAAAAAGCTCTCGAAAATGCTCGTCTTGATCGTGTCGTGTCATTTGATTGGCTCAATGATCTTGGGAATTTTGGCAAACAAACTGAGTTGAATAGGTCGTACACGCTCCCGTGTAACGCCCTTTTCTTCGATTTGGTGAATTTCTGGCAGCTCTGGCGATGCGTTCTTTGATTTGGCATCCAAAAAATCACGAATAGACGTAGCAACGTGATAACCCAAAATAGGGGGGACGGCATTGCCAATAAGGGTTAAATTTCTTTGTGTAGAAAACGGGAAAACAAATTCATCTGGAAACGATTGCAGCCGGGCACACTCACGTACAGTCAGCCTTCGCGGCAGTTTATAATGAAATTGAATGCGTCCACGAGCGTTGGCACGAATACAATAAGCCACTTTCTCTGCATCATTGGTGTGATCCCCCTGTCCTCCACCTGATGTGGCACGGGTTGAAACGAAGTATTGGCTTTGATTGGCAACTGTTTCATCTATTATGTTTTCCAGATCATGTAAACCCTCTGCAATGGAAACATGAGCATATTTGTGTGTGGGTTTAGGCTTAACAGGATAGCCAGCCAAATCTTTCCGAACACCGATTAAAAACAGCCTTCTACGACTTTGCGGCAAACCATAGTCGGGGGCAAATAAATCCCATACATCAAATCTATATCCCTCCCGTTCAAAATCCCGCAGGATGGTGTCCAGATAAACGCCCCCGTTTAGCCGAGCAAGATGGGGTACATTTTCGCCGACAACTATTTCTGGTTGATGGTAGGCCATGTACTCAGCCAAGACTTGATAGAGTTGACCGCGTTTACCAGCAAACCCGGCCTTGGAGCCTGACGAGGAGAAATCCTGGCAGGGGAACCCGCCCATGAGGATGGTAGCCTGCGGGATTTTGCCAACAGCTAACGTTGTTAAATCTCCAAGATGGATATGATCGCCTAAATTTAATTGATAGGTGGTAACAGCATCTTCGCTATTGTCTACGGCATGAACAATATCAAAGGGAAGTGCGTTGTACTGTTTATCAAGAAAGGTAAACCCTCCGGCAAAGCCCAAATCTAGCCCTCCGCAACCAGAGAACAAGGAAACCACCGAGTAGTTCTGGTCCGTATGCACACCTGACCAAAGTGAGCGGCGATATAAATTGGTTGATGGATTATTACGAAACCCATGTTGGAACCGGGGCATGGAACGCAAGGCTTTACGTTTCGGTTTTCCATCTTTACGCTGCATGTTGTTTTCCTAAAATAAGCTGATGTTCAATTGGCCGATCATCATCTTGCTCATTGTGGAGAGAAAGATAAGGGCGCAAAATTTGCCAGTGAGGTTGAATTTCCTGAAGCATTTTTATCATTGTTTCCATGCTTTACTCTCTATCTCGGTAAATTATTAACTCCAGATTTGGGGCTGGGTTAACGAGGTGGGTTTTCAAGAAAGCGGGTCGCAGGTCAACGGGGGCTATGTGTTGGGGGTCAACCCACATAAAGATTTCCTCGGCTTGTTGGGGTAAAGCTGTACCACCTAGCCATTGTACCTCATAATAGGTGCAGAGTTCATGGAAAGAACGGCCGTTAAGCTCAAAAAAATTCTCCGAGCAAATTAAGTGCTATTCCTAATTGTTCTGGTACATGAAGTAGAAAACGCCGTCTTGGTTGATGATGAGGGTGGTGTTGTAGATGGTGGTAAGGCGGATGATGTCGCTAAAGCCGGGGATGGGGCAGTTGGTGGTGATGATGTCCATGTTTTCTTGTCCTAAATAGATGGTTTCGGGCGGAGCTTGATAGGTTTGTTGCAGGTAGTCGGCAGGGCTGACGAAGCGGGCGGTGTAGGTGACGCTGTCACAACTTTGGTCGCCGAAGGTGATGGTGGTGGGGGTGAAGATCGCTTTTTGGCTGATTTTGGCGTTGGCTTGCTCTTCGGTGACGGCGTGGACGGGGCCGTAGGCGTAGCTGTAGAGCTGCCAATCCCCCTGCGGCGGCGGCTCGGGTTGCCCGTTTTCGGGAACCACAATTTCGGTGTAGATTTGCGGGCCGAATGGTTCGGGTATGCTGTTGCTTTGCATGTTGAATGGGGTGTGAAGCTGCCAATCGGCTACATAAGTTCCGGCGAGGGCGGGGGCAACGAGGTTGAGCGAGATGTCTATTTCTTCACCGGGGGCGACGGCTCCAAACGGCCGTTTATTTCCCCACTCCACCTCAATTGGCGATGGCGCAGCCGGGATGAGGTCATAGGCCGCCGTCCAGGTGCAGCTTCCCGTGTTTTGGATGCGCCAAATTTTTTCAAAGCGGCTGCGGGCAGGAACGGCCGTTCCGTCGGGAATCGTCACATCGGCTACAAAGGATGCGTCATTGGTGCAGTTGGGGTCGTTAAGGGGGAGCGAAGTAACAATGCTGGCATCGTCGGCAATAAAAATGGTTGCGATAAAAGCATCGAGTTCGGCCAGCGATGGGGAAAAGTCGCCGTCGCTCAGTTCGGCAAGCTGGGCAAATTTGTTGTCAATATAGGTCTCATATGCCTCGTTGCTGCGGTAGAGGTTGTCCAAATCTTCCAGCGCCATGGGTTCGTCGCTGAGAACGGAGGCGGTGACGGGGAATTGGAGCCAGAAGAAATAACGGCCGTTTTCCGTCACCCCCTCCACCGTGTAAAAAAGATTGCGGTTGTTGATGTCGGTTGGCCCCATGCTGCCGGGAATGTGGCTGACCTGGCGCAGGGCGGTGCCGTTTTGGAACGACAGGTAACGGGTTTGGATGACGGGGAAAAAGGCATCGGGGTTAGCAAGAGCGGGGTCAGACTGAGTGCCTAGCTGTTCGCTGAGGCGGGTAAAGCGGTCGTGATCAAATTCTGCGTAGCTGCTGTAAAGCTGGCCGCCGTCGTCGCGGATGGGTTGGACGACGAGCAGGCTGGGGTGAACGGCCGTTAGATCATTTGCCAGCGTCAGCCGGATGAAGTCGGGTACGCCGTTGTAGAACAATGGAGGCCCATCTACGCCGAAGCCATAGACCCCGGCCATCGCCGCCAATTTTTCGCCCGTGATGGCGCGAGCCATTGTGTCGTTGTAGCGCAGCGACACGCCCTCGTAGCTAAAGTCGCGGGGAAGCAGAATGGTATCGCTGTTGTCGCGGGGGGTAACAACCTCTTCAACGGCCGTTTCTTCCTCGATTGTGACGGGTGTTGGCGCAGCAGTTTCCTCCACCGGCGCGGGTTCGGCAGTGGGTGGGGCATCGGCAATGGAGGTGGGGGAAACGGCCGTTTCTGCCCCCGTGCAGGCCATCAACAAAACTATCCAGATAAGCAACCAACGTTTCATGCCATTCTCCCAAAGGTTCTAGGCAGGATTTTCCCATCAAAGCCTGAAACATTGCGTCAACCCTGCCTAAAATGCTTGTTTGCTCATAAGGATAACACAAGAATGGTTGGTATCCGAGGTCTATGGTCGGCTGTATTTTGGGTAATAGGGAACGGCCGTTTATAAAGGTATACTTAGCACAACTTTTGACCACATTTAGGAGGGAACATGGTCTATCAACCCAATTTACCCATCATTTCCGAGTTTCGGCTGTTTCGGCGGCGGCGCAATGGCTTTTCGCCGGTGCTGCTCATCTTTGGCATTCTGGGCATTTTTATGGCGTGCGGGATGACAATGTGTGCCGTGCCAGCCAGTTTTATGGAAGGGCGCGAAGTGGCGGGGCTGGATCAGCCGAGCGGGGATGAGCTGGATGCGTTGACACCAGGGACACGGGCACTGTTTGCGGCGCAGCTTTCGCCGGAGGCGGCGGCCGGGGAGCAGGGGCTGGTGCTGTTTTATGTGGAGGAACGGCCGTTAAAACAAACCACCGACGTTGATGGCAACCCAATGGAAACGGTTGGCGACAGTTGGAACCGGGTGACAGAGCCAGCGGGGGAAATGGAAATGCGGGCCGATAACGGCCGTTTGCTCACCATCCAAATCCCACCTGGCACCACCTTCATGGAAGCCCAGCGATATGACGAGGGCGACCCCGGCAAGGAAACACGCCGCACCACCGGCTATTTGCCGGGGCAGGCAGTGACGGTTGATGGGACGTGGCAAGGCAACGGCATCATCACGGCAACAAAGTTGTTTGGTGGGAATCCAGAGGGGTATGTAACGGCCGTTCGTGCCGCCCCCGGTCAAATGCTCATCTTTGGTCTCATCTGCGGCGGCCTCAGCGTGCTGCTGCTGGGGGCAGGCGTTGTGCTGCGCTTTTTAGGCAGATAAGACCCCACGAAGTGGTTAGTGGCTGGTATCAACCACTAACCACCAGCCACTATTCCCATTTCTAACACAGTTCTGATACTTCGCTATTGTGATACTAACGTTGATCACTAGAATATCACTATCTGCCAAAGTCGGCAGAATGCTGTTTTGTTTGTTGTAAGATGGAAATAAATAAAACAGACGTATCGTTAGAGCAAGGAATTTTACCATGACCGAATCAACTGTTTCACAACCCATACCCATCGTTCCGCTGCGCGGTGGCGTTGTGTTCCCTGGTGTAACCACCACCATCTCTATCGGCCGGCGGCGTTCGCTGGCCGCTGCCCAGTCTGCCATGGAAACTGGCGGTGACCTCCTCGTCCTTATCCAATACAAAGCTGAAGTTGAAAACCCCACCGCTGCCGACCTCGTTACCGTTGGTATTTTAGCAACAGTCCGCGATGTTCTCCGCGCCCCTCACGTCGGTGTGCAAATGCTGGTTGAACTCCATCGGCGCGTCCGCTTTGAAGAACTGACCGGCAAAGAGCCATTTCTCAAGGGTACTTACAGCGAAATTGACGATCTGCGTGTCGGTCACAACGCTGGACAAATGATTGAAGCCATTGCCTACCTTGAAGAGTATGCCGAGGCGTTGGGTGAAGCCAACCAGCAGGTGCTGGCAAACGCCCGCCACCGCCGCACCCCCGGCGATATGGCCGACTACGTGGCCGGATTGCTCAATCTTCCCTTTGAAACACAGTTAGAACTATTGACTTCGCTAGATGGCGATATGCGTCTCCAGCTTGTGCTGGATCATTTGGAGCGCGAACTGCGCGTGACCGAAGTTCGCAACAAAATTCAAAAAGATGCCCGCGAAGGGGCTGACAAGGCGCAGCGTGACTACATGCTGCGTGAGCAAATGCGGGCGATTCGCAAGGAGTTAGGCGAAGAGGGCGACAGCCTGCCCGATGAACTGCGGCGCAAGATTGAAGAAGCCAACATGCCGGAAGTGGTGCATGAGCGAGCCTTGGATCAGCTCAAGCGGCTGGAGTATCAAGGGCCGCAGTCGGCCGAAGCCAGCGTCATTCGCACCTATTTGGAATGGCTGGTGGAATTGCCGTGGGCCAAGGAAACCGAAGACAATCTCGACATTGCCCACGTGCGCGAGGTGCTGGACGAAGACCACTATGGGCTGGATGATGTGAAGCAGCGTATTGTGGAATATGTGGCTGTCCGCAAGCTGGCGGGCAGCAAGATGCGCGGCGCGATTATTAACCTCAACGGTCCGCCTGGAGTCGGCAAAACCTCTATTGCTACCTCGGTGGCGCGAGCTATGGGGCGGGAAATGGTGCGGATTAGCCTGGGCGGCGTGCGCGACGAGGCGGAAATTCGCGGCCATCGCCGCACCTACATTGGGGCGATTCCGGGGCGGATTATCCGCGCCCTGCGTGACGCGCAAACGCGCAACCCGGTGATTGTGCTGGACGAAATTGACAAAGTTGGCTCCGACTGGCGCGGTGATCCGTCATCGGCACTATTGGAAGTGCTGGATCCAGAGCAAAACCACAGCTTTACCGACCATTATTTGGAAGTGCCGTTTGATTTGAGCCAGGTGATGTTTATTACGACCTCGAATCAGTTGAGTACGATTCCCATGCCGCTACTGGATCGGATGGAAACGATCACGATGCCGGGCTATATCGAAGATGAGAAGCTGGCGATTGCCCAGAACTATTTGCTGCGGAAGCAGCTTGAGGGGCATGGCACGGGTGAGGTGGCGGTGACGATTGAGGAAGCGGCACTGCGGAAGCTGATTCGCAACTACACGCGGGAGGCGGGTGTGCGCCAGCTTGAGCGCAATATTGGCACGCTGGTGCGGAAGATTGCCGTGAAGGTTGCCAGCGGCGAAGATGGCCCGTTTGCGCTGACCGAGGCGGATGTGGTGGAACACATGGGGCCGGAGAAGTTTACCTTTGGCGTGGCCGAGGAAGCGGACGAGATTGGCCTGGTGACGGGGCTGGCGGTCAACAGTTTTGGCGGCAACATTTTGCCGATTGAGGTGAGCCTGAGTGAAGGCAACGGCAAGATTACGCTGACGGGGTCGCTGGGTGACGTGATGCGCGAATCGGCGCAGGCGGCGTTGACCTATGCGCGGTCGAATGCGCGGCTGCTGGGGCTTACGCCGACGGTGTTTGACAAGATGAATATCCACATTCATGTGCCGGATGGGGCTACGCCCAAGGATGGGCCGAGCGCTGGGATTAGCATGGCAACGGCGATTATTTCGGCGTTTACCCGCCGACCGGTACGGCGAGATGTAGCGATGACGGGTGAGGTGACGCTGCGCGGCAAGGTGCTGGCAATTGGCGGCCTCAAATCCAAGACGATTGCGGCGCACCGGGCGGGCATTACGACGGTGATTATGCCGAAAGACAACGCCAAAGATATTCCCGACCTGCCGGAACGGGTGCGCCAGGATTTGACGCTGATCCCGGTGGGGCATCTGGATGAGGTGCTCAAGGTGGCGCTGCTGGAAGGGACAGAGCCACCCATATCGGTGCCGGAGGATGGCGACAGGGAACGGGAACGGATGCTGCCGCTGCCTGCGGGGAATGGGGGTCAGGAACGGCCGTTGCACGCCTCGTCTCAGTAAACAGTAATCGGTAAACGGTAATCAGTTTGAGCCGTGCAGATTCGTAAGAGTTTGCATGGCTTTTTTGTTATCGTGGGTCAATGGAATTGATGTTCGTGTATAATACGTTTGTCTTCTGAGAATTTTGTTCTGGAGGTCATAATGACAATGTTGGCTGAAATGGTTGCTGTGCCAATTGAAAAAAGACAGGGCGTTTGGTTTGTTGAGGGAACACGGGTTCCATTTGACACGGTTGTGGTTGCTTATGAGGGAGGTGCAGCGGCAGAAGAAATAGTCTATCGTTACCCTACCTTGAGGTTGTCAGATGTTTATACGCTGATTGCTTATTATTTGAACAATCAGGAAACCGTCACTCGTTATTTGCAGGGGCGTGAGCAAAAACGGGCTCAGATCCGCGAAATAAGTGAGAGGGACTTTCCACCGCATAAGTTGCGGGAGCGTTTATTGATGCGTCAAAATTTATCTCAGACCTGATATGAAGTTTTTAGCTGACGAGAATTTTGATAATCGCATTTTGCACGGTCTGATTCGGCGCATTCCTGATGTTGAAATTGTGCGCGTACAGGATACCGAACTAGCTGAGGGTGAAGACCCAGAAATTTTGGCTTGGGCTGCGGAAAACGACTATATTCTTTTGACTCATGATTATGCAACCATGGCTGACTTTGCTTACGAACGAGTTGCCAATGGCCTGAGTAGGGTGGCGTTTTTGAAATAGGTCAGAATCTTCCCATTGGAAAGGTGATTGAAGACTTGGTGTTAATCTCCCAGTTTAGTTTGGCCGGGGAGTATGAAGGAAAGGTGTGTTACCTTCCGTTAAAATGACCAATTCTTTTGGATTTCGTGGAGTTGGCAAATTTGGTGCGTGGGGCGTAGTGTGCCAAAAGAGCTTAGTTGTTCATCCCGAACCATGCACCACACTAAAAACAAGTTAGCCCCTAAATTTCTAAAGAGCCTAAAATAAATGGACGAAGAAGCCTTTCTCAATTCGATTGACTGTTGCTTCCCTTACGAAGATGAACATAAATGGCGCAAATTAATTCTTCAAGGCAAAAGCATTTCTGACAACGCATCTTTTGGAGTGTTATATGAAATAGCACGGAAACCGCTTGGAAGCAAGGTCAACGAACACCAACAACTAGAAATGGTTACTTGTTGGCAAGCAGAAAATGAACATCCTTTAGTAGAGTGTATTATCGAAGCGGCAATGGCAATTATTGTCAATGAGCCTTTACCAATCGCAATGATTTTAGGTTACATGGACAAAGTTCAGGATTATAGAAATCAATATGGCGCATTGAGCATACTTTACTTTGCCTGTGATGATGTTGATGGACTTGCAGACGAGAAATGGCAAAATATTGTTTCCTCTTGGAGAGAATAAGTTTGGCTGTTGAGTGAGTTTTATGTAACATAAGAACGCCCAGCAAGGCGTGGATATTATGTGTGGGTTTCTGCGGCATTTCTCCTCCCCTCCCTTTCACCCCGGCACCACAATCAACTCCGGCGTGGGGTCGGTGAGGAGGCGGTAGCTGGTGTCGGTGACGACGACGAGGTCTTCGATGTGGTAGCCTTCGCCGCGCACGGGGTCGGCGAGGAACGGTTCGATGTTGAGCACCATGCCGGGCTGAATGAGCGTGGTTTCGCCGGGGTGGATGAGGGGGTGTTCGTGGAGGCCGATGCCCATGCTGTGGCCGATGTGGGGCATACTAAAAGGGATGTTTTGCCGGCCGTAGCTGGCGGCACACACGTGGTAGAGATCGCTGATGGGGATGCCGGGGCGGACTGCTTCAATGGTTTCCATCTGGGCGTTATAGAGCTTACGGTAATTGTCGGCTTGCTGGGGGGCAGGGGCGGCAACAACGGCCGTTCTTGCCATGTCAGATAAATAGTGCGAAGGCCAGCGGCCACCCACATCCAGCCGGATGAGGTCGCCGGGCTGGAGGCTGCGGCTGCCCGGCTCGCCGTGGACGAGCAGGGTGTTGGGGCCAGAGGTAAAGACGTTGAACATCGGGTAGAGGCCGTGGCTCATCATTTCCGTCATCATGGCGGTGAAAACGGCGCGTTCGCTGCTGCCGGGGGCGGCGTGGGTGAGGGCGTGGGTGATGGCGCGGAGGGTGAGACGGCCGGCCGTTTCGATGGCTGCCACCTCTTCCGGCTCCTTGATCATCATGATTTCGGCCATTGGGGTGTCCCAACTGGAAAACGTGCAGAAGGGAAGTGCGTCGCGCAGCAGTTGGGCGCTGGCGGTGGGAAGGGTGTGGGTTTCGATGCCAACGCGGGCGTGGGTGAGGTTGTGTTGGTGGAGGAGGCGGGAAACGGCCGTTGCTGGCTCCTCCTTGAACTCAACATAGGTGTGCAAATCTTCAATCCAACTGTCTTCCCGCGCCATCTTTTCCTCGATATTGCACACCAGATAGCTGGCGTGGCCGCTGCCGGTGACAAGCACATACGCTTCGCGCTTGGGGATGACGGTTTGGGTGAGCAGGTAGCAGCCGGAAAGATAGGTGGTGGCGGCAGGCGACATAATCAGGACGGCATCAAGGCCGTCGGAGATGAGTTGCTGCTGAACTTTAGCGAGACGAGAGTGGAAAGTTGACATAAAAAACCTGAACTATTAACGACGAGTCACAAAAGATTCATTGAGAAGACATACAATTTGATGTAGAAACTCGGAAGAATATATGATGGAGTCAATCAGGGTTAATCTTCTGGGGCTTTGTTGCCTGCATTTATATCTGTAATTCGCTTGTTCAAAGCCTCTATGATCGTCTTACGGGGTTTAGCCTTCGATTGTTCAGCAAAAAGCCATTCTTCAAGCTCTTGGGCATCATTAGTTTGTGCAATTTTTTGGCGTGCATTCTTGGCTGTGAATTTAGTAATATTGGATCGTCTTTTCCAGCGTTCGATGACGAGTGGGGCAACTATAGCGGTTAGAATAGCAATAATAATTCCACTAATCATTGTACCTGTGGTTTGAGCAAAACTGTCACGAGCTTTCTCGTAAAATGTAGGAGTGGCTGTTGGAATAAGTGTAGGAGTTGAGACAGGTGTGGCAGTAGGTATAAGAGTCTGAGTTGGAGTTGGCTGCAGATCAACAACTTCTATACTAATACTACCAACCCAAATTGGCGATAATTGTTCCAAGGAAACATTTCCATTAGGCTTAAATAGACTCAAGGTGAGAATACCAGTGCTTACTTCATTTGGGGCTGTGACATTCCAGGCCCAAATTGTTGGAGTACCATCTGTTGAAATTTTTTGTTGAGCGGGATAAATAGCTTCAAGCTGGAATGTTGGTGAACTTAACGTGGCGACCATACTTTCAGATATTATGATATTACTTGTATAAGTTTTAAGATTTCCTATTGTTGCTGGGTTATTGCCCGAAAAAGGAATTCGGTTGATAGAAGGCGGATTTCTGTCTACTGATACTGAATCAAGTGATACAACTGTATCAGAAAGAGAGATAAAAACATCAATTCTGTCACTGGATTTAGTACGCATTTGAGAAGGGTAAATGATTTCAAGATCACCAGGTTGCATATCAAATTCTATAGAAGCGTTTTGTGCTATTTGAATTGCTGGTGGGGTAGGGGTTACATTTATTGCTGCTACAGAACAATCCAAATTAACACCTGAAACCCATTCCAAGCTGAAGTCATTACGAAAACTAAAAGGTAATTGTTGATGTAGATTATCTTTTGTCATTACTATCGTGCCTTGTTCCCAAATTTCAAACTGCCGAACGATAAACTGAACATGTGAATATGGATTGACACTAAGACTTATAGAGCGATTTAGCGTGATACTTTGACCGTAAATGGCTCCATATTGACGGGCAACATATTCTCCTAAAGTATCTTGGTTAACCAGATCAGAATCTTCATACAATTCCAATGTGTATGAAATTGTATGGGATCTTTCGATAACGGAAAGAGTTTCGGTTGCACTATTACAGTTATTAATATCAATGGTTTCTTGTGCAATTAGCCGTTTTTCTTGACCGGACGGGTAAACTACCTGTACCGACGATATTGGTAGCTCAGGTGAGATACAACTAACTGAAGACATTACAAAAACCAAAATAACATATATTTTTGGGGGCAAAATATCCTCCGATATGTATGAATCTAACACAATATTTTTTGAAGATCGCGAGTACAAAGCTTAAGTGGGTTCATATCATCTGTGGATTATTTACTACACAAGCATAGCCACGCCACCGCGCCGAGTATCGCCAGTGCCGACCAAACGGCCGTTTTCCTCCCTTGCCACACTGTGCGCCCCGCCAAAATAGATGCTGCGCGTGTTCCAGCGGTTGATGGGGTAGCCGATGTTGGCAAGCTGGTAGACGGCCACTTCGTCAAAACCGGCTTCGCACTGCAGCACGCCGTAGTTGTCTACGTGGACGCGAGGGGTATTAACGGCCGTTTCCAGCGGCAGAGCAAAATCAAGCAGGTTACTAATTGTCTGCAAAATGGCGCTGCGAATGCGGATGCTGCCGCCGCTGCCAACCACGAGGCGAGGCGAGCCATCCTTGAGGATGACGGTGGGGGTCATCATGGTGGGAATGCGGCGGCCGGCGGGGCGCACATGGAACCCTTGCGGGTGCAAATCGGCTTCGCCCAAGATGTTGTTGGGGATAAAGCCGGTGCCGGGGACGACATAACCGGCTGATTCCCCCGCCGTGTGGGTGAGGCTAACCATCAGCCCGTCGCCATCAATGACGCTGAGGTGGGTGGTGTTGCTGGGGCCGGGCGGCTCCGTGGCGGGCGGGGCGGGTCTGTTTTGGCGGATGTTGGCCTCAATTTCGGCCTGATATTGGTCAATGTGGCGGTCGGCGAGGAAGGTGGCAACGGCCGTTTCCCACTCGGCCTGCGTGCTGCACCCTTCAATGGCGTTGTCCCAACTGGGGCGGGCGCGGCTGGTGGCGGTCATCAGTTCATAGAGGATTTGCAGGTGGGGGGTGGAGCCGTGGCGGTGCTGGCCGACGTGGAAGCGATCCATCAGCTTGAGGGTGAAGGCCGTTAGCACGCCGCCGGTGGAGCTGGGGGGCGGCAGCAAAATTTCGTACCCCTGGTACGGGATTCGCAGCGGCGGCACCTGGATGACCTGGTAGCTGGCGAGATCGGTGGGGGTGAGTAGGCCACCGTTGGCTTGTTGGTCGCGCAAAATGGCTTGGGCTAAACGGCCGTTTCGCACCAACCCCTCCCCTTCCTCGGCCAGCTGCGCCAGCGTGTCGGCCAGGTGGGGGATGAAGACGGTTTCGTGGGGCTGGATTAAACGGCCGTTGGCCTGAAAAATGCCCCGCATTTCCGCCGTGTGGGTGTAAAGCGGCGACAGCAGTTCGCACGTTTGCGCCTGAAAGGGTTCCAGCGGCGTGCCTTCACGCGCCAGCCGCAGGGCGGGTTGGAGCAGGGTGGGCAGCGGTAAACGGCCGTAATCGGCAGCCATTTGGCACAGACCAAAGAAGTTGCCCGGTACGGCAAAGGAAGCGCGGCCAAGAAAGAAATCCTGCGTTGCGCCGCCAAAATCAATCGTCACTTGCTCAAAATTGAGCGCGTCGGGGCGGCTGGTGGCTCCCAGCCCGGGCATGTTGCTGAAGAAATCGTAGACGGTGGAACGGCCGTTGCTGGCATCATACACCTGGGCAATGCCGCTACCCCCCATGTGAACCAGCCCCACTTCGGCAATGCAGGCGGCAAAGGTGGCGGCGACGGCGGCATCAACGGCGTTGCCACCCAACTGCAACATCTCCGCCCCGGCGGCAATGGTTTCCTGGCTACCACCGGCAATTACTCCGTTTGTCATGCTTGCTTCTCCCTTGAAAGTATACCTGCAATCGTACCTCTTTCTTGTGGAATGGTGTAATTTTGTCCGGTAGCAATGGTTGATTTAGTGGAGGGTGCATAGCTGCAAAACGGCCGTTTCTATTTCCATTCCCCTTCCTCTCTCCTCCGCCCGCTGCACCAACGCTGCTGGCAACTCCCGTTTTGCCGCTGCAATGCGCTTTCCCACCATATCCTGCCACCAGCATGAGTTGGTAATGGCCGGATACCGCTCGGAAACGGTGTAATATTCAATGGCGCGTTCGGCATCGCCGTGCTGCAGGAAGACAAAAGCGGCCGTTGCTGGTAGCCGATGCCACAACCCCCGCGTCCCCAAATTGACGTTTTGCTGTGTCATATACGCTACTGCTTTTAAGGTACCGTGTGCCATGATCCAGCCAGAACCATTCCACATCTCAGAGCTGATCTCTCCAATTTCTTGTAAACAAGCGAACGCTTTTTGGTAAAAATGTCGCGCATCATCTCTTTTGGCAAAAACAAGGGCAACGTCTCCTAAGGCCAACCATCCCCACCCTTTAGCTGCTGCTTCTTGTGCCACAAGCAATGCTTGCTCTGCCATTTGTCGCGCTCGCTCATATTGGCCTACGTGCAGTAAATCCCAGGCAAAAAGAGAAGCAATCCCCAGGCTCTTGTCAAACCCTTGGGCTTCAATAAGCTCAAGCCCACGGTCTACAAACTGCAACATCTCTTCATAACGCCCCTGCGCTCCCAGCGTAAAGGCGGATTGAATCATGGCAGAGGCATCAAACGTGACAATGCCCAACTGCTGCCGAATTTCATAGCAGCGACGGGCGTGTTGTTCAACCAAAGCCATTTCTTCGGGCGGGTGGGTAAAGGTATATAAATTGACCATCAGTTCATATGTCCTGCCTAAACCACGCGGGTCACCCATTTTCTCAAAAATTTGCCGTGCTTCGGCAATAGCCACTTCAGCTTTACGAATATTTAAGCTAAAAGCGGCTGCCGTATTGACGGCTAAAAGAGTCATACCAATATGCCACCAATTACCTAGAGCGCGATAAAGAGCCAAACTTTCCTCATAAAAATCTAGTTGGTTGGCAAAGTGGGATGACATGTGTCCTTGAAAAAGGAGATGTTGCGCTTTTTGCTCACGGATATCAGCGCCCATAATCTCTAGTTCTGCTAACAAGGCGGCGGCAATAGAGGCATGGTATTGGTTATCGTCGCTATAGAGGGTGGCAAAATTATGGAGTAAGAGAAGCAGCCGCTTTTGTTGTGGTGTTTGGGCATGTTGAAGTTGGTCTAGGGCAGGAAACAGGATGTTGACAAAGGCCTCTTGACGCAAACGCCAACTACAGTATTGTTCCAAGTTCTCAAATGCAGTTAATAGTTCATTAGGGTCTTGATGTTGCACGGAGATGTGCCATGTCAGCAGAATGTTATCAAAGTCGGCTTCAATAGCGAGAACGACGGGCTGCTGTTCTGGCCCCCTGAGCAGCGGTGTCCATTCCACTATTTTGTGACAGAAATAGGCGGCGTGGCGATTGGCAACGTCATTACTCACTTCGGCCAATTTTTCTACGGCAAATTGGCGCACAAGTTCATGGATTTCAAAACGGCCTGCTTCATTCCGCGACAACAGCGACTTGTGCATCAACTGGCGCAAATCTGTGGCCGTTGCCCCCGTAACGGCCTGCGCCGCCTCCAGCGTAAAGCCACCCTGAAAAAAGGCAAGCTGTGGCAACAGTTCTTGCTGCTGCGGCGTGAGCAAGCGCCAGGAAGCGAGAAAGGCAGCCCGCAAGCTGCGCTGGCGCGGCGGCAAATCCTCCATGTCGGCGGTGAGAAAATCGAGGCTGCGGCGTATTTCGCCGACAACTTGAGGCAGCGTTAGGGTGTCGAGCCAGCTTGCCGCCAGCACAATGCCCAGCGGCATTCCTGCGGCCAGTTGGCAAATTTGGCTGATGTGGCCTTGATTCTCGTTGGTGAGTGCCAACGTTGGCTGAAGTTGGCGTGCAGCCTGCAAAAAAAGCTGGACGCTCTCAAACAGTTCCAGTTCGGCCGGCCGGTAGCGGTGGGGGTTGGCAGGATTTGGTTCGGCTGGAAACGCCATCCCGTCTAGCAGCAGCAGGTGTTCCCCCTGCTGATTGAGCCGCTGCCGCGAGGTCAGCAGCAGGCGGAGATGGGGCGACGCTTGCAGTAATTCATGGACCAGTGGTGCCATCCCCAACAAATGTTCGATATTGTCCAGCACCAGCAGCATCCGCTTGCGGCGCAAAAAGGTGATTAGCTGCCTTTTGAGCGGGCTGTCGTTATCCACTTGCAGGTCAAGCGTTTGGGCGATGGCTGGCACAACGCCGTCAACGGTTTGGATTCGCGCCAGCGGCACAAAGTAGATGCCGTCGGCAAAGGCAATGGCGTGGGAAAGGGTGCTGCGCTCTAGCTGGGTTTGGGCGGCGGCAAGAGCGAGGCGAGTTTTGCCCATGCCGCCTGGCCCCAGAATAGTGATGAGGCGGCTGCTGCTGTTGCCAAGCAGGGTGGTAAGCTGCTGTAATTCGGCTTCGCGGCCGACAAAGGGGGTGGTGGAGGCGGGGAGGGCGTGGGGAATAACGGCCGTTTTTGGCAGCGGCACCTCCGATAAACGGCCGTCGTAAATGGCCGCAAACAGCGCGTCGGTCTCCGCCTCCGGCGACACCCCTAGCTCCTCCCACAGCAGCTTGCGGCAAAGCTCATACTGCTTTAGCGCTTCGCTGCGTTGGTTGGTGGCGGCCAACAGCTGCATGAGATGCCGATGGGCCGATTCCCGCAGGGGGTCAAGCTGGAGCAGGCGGCGCAGATAGGCGATGCTCTTTTCATGCGCCAAAATTTGCTGCGACAGGGAAAAGAGGGTTAGCAGTTCCAGCACAGCAATAACCCGCTGCCGCCAATGCTCGCGCTCGGTTTGCAGCCACCGTTCAAATCCCTCTGCCTCGCGCACTTGAAAACCGGCGAGAAAGTCGCCGCTGTAGAGGTTGAGGAGGGTTTCGAGTTGGGGGGCAGAACGGCCGTTTAGCGGCCGGCTGGTAAGCTGCTGTTTTGTCTTGTCCAAATGCAGGCCATCAACCCAGATTTTGTCGGCATCAGTTAGCCAAATCTTACCGTCGGCTATGGTGACATAGCGACCAAACGCTTTACGCATTCCTGTCAACTCGCGCCGCAAATTAGCCAACGCTTGCTTTGGCGGCATGTGGCTCCACAGCAATTCTTGCAGCTCTTCCCGCGTCACCACCCGCTGGCAGCAAACGACATAAAGAAACAAGGCTTGCATCTTGCGTGAGCCTGTTTTAAGCAGCGGCTTCCCATTTTGTTCAAAGCGGGCTCCCCCAAAGGTATAGACACGCAGTTCCATCGGCACATTCCTCCTACTTCTGCCTATATTATAGGGGGTTGCGAACGTTTTGCGAACGTTTTGCGAACGGCCGTTTTTTACAATCACGCTAAACACCATTTTAGAAGTTCAACTTCTTTGAAGAAGTTGAATTTCTTGGTGAACTTGGCTCGTCCAGGCCATCCACGCATTGATAAGGAAGGGAAATCACAAGTGAATGTAAGAATTAAACACCCATTTTTTTCCAGGCGACTTCTTTTATTGCCGCTTTTGCTTGTTTGGTTGGTGAAGCCCACGGCTACTTTTGCCCAAGATGACACTTTTGATCTGGCTATCACCAAAATTGAGTCTGATCCGGCCGACCTGCGCGTGGGGCGGGAAACGTCGTTTATCGTGACGTATAAGAATGAGGGGGAAACGGCCGTTCCTGCCGATATCGAGAATCTTGAATTGCTGCTCTATGCTGGCACGGTGGAAGGCAACATGGAAATTGGCAGTTGCCGCCAAGCGATTAGCCAGGAGGTTGCTGGCCTGGAGCCGGACGAGGAGCGCAGCTATGATTTCAAAGCGGACTGCCTTATCATTTTTCGTTCCGAAGAACAACATCGGCTACAGGCTGCCTTCATTCCGGCGGAGACCCCTTTGGAAGAACTGTTGGCCGATTCGTACCCAGCCTTGACGTTGGGCAGCGGTGAGGATGGGGTAGCTGATGGGAGCAGCGAGAATAACGGGGTTGTGCAGTTGGTGACGATACGGCCGTTTGAGACAAATCTGCCTGATGGTCTCGGCCGGCTTTTTGCCGGGCTGGGCATGTTCTTTGCCGTTATGGCGATCATGGCCGTTGGCACCGAAGTGGTAATGGATGCCGTTAAGGTTTTCTTTGGGCTGAAAAGCAAAATCACGGCTCTGGAAGCGTTGGAGCGCATGGAAAAGCTCATTCCTGGTCAGCTTGCTACATTGGGGGTGAACGCTGCCTCGCAACAGCAATTTGAAACTCTGACCCGCAATATGCGGCGCACTATTCAGCCCGTCAGCGAGATGCCTGAAGTTCTTGAAAGCGTAAATAAGGGGGATTTTGCGTCTGTTCTAGAGTATCTTGATAAGCTGGGAGTAGAAGCAAGAATCATTCAGACTCTACGAACTCAGTTAAAAAGCATTCATGCTATTGCTGAAGGTGCCAAAAGTGGAAATTTTGACGCGGCAAAGCCATACCTTCATCAGCTTGGTATTAAAACCGATGTAATGCCGCAAGCAAGTGATCTTTTCAATCAGTTGCAAAGCAAAATGATTTTGGGAATTGGGACTGTAACAAAAGGTATGAATACTACGGTCAGGACAAACCCATTGAATCTGCCAGGTGATCAAAGCAATTTGGTCACGAATATTTCGACACGGCTTGATGGTATCCAAAGTACCCTAGAAGGATTAACTTTCCCTACAGATGCTAATCAGATTGAAGATTTGTATAAGAATTATGAGAGATTGAGCAGTCAATGGGCTGCTTTGCAGGTGCTTTTGTTTCATGAGGTGCAAACATGGTCAGCAGATAAGATGACTCAATGGCTAACGGAGCAACGTGCAGATTTACTTGTCTTGGGCCGGGAACAAGTTTTATCGAACTTTAATAACAAGTTAGTTCCTCAGCTAGATCCCATCAACCAATTCTGGAAAAGCCTCAATATTTCTCAATATGATCTCGTCGAAGATGCCAAACTACGCTTAGAGTGGGCATTAACCATGCTCCAGTCCCAAGCCATCAGCAAAACGGATAAGTATATCGAAAGCTTAAAAAACCTGTTGCAAGGGGTAGAGGCACGTCGCTTCGAAACGCAAAGTCCGCTCCGCAAGCTGTGGCGGCGGCTGAGGAACGCACGGCCGATTGCTGGTTTTCTCTTCTTGGTAACGATATTAACTCTTGTTATCTGGCCTCTCACCCTCATTATCCGAACGACCTTCCGCGCGGATCAAATGCTATCCCCCGCCCCGTGGCTTGTTGGTCTTTCTTGGGCGGTGATTTTAATTACCAGCACTGCCATCTGGGGTGGTTATATTCGTGTTCAGGTGGAGTCGAGTTGGGCGAAGAAAATACTTTGTTGTGCCGTTCCAGCTATTTTTCTGGTTGGTCATGTGGTTCTTACATTGTTTTGTTGGCCCAGTTCATTTGTGTGGAGATGTGTTTGGGTCGTAGGGTCAATACTAGCTGAAATAGCTGGTCTTTGTTTCTGTCACTATTATTGTTTTTTTTCTACATCTGGTCAGAGGTGTTGGGGGACTTGGCTTGTTGCAAGTAGTGATAAGCCATCAGCAAATGCTAATCTAACCTTTCTTTACTTTATTGAGGTTTTTTGGAACTGGCTACGTGGTGATAACACTGATCCAACAACTTTTGATAACCCAAAGCCCGTTTTAGAAAAAGAAGAAACGTTTGAACCAACAAACGCTGCCGAGATCGTTCTTAAAAGCACTAATCAGCAGCAGGACGAAGATAAGTCAAGGCTGCGCTGGTTGCGCTGGCTATCGCTGGCGGTGGGGTTGGGGCTGGCGTATTTGTTGCAAATTGATGCGGCGGAACTGTTGGAAACGGCCGTTCCTGGCATCGCCAACACCATCAATCTTAACCTCTACACCACTGCCGATAGAAGCCTAACCGTCGGTATCTTGCTCACCGGCTTTGCCGCCGCCGCTGGCTCCAAGTTCTGGCATGACCGTCTTGGGCAATTGCAGGCAGCCAGGAAAGGAGCAGAAACGGCCGCCGAACTCGTCAACCAAGCCAAACAAGTCGCCGACTCAGGCGAATAAGAAAGTTAGACACCGGATAATTTTAGCAATCAAATGATGCCTCCATCCAAGCGTAAGTGATGCCTATGACAACCATTAGTCTTGAGTGTAAAAAACGCCTGCTACAAACATTTGAACCTGTCCTTCGTTTTTCCCACGGTGAACGCTTCTTCCCCATGCGTGTTGAAGATTATGTTGCCAACTGTAAACTCAAGCAACACCGTGATTATTGCCCCGAGCAAGATCAAACAGACCAATGGATTACGGAGGCACGTCCTTTAGCGCCGTGCCTAAACAAACAATGCCAAACCAATGACACCAATAGCTGGTGTGACGATTGCAAAAAGGCTTTAGCGAATGCTTTAGGAAATACAGCTTTGCAGGAAAAAAACTACTTGCTTTTCCTCAATCAAAATGAGCATAGGGGATCATTGACGCTCATTTTCCTTTCCCTCCTCATTATTTTTGCTGCGCCTGTAGTTCTTTTTAACCTGGGGTGGATCGAATTTATATTCTCTCCGCCACCTCTCAACGCATTTAGGCAGTTTTCACTCTTCCTAATTGGTATCTTTTTCGCCCTCTGGCCGCTTTTGGTAGTAGTGCATTAAACCGTGAACATTAACACCACCTATCAATAAGTGCTTGCACCGCTTTGGACGGCCGCCCACGCTTTTTAGGCGGTTGCCACCGAGGCGGAGGCAATCGATAGGTCAACAGCTCTTGATAAGACCAAATGTGGTCAGTCAAGCCAGCGGCAAGCGCTGGGGTGCGCTGAATCCAGCGATGGGCAAACGAGCCCAATGCTATCTTGATACGGAGCGACTTGTGCGGGTCACAGAAATTGTAGAAGCAGCCAACGATGTACATGCCAGCCTCCAGCGTCTCAACTTGATGAATGAGCATCCGGCTGCGACGCGAAAGCCAGGCGAGGCGCTGTCTGAAAGTGGCGTTGAGACGCTCAATGTAAGCTGTGTTGAGAACGCCGCTGAATCCTTGCGACGCCGTAATCAGAGCGAGTGCTTGCTGACGGCAACCGTCTAGAAATTGCCGTTCAATGGTCAACGTGCCATGGGCTGTGCGTTTGATGACGCGACCAATGAAAACGTCACGCCAGGCAATCAGCTTGGGTCGGCAACGCTGACCCTGCTGGTCGGGGGTACGAAAGGCGCGTCGGATTGCCTTGATATAATGAGGCAAACCGTCAACGGCAATTAACAGTCGACGACAGAGCGCGACCTGTCGAATGGTGTCCACGAGTGACGCAATCATTTGCTTATCACGTTGCTGACTGATGACCCCACCGAGCCACAAACGGGTTGGCACCATCATGGTCAGCCCCATCCAGAGAGACCGACCCCATGCTTTGACTTTGATTTCATCAGCTTGCGCCTGAACGAGGTCTAGCTGGCTGCTGGCAACCAGTCGGTCATGAACTTGCTGGCAATGCTGACCTGCCCGCTGCCACCAGCTTTTGATGGTGCGACGGTCAAATCCGAACGCAGCGACAACTGCCTCTATCGGACAGCCGTAGGCCAGCAGGACAATCACAAGCATCACAGTGGCTGGGTCTGTTTGCAGACGGTAGAACAGGGTTCCTTTGGTCACGCTGAATGTTTTTTTGCACACATCGCAACGACACCGCTGTTCTTGCTGACTGTGTGGATGGATATTTCCTTGATTGACCTGCCCTCTAGCTGGACAATCGATATTGGGGCAAAATAGTTGTTGTGGATTCATTGAGCAAACCTGTTTTGGTAGTAGTTGACCGTTTAGGTTCGCTTTTTGAATCCATTTTGTCAAATTTTCTTATTTTCACGCTTCCTTGTACTTCTACCCCGCTTTTTCGTACCGATAAAAAGGGGCATTTGGCGTTGGCAACGGTGAGCCTCAGCATCCTGCTCTTTGGTACATTTCATGGTGCCTACATTGCCTATTTCGCTTTTTTTGTCGCGTTTGGTTATCTCACCGTCTACACCATTTTCTACCTAGGGTTTCAGTTTAGCCTAAATATGCGGCAGCATGTTGGGTATTTGATTCCTTTGTTTTTGATTTTGGTATTCATCATCGGCTTTTTTTACGGGTTTGTTCACGAAATACCTCCATACCTATTGTCTATATTTGCTTTCCTCTTTGGGATTGCTTTCTTGTGTTTCTTCAACAAGGACAAAGCCTTGATATGGCCTGTTACTGCCTTGTTAACCACACTAATCGGCATTTTTACACTCATTTACTGGATGGCCACATCTGGGAGATTCCCTGTTGAGGCTGACTGTATTCGCTATGCTGTTAGACAATGTTTACCTTATGGACCCACAGAGCAATTCCTGCCCACCGTCGAAACATGGCAAGGTTACTGGACAGCTATCTTTGTGATTTCTACGGTAGGTGTTATTTTTTTCTTTCTTCTAGCCCATGTCGTGGAGAAATGCAGACTTAGAGGATCTGATATTTCTCCCCTCGTGCAAGAAGCCAGAAAGGCGATTGTTCAAGAATTGGAGGTGCCCGCCATTCTGCTTAGTCTTATAGCGTTAATTATCCTAGTACTTGTCTTTTTGGTACCTGTTTCAAAAAATTCTATAGCTGTGAGCATTATGCTTTTGACTGGTGTAACGCTAATCGGGTTTTCTTTCTATCCCCTTAAGCTAATGGAACCGGGTTTATATTACGCCTATACAAACAGGAAACATAAATTCTTTGCCTGGAACGGAAACAAGATAGCTGGTGTTCTTGCTAGTATCTTTGTTTGGGCAATATTAACCCTAATAGCCATTAATCTGAACCATGCCCATAGCGTCTATATACTCTTATTCGTTCATCTTATCGTTACGATTGGCACCTTGTGGCTGGCTGGTCGGGTTTTAGGAGCCAAAGCAGCTAGCTTTTTTCTAAACTTTATTTCCGGCCAGCCCGACATTGAGGCGGAACAAGCGGCGGTTAAGTATCACAGGATTGCGAATGAGGCAAATGGCCGTATTTGTGGACATTATTACGGGCGTGTCTGTATTCATGACCGATGGGTCATACTTCAATACCATTACTTCTATGCTTACAATGACTATCGCCGCATCGCTCGTGGCCTGAACAACCATCAAGGCGACTGGGAAACAATTGCCATTTACTTTAAACCACCCTCCACCAGCGTAGATTCGATTCAAACGTGCAAGGATTTTTTGTCTCTTTATCGAGAACCCTTTGGTGTGGCCTTCTCGCAACATCATTTTGGTGGATTTGCGTTTTGGGATGACGTAAGAAAGGTAAAAGATAAAACAGGGCAAGAGCTTTGCCATCCTTTGGTCTACGTCGCTTTAGGTTCTCATGCTAATTACGCTCTCCCCAAAGAATATACCGCTTCTGAACATTTTACGGGTCAGATCAAGAAACTTGTCGCCTGGTTTGACCAAATCTTTCGTCAATCTGACAGACATTTAGCCCTTGATCAACCTTCCCTAAATCTTACGGCTGACGATTTCCCTAGCGATATCACGAAACAGTTGAGTTATGAGAAGATTCAGTCCGGACTGCCGTTGGAATATGCGACGGGAGATGGCCTGAGAATTGGTTGTAGCACCGAGACAACCGATTTTAGCGACGAGTACAAAATATCGCGCAACTTACCCCTGAGAGAAACAAAAAGGGAAAGTACTTTAGGCAATTGCGCGGCTACCAAGGGGGAGTTTGCAAACTTGCGCTGGGTTTGCCATTCACTTGATGAGCAGCCTGAACCTGGCTGGCTGGAATTCAAAGGCCGGTGGGGGCGTTGGGTGCGGTTAGCTGATGAATCGGGACCCCCTGGTCCTAAATGGGATCGGCATGGCAACGAACGACTTCGCTGGGGAAGTTCTAAAGGGGGATTAGAGTGGTTAGAAACGCTGCTTTTTAATTCTTTAGATGAAGCACAGCGAGAAAAGGCTTTGCAGAAATTGATAGAGGGATGATTGAGACACAATCAAACCAAAAGGGAAATAGGTAAAAATCATGAAAGTTCAGGGAAAAATTTTTGAAATCAACCACCTCGTGAATTTTGCTACCTCTTATTTTTTAAACCGCAAAAACCCAGATTCTAAAACCTTTGAGGCAGCGTGCGACCTGCGAATTCACGTGGCGAGCATCACCAATCTACCTGGATTCTATCCAAGTTTCTCGGTGAAAGGAACAAGTGATGCCAATGGGAACTTCAAAATTGATACATCGAGCTTGCCAAAGCAGTTTGATGCTTATCTGCTTGCTTACAAAAAGGTACAGGAAATAGAAATTCCTATTCTTGGTCACAAAATTCCTATTTATCAGCCTGTTTATCGGTCTAACCGGTTTTCCGTAGCCGAAGAGAAGCAGAATATTAAGATCTATTTTAGTGGATTCTCTGTTGCTGATAAAGCCGGTATTTCCCAAACAGAACTCAACCAGAAGATCAAGCAGGTGCAAAATTCCCTGGCTAATGTGGAAAAGTTGTCAGCCTATATTGACCGTAACAAAATCGCTGTGAGTGGAAAAGGGAAAGGTGCCGACGTTACATTTAACATAAAATTAAGCCCTTATACCGGCTCAGATCTAACAACTTTTGTAAGGCATCAAATAGAGGATTTTGATATTGACTTACCTGGCCCTGATTTTATTACGGGACTCTGTGTAGATGAAGGTGAAATTGAAGATCAAATCAAAAAGAGTGTTCGCAAAATAGTGGATCAGATGAATAAGGCAGTGTTGGACTCAACCATTGATACGATAGCTGCGGCTCTTGGCGATGTGAGTAAAGAAATTGTTCGGGCTTATTTTAATCAAAATGCGACGCTAACGTTTGGTGGTGTTCGCTACCCAGTGACATCTACCCAGCAAGTAGGGCGATTCACAATTCAAAGAAGGTCTATTATCCCAGTACCCTATTTCGGTTTTCCAAGGAATCTTTAGAAAACAGGAGAAATCAAATGGTCAAAACAAAATATATTGAAAAAGGAAAATGGCGCACAGTGGAATTTTTTTGGAACGCAAAAGGTACGGCATTTTTTAAGCTGCCACCAGGTGCCCAAATTAAGGTGCGGTATGGTGTTGGATGGTTGGGTAAAGATAGCCAAAAACAAACGCTAAATGGTGAAGACTATAAAGAGCTTTCAGTGAGTGGTGCATCAATTGCTTATGCACGCATGCAAATTAAAGTAAAAGCCTCAGCGCAGGTAACATATGAATTGCGCCCTGAGGGAATAGGCATCAGTTCTCCTAAAGTGCCATTTTAGGGAAAAGGCGTGAGAAGTTGGAATTTGTGGTGGTTAGGGAGTCGGTTAAAGGATGAGAAGGTGCTTTTTTACAACCCTGACAGGTTAGCGTTCTGTAGATGCTGGCGACCTGTCAGGGTTGTCTGTTTAGGCTGGTTGAAAGAGCGGGGCGGAGAATTGGCCGATGGGGGATAAACGGCCGTTTCAACCACCCCTCACCAACCCCGCCATTGCCTATGTGAGCCATGAGATTGGAGAATGACCAGCCAAATTGCTGTCGGAAGAGGAAAACGGCCGTTTGCCTAGCACCACAAAAGCCCATATAACACAGGCTCTGCTTTCTAGAGAAAACCCCCCGCCACTTTCATGTGGCGGGGGGTTTTCTGATTACTGATTACCGTTTACCGTTTACTGCTCACCGATCTTACGGTTGCCGCCGGATAATCGGCAGATAGAGATACTGCGTGCCATCGTCATCGCGGATGGTGACGGTGGTGGTGCCGGCGGTGCCAACGGTGGCGTTGGTGGCGTTGCTCATCGTCAGGGTGAAGGTTTCGTCGTCTTCCGTGTCGCCATCATCCAGCAGGGTCACGGTGAAGGTTTGCACGAGGGTGCCGGGGTCAATGGTGATGGTTTGGCTGACGGCGGTGTAGTCGCTGCCAGCAACGGCCGTTCCGTCCGCACTGCTAATGTCCACCGTAATCGGCAGCCCGGAGGGGGTGCTAACCGCCACAACCACGGTGGCGATGCCAGCATTTTCATGCACGCTGTAGTTAGCCACCTGGAACGAAACCGTTGGCGGCTCGTCGTTGTCCAGAATGGTGACGGTAGTGGTGTCGGTGTCGCCAAGGGTGGCATTGGTGGCGTTGCTCAGCGTCAGAGAGAAGGTTTCGTCTGCTTCGTCGCTGTCGTCGTCGTTGAGGGTGATGGCAAAGGTTTGGTTGACAGTGCCAGCAGTAAGGGTGATGGTTTGGCTTACGCCTACGTAGTCGTCATCGGCAACGGCCGTTCCGTCCGCGCTGGCAATGTCGAGCATAATCGGCTGACCCGATGGTGCGTCAAGCGAGATGACCACCAGAGCCGTGCCGCCGTTTTCATCTGCGCTATAGTCGGCTACGTCGAAGGCGACGGTGGGCATGTCGTCGTCGTCGCTGATGGTCAGCGTCGCGCTGTTTGGCGTACCCAGGTCGGCGGCGACGGGGTTGCTGAGGGTGATAACGGCCGTTTCCTCCGCCTCATCCAGCGCATCATCCAGCACCGTTACGGCAAATGATTGGCTCATCTCGCCGGGAAGGAACGTGAGCGTGCCGCTAATCGGGGTGTAATCCTCATCGGCTGTCGCCGTGCCGTCGCTGGTGGCATAGTCAACCGTCACCGCGCCGGCCGAGGCAAAGCTTAAGGTAGCGGTAAAGGTCACGCTGCCGTCCCCTTCGCTGGCGGTGGCCGCGTCGCTGGTCAGTGCCACCGTCGGCACTGGCTCATCGTCCAAAATGTGGATGGTGGTGGTCACAACTTCGCCGGGACGTGGGTCGCTGTCGCCGCTCAGATTTTGCAGAGCCAGCTCAATCGTTTCGTCCCCTTCGGAAAGCTGGTCATCGGTCAGCGGCACAGTGACGGTGATGAGGGCGGTGCCGTTGGTGATGGTCAACGGTTCGATGTTGGTGAAGCTGTAGTCAACGCCGTTGGTAGCGGTGCCGCCGCTGTTTACCACATCCACCAGCATGTCGCTGGCGGAGATGGGGTTGGCGATGATTTCGACGGTGACGCTGCTTTCTGTTTCGTCAACGTTGTAGTTGGCCGCGCCAAACTGCACTTTGGGCAATGCGTCGTCGTCCAAAATGGTAACGGTGGCACTTGTAGGAGCCATTGGGATGGCGTGATTGACGTTGCTGATGCTGACGGTGAAGCTTTTATCGGCTTCGATGATGTTGTCATTGATCAGCGGCACGTTGACCACGGCTGAGGGTTCACCGGCGGGAATGGTGATGGTGGTAGTGGGGATGCCAGTGTAGTCGGTGCCGGAAACGGCCGTTCCATCCGCCGTGGCAAAGTCAACCGTCACGTCTTGGCTGGTAGGGCCACTAAGAGCCACCGTAACGGCTACCGCCCCGTTGGGGTCGTCTTCATAAATCTGGTAGATCGCACTGTCGAGTGAGATGGTGGGGCCAGTGGTGCTAAACGTCCACTGCTCGCGGATAACGCCCGTTTCAAACCCTTCGTTTAGCGGCTTGCCATTGCTGTCCTTAATCCCGCTGGTGAGGGCAACGGTGTAGAGGCTGCTGCCGCTGAGGGGAGTGGTGGGGGTAAAAACGGCCGTATTTGTGCCGCCGTCATACGCAACCGAGCCACTGCTAATCTTGCCAAGCTGATCAGTCACAATGATAGTGCTGTTATTCAGCGTCGCCTGATTCATCGGCTTGCTAAAGGTCATGCTAATGGTGCTGGTCTGGGCAATATCAGTAGCACCGGCCGCCGGAGACGTTTCCATGACGACGGGCGACGGATCGCCAAGAACATTGTGGACATACATCTGCCCGTTGTCCTGGTCAGAACCAAGGACAACAATACCGGTATTGCTGTTCACCAGTTGCTTGGTGCTGCTGGCGTTGTCAATACTGGGCAGCAGCGCGTTGGCAATAAACGGCGTACCGCAGTCACCCGGCGTAAAGCTCATGTTGGAGAGCGGGGTGGTAATGGTGGCTTTTTTGTAGCAGATAAAATCGCCACCAGCCTTGTTCGTCACAAAGACATATAGCTCTTTTTTCTCGTTATCAATCACCAAAATGGGGCGTGTATCTTTGTCGGTCACACGGCTATAGCTGTGATAGGAGAACACGCCGTTGGTGTCGCGGGCCACAACGCCAATGCCGGAATCAGTCAGGGCAAGCCCGTTTGTTTTTACCACGGCAAACAGTTGGCCGCCGTTGGCCGTTTGCAGGCTGTTCAGGCTAATATGGTCATCGCTGCCGCCAGGGACATTCACCTGGAAATGAGTCCAGGCACTGTTGGGGGCACTGGCATCGGGGTGAATGGCAATGTGGGTGGTGGCTGTCGCCTGGTTTGACCAGGCCACGGCAACGGAGGGGGTGCCGTTGTTGCTAAAGGCCGTAATGGAGGAGATGTCGTCACTGCTAACAACCGATTCAGCAAAGGGGACAATAAAGGGGGTACCCCAAATGGCATCATCGGCCAGGGTGCCGCCATTGCTGGCGTTGACAAACACAGAAGAGTTGCCACCATCTTTAGAAACATACGTCACCCACAAACGGCCGGTGGAATCCTTGGTTAACACCAGGGTTTCGGTTTTGTCTACGTTGACGGTGACGGGGAAACCGTTGTCGAGGGTGTAGGTGCGGCTGGTTTTGTTGTAGCTGTAGCGGTAGAGTCGGCCGGCATCGTTGGGGTCGCCGCTGACGGTAGCCGGGTCTTTGGAGATGTGGGAGGCGACATACAGCTTTTGGTTGGCCTGATCCCACAGGGTGTCGGCCTTGGTGGTGGGGCGGTCATCAAGTTGAACGCCGGTGTCTTCCCACGTTTGGCCGCTCCAGTTGAAGCGATAAATGTGATAGCTGTTGCTGGTGGTTTCAAAAAGGCTGCCCCACCAGAACCCATCGTTCCACCACAGCTTACTTTCGGGTTTTTCACCCGTCGGGTCGTTGGCGGTGGTTAGCCCATAAGAAAAGTCAACATACCCCACGTCGGCGTTGGGTGCCTGATAGGCGATGGCGGTTGTTGCAAGTAAAAGGGCAAACAGGGTCAGGGTTAAGAGAGGAAAGGAATAAAATCGGGTGAGCCGATTAGGGGAAAGGTTTATTTTTTTCATGTTTACCTTTAAGTCCAATGATTGTAGCGATACGCTTTAGTTGATACGGTTCTCTGAAAAACAATACAGTTGCGTCCTGAAAATAGAAACCTCCCATTATTTGTACGCTCTGTTTTAGCTCAATTGTAGAAATTGCCCCTTACAACGTTTCTAAAGGTTTGGGTACAATCTGGGCTGATTAGCTGAAATTTTTGGAGGCAGTAAGAAATGGTGCAGCAGGGATTGCTTGAAGGTTTTTTGCGAGAACGGGAGCCGTTTTATCTTGGGTTGCTGGAGCGGATGGTGGGGATCAACAGCTTTACGGCGAATGCGGCGGGGGTGAACAGGTTGGGGGAGGAAACGGCCGTTATCTTCGCCGATCTCGGTTTTACCGCCGAAACCATCCAATCCACCACCCCCCACTACGGCAAACACCTCGTTCTCAGCCGCGCTGGCAGTTCCGGGCGCAAGCTTGGGCTGATTTCCCATTTGGACACCGTATTCCCACCCGAAGAAGAGGCGGCCAACGACTTCTATTATCGCATCGAGGGCGACCGCATTTATGGGCCGGGGTCGGCCGACATTAAAGGCGGCACGGTGATGATCTACATGGTGCTGGACGGGCTGCGCCGCTTCGTGCCCGAATTTTTCGAGGCGATGAATTGGGTCATTCTGCTGGACGCTTCCGAGGAGGCCGAGGCCGAAGATTTTGGACGGCTGTGTGCCGAACGGCTGGCGGGGTCGCTGGGCGGCCTCATTTTTGAGTCGGGCGAGATGCGGGGCAACCAGTTTAGGCTGGTGCGGGCGCGGAAGGGGCTGGCTTCGTTTCGGGTGCAGGTGCAGGGTAAGGCGGCGCACGCGGGCAATGCCCACCACCGGGGAGCAAACGCCATTGTGCAGTTGGCGGAGATTATTCAACAGTTGGCGGCGTTGACGGATTATGAGCGACAGTTAACGGTGAATGTGGGGTGGGTGGCTGGTGGCACAGTGACAAACCGGGTGCCGCATGAGGCGGAGGCGCGGTTGGAGATGCGGGCGTTTTCGGTGGCGGCGTTTGAAGAGACGATTGAGACGATTATGGGGTTTAACGGCCGTTCCACCCTCCACAGCCGCGAGGGCTATCCGTGCCAAGTGACGGTGACGCTTACCGAAAAGACCTCACCCTGGCAACCAAACAAGGCGACGGATCGGCTTGTGGCCTATTGGCAGCAGGCGGCGGCACTGCTGGGGCAGGAAATTGTGCCGGAGGAGCGGGGCGGGTTGAGCGATGCCAACCATTTTTGGCGCGAAGTGGCCTGCCTGGACGGGCTGGGGCCGGCCGGAGCCAATGACCATTGCTCGGAGCGGAGTGCCGACGGCACGAAAGAGCAGGAGTACAGCGTGTTGTCGTCGTATGTGCCAAAAGCGGTGCTGAATATAACGGCCGTTTTGCTTCTGGCACAAGAGTGATCTAAGAATAACCATTTCTCACGCAAAGGCGCAAAGTCGCCAAGCACATTCTTCTTTGCGTCTTTGCCCCTTTGTGTGAAACCCTTCTGTTTGCGGTGGGTTATGAAAAAACATCTTTTTCGCTGGCTGCTGATTTGGTTCTGTACCGAGGTCGTACTGGTGGTGGTGATCACGCTGCTGTTTGCGCTTGGCCTCATTTTGATTGAGCTTTTGGTCTACCCACTGGCGTTGGGGATTGGCGGGCTGCTGGCGGCATTGCTGGCAAGCTGGCTGGCAAACAGGCTGGTGGATGATGGGTGCTATACGGCACCAATGGCAGTAACGGCCGTTTCCCTCCTCGTCGCCCTCATTTGGGCCATCGTCCTTCTGCTCATTGACGTAGGCTACATCATCAACCTGCCCCCCATTTTCTACAGCATCAGCACCGCCACCATTTTGGCCGTCACCGCCACCGTCACCAGCAACCGTCTGCGCCGCGTCCAGCCCCCTCGCCCCCAAGAAACCCGCCGCCTGCTGCGCTGGCTGCTCCTCTCCTTTTTGGCTATCCCTGTCATTATTTACCTTGCCTCTCTCGTCGGCTGGGCCGGGGCGTGAGGAATGAGGAATTGGGAATAGAGAATTGAGAACTAAGAACGGCGTTTCATTCCCAATTCTCAATTCCCCATTCTACATTCTCAATTTGACAGCGTCGCGTACTGCCGCGCTGTGTCCAAACTATCGGATAACACCAGGTAGGCGACCAGCGTTTGCTGGCTTTGGGGCGGCAGGTGCATGTCGTCTTCGACGTAGCAATGGCCGCCGTATTCGCCAATATCGAGCCAGTGGGTGCGCTGGCGACCGCTGGCGTTGACCAACATGAAGGTGCGGCCGGTGTCTGGGTTTTCGGCGGCAGACCAGGGGCCAAACCAGCCCCAAAGCTCCTGCTTGTTGCGCTTGCGCTGCTGCCCGCCGGTGCTGTGGAGCGTGGTGTGGTCATAACGGCCGTCGGGCTGGAGATAGGTGTGGAAGGCGGGAACGGCCGTTTTCACCACCGCCGTCTCATTTTGCACCGTAAACAACAGCTTCAGCACTGGGCTACCCGGCAGCGTCAGATAATCCATCGTCGCCGTTAGCCCTTCAAAGCCGGGGCGTGCCGGGGTAGAGCAGACACGCACCCCCTGCCACGGTAGCCCGTTGACAGCAGCGGCGATGGGTTCAGCGGTGAACGTTTCGCTGTGGAACTTGCCCGGCCAGTCGTCCCAATCATCCATGTTGCGCCGCAGCATCGGCTGCACGCCGCCAAACCACGGTTTAAACCCCTCAAACACGCCGTCGGGGTCGGGGTAGAGCGTCACCAAATGGTTGGTGCTGGAGCCGCGATCAAACCAGCCGACCAGCCCGCCGTGGTAATGGGGGGCAACCTGCCAGCGAAAACGGCCGTTTTCCATCGCCCACAACGCCTGCCCATCCGGCCCTGTTTCCTGACGAATCGCAACGTCGCCGGCCGACCCCAGCCGCAAAATGGTAAACGGGTAAACCCGATCCCGCAGGTTATCGGCCAGGTGGACTGAGCCGCTGGCCGCTTCGGGGGCGTTGCCGTTGGCGCGGAACTGCACCGGCACGGTGATGGACTGCCCCGCCACCAGGTCGGCGACCTCGATTTCGCGGGGCGAGGCGTGCCAGCCAGGGGGTGGGGTGAGGGTTAAACGGCCGTTAAGCCCCAACTGTTGCACATTGTCCAGCGTCAGCGGCGCGGTGAATTTGTCGGCCACTGTTTGCAGCGCGGCCGGGTCAAACCCCACCAGCAGCGGCGGCTGCGGCTGGCGCGGCGTGGCCGTGGCACCATAAAGCCGCTGCCACGCCCGCTGCACCGCTTGCCAACTGCCCGTGCCGCAGTACGCATAAACTGGCTCGAAAGTGACGACCGCGCCCGGCGGCAATTCTTGGGCTTCCTTGGTCAGATTAAAACCACCGTAGCGTATTTCGTGGCGCGTGGTGTCGGCCGGCCAGATGATGCCGTGAATTTCGCCATCCAGTTCCAGTGCCGCCCACTGCTCTGCCATCTTCTCTGGTTGGTGGGGCAGGTCGTTTTCGTAGCGCATGAAGTCGCTGGCAAGGGCTGTAACCAGCCGTTCGCGGCGGGGAATGGTCACTTGGGCGTTGTCAAAATCCATGTCGAGCGCCCCCATGCGCGTCTGCACATAGCAGCGATGGCTTTCCGTGCCAACATTTTCCACCCGATAGCCAATTTGAATGAGCGGCGAGGCGGTGAAGGTGACGGTGCAGGTGAGCCGCAGACCAGGGAAGCGGGTGGAATCGGCGGTGAAGGTGGCAACCACCTGCCCGGCACTGGCTTCATACCTGATGGTGTAACGTTGTTCGGCCAAATCTTCGGGCATGTGGGGTGGCCCCAACTCTTCGCGTAGATATACATGATCGGCGTGGCCGCCGCTGGGACGCACCTTGATCTGCCCGCCCTGTGCCCCTACCTTGACCTTATAGAAGTCGTTGGCGACAAGCAGGGTGTGGTCTTGCCCTTGGCCGATGGTGGTGGCGACGATGCCGCCGAGCGGCAGGGAGAAAACGGCCGTTTCGGGCAGCCGGGTCGTCACGTCCTGCCCGTCATAAACAAAGGTGGCGGTGAGGGGC
>JACKCD010000035.1 GCA_020634215.1 Ardenticatenaceae bacterium | reverse complement strand
CACCCAACTGTGTAGCCGGTGGGGGTGGGTGCTAAAAAAAACCCCACCCCCCACCACGCACCACTTCCATTGTCCTACGCTTTCCCCAAAACAGCCGCCAACAGTGCCATACGAATGTACATCCCGTTTTTCACCTGACGGAAGTAGGCTGCGCGAGGGTCTTTGTCCACGTCGGGGTGGATTTCGCCTACGCGGGGCAGGGGGTGCATCACCACCATTTTCTCCTTGGCGCGTTGCATGAGTTCTGGCGTGATGTTGTAATAATTCTTTACCTCTTCATACTGCGCCAAATCCGAGAACCGCTCCTTTTGCACGCGGGTCACATACAGCACATCGGCGTTTTCAATCACGTCGGCCACATCGTGGGTTTCGCGCACCTCCACCCCCTTGTCAATCACCTCATTCATGATTTTGAGCGGCAGGCGCAGCATTTCGGGGGAAACGAAGCGCAATTTTACGTCATATTGCAGCAGCAATTTAGTAAGCGAGTGGACAGTACGACCGAAGCGCAGATCGCCCACCATCGCCACCTTTAGCCCGTCAACCCGCCCCAGCTCCTCGCGGATGGTGAAGAGGTCGAGTAACGCCTGGGTGGGATGCTCGCCGGGGCCATCCCCTGCATTCAGCACCGGGATGTTAGCATAGCTGGCAGCCTCTTTGGCCGAGCCAATTTCGGGATGGCGTAGCACAATCGCGTCGGCATATTGCTCCAGCGTGCGGATGGTGTCGCCCAGCGTTTCGCCCTTGCTGACGGAGCTAAACTGCACCCCCTGGGTGATGGGAATAACCGACCCGCCGAGCCGCTCCATGGCGGCGATAAAGCTGGAGCTGGTGCGGGTGCTGGGTTCATAGAACAGGCAGGCCAGGACATGGCCTTTGAGCAGGTCGCTGCCGTGGAAGCGGTGGACCATTTCGCGCATTTCGCGGGCGCGGGCAAAGATGTATTGCAAGGTCTCGCGGTCGAATTGGTCAACGGATAAAATGTCTTGTCCGGCAAGACCGTTGGCATGGGGGCTATTAACGCCATTAACGGCCGTTTTCCCCATCATCTCAAAATCAAACAGTGGTTTTAATTCGGTCACATTCATGTTAGAAATCTCCTTTCTAATCTGAGGTTTGCAGGTGGCAAGTGGCAAGTGGCAGGTCGCCTTGACAAAGCAACTTGCCACTTGCCACCTGTTACTTGCTACATTTCTGGAATCACTTCACCGCTGCCGGGCTGGGCCAGCAAACGGCCGTTTTCAAACACCACCTGCCCATATAGCGTCACTCGCTCCACCCGGCCGGCCACTTCCACCCCGTCAAACGGTGTCCAGCCGCACTTGGTAAAGAGGGCTTCGTTGCGGACTATCGTTGGCTCCAGCACCACGTCTACCCAGGTGTCAGGCTGTTCGGGCAGATGGTAGAGACGACGTGGGGCGGTTGCCATGAGTTCGATGAGGCGGTCGAGGGTGAGGCGGTTGTGGGAAACGGCCGTTAACATCAGCCCCAGCGACGTTTCCAGCCCCACAACCCCCGGCGGCGGCGTGGCCGACCGCTTCTCCGCCAGCGTGTGCGGCGCGTGATCGGTGGCAACACAGTCCACCGTGTCGTTCAGGTGTTCCCACAGCGCGGCCACATCATCCGGCGTACCCAGCAGCGGCCGCATATCGGCCAGCGACCCCAGCCGCGCCGCATCGTTCACGTCCATAAACAGATGGTGGGGCGTGACCTCACAGGTGACAGGCAGCCCCCGCATCTTGGCATCGGCAATCAACTCAATCTCCTCGCGGCGGCTGATGTGGCAAAAGTGGACGTGGCGGTTATAGGTCGCCGCCAGCCCAATCCCCACCGCCACGCTCTGCTTTTCGGCGTGCATAGCAATCGGTTTGTCCAGCGGCCAGGTTTGAAAACAAGCCCGCAGCGTCGGCACATCCTCCACCCGCAGCGTGCCAAAGGTGTCGTTGAGGTAAATTTTGAGGGCGACCGCGTAGGGAGCCAGCCGGGGGAGTTCATCCACATGGGCGGGGCTGGCTCCGGCAAACAGCCCAAGCTGGCAGCGAGTGTCGGCCTGCGCCTGCTGGTAGGCGGCGGCAATGGCGGTCTCGGTTGCCAACGGTGGCGTGGTGTTGGGCATTGCCAGCACGGTGGTGACGCCGCCCGCCAGCGCCGCCGCCGTTCCCGTCTGAAAATCTTCTTTGTGTTCCCCACCCGGCACCCGCAAATGGGTGTGAACATCGGCCAGGCCGGGGAGGCGGATGGTTTGGGTCATGTTCCTTCCTTGAATAGGACGCAGATTTTCCTGATTTTCCTGATAAACAGTCACAATCAGGTGAATCAGGTAAATCTGCGTCCCGTCGTGGCAAAAAAAAGCCCGATCTTGTGATCGGGCTGAAAAATCAATATCAATGGGCAACCGAGCCACGGACATGGCCTCGGTAGGGTAAGTTGAGATGGGCTTTTTCCCGGTTAAACATGGGTTACTACCTTTTGCGGGCATCATAAACCCGCGCACCGGGATGTTATCTTAGCACAGTTGCCATTGATTGACCAGTGACAGGAGCGAAGTAAAATAATCGGGTATCGGTAATTGGTACTGAACACTGATTACTGACAACTGATTACTGACAACTGTTTCCCACAAGGAGTTTCCCCGTGAATGTAGGTGTTGGTGTTCCAAATACGCTGCGTGGTGCTGATGGCAGGCTGCTGCTGGAATGGGCGCGGCAGGCGGATGCTGGGCCGTTTTCGAGCCTGGGTGTGTTTGACCGGATGGTGTATGACAGCTATGAGCCGTTGACGACGCTGGCGGCGGTGGCGGCGGTGACGGAGCGGATTCGGCTGGCGACGATGATTGTGATTAGTCCGCTGCGAAATACGGCCGTTCTTGCCAAAACAGCGTTGACGATTGATGGGTTGTCCAACGGCCGTTTTACCCTGGGTATTGCCATTGGGGCGCGGCGGGATGATTATGAGGTAACGGCCGTTCCCTACCACCAGCGCGGCCGTATCCTTACCCAGCAGTTAGCCGATTTGCGTACCCATTGGGAAAACGAGGCCATTGGCCCCCGCACCGGCCGGCCCGATGGCCCCGAACTTCTAGTGGGTGGTAACAGCGATGTCACCTTTAGCCGTGTGGCTCGCTACACCGATGGCTATATGCACGGTGGCGGCCCCCCCCGTCTCTTTGCTGGCATGGCCGACAAAGCCGTTGCTGCCTGGCAGGCGGTCGGCCGACCCGGCAAACCCAAGCTGTGGGGCATGGGCTATTTTGCGTTGGGCGACTCTGCTTTGGCCGAAGCCGGAGCCGACTACTTGCGCGATTATTACGCCTTCACCGGCCCCTTTGCCGAACGCATTGCCCAGGGGTTGCTCACCACACCCCAGGCCGTTCACCAATTTATTCGTGCCTATGCTGAGGCCGGCTGTGATGAATTGATGCTATTTCCTACCGCCCCCAACCTGGAGCAACTGCACCGGCTGGCGGATGTTATTGGTTGATTGGAGATTAGAGATTGGAGATCGTGAACTTTCATCAATCTCCAATCTCCAATCTCCAATTCCCACTTTCCCAATCCTATGAAAATCTTGACCGTTGGCGGCGGGCCGGGTGGGTTATACGCCAGTCTGCTGCTCAAAAAAGCCAATCCTTCCCTTGATATTCAGGTCATCGAACGCAACCCGGCGGGGGCAACCTACGGCTGGGGCGTTGTTTTTTCCGACCGTACCCTCAACGTTTACCGCGAGGCCGATAGCAAAACGTACCAGCAAATCACCGACAGCTTTGTCATTTGGACCGCCATTGACACCTATTACCGTGACGCGGTGGTGCGCTGCGAAGGCCACAGCTTTGCCGGGATGTATCGGCGCAAGCTGCTGCAACTGCTGCAAGAGCGGTGCCGCGAGCTAGGCGTAGGGCTGGCCTTTGACACTGAGTTTGAGGATTTTTCTATTTTCCCCGATTACGATTTGGTCATTGCCGCCGATGGGGTGAACAGCAAAATTCGCAACGCTTTTGTGGATAAATTTCAGCCGACGATTACACGGGGGGCGGCCAAATACATCTGGTTTGGCACTGACATGGTGCTGGATGCGTTTACCTTTTACTTCCGCGAAAATGAGCATGGGCTGTTTCAGGCGCACGCCTACCCGTTTGACGGCACGCGCAGCACCTTTATTGTGGAGTGTGAGGAGGATGTGTGGCGGCGGGCGGGGCTGGACACGGCCGACGAGGCGACGAGCGTGGCGTACTGCGAAGCCCTGTTTGCCCAGGATTTGCGCGGGCGCAAGCTGCTGTCGAACAAGTCGCAGTGGCTGAACTTTAATGAGGTGCGGTGCAAGACGTGGCGGCACAAAAACATCATTTTGCTGGGGGATGCGGCGCACACGGCGCACTTCTCCATTGGCTCTGGCACGAAGTTGGCGATGGATGGGGCGGTGGCGCTGGCCAATTCGTTTATTGCCAACGACGATTTGGAGACGGCACTGCGGCTGTATGAGATGGAGCGCCGGCCGCGAGTGGAGTCGCTGCAAGCGGCGGCACTGGAAAGCCAAACCTACTTTGAAAATATGCGCCGCTATACCCATTTGGAGCCGCTGCCGTTTACCAGCAATTTGCTGACGCGCAGTGGGCGGATTACGTATGACAATTTGCGGGTGCGGGATCCGTATTACATTGACAAGGTGGATCGGGGGTTTGGGGGGATGGCAAGGGGCAAAACGGCCGTTTCTCTTGCCCCGCCCCCCTTGTTTAACAGCTACTCGCTGTGCGGGCTGACGCTGGCGAACCGGGTGGCGGTGCAGCCCACGCTGACCGAGGCGGCCCGCGACGGGGTGCTGACCTCGGCGGCGATGGCGGCACTGGTGGAGCAGGCAAAGGGTGGGGTGGGGCTGGTGGTGACGGGGAAACGGCCGTTTCTCCCACCGCCGCATTTCTCCTGATGACCCGGTTTATATAGCAATGAACCGAAGCCGCCTGGCGCAACTGGCCGACGCTTTACGGCCAAACGAACGCCAAACTGTGTGTGCAGCTTAACCCACGCCGGGCGGCGGCGGGGCAATCTGTCCCGCCAGCGCGGGCTGGATATTCCGCTGCGGGGCGGGCGTGGCCGCTGGTGGCTCCGTCGCCACTGCCGTATACGCCAACGAGCCAGCGGCCGGAGATGCTGGATGAGGCGGGGATGGGGAAATAACGGCCGTTTTCGCCTGCTTAAAGCGAACGCCGCCGCCGCTGGGGTAGATATGTCTGCTGAATATGGGGCATGGCTACCTGCTCGGCAGCTTTTATCTCCTCTCAGCAACCAGCGCAACGATGCCACGGCGGTCGCTGGAGAACCGAATGCGCTTTCCGTTGGCGGTGCTGGTGGCGGTGCGGGAGGCGTGGCCGCAGGACAAACCCCTTGCCGTTGCCCTCAACATCACCGATTGGGCGAAAGGTGGGATTGAAGAGTGAAGGAATAGCCATAGCGCGGGTGCTGAAAGAACACGGGGTAGATTTGCTGCTGCCGCTGGCGGGGCAAACAACTGTAGATGAACAACCCACCTATGGCGCGGGTTTTCTCACCGCGCTTAGCGAGTTGGTGCGCCACGAAGTGGGTTTGCCGACCATGGTGGGCGGCTATTTGCGGACAACGGGGGAGGTGAATGGAATTTTGGCGGCCGGCCGGGCAGATTTGTGTATCATGACCTGAGGTGGGGTGTGGGGAGTAGGGTGTACACTCCACACCCTACTCCCTACTCCCCACAAGTTAAACAACCGCTGACCCAAACGTCCCCAACTTCTCCCGCAAAGCCACAATCTCAGTCAAGCTCTTCTCATCCTGAAACAGTTCGTGGTGGTGTTTGCGATAGGCAAGCTCACTGCACGTTTGCTGAAAGCCAACGGCCTGGCGATAGGCGCGAAAGCCATTTTGCCGCCATTGTGCCCAGTTAAACGCTGCCCGTTTGCGTCCTGAGCTAACGCGCCGGAATTGGTCGTCGGTTAGCGTGCCCTGCGCCACTTCTTCGGCCAAATATTGCCGCAGCCAGCTTCGCTCCTGCACCAGTGACCAAACGATGATGCCCAGCATGAGCAGCACGCCACCCCAATCAAAGATAAGTGCTAGGAAGCACAGAGCTTCGTCAAAAGAGACAGAGGCGTTGTGGGCAAAGTGCAAAAACATGGCGAGACACCAGCCAGCGATGGGGGCAAAAAAGCGGGTAAGGTTGTTCTTGCTCATGAGAGCAACCGCAATGCCTAACCCCGACATGCTGGTAAACAAGGAGTGATTGAGGCCAAAAACGATAGCGCGAAAAAAGATATTGACTCCCCACGCCTCAAGGCCATCGGCATTAAACGTTTCAACAAAGTAAAAGACGTTTTCCACCATAGCGAAACCCATACCGACCATAGCACCGTAGATAATACCGTCAAGCGGGCTGTCAATTTCGTTGCGCCAGAGAAAGAAGATAGCCAAGAGTGCCAAACCCTTGATCGTTTCTTCAACGGGCGGGGCAACAAGGGCGGCAGAAAGGGCTTCGGCAGTTCCCCCTTCAACCAGCAGTTCAAAGGGTATGCTAAGTAAGGAGTTGAAAATGGAGGCGATAATGATGCTAGGGATAGCACCCCAAAGGAAGGCGGCGGCTAACAGCCACATGGGTTCTTTTTCATACCGGTCAAACCAATAAATGACGATGACGTAAAAGAGGGCGGGAATAAGGGCGGCAATAATAGAGAGTGTTACTATCATAAGGTTTGTGGTGTCTGAGAATAGGGATTGGGAGATGAAGAGATTTTTCTCTTGTCTTCCGTATCTTGTTTGAACGTTTGGCAGATTATAACCTATTTCGTAATATAGACTGCAACCCTGAGATGGTATTTTGGGGGCTGATTTTGTGTGATAGGAGATGGCTTGTGGCTAGTAAACAAAGTAACGCAAGTGACAAAACTTTTGGACGTAGTTCGGCTAACAAGGTGGTTCAGGATGCGGAAAAAACAACGCGCCTGATTAATTCGGCTTTGCGAAAGTCGGAGGGGTTGGGCGATAAGTCGCTGGGTGAGTTGTGGGGATATTTTAAGGCACTGCTGCGGATGGTTGAGGCGAGTATACGGCGGCGGTATGTGGGAGCTTCATGGCAATCTTTGGCACTGGCCGTAGGGGCACTTATTTATTTTGTGAACCCACTTGATTTTATTCCCGATATTGCCTTTCTGGGTGGGCTGATTGATGATGTGACGATTCTAGCGTATGTGATTCGCTGGATTAAGGGGGATATTGACCGGTTTTTGCAGTGGGAGCAGCAGTTGGTGGCATTGCCTGCGCCGGAGAGTGCGGATTAGGGGAAATCAGACGCAGATAAATAGGGTGGGCGATTAGAGATTAGAGATTGGAAATTGATTCATCTCCAATCTCTAATCTCTAATCTCAAAGAAGCTCGCTGCGGCGGGCTTTTTTTATGGCAAGAGAGTGGCGGCAAGGGTGTCCCAGCGGAAGGGGGCAATTTGCTGGGGCTGGTCGAAGAAGTATTCTTCAAGATAGGGTTCGATTTCGAGTGTCCAGATGGCGGGGAGGAGGTTGGCGAGGTTGGGGGTGAGGAAGTAGGTGGGGCCGATGGCGTAGTTGGGGTCGTTGATGTGGTGGTTGAGCTGTTTAAGCTGGGTGATGAGGCGTTCGATAAGGTCGGTGCTGGTTCCCAGTTGCGCGTGGTAGCGGCGAAGCAGGTCGAGGTTGGGGGTGAGGCGGAGGAAGGCAAAGCGGCGGCGCAGGGCGTAGTCTACGAGAGCGATGGAGCGGTCGGCGGTATTCATGGTGCCGATGATGGTAACGTTGGAGGGGATGGACAAACGGCCGTTTCCCCCCGCCAACCCCACTTCCTCATCCCGATACTCCAGCAAATACATGAGTTCGCCAAAAACGGCCGTTAAATTTGCCCGGTTAATCTCATCAATGATAAATACATGCGGCTCGCCACTGCTGCTGGCCTGGCGGCAAAAGCGGAGAAACCGACCCGGCACCATTTCGTAGTGCAGCGTGCCATCGCTGTGGCTAAGCGGGCGCAACCCCTGAATAAACTCCTCATAGCTGTAGGCCGGATGAAATTGCACCAGTTCAACATTGCCATTGCTGTTGCTAACCAAATGTTTTGCCAGCTTGCGGGCTAGAAATGTTTTGCCAGTGCCGGGCGGCCCATAAAGAATGGCTTGTCCTTTGCGACGCAGCGCCGCCAGCCAAAACTTCAGCGTTTCCAGTTCAAGGCTGGTGTCGTCGGCACAATCTTCAAGCGTGTAAACGGGGTGGGTGGGAGATTGTGCGGTGTAGGAAGCCGGAGATTCGTGAAGGATTGTCTCGCCCGTTGTCTCTGTGTTGGCTGGCATGATTTCGTCCTCGGCTGGTGGAATATCTAAAGCTATCTGCCCTTCACTGCTCAGTTGCCCCACTCGCGCCCGGCTTTCCTGGTAGCAAACCCAAACCAGACTTTGCACATCAATCATATCGGCCGCCTCATAAGAGGCGAGGGCGTTGAGCAGGACGCGGGAAGCCGCCAAAATGTTGGCGTAGGTAGCAGCGGTGGGTGGCCGTTCAACTTTTGTGTCAGGATAGCCAAAGAATTTGAGCAGCCAGGCGGCGGTATGGGGTTTGACAAACATTTCTTCGGCGGGATGGCAGAGGAAGAGGAAGTAGGTAGAGAAAGGCCAACCGTTGGGCAAGCCGTTGGCTTCTAAATAGTCGGAGAAATATTGCAGCCGCTGGGGGCTGGGCTGGTCGCCGTAGAGCAAGTTGCGGAACTGGGCGCAAAATTCGGCGGCGTTGAGGCTGGGGTGACGCAGCACGGCGCTGTCGCTGGTGCTGGGGATGCGCTGCCAAAGGAGGTTGGTTTGGTTGCAGAGGGTGGTGAGCCGTGCCAGGATGGTGTCGGTGTCGCTCTTAGCCAGCAGGTCGTCCAGAACGGGCTGGTTGATGAGTTCTTGGGCTTGGGAAACGGCCGTTTGTTTATACGCAACCTCATCGTCCACAAACGGCGGGTGGGCAAAACCATCCCAGTCCGGGAAACGGCGGCGAACAAGGTCAATCAGATCGTGGATTTGGTGTTTGGTTAACATACGGCGAACTCTTACCAACCAACGGCCGTTCCATCATTCCTCGGTTCACTGCCAGCAACCAGCACCCCCGATTCCGGATCACGCACAATTGCCTGGCCGCCGCCATAGGCCATTGGCGTGGCGCGTGGCAGCAACACGTGACCGCGTGCTACCAAATTGGCATACACCTCATCAGAGAAGCTGTCTTCCACACCAAATTCCTTGTCCTGAGTCCATTGGAAACGGGGCGCATCCAGTGCCTGCTGCGGATCCATTTCAAATTCAACCAGGTTTAGCCCCACCTGCAAATGACCCTGCGGCTGCATAAAACCGCCCATCACGCCAAAGCTGCTCCATGCGGCACCGTCTTTGGTGATAAAACCGGGGATGATGGTGTGAAACGGCCGTTTTCCCCCCGCCGCCTCATTGGGATGCCCCGGCTCCAGCGAGAAATTCGCCCCTCGGTTTTGCAACTGCACCCCCGTCGTTCCCGCCGTCAGCCCGCTGCCAAACCCCATATACAGGCTTTGAATCCAGCTTACCATATTGCCCTCGCCGTCGGCCGTCGTCAGGTACACCGTGTCGCCGTGCCGCTGCGGCTGCCCCGGCGTGGGGGTCAATGCCCGATCCGGCGTAATCAATGCCCGGCGCGTTTCCGTGTAGCTGTCGCTCAGCAGCCCCGCCAGCGGAATCTCAGCCTGGCGTGGGTCGGCAATATAGGCATGGGCATCGGCAAAGGCTAGCTTAATCGCCTCCATCAGCGCGTGGTAATAATCAGCCGTGCCATAGCCCAACGCCTGCAAATCAAAGCCACGGGCGATGTTGAGTGCCAGCAGCGCCGTCAACCCCTGCCCGTTGGGCGGGATTTCATAGAAGGTATACCCCTTGCCATAATCCACGCTGATTGGCTCCACCCATTCCGGCTGGTAATTTGCCAAATCGTCTTCCGTCATCACCCCGCCCCCTTCCTGCACACAGGCGGCAATTTGGCGGGCAATGTCGCCGTGGTAAAACACGTCATACCCTTGTTCGGCAATGGCTTGCAGCGTGGCGGCAATTTCTGGGTTGCGGAACAGTTCGCCGGGGCGAGGGGCACGACCACCCGGCAGCCACACCCGCTTGGAATCGGGGTGGGCGCTCATTTTTTCGGTGGAGCGTGCCCAGGCGCGGCCAATGCGTTGGCTAACGGGGTAGCCGTGGCGAGCGTAATCAATGGCCCTTGCCAGCAGCGTGTCAATGCCCAGTCGGCCGAAACGGTTGTGGGCATATTGCCAGCCGCGCACGCTGCCCGGCACGGTGACGGGCAAGCCTCCCAACGCGGGAAAGGTTTCATGCCCTTGACTACGAACGAGTTCACTTGTCAGCCCCATGGGTGCCGGGCCGCTGGCGTTTAGACCATAGAGACGTTTGTCTTTGGCCGACCAAATCAGGGCAAAGGCGTCGCCGCCAATGCCGGTGGAGCAAGGCTCCACGACGCACAGCGTAGCAACGGTGGCAATGGCGGCATCGAGGGCGTTGCCGCCCGCTTTCAAAATATCCAGCCCAGCTTGGGCGGCCAGCGGCTGGCTGGTGGCGACGGCTCCGTTACGGGCAATGATGTTGGAACGTCGGCTGGGGAAGGCGTAGGCTTCAAATTTCATGGGATTTCCTTTCTCGTCTAAATCTTGACACAGAACACCTGTTCGTGTATACTTTCAGAACATATGAGCGATTATGGGATTACTGTATCTGTGTGCAGACAGCTTGCCTAACGGCCGTTTGTCATGGGCAGTGCCCGGCTAAAGGAGTTTGGCACCATGAAAAAATCGAGACCGCTCTCTGACCGCCAGAAAGGTATGCTGAAATACATCTGGTCGTATGTCAACGACAACGGCCGGCCGCCAACCATTCGGGAAATTGGGAGTGCTGTCAACATCAGTTCCACCTCAGTGGTGAATTATAATCTGCAAAAGCTAAGTGAGAAAGGCTTACTAGAGCGAGATGCGGAAGTATCTCGCGGTTTGCGCTTGACAGAACAGGCAATGAGCATGTATGAGTCGGCCAAGGAAGCGGTGGTAGGGACAAAAACGGCCGTTGCTGAGGCTGTTGGCTCGTTGCTCCGTATTCCGCTAGTTGGTAGCATTGCCGCTGGTAAACCGATTGATTTACCCGACACAGGGTATGGCATTTACGACGATGAAGACATGGTTGAGCTAAGTTCGGCTATGATTTCTGGCCGTAAAGATGGCCTGTTTGCCTTGCGCGTCAAAGGGGACTCCATGATTGACGCGATGGTCAATGATGGTGACATGGTGGTGATGCGGGAGCAGAAAACCGCCGAAAATGGGCAAATGGTGGCCGTGTGGTTGAAAAAAGACGACACCACTACCCTGAAATATTTTGCTCATGAAGGCAACCGCGTCAAGTTGACCCCCGCCAACCCGACGATGGAGCCGTTTTATGTGAACGCCAAGGATGTAGAAGTACAGGGGCGTGTTATCATGGTGGTGCGCCAAACCCCATAGCCGTTGTCAAAAAAACAAGAAGGGCGGCATTGACCGTCCTTTTTTTTGACGCGAAAACAGAACATCCGTTCTCAACTGGGTGCTATTATGCCTGGAACCGCAAATCGGAGACAGCAGCTAGAGGAAGCGCGGCTGCGCCATCAGCTTGAGCTGCAATCACAGCAGATTGAGCAGGTGTTTGAGCAGCACCAACTGACGGCGCAGGTGGCGGGCGGCAGCGTGCAGCCACGAGCCATTAGCTTCGATTTGCAAACGCTGGCGACGGGGTGGGAGCGGTTGCTAGGGCTAAAGCAAGATTTAATGACGGCGTTGGGTACGTCGGGCGTGCAGATTAGCCGCGAGGATGGAAGCTGGCGGCTGCAGGTGGTGCGCCCGGAGGAGCCGCCGGTAGGTCTGCTGGATTTGCTGGCGCTGCTGGATGGCACGGTACCGCCAACAACGGCCGTTCTTGGTCTGGCCGAAGATGGTCAACCCGTGCTGCTGAACTTTAGCGCCGCCCACATTACCCACGTGCTGCTGGCCGGGCAAGAGAGCGCGGGCAAAACGGTGCTGCTGCGGAGCTTGGCACTGTCGCTGGCGCTGCTCAACAAACAGTCGCAGCTACAACTGCTGGTCATTGACACGGCTGAACGGCGGGAAAGGGGAGAAGGGGCAGAAACGGCCGTTTCTCTTGACCCGCTCAACTACCTCCCTCACCTGCTGCAAGACGTAGTGCAAACGGCCGAAGACGCTGATGCTTTGCTTGCCTTTTTGGTGCAGGAGATGACCTACCGCCAAACCAACAAGGTGGCTAAACCCGTGATTGTGGTGCTGATTGACAACGTGGTAACGCTGCTGCGGACGGGCGACGATGAACAGGTGCAAAGCGTGCGCCAGAGCTTGCTGCGGCTGGTGCAGCGCGGAGCCGATGTAGGCATCCATTTGGTGTTGGGTACAAGTCGCCCCGAAGCGCGGGAGCTAGATGATTTACGTAAACTGGATTTGACCGTGCGGCTGGTGGGGCGGGTGCATGATGCCCAAGAGGCGCTGGTGGCAACCGGCTTGCCCGGCACACAGGCCGAATATTTGCTGGGCAAGGGGGATTTTCTGGCGGTTGATTCGCCGTGTCCGGTTCATTTTCAGGCGGCGTTTGTCAATGATTACGAATTTCACCTGAGCTTGCGGCAGCTTCATGCCCAACAGCCTCGGCTGTTGGCGCAGCCGTTTACGCTGCGGGTGGAACTGCCGTCAGAACCGGCCGTCAGCCAGCAGCCGTTTGCGCTGAATGATTTGGGCGAGGTGTCGTTTGCGGAGACAGCAGTACAGCAAAACGGCCGTTTCTACGACCAACCTCCCCATGACCCGCCACCGCCAGACGTGGCCGATGATCTGTTACCGTTGCCAACAACAAAGCCAAACGGCCGTTCGCGTCGCTCTCGTTCAGTCAACCAACCTCAGCCAGAACCGTTGCACATGGATGATGATCTGCTGCCGCTGCCGCCAGTGGTGGAAGCAAACAGCCAGCCGGAGGAGCCAACCATTGCCATTGAGGATTGGTTGCCCGTAGCTGAGGCGAAGCCAAGCGGACGGACGCGCAGTAAGCCGGTGACGCTACAAGTGCTGGATGAAATGGATGACTTGTTGCCGCTGCCAACAACGAAACCAAACGGCCGTTCGCCCATGGCGGTGCGGAAACGGCCGTTTGTGACACAAAATCAATCGAATAAGGAGCAATCAGATGATGGAACTGGGGATGCTGTGGCTGGATAATGATGAAAAACGGCCGTTTGACGAAAAAGTGCAGCGAGCAGCCGATTATTATTTGGACAAATACGGCCGTTTGCCAGAACTCTGTTTAGTCAACCAGCAGTTGCTGGCAGAAACAAAAAAGGTGGGCAAGGTTCGGGTTGAACCTGGCAGCCACCTGCAATTGCACCATTTTTGGCTGGGGATGAACCGCTGAAACTTTTTTATGAGACCAATCGCCCCAATTGGTCTCATTCGTTTATGCCTGTTCCTGTTCGCGGAAAGAGACAAAACGACTGCCCCCCTCCGTCGCAATCATTCGCAAACGATAACGCCGGCCGTTTGGAGCCATCATTTCGGACTCCGGCTGTACCATCGTTTCCAGCGTTTGCGTCATAAAGCTCAGTGCCGCTTCATCGGTGATCAGCGTGTTGACAGGCTGCCCCACCATTTTGTCCTCTTCACCCAGGCAAAAAGCAGCACGGGCCGCCGCATTCAGCAGTAGCACCTTGTTGTCTTCATCCACCACCAGCAGCGGGTCATCAGTTTGGTCAACCACCGCCCCCAGCAGGTTGCGCTCTCGCTTGATCTGGTTGTAGATGTTGGCATTGTTAATGGCAATGGTGGCATAGCCACCCAGTGCCGATAGCGCCCGCGTGTCGTTGGCATCGAAAGACGTTTCTTTAAGTCGGTTGGTAACGCCCAACACGCCGATTGGCTTGTTCTGCAAAATCAGCGGCACATAGATGAGGGATTTGACCAGCAGCGCGGTATGCGTGCGCTTCCACTGGGAATCATTACCGATGGCGATAGCGCGTTTGGTTTGCAGCACCTTTCCCGCCAGGCTGTCGGTGACGCGGCGGCGCATGGTTTTGGCTTTGGCTTCCAGGTTTTTGGAGGCGCGGGTGTAGAGTTCGCCAGCCTCTTCATCAAGCAGCATCAGCGAACCTTCTTCGGCACCCACTACGTAAACGGCCGCTTCCACCACCCGATGCAGCACTTCTTCCAGATCAAGCGACGACGAAACTGACTTGCCCACGCCATAAAGCACGTTTAGCTCCTGGGCACGCCGCTGCAGCTGGGAGTTGCTTTCCATTAGCTGCTCCACCAATTGGTCGCGCTCTCGTTTTAAACGGCTTTCGCGCAGGGCACGGTCAATGGATTCGCTTAGCTCGTCGGCATCAACGGGTTTGACGATGTAGTCGTTGACCCCCAGGCGAAAAGCCGTAACGGCTGTATCTTCCGACCCTTCTCCCGTCATCAAAATGCAGGGAATCTCAATATCCCGTTCACGCAGCTTTTGCAGCACTTCCAACCCGGTGAGATGCGGCATCTGCTGATCGGTGATCATCAGGTCTGGCTCTTTAGCAATAGCCATTTCCAGGCCCATCAGCCCGTTGGAAGCAGTCATCACTTCAAAGCCCTTTGGTTTCAGGATGTAGTTCGTGAGGAAATCGCGGATTTCCTTGGAGTCGTCAATGACGAGGACGCGTTCGTACATACAAAGTCATTCCTTACGCTGGGCTAAACCTATTCTCTCTATATTACTACTCGCCAGAAGGGTTAGCAACCTTCCGTTTCCTATTTTAACCTATCTTATACACGCAAATTTGCCCGGCTGACGCGCATGGGATAGCATGGCGTGATGAAAATGTGGCAATCACTGATTACTTGGTTTCCCAAATCATGGGGATTATTGGCAACGGCACTGCTGTTGACGGCATGTGAGCAACAGCAGTTGATTGAAACACAGATTGTTGTTGTAACGGAAGTGGCTGTTGTTGCAGGAGAACCGCAGGTGATCACACGGTTGGTGCAGGAAACGGCCGTTGTGACCGCCACCCCCCCACCCAGCATTGCCGTCCCACAAACTGTCGAGTTGGATTTGGCCTATTTGGGGCAATTTCCCGACATTGACCCGCAGCAGGGGGATGGGAACAATGCGGCTCACCTGATGGAAAACCTGTTTGTGGGATTAACCAATTTTAACCACCAGGCACAGCAGGTTGAGCCGGAGTTGGCGCAAAGCTGGGAGGTGGACGCGACGGGGCGGGTTTGGACATTCCATTTACGCAACGATATTTACTGGGTCAAGGCGCTGCCATCGAACAGCGACAGCAGCAATGCGGTGTCGGTGGAACGGGTGCGACCGGTGGTGGCAGGGGATGTGGTAACGGCCGTTCGCCGCGCTTGCAGCCAAGACCCCAACACCCCCGATGCTTTTGTCCTGTTTATCATCCAGGGGTGCGAACAGCTTAACCGGGCACTCGATGCCAATATTGACCCCAGTATTGTAGGTGTTTATGCGCTGGATGATGACACGCTGCAGGTTAATCTCACCGTTCCGGCCGGCTATTTTCTAACGCTGACCACACTGCCGCTGTTTATGCCGGTGCCAACGGAACTGGTAGAACAGTTTGGCTCGGATTGGCGCGATCAGTTTGGGCAATTTGCGGGAGGGTGGCAAACGGCCGTTAATCTTATCACCAGCGGCCCCTTCTTCCCCACCCCCCGCGATGCCTACGGCCAGCGCGTCACCCTGCACCGCAACCCCGAATGGCCCATTCGTCGTTTGGGCAACGTAGATCGCGTCAACATCCTTTTCATGGATGACGAAAACGACATCTTTCAGGCGTGGCAAGCCAAAAGCCTCGATGTCAGCCTGTTGCCCATTGCCCAGGAAGCCACTATGTTGGAGCAGGCACCGCAGCGGATGACGCTGGTACCCAACCAAACCGTTTTTTATCTCAGCTTCAATTTTGACAGCGAGGTGTTTCGTGACCCCGCTGCCCGCCAGGCATTCGCCGCCGCCATTGACCGCGAACGGTTGGTGGAAGCGGTATTTGGCAGCACGGGTGCCCTGCCCATGCGCCACCTGACCCCGCCCGGCGTGCTGGGTGCCCCGCCCATTGACCAGGTTGGCGGCAGCTACAGCCCCGATTTTGCCCGGCTGAAAATGGCCGAGAGCAGCTTTGGCGGCTGCCGCAACACCCCGCCGATCACCCTCATGGTTAGCTCTGCCGACCTGTCGCTGCTGCAAGCCGAACTGATTCGGGGTATGTGGGTGGATGAATTGGGCTGCCCGGAAGAGCAAATTGTGATTGAGCAGGTGCAGTTTGGCACTCTGTTAGCCAATACGCGGCGAGATGCTGGGGCGGCACGTCCCGACATTTGGGAACTGGGATGGTCGTCGTACTATCCCGATGCCCACAACTGGCTCAACGACCTGCTGCACTGCCAGCACAGCGAAAACCGGCAAAACCGGCCGTGTGGCCCGATTGACGAAGAAATTGTGCAAGCCTCGACGCTATCATCGCTGCCAGACCGGGCAGCACTTTACCGCAACATTGAAAACGAGTTTTTTGACGGCGGCGGGATTATCCCAATTATCCCGCTGTATGTGCGCGGCGATGTTGAGGTGGTGCAAAATTGGGTCAGGTACACGCCAGCAACGTTTGGTGGCGAGCAGTTTGATACATACATGATTGATGCCGATACCAAACGGCTGGAGCGGAGCCGCTAATGACGCAAGATTGGGTGGCGGAAGCGGCGCGGCTGGGGCTGCCGCTGTCGGCAGCGCAGCAGGCGCAGTTTGCGGCGTATGAGGTGCTGCTGCTGTTGTGGAATGAGCGACTGAATTTAACGGCCGTTCGCACCCCCGAAGCCATTCGCCACCGCCACTTTCTTGACTCACTGAGTTGTGGGCTGGTGCTGGGGGAGCTAAACGGCCGTTCGCTTATAGACGTTGGTACCGGTGCCGGCTTCCCCGGTTTGCCGCTCAAGCTGCTTTACCCAGAGTTGCAGTTAACGCTGATCGAAAGCGTGGGCAAAAAGGCAGCCTTCCTGCAAACTGTAGTCGCTGAATTAGATCTGGCCGGTGTCACCGTTGTGACGGAACGAGCAGAAACGCTGGGGCAACAGCCTGCGTTCCGTGAGCAGTTTGATTGGGCGGTGGCGCGGGCGGTGGCGCCGCTGCGGGTGCTGGTGGAATATTTGCTGCCGTTGTGCCGGGTGGGGGGGCAGGTGCTGGCGCAAAAGGGGGAGCGGGCGGCAGAGGAGGTGGCGGAGGCAGAAACGGCCGTTTCTCTACTGGGTGGCGGCAACTTGCATGTGCAGCCCGCGCCGCTGGATGGGCATTTTGTGCTGATTGACAAGGTAACGCCCACCCCCGCTGCTTATCCACGTCGACCGGGGATGCCAAGTAAACGGCCGTTGTAAATGCTGCAAAATTTGCTGTAACCAAGGCCGCCCTATACACTTAAAAGCTACTGTAATATGTTTTTGCCAGCCGTAAGACGTTGGTGGAAAAACGGCCGTTTTATCCAACACCATAGCGAGCGGTTTTGCCCCTCGTATTCACCACCCTAACCCACACCGCTGTCCAGCCTCATCCACCGGCGTGTTCTTCCCCAAAACGAGCACGTGCATTTCCTAGCCCCTAGCGGCTTCAGGTAAAACTCATGCACTTGTTATCCCCTTCCAAACAACGGCGGCATAAATTTCTCCTAGTTAGCCTCGCTCTCATTTTGCTCATCAACCTCATTCTCCCCAGTTCGGCTCTGGCCTGGAAAATCACCACCCACGTTTACCTCACCGACATCATCCTGGCCGATGTTCTGGACGATGGCAATGTCACCATCTACGCCGTGAACTATGAAACCGGCCAAATCATCGGTGAAATCGGAGAATATGCCGTTGAAGGCGACATCCTCACCGCCCTGCAAAACAACACCGCTCAATACCGCGCCGGAACCGTTGGCCCCGATGCCTACCCCGACATCGCCACCGGGCAACAAGTCATCCATCCTGAGGCCCTTACCAGCGGCGTGGAGCAGGGCACCGATGCCTGGCTGCGCCATTTGTGGGATCAAGCCAACAGCCCCGCCTATGCCAACAACTCCGCCGTTAGAGCTGTGACCATGGGTTTTCTCACCCATGCCGCCGGAGATATGTTTGCCCATACCTTTGTCAACAACTTCACCGGCGGGGCGTTCACCCTTGACCCCGCCGAGAACGCCGTCAAACATGTGCTGCTGGAAGGGTATATGGACAAACGGTTGCCCAAAAACGCGCTTGATGCCGCCTTTTTTGCTGACAGCAATCTGAATATTCGCGGAGTCGAAGATGAAAACAACGACTTTATCTACCGCGCCATGATTGATGCCCGACCCGGCACGATTTTGGACACCAAGCTCCTGCCCAAAGACAGTCCTGGCACCACCTATTCCATTCCGCGCATTTTCTCCACCCTTCGCGCCAATTTGGAAACAGAAATTGCCAACGCCAACTGCGAAATCTGGGTGGTTGTTTGTCTTGCTAAAAATGAATACCGCAAAGCCTGGCGGGATGATATTGATGAAGGGTTGAAAGCGTGGCCGCAAACAAGCCATCAGCTCATTCTGGCGCTCGCTTTTAACGCCGAGCGCAAAACAAAAACAGCGGAAGCAAGCGACATCGCCGAGCAATTTGTGCTGGAGCATCTCCTGTCAATGGCTGGGCTGCCCGATTTTGTGGGGTTAACAGCCCTGCAAATTCAGGAAATCATCAATGATATTACCCCCACGGCCCTGCTTGAAATCATTGATGAGTTTAAAGCCAATCTGCTCGATACGCTCCTGATGGCGGCCATTGGCATGAACAAAGAGCAGCTTGAGGAGTTTGCCACCAACCCGGAGCTTTGGTTTGATTTGGTGATGAACAGCGGCGAAGGGGAAAATGTCACGTTGCAACGGTTTAACCAGGAATACCTCCACCTTGTAGACACAGGCTATAGCAATCCCAATGAAGCGTTCGACTACGCCACCTTCCCCCCAGCTTATAACACCGTCACCATGGGCAAGCTGGCACTGCTTAGTCAGGATGAGGTGAACCGACTGTTGAGCGATATGGGCAGTTCGGTGCGGCTTGAGGAGCCAAACATCATGTTGGGGTTTGTGCCGACGCTCGATGGGAGTAACCAGTGGCTTGAGGGCATGGTGTTGGCGCAAGATCGGGCAGTTTATGAGCAAATTTTTATGCGGCAGGCGAGGGAAGTAAAGCCATTTGCGCCGCTCCATGCGGCGTTTACCGCCTATTTGCCCATTATTTCCGACTCAGCAGGTTGTTTGGGGCGCACGCCCACCATTTGGGGGACGAATGGCAATGACGTGATTGTAGGAACGGCCGGAAATGATGTCATTATGGGCAAAGCGGGCAACGACCAGATTGATGGAGGCGGCGGCAATGATTTTATTTGCGGTGGCGCAGGCAATGATGTCATCAGTGGGGGTGACGGCCAGGATGTGATGAGTGGCGAGGCCGGAGCCGACACCATTTCTGGCGGCTTGGGCGATGACAAGCTGGATGGCAATGCCGGAAATGATGTGCTGGACGGCGGTGCAGGGCGCAACTTGATTTTTGCGGGCGAAGGGTTTGACAGTTGTGCGGCCGGTGTTGGTAATTTTGAATGTGAGAATTGAGTGTGCCTCTAACAATTGTCATTTCGAGGTCCTCCGAGAAATCCCGTTCCTGTTGGACGAGAAAACCGGATTTCTCCTGGCAGACTTGTTGAATCATGAGAATTAAAATACCCGAAAAATTTGTGCAAGAATTAACGCTCTTGGGTGAAAAAGAGCAAAAATCACGAGATACTCTAATCCATGAGGCTATTAAAGAGTACCTTGCTCGCCGAAAAGTAACCGACATATCGGTTGCTTTTGGTCTTTGGGAAGGACGATACATTGATGCGCTTGCCTATGAGCAAGCATTACGGGACGAGTGGCGGGTTAATGCAAGCGATTTTTGCTACCAACGTTCTGATTGATCACTTAGTGACATTACCATGATCAGATCAGCAGCCCTTGAGCAATTAGCAGGGTGGCTAACGGCCGTTTCTCTCCCCCATCCCCTTCGCGTTGGCATAGACGGCATTGATTGTGCGGGCAAAACCAGCTTGGCCGATGAGTTAGCCGTTCTGCTCACCAGCCAGGGACACCCCGTTATTCGCGCCTCCATTGACGGCTTCCACAACCCCCGCGCTGTTCGCTATCGCCAGGGGCGCACCTCGCCCACCGGTTACTACGAGGATTCTTTTAACCTAGACAGCGTGCTGGCATGTTTGCTGCCCCCTTTAGGGCCGGGTGGGGATGGGCGGTACAAAACGGCCGTTTTTGACCACGAACACGACACGCCGATCAATATGGCGTGGCAAACGGCCGTTTGCCACGCCATTCTTCTCCTCGACGGCATTTTTCTCCATCGCCCCGAACTATTGCCTCATTTAGACTACTCTCTCTTTGTAAACATCTCCTTCGACACCGCCCTTGCCAGAGCCATTCACCGCGACCAACGGTTGCTTGGTTCTCCCGAGCGAGTCACCGAACTTTACCAAACCCGCTACTTTCCCGCGCAAAAGCATTATCTGGCAACCTGCCAGCCCGCCCAACACGCCAATGCTGTTTGGCAAAACAACAACCTACAGCAACCGGTTCTCCACCTCAAAACCCCATAGCCGTAACTTGTTACAAAGTTGAGAATTATGGGGTAAAATCAAAGTCTGGTAGAAATAGCGGGTAAACCTTTATTTTTATGGAGCATGATCTACAAAATTTTGCAGATTGGTTCAAGCACCCACTGAACTTGGAGAGAAGATGTCTTACGATGTAATTGAGCTTACCCAAAATCTGGTCAAAATCCAATCGGTTAGCCGGGACAGCAATGCCGCTGTTTCGGACTATATCCAGACGGTTTTGGAGGAGATTGGCTGCGTGATAGAGCGGTTAGAATATGTAGACGACAATGGCGAACGCAAGGTAAACCTGATTGGCAAACTGGGTGAGGGTAGCGGCGGGCTGGCGTTTTGCTCCCATTCCGACACGGTGCCAGGGCAGGAAGAGGATTGGGCGGCGTTTGACCCGGTAATGAAAGACGGCCGTTTATACGGACGCGGTAGCTGCGATATGAAAGGGCCGCTCGCCGCCACCATCATTGCCGCCGGCCGCATTGATGCCAGCCAACTCAAACAACCTATCTACATTGTCGTCACATCCGACGAAGAAATTGGCCTTTTGGGTGCCAAGTATGTAGCCGACCATTCTGCCACGCTGCGCGATGACAAACCCACCTACGGCATTATCGCTGAACCGACTAGCATGGTTCCTGTCTATGCCCACAAAGGGGGTGTCCACGTTAAGGTCACTTCTCATGGCATAGCGGCCCATTCCAGCACCGACAAAGGCACCTCGGCCAACTTCCAGCTTGCCCGCTTTATGGCCGAAATGGCTGATCTGCGCGACCTTGCCATGCGCGACAAGACGTTTATGAACGACGAGTTCAACCCACCTACCAACGGCTTCAACATGACGATGACCGATTTTGGCACCCCCGGTAACGTTACTGCTCCCCGTGCTCAATGTGTCGTCGGCTTTCGCGGCATGCCTAACTCTGGTGCCGAAGAAATGCTGGATATGATCACTAGCGCGGCGGAAAAATACGGCTTTGAGTATGAAGTGAGCGCCCATACGCCACTTTATGTGTCCACTGATTCCGATTTGGTGCAGGCGGCGGTGCGGGCATTAAACGGCCGTTCCCCCGAAACCGTTCCCTATGGCACCGACGGCATCTACCTGCAAGCCGTCATTCCCGAAATGGTTGTCCTTGGCCCCGGCGACATCGGCGTTGCCCACACCGTTGGCGAATACGTCCCCCTCTCTGAACTGACCCAGGCCGTGGATGTGTATGAGCAGATCATCCGAGATCTCTGTTTTTAGAACTTGTTGTGGGGAGTGGGGCGTAGGGTGTAAAAATCACCCCACGCCCTACGCCTTACCCCCCACTCTCTACACCTTCCGCACCACATCCCCCACGCGCACCACGCCTGGCACCACTACCTTGGCGTTTAATCCACGCAGCCGATGAACTTTCCCCTGCGGCGAATTGACAAACTTCATAGCATCGGCCCCAAACCGCGCCACAAACTTCTGGCAGCCGGTGTGGGGTATTGGGGTCACCTCGATGATTGCCGACCCCATTGCCAGCCGTGTGCCCGACGGCAAATTGGCCTGGCTTAAATCCAGATCCACAACAAATTGATCCCCCGCCAAATGCCACCGCTCCCTGCCCTGTGCCACCAGGTCCAGCACGTTTGAATTCATGATGTTGAGCTGCATCTCAGGGTGCCCCAAGCCGTTGGTTGTGCGTGAACTGCCTCGCGTGCGCCAGTTGTCGCCCACCAGCCCTTCGGTCAAATCCAGCTCACCCTCGTCTAGAATCTCCCGTTCTCCCACCTCTGGCCGCCGCACAATCATCTCCACCATGCCCAAATCCTGCGGTGAGGTAAGCAGCGAATCCCATGCCGCCTCCAGTTCAGCCATCGTCAACTTCCTTGCCTCTAACAAATCTGTAGCCATCATCATAACCTCCATGATGAGAGATTGGAGATTGGAGATTATGAACCTTCACCAATCTCCAATCTCTCATCTCTACGTCATCAACACCTGCCTGCTCATGTTTTTAGCGGCACCCCCAGCCGTGCTGCTGCCGCTTCCGCATCGCGGCGCAGACGGCGACCTCGTTCGGCATCGCCGTGAACCGTTTCATAGGCAGCCCAGGCCAGCAGCAGGGCGACACGGGCGTGGTTGCTGCCGCGCTTGACATCGCGCAAAAGCTGCCACCCTTGGGCAAAACAGCCGGCCGGATCATACGTCACGCCATCCACTAGCATCGTTTGACGGCCGGCCGGAGCCTGTGCCCCAATTTCCCCCAAAAGCTGCCAAACGGCCGTTTGTTCCAACACCGCCCCCTCACCCTCCTCAACCACCAGCCGCAGCGCCCGCTGCGCTGCCAACTGCGCCTCGCCCACTTGCCCCTGCCCCAAATACGCCGTCGCCAGCAGCCGATAAACCCGACCAAGCAAATACCAATTCCCCTTCACCGTCTGCTGCTCCACCGCTTCAATGACTGGGTAAAGCAGTTGCTCTGCCTGCGTCCAGCGTCTCAGCCCCAGAAATGCCGCCGCCAGTTGGGTGCCAACCGCCTGTTCCTGCAGCCGGTTGCCCACCCCCAGCAATGATTTTTGCGCTTCTTGGTTATGCAAAACGGCCGTTTCCCACTCACCCTGCCGCCGCGCCACCTCCGCCAAGACCATCAGCGTTGCCGCCGTCCCATCCTGTAGCTCCAGCGCCTGAAATTGTCCCAATGCCCGCTGCAGCCAGCGGCTCGCCGTGCCAAACTGCTCCAAATCCAGATGCAATTCCCCCAGCTTCAGGCAGACAAACGCCCGATCCGGCAGCAGCGAGGTGCTTTCAATATTTTCTACCAGCGTTGTCAACTGCGTGGTAATCGTCGTCAGCAGTCCGCCATCCCCACGCAGCAGATGCAAATCAGCCAGCAGCTTCAAACTAGCGGCTTCTGACCGGCGACTGGCTAATTTACGGCTGGTATCCAGAGCGCGTTCGGCAATCAAAACGGCCGTTTCCCAATCCCCACCTTGCCACACCGCCAACGCCTTGTAGCGCAGTGCCTCGGCCAGCTCCAAATCTGCCCCAATCAGCCACGCCACATCCTCCGCCTGCGAAGAGGCCTCCATCAGTGCCTGATAATCCGCCTGCTGCCGATAAAGCTGCGCCAGCCCCAGCCACGCCTGCGCTTCCTTTACCAAATCGCCATCGGTGCGGGCAATGCCCTGCATCGCCACAAAAGACTCCTCCGCCTCCGCCAGTCGTGCCTGCCGCATTAGCAGCCCTCCCAGCCGTTCCTGCACCCGCAAATGCCCCTCCACAAATTGTGGTTTGTCAGTCAATAGCGCTAGTACCCGCTGGTAATGATCAATCGCCCGTACCATTTCAAACGTTTCCGCCGCCGTCACCGCGGCCCGTTCGTGCATCTCCGCTGCCAGCGTTTCCTCGCCCGCCAGCTCATAATGCTCGGCGATGGCTCCCGCATATTCCGCCACCCGCTCCCCGCTTTGCAGCAGCAGCCAATCCCCCACCTGCTTGTGGTAAAGCGGCCGGTCGCGCAGCAGCACACTGTCATACGCCACCTGCCGCAAAATCGCGTGTTTGAAGGTGTAGGCGCTAATCCCGGCAAACGCCGACGATTTGCGCCGAAAGATAAGTTCGCGCTTGCTCAGGACTTGCAGTGCCACCAGCGTTTCTTCAGCCGTAAATGGCTGCGGCGCGTGGCGGTTCATCACCATCACCGCATCATCCCAAAAGATGCGCCCCACCACAGCGGCTCGCTGCAGCGTCACCCGCTCCGGTGCCGATAGCCGATCTAGCCGCGCTTGCAGTACCCCATTAAGCGTGGGCGGCAGCCGCAGTTGCGTAGTGGCTGATTCGCGCAGTTGCCATTCGTCGCCACCGGTAATAATGATGCCGTCCTCAATCAAAATCTTGATCAGCTCTTCAACGTAGTAGGGATTACCCTCGGCCGTGTTGACAATCAGGTCGGCTAATTCATTGGGAATGGTGGGCAGTTTCCGCAAAATATCCCACACCAGCCGCCGCACGTGGTTTTCTGTCAATGGCTCCAGCGACATGACTGTTTCTTCCGGCCACGCTGACCGCTGTTCAAACAAAGTGGGACGTGCCAGACAAACAATGAGCAGCGGCAGCGACCGCGCCGCCTCGGCCAAATAGCTAATCGCGTTGAGTGAGCCGTCATCGGCCCAGTGGATGTCTTCAAAAAAGATGACCGCCGCCCCTGCAAGCTGCGCCGCCCCACGAAACAGTCCCAGCAAGGCGCGAAACAGTTGTTCCCGCCCCTGCACGCCATCGGCAGCGGCTAGTGATTCGGCCAGCCCTAGCCCAATAAGCTGCCCAATGGCGTGGATGAGTTCGCGTGGCTCTTGCCCTCCCAGCAGCCGCTGCACCCCCTGGCGCAGTTTGGTTTCGGCAACGGCCGTTAAATCATTGTCCTGAATCTCAAAGGCACTCGTCACCACATCCCGCACCAGCGAATACGGCAGCGAGCGCATCTGCTGATCCGTGCGCCCCTTAAACACCACCACCTCGCTGTGGTATTGGCGCATCCAGTTGCTAAACTCATAAATCAGCCGCGACTTGCCCACCCCGGCTTCCCCTACCACCGTTACCATGCCGCCGCGTCCTTCCATCAGTGCCCGGTTCAGCCGCAGCTGCAGCGTTTGCAGCTCCCCATCACGCCCCACCATGTGGGTTTCCACCCCTTCCACACCGCGCCCAACTGGGAAAAAGAGGCGCGGGTTTACTCCCAGCGTCAGATAAACCGGAATGGGTTCGGTTTTGCCCTTGACCGCCACTGGCCCCAATGGCTCGATGTTGAAAATGCCTCGCGTCAGCAGGTAAGTGTCGTGGGAAATTAAAATGCCACCTGGCGGTGCAGCATCGGTGACGCGGCTGGCAACGTTGACGGCATCGCCAATGACGGTGTATTCATCACTGGTGCCCATTTCGCCAAACAGCACGGAGCCAGTATTGATGCCAATACGCATTTCAAGGGCGTGAAGCTGATCTAGAAGGGCATCATCCTCGGTCAAACTGCGGCTCACCTGCCCCACAAAATCCCCCAACGCCCCGCGCATTGCCAGTGCCGCCCGCACCGCTCGCTCCGGGTCATCTTCCTGCACCAGCGGCACGCCAAACACCCCCATCACCCCATCCCCCACGTGCTTGTCTACCGTGCCGCCCTGGTCAGTAATGGCTCTGTCCAGCCGCCGCCACAGCCGGTTCATCAAATCCAGCGTGTTGGTGTCGCGCAGCGATTCGGCCACCCGCGAGAAGCCAGAAATGCGGGCAAACAAAATGGTTACTTGCTTACGCTGGGTGGGCTGCTGCGCGGTTCGCATTTGCGGGTGTGCCGACAACGCCAGCAGCTTGCTGTGCAAGGCACGCAGCGCCGTCTCGGCTGCTGCTTCGCCCAACAAACTCCGCTGTGCCTCAATGGCTGCTATACTCCGTTCAAGCTGTTCACGCTTTAACATCCGGTCTGGCTCAAAAATTCTTTCTTGGGGTTCACATGCACCTGTAGACAGGCGCAATCATAATAGTTTGTTTTGCAAAAATATGGGGAAATTATGGCGAATGGGAGGCGTTCGGGCAAGTAAAAGGGTTAAACGGCCGTTTCTGCCACCAACAACCGCGTAAAACCAGCCTCCACCCGGCTCCGCAGCGTGGCACTATCCGTCTGCTCCGCCCAATCCAGAGCCTTGTCAAACCAAATCCGCGATTGGTCTAAATAATGGTCGCGGTGGATCAGCGAGGTAGCATCGTCGGCACGAGCAATATAAAGCTCGCCCAAATCCCGCGCTACATCCGCCAGCCGCTCCCGGTTGCCGCTTTTTTCGGCGAAAAGCAGCGCCTGCTGCTGGTACCCTTCGGCCGTTTCATACGCCTTGCGCTGCTGGGCAAGCTGCGCCAGCTTTTGCCAGCACAACATCGCCCCATAAAAATCGCTGCTGTCACGGCTGGTACGCAACCCATCCTCATACTGCTTTTGCGCCCGCCCCAATTCCCCCTGTTTTTCAGCCACATCCCCCAACTGCCGCAGCAAAATGCCAATCCAAAGCTGCTCACCCAGCGCCGAAAAAGCATCCAGTGCCTCTTTGATAAACGCCACGGCTTGCTCTAGCCGCCCCAACTGCCAGCAAATGCGCCCCATGACGGTGTTGGCAACGGCCGTTCCAAAATGATGCGGCTCCGTCTCTCCCGCCTGCGTCAGCACCAGCCCTTCCTGGCACAGCTTGAGTGCTGTCGGTGGGTCGTTGAGTTCCAACATGGCCCACGCCGTCGCTACTAATGCCAGTCCCTGATATGGAGCTGTGGCTGCCTGTGCTGCTGCCTGTGCCCGCTGCCCACTTTGCAGTGCCGCCTCCGCCCGACCCTGGAAAAGCTGCGTCAGCACCAATTCCACCCAAGCCATGGTTTCGACATCTGGCTGCTGGCTGCGGGCGGCCAACTGCTGCATCTGCTGAAAAACCACTACCGCTTCGTCAAAACGAGCCAATTGCCGCAACATGCCGCCTAAACCGGCGTTGAGCGTTAGCTGCTGCGCCACCAGCTTGTCGTCTCCTGCCAGCAGGTTGAGGGCTTGACGGTAGAAGAAAACGGCCGTTTCCGGGATATTGCGCTCCTTGGCTCGCCGCCCCGCCCGACCATACCAATCCACCGCCTTGGTCAATTCACCCGCCCGCTCAAAGTGCATGGCAATGACGCTGGCGTATTCCGGTGGGTCTTGGTGGTAATAGCCGGTGTCGGTACCGCGATAGGCCACCAGCCACATTGCTGCCTGGGCATGGTATTGCTGCCGTTTGGTAAATTTCAGGCTCTCATACACCGCCTCATGCAGCGTATCGTGGGCAAAAACATATTCACGGGTGCCAGCAAAAGCGGCCGTTTGGCTGGGGTAAATAAAGCCACGGGCTACTAACTGACCCAACGCCTCCTCCACTTCATCCGTCACCAGCCGCTGTGCTTCCCCAAGCTGCATGACCGCCAAATCCCAAAAATGCCGCCCCACCACTGCCGCCCGACGCAGCACCTGCGCCTCCTGCGCGGGCAGGCTTTCCAACCGTTCGCGGTGCAAATCGCCCAGCGTAGATGGGATTCGCATCTCCGCCAGCTTGCCCATTTTTACCTGCCACTCTTCCCCCTTGGTGGCAATGATCTGCTTTTCCAGCAGGAGCAGCAAAAACGCCTCAATTTGGTACGGGTTGCCGTTGGCCCACGACACCACCAAATCAACCAGCCGCAGCGGGACTTTGGGGACTTTCGCCAGCAGTTCAGTAACCAAATGACGGCTGTCAATGGCGGAAAGCGGCGGCAGGGGCAGGTGGACATAGGTCATGGGATCCAGGGAGTCGAGGGTTTGCCAAGACGGCCGTTTTTCATAAAGCTGCGGCCGCGCCAAACAAACCACCAGCAGCGGAATATCCCAACACGTCTTCACCAAATATTCCAGCAGCTCAAACGACCCCTCATCGGCCCAGTGCAAATCCTCCAAGATTAGCACCGCCGCCGGAGCCTGCTCCGTTACTCCTCGGAAAAACCGCGCCACATCGTCAAAGGCGTGTTCCCGAATCCGCTGTGAATCATAGTTGATGCCCTGCGAATAGAGGCTGTCCTGAAAATCAAAGCCGATCAACTGCCCAAGCAGATACGCTTGTTCCAGCGGCGTGGTGCGGTACCCCATCGGGTCGGGTTTGACTTCGGCGTGGGCTTCAGCCAGCACCGACAGTACCCCCTGGACAAATTTTTCGCGGGCTACTTCGGCACTGTGGCGGGGGTGAATGGCGAAATGGGAGGTAAACAAATCGCGCACCAGCGAATAGGCCGATTGCCCCATTTCCGGCTGCCCCTGCCCACGAAACAGCCGCACCCGTACCGGCAGAAGCTGCAGCCGCTGCTCAAATTCCCGCAGCAGCCGTGATTTGCCCACGCCGCGCTCGCCCACAATGGTGACAACCTGGGCGGTGGCACTATCAATGGCGGTTTGCAGGGCGTATTCCAACTGTCCTAACTCCGAGGTGCGCCCCACCAGCCGCGTGTCCAAGGCGCGAATGGCGTTGTCGGGTTCGCGGAAGCCGCGTGGTTTGTTGCCCTGAATGATGTAGGCACGTGGAGCGGGCAACGCCTCACTGCGTGCTTCCCCGCCTTCCAGCAGTTCAGCCTCAAACAGCCCATGCACCTGCCGGTAAACCTGTTCCGATACCAATACCTTGCCCAGCGGTGCCTGCTCCTCAAGCTGTGTTGCCACGTTGAGCGTATCGCCAACGGCCGTATATTTTTGCGTGTTGCCCACCTGCCCAAAGTAGACCGGGCCGGCGTGAATGCCAATTCGCATTCGCAGTTGTGGTCGTGGCCGTCCCCAGCGCAGTTCAGCCCGCTCGGCCGGCACGCTCACGCCCCGGTTAAACAAATCCATCTCCACCTGCATCGCCAGCGCCGCCTGCACCGCCCGTTCCGCGTCATCGTGACGCTCTTGCGGCAGCCCAAACAGGGCAATCAGGCTGTCCCCGGCGTGCTTATCCACCGTGCCGCCCCACGCTTCCACCACCCCATCCAGCCGCTGCCACAGCCGGTTCATCGTCTCCCCGACCTCTTCCACGTCCATGGTTTCAGACATGGCGGTGAAGCCGGAAAGATCGGCCACCAGCACCAAAATGGGTTTGTGGAGTTCGGTGACGAGGGGGGCTTGCAAAACCGCAAGCTGATCACGGAGGGCAATGATGGCGGTATCAACCACCTCATTGCCTAACAGATGACGTTGGGTCTCAAGGGCCGAAATGGCCTGAACTAACTCTTGGCGGTCGGTCACGCTCATCATTATATCGAATCTGCTTCCATTTTTCACGAAGCGGTACTAATTCGCCACCAGTCTTGATGCAAAGCCTTGCCGGTCTGTGGTCGCCATGCGTGGCTTTTTGCCTGGATTTGCCTACAACCCTACTTCCTACTATACTGCCCGCCGTTTTGGACGTCTGTTTATTGGACAGTTCAAGCGGATGTAGCGTCACTTTAAATTGGTAGGAATCTTATGAAACTCAAGCGGCTTACGCTCCAAGGGTATAAAACATTTGCCAGCAAGACGGATTTTCTGTTTGATGAGGGAATAACGGCCGTTGTTGGCCCCAATGGTTCCGGCAAAAGCAACATTGCCGACGCGCTGCGCTGGGTGCTGGGGGAACAAAGCTACAGCACCCTGCGTGGTAAGCGCACCACCGACATGATCTTTTCCGGCAGCCAAAGCCGCTCGCGGGCGGGCATGGCGCAAGCCACCCTAACCTTTGACAACAGCGACGGCTGGCTGCCGATTGACTACACCGAAGTCGAAATCAGCCGCCGCGCCTATCGTTCTGGCGAAAATGAATATTTGATCAATGGGCAGCGGGTGCGGCTGAAGGACGTGGCCGACCTGCTGGCAACCAGTGGGCTATCTGAACGCACCTATACCATCGTCGGCCAAGGGCTAATTGACCAAGCCCTGTCGCTGCGCTCCGAAGAGCGGCGGGCGCTGTTTGAAGAGGCAGCGGGGATTAACCATTACAAAGCCCGCCGTGCCGAAACGTTGCGCCGCTTGCAGGAAACACAGCGCAATCTGGAGCGCGTTCACGACATCCTCAACGAAATCCGCCCTCGGCTGGCCTCGCTCAAGCGGCAGGCGACGCGGGCGCAAAATTATGAGCAGGTGGCGGTGGATTTGCGCCATTTGCTGCGGATTTGGTATGGCTATCGCTGGGAAAAGGCGAAAGCAGCTTTGCGGGCAGCGCGAAAAGAGGCACGGGAGGCGGAAATTACGTGGGAAAACGGCCGTCGCACGCTGCTGGTGCAGCAGGAAAACCAGAACAGTATCCGCCAGCAAATTGACCGCGCCGACCAGCAACTGGCTGAGGCGCAAGGCAAGCGGGATGAGGTGCGGACGCAGCTAGAAAAGGCGCGGCGGGACATGGCGATTATGGAGGAGCGGCGGCAATCGCTGGAGCGGCAGTTGGTGGAGGCGGAACAAGAACGGCCGTTATTGGAAGAACAACGCGCCGTCGCCCAGGTTGATCTAAGTGCCGCCACGGGGGATTTGGAAGCTGCCCAAAGCAATTTGCACCGGGTGCAGGGGGAGCTACAGCAGTTCAACGCCACCTTTGAAACGACCCAGGCCACCATTAGCCGCTGGCAGCAGGCGGTAGCCCAAAGCGAAAGCAGCTTGCGGCAGGCACAAACGCGGCTGGCGCAGGCGCAGGGGCAGCAAAGCCAACTGCGGGAACGGCTGCGCGAGGCCAGCAGCAGCGATGAGGAAGCGGTGGCGGCTGAGTTGGAGGATTTGGCGGAGGAGATTGAGCGGCAAACGGCCGTTTTCGACACCGCCCGCGCCAAAGCCAAGGAGCTAAACGACCAGCGCCAGGCCGCCCAAAACGAACGCCAAACGCTCATCAACGAATTAAAACAGCTTCGCCGCGACGCTCGGCAGCAGGAGCAGCAGCTAAACCAGCGGCAAAGCGAGCTTGCTAAGCTGGAAGCGCGGGTAGATTTGCTCGATCAGATGCGCCACAAAGAGGTGAAAGCCAGCGCCGGGCTGCGCGGCCAGCTTGCCAGCTTTATCACCATTCCCGACCGCCACAAAAAAGCGGTGGAAGCGGCGCTGGCGGCGCGGCTGGGAACGCTGATTGTGGCCGAGCGGCAGCAACTGGAGCAGCTTTTGCAGCAAAACCGGGGGCAGGCATTAACGGCCGTTGCCCTCAACCATCTCACCCCGTTTCCTACCATTCCCACCCCGGCCGGGGCCATTGGCTGGGCCAGCGATCTGATACAGGTGGAAGCGGCCATGCAGCCAGTGGCCGATTTGCTGCTGCGCCCCATTTTGTTGGTGGACGAGGCCACCACGGCGTATGAATTGGCTCTGTCGCTGCCGCCAGGCACGCTGGCGGTGTCGCGCAATGGCTTTGTGGCGCACGCCGGAGGGCTGGTGCAAACCAGTGCGGCCGATGATGCCAGCTCGGTGCTGGCGCGGGAGGAGGCGTGGCGGCAGGCGCAGGCGGAGCTGGCGCAAAAGAAGGCGGGGTTGGCGGGGGAGGAAACGGCCGTTTCTGGGCAGCAAACGGCCGTTCAAGCACAGCAAAATCGGGTGGACGAACTGCAAAACGAGGAGCAGCGGCTGGCGCGGCTGGCAAATGAGGCCAGTCAGCGGCAGGCGCAGGCGCAGCGGCGGCTGGATAATGCGCGGCAGCAGCAGACGTACTTGGATCGGCAGCAGGATCACCGGCGGCGGGACGCGCAGCGGCTACAGGAGCGGCTGACGGCGGTGGCGCGGGAGATTGAAGGGTTGGAGGAGGAGGTGGTTGGGGGGGAAACGGCCGTTTATGAGGCTCGCACCCAACTTGCCGCCCTCCCCATCGCCGAGGGTCAGCAGCAGCGCCAAACGCTGCGCCAGGAAATCGCCGCTGCCCAAACCATTCTCGCCGGGCGGCAGGCCGTGGTAGACAGTCGACGCACCACCCTCCATCAGGTTGAACGGCAGCTTGCCCGCGTACAAGCTCGTGAAGCCTCTCTGCGCCAGCAGCAAAGCCAAATGAGCCTCACCGACGAAAGCACCACCCAGCAGCGTTGGCAAGAGCAGCTAGAGCGACTCGACATGACCATCGAGCCGCTCAAAACGCGGCTGGCGGAAAATCGGCAGGAGTTGCAAGGGTTACGTGACAAAGTGGCTGCCCTGCAAAAACAAACCCACGATTTGGAAACCCGCTATACCCAAACCAAAATTCGCCTCACCCAACAAGAAAACCAAATCGAGGGGCTGCAAGACCGCATCAAGGCCGATCTTGGCCTCGTTTCCCTCACTTACGACGAGGAACAAACTGGAGCTACCCCGCTCCCCATGCACGAAGTGGTGGAAACGCTGCCTCAGGTAACCGAGTTGCCCGACGACATCGAGCAAACCATTCAAAATTATCGTGGCCAAATGCAGCGCATGGGTGCCATTAATCCTGATGCACCGCAGGAATATGCCGAAACGCAAGAGCGGCATGATTTCCTCACCCAGCAGGTGGAAGATTTAAGCAAGACCGATGCCCAACTGCGCGAGGTGATTCAGGAGTTGGATGAATTGACTTCCAAGGCGTTTGGGGCCACGGTGGAGCAGGTCAACGCCATCTTTGGCAACACCTTCACCCAGCTTTTTGGTGGCGGCACGGCGCGGCTGGAGCTAACCGACCCCGATGACCTGACGATTAGCGGTGTGGAAATCATTGCCCAGCTTCCCAACCGGCGTGAGCAAGGGCTGGCCTTGCTTTCCGGCGGCGAACGGTCGCTGACGGCTGCTGCCCTTCTTTTCTCACTGCTCAAAGTGTCTCCCACCCCCTTTTGCGTGATGGATGAAGTAGATGCCGCCCTAGATGAAGCCAATATCACCCGCTTTCGTGACCTGCTGCGTGAACTGGGGCTGCAAATGCAAATTGTGATCATTACCCATAATCGCGGCACGGTGCAGGCGGCACAAACCATCTACGGCATTAGCATGGGCAGCGACAGCACCAGCCAGGCGCTTTCCATTAAGCCCGAAGAATACGTGGCGCAATCGCGCCAGTTGGTGTAGCCGAGGATTCTAATCCTTTTTTTGCTGCCGGAAGGATGATCTTTGGCTGGCTGAGTCACTTATCCACCGACAAGACACCATTTTTTCACCTAATTGACACTGACTTTTTTTTGCTTTATACTTCGCCACTATAGAAGACGAGTTGGCTTGCCAAGACAATGAACAGAAATATGGTCGAATCTGGTCAATGTCTTGACCACCCTTACGGGGTAGAGTTTAATAGGGCAAGATTAGCCCTCCTGAACTGAGTGAATATGGTCAAGGTTGCCAACAGTTTACCCAATGGTTGGGCATTGTATGTATCCCCCAAAATCTGTCTTTCTGGGAGCTGGGCAGATCAAGTAAGGAGGTGTTTGCACAAAAAACGTCATTAGCGAAACCCCATAACAATCTTTGTAAATTTGTTATCCGGTATGTCGTTTACTAGCGGCATCAAGGATAGTTGGTGGTTTGAAAACGGCCGTTTTCGCCCCAATATCTGTCCAATTCGAGGAGGAATTGATGTTCAAAAAGCTAAAACTGACCAGCTTAGGTCTATCCTTGCTGGCACTTGTCCTTGTGGCTTGTTCCCCACAAACCGTTGAAGTTACCCGCGTTGTCACCGAAACCGAAACCGTCACTGAAACCGTTACCGAGTCCGTCGAAGTAACCCGCGTTGTTGAAGGCGAGACCGTTACTGAAACCGTCGTTGTGACCGCTACTCCTGCACCAGCCGCCCAGGGGGGTGCAGTTGTTGAGTCATCCTTTGCTGACATTAGCACCTTGAATCCTGTGTTGAGCAGCGACAATGCTTCCAGCATCAACATCGGATTGATGTTTTACTCATTAGCAACTCTGGAACCCTTCTCCGGTGCTGTTGTTCCCCAAATTGCCGAAAGCTGGGACGTTTCTGAAGATGGGTTAACCTACACCTTCCACCTGCGTGATGATGTTATGTGGTCAGACGGCACCCAACTTACAGCCAATGATGTGGCTTTCACCTTCGATGCCATTAACACCGATTCGGTTGCCTCTCGCGCACTGCCTGGAATTTTACTGAGGTTGAGAGCTGGACGGCCGTTGACGACTTCACCCTGGAACTCAAGCTCAAATCAGTTGACTGTACGGTACTCTCTAACGTTGGCGTTCAAGGCATTTTGCCAGCTCACGTCTATGGCAACGACCCGGAAACGATTGCTGAAAATGCGGAAAATACAGCCCCCACTGTGGTCAGTGGCCCATTCACCTTTGTAGAACACGTAGCTGACGACCACGTCACGCTGACTGCTAACCCCAGCTTCTATGGAGGAAAACCCAACGTAGACACCTGGACTTATCGCGTTTATGCCGATCAATCCGCTGAATTGGCTGGGATGCTGGCTGGTGAAGTTGATTACAATAGCGTCGGCCCACAGTTTGTGTCTGTTATCGAAGGTCAAATTGCCAGTGGCGATGACCTCAACATCCAGAAATTCTTCAGCAACGGTTACACCTTCATTGGCTACAACCTGGCAAACCCGGCCAACCCACAAAATGGTTGGGATGACTTGGATGGCGACGGTAAATGGACTGACGGCGAACCACCGCTGGCGCAAGATCCACACCCAGTTCTGAGCGATGTCGCTGTACGTCAAGCAATGGCCTATTCCATTGACTACACTGGCATTATCAACAAAGTAGCCTTTGGTCAGGGTGGCCCCACCGTTGCCAACGTTTGGCCGTCCATTACCTGGGCTTATAACAACGAAATTGAACCGTATGCTCAGGATTTGGAAATGGCCGCGCAAATTTTGGCTGACGCTGGCTGGGTACCTGGCTCCGCTACCAATGATGCTGACGTGCCGATTCTGGAAAAAGACGGCGTACAGTTGACGCTGAACCTGATGACCAACGCTGGCAACGAAACCCGCGAAAACATTGGCGTTCTGACCAAGGACGTTTTGGACGGGTTGGGCTTCAACATCCAGTTGGATTTCATCGAGTTTGGTACTGTTGTGCAGAAGCTGCTAGGTCAGGAATTTGACATGGTGATCATCGGCTTCGGTGGTGGCCCACCTGAACCAGATGACAGCAGTCAGTTCTCTTACGTGAACGACGAAGTTGGGGCTGGCTTCAACTTTGTTTCTTACTATAACGCAACAGTAGAAGACAATCTGGCGCAAGGGAAATCGGTTCCCGGCTGTGTGGAAACAGAACGCGCTCCGTTCTATCAATCCAACCAGGCGGAAATCTACAACGATGTTCCCTACTCTTTCCTCTACATTCCACTAGCCAACACTGTTTGGCGTGACCGTCTGCAAGGGATTGAACCCAATCCTTGGTCGCTGCGCTACAACATTGAGCAGTGGTCTTTGGAACCATAGTTTTGGTTATCGGTAATCAGTAATCGGTAATCAGTAATCAGTATGCGTTACTGATTACTGATTACTGAACACCGATTACTGTTCCAGTAGGGGAAGACAAGATGACGACTTATATCTTTCGCCGTTTATTGCAAGCTGTTCCTACCATCCTTGGTGTTACCCTCATCACTTTTTTTCTCATGCAAGCCGCCCCGGGAGACCCGGTGCAAATCTTGACCTTTAGCCCCGGGATGAAAGCTGAGGATCGTGAGCGGTTGCGCCATGAGTTGTGTTTAGATCGGCCGTTGGCAACACAATACCTTATTTGGGTTTTTGGGGACTGGACGGGGGAATGCAGCCAGCGTGGGCTGATTCGCGGGGACTTTGGCAACTCTTTTTTTAGCCGCCGCCCAGTTTTGGAAATGTATACGGAGCGAATTCCAGCCACGCTACAACTGACAACCTATGCGCTTCTCATTGGTGGGGCGTTGGGGCTGTTTATGGGTATTATTTCAGCCATTTATCGCGGTACAGCCATAGATAACTTCTCACGTTTCTTTTCAGTTGTCTTTGATGCGCTTCCCCCTTTCTGGTTTGGTATCTTACTAATCATGTATTTTAGCGTTCAGCTAGGTATTTTTCCGGTGGGTGGGCAGTTGCCGCTCAATGTTGACAACCCAACGATTGCTGATCGTGTTCGCCATTTGGTGCTGCCCTCTATCGTTTTGGGCGTGACCTGGATTGCGGTGATGTCGCGCTATATGCGGGCGGAAACGCTGGAGGTGATGGGGCAGGATTATATTCGGACGGCTCACGCCAAAGGGTTACGCAAGCGCACCGTTTATTTTAAGCACGCTGCGCGTAATGCGCTGATTCCCATTGTGACGATTTTGGGGCCGGCCGTCACCGCTTTGCTGGGTGGAGCAGTTGTTGTAGAGCGCATTTTCTCTTGGCCTGGCATTGGGCGCATGGTGGTTGACGCTGTTTCGCGCCGTGATTTTCCTGTGATTATGGCAAGCACGATCATTGGTGCTGTACTTGTTATTTTTGGCAACCTGCTTTCCGATATTTTGTTAGTCATGGTTGACCCGCGCATTCGTCTAAAATAGAGGACTTTTCATTATGGCACAAATAGAAAACCCGGCACGATTGCGTGAACTATTGGCCGAAGAGGGTCGCCTTGAGGCAATGGTAGAGTCAAAGCCGCTCTCTTTTTGGCGGATTGCAATGATTCGTCTGCGCCGTGACCGGTTGACGTTGGGGGCCATTGCGATACTGTTGATTATTTTGTTTGCATCTTTGGGTGCAGAAATCATCAATGAAAGAGTGCTGGGGGTTGACCCATATGATACCAACTTGCTGGCTTCGCTGGAGCCGCCTTCATCGGAACATTTGTTAGGGACGGATACGCTGGGGCAAGATCAGTTGGCGCGGCTGCTGATTGGCGGGCGCATTTCGATGGCGATTGGCTTTTTTGGGGCTATTTTTACCCTGATGATTGGGGTGACGCTGGGGATGATGGCGGCGTATTTTGGCGGGATTATTGATGATGTGATTATGTGGGTCATTAATACGCTGAATTCAATCCCGGGGCTGTTTTTGCTGCTGATTGTGGGGGCGCTGTTTGATTTGTCGGCGGCATGGCTGACGGTGCTGTTTGCGCTGTTGGGGTGGCCGTTTATTACCCGTTTGGTGCGGAGCACGGTCTTTTCGCTGCGTGAACGGGATTATATTATGGCTTCTAATGCGCTGGGGGCTTCGAGCTTTAGCATTATGTTCCGCCACATTTTGCCGAATGTGATTCCGATTGTGATTATTGCCACGGCGCGGGCGGTGGGCAATTTGATGTTGTCGGAATCTATTTTGAGCTTTTTGGGGTTTGGGGTGCAGCCGCCAACGCCAACCTGGGGCAATATGCTGACGGAGGCGCAGCAATATATTGTGCGGCCGGATGCACGGCATTTGATTGTCGCTCCAGGGGTGATGATTACGATTACGGTGCTGTGTATGTTTATTATTGGGGATGGGCTGCGGGATGCGCTTGATCCACGGTTGAAGTAGAGGGGGAGGGGCTATGAGTTTCAGGATTTTTGTGTGGGGTGTAGGGCGTGGGGTGTGGGGTGTGGTGGTGTTGGTGTTATTGGGGTGCCAAACGGCCGTTTTTTCCCCCCCACCTCCGTCTGCCACACCAGCCCCCCTCAAAATGCTGCAATACAACAATGAAGCTGCCTTTGACCTGCTTTACCCGGAAGGGTGGACATACTATTTGCCTCGGCCGGGAATGCTGCTGTTTGGTGAAGAGAAGACCATTAACCAGGCGCAGCCGGGAGCGATGATGACGATTTTGCGGGTGGAGCCGTCGGCCGTGCATGGCAATGCCGAGGGTGAGCTAAACCATTTTCTGGATTTTGGCCCTAAGCGGGACGGATATGCGTTGGATGGAGAAAGGAAGGCGGTGGAGATTAACGGCCGTTCTGCCCTCGTCCAGCACCTCCGCTTTCCTGGCGAAGGGGAAAACATCCCCATGACCGCTACTGTTGTGGTGGCCGAAACCTCAGGTGGTGCCGTCTATATTTTTGCCAGCACCGCCCCCACCGATGTTTGGGAAGCCAACGCCGCCAAATTTGATGTGATGGTTAGCAGCGTTTCATTTCACGAGTAGAAGTCGCTTCACATAACTCTTTACAATAACTTAAAACTGGGTATAATTTCACCCCTAATTTAGGAAAAAATTTTGCCGCTGATTTCAGCGGTTTTTGTATATATGGGGTGCGACATGAGTGTAAACACCAATAAACCGACTTTATTAACACCCGAAGGCTTGAAAAAGCTGGAAGAAGAACTGCATTACCTGCGTACCGTGAAGCGCGAAGAAGTTGCCGAACGCTTGCAAAACGCTTTTGAAGACGGACAAGATGATGATTTTGTGGATAATGCAGAGTTAGAAGCTGCCCGTAACGCGCAATCGTTTCTGGAAGGGCGTATCATTGAACTGGAAGAAATCCTGAGCAATTATCAATTGATTCCAGATGACCACCGGGCGCATGATGCGGTTCGGCTGGGGGATCATGTGACCATTGTTGAAGAGGGATATGATGAAGAAGAGAAGTACCATCTGGTTGGTGCTGCCGAAGCAAACCCAGTGGAAGGGCGTATCTCGAACGAAAGCCCGCTCGGTAAGGCGCTGCTGGGGGCAAAGGTGAACCAGGTGGTGCGAGTGAATGCCCCCAATGGAATTGTCGAATTTCGGGTTGTGGCGATTGGCTAAATTTTGTTAGAAATGCAACGATGTCAAAATAGCCCGTGCCCTGCGCGGGCTTTTTGTTGATTGATTTGGGGTTTATTATGAGTTGGAATCCATCACCGCTTGAAGAACAACGCTTGTCCAAGGTTGAGCGGCTGCGTGAAGCTGGCATTGACCCGTATCCGCTGCGAACCGAACGCACGCACAAAACGGCCGTTGCGCTTGAACAATTTGCCCAGGCCGAGCAAGCTGGCAATGAAGCCGAAATGACCGTTACGGTTTGCGGCCGGCTGGTGGCGATGCGCGACATGGGTAAGACAGTTTTTGCTCACATTACCGACGAGTCCGGCCGGCTACAGCTTTTCCTGCGCCGGGATGTGGTGGGTGAGGAAAGCCACTACACCTTCCGCAAGCTCACCGATCTGGGCGATTTTGTGCAGGCAACCGGTACCCTCTTCCGCACCCGCGCCGGGGAAGTTAGCGTTAATGTTTCGCAATGGAAGCTGTTGAGCAAGGCCATTAGCCCGCTTCCCGTTGTCAAAGAGCAAGAGGTAGATGGCGAAGTCGTGCGTTACAATGCCTTTGGTGATGTGGAAGAGCGTTACCGACAGCGGTATGCTGATTTGGCCGTCAACCCCGAAGTCCGCGATGTTTTCCGCGCCCGCGCCAAAACCATTAGTGCCCTGCGCCGCTTTTTTGACGACAACGACTTTCTGGAGGTGGAAACACCCATCTTGCAGCCGCTCTACGGGGGCGCCGCCGCACGGCCGTTTACCACCCATCACAACCAGCTCAAACAAGAGCTTTATTTGCGTATCTCCTTTGAGCTGTATCTCAAACGACTGCTGGTGGGTGGCATTGAGCGTGTGTATGAGATTGGCCGGGACTTCCGCAATGAAGGGGTGAGTTTTAAACACAATCCAGAATTTACCATGCTGGAGTTTTACGCTGCCTACTGGGATTATCGGGATGTGATGGCCTTTACGGAGCGGATGATTCGCTATGTGGCGCAGGAGGTGCTGGGGCAGCAGCACGTTGCCTATGGCGACCACGTCATTGATGTTTCTCAGCCGTGGTCGCGTTTAACCATGCGGGAGGCGATTCGGCAGTATGCGGAAATTGATTATATGGATCATTTGGATGTGGCGAGTTTAGCAACGGCCGTTCGTAGCATTGGTGGTCACGTGCCACCAAACGCCAGTTGGGGCAAGCTCATTGACGGGTTGTTTGGCGACTATGTGGAGCCACGCCTCATCCAGCCAACCATCATCATGGATTATCCCCGCGACATCTCGCCGCTGGCAAAAGGCATTCCCGGCGACCTGTTCCACGTCGAGCGGTTTGAATTCTTTATAGCCGGTATGGAAATGGGCAACGCCTTTACCGAACTAAACGACCCTGAAGAACAGCGTCGCCGCTTTGAAGACCTGCAAAAGCTGTATGGCTCCGAAGAGGACGAAAACAACCCCATTGATGAAGATTACCTGCGGGCCATGCGCTATGGAATGCCCCCCAACGGTGGTTTTGGCGTTGGCATTGACCGTTTGGTCATGTTGCTAACCAACAAACACACCATCCGCGAGGTTCTGTTGTTCCCCCACCTGCGGGATCGTGATTCAGGGTAAGGCAAAAACTTGAATAACCTGTTTCAACAAGCGGAAGAATTTATATGGTGCAATGCCCGACTGCTAGAGCGTCGGCTGTTTGACTTTTATTTCAAGTCAGGCTCAGCTCAGGCCGTGCTGGCTGCATTATGCGCCTATCAAAACGAAGATGGCGGCTTTGGCAACGCTTTGGAGCCTGATATTCGCTGCCCAGAAAGCCAGCCTGTGCCTACCCAACACGCCCTTGAGATATTGGATGTGGTCGGTTTTGATGCGGTAGTGGTAGAGCGAATCTGTGATTTTCTGATGACCATCACCACCGAAGAAGGTGGCGTGCCCTATGTGTTGCCTCCGGTAAATCACTATCCACACGCACCTTGGTGGCACACAGACGACAACCCATCGGCATCCTTGAATCCGACCGCGATCATTTGTGGGCTATTGCACAAAAACAAAGCCCAACACCCTTGGTTAGAACGGGCAACCGCCTATTGTTGGGAAAAAATACCCGGTATCTTGCCAACAGACCAACACGAGATGGGGTGTGTTCTGGCGTTTTTACGATATGCGCCGCAGCGCACGTCGGCCGAAAGAGAAATGGCTCGTCTAACGCAACATCTTCTTTCTTCTGGTTTAGTGGCTGAAGCTGGGACGGCCGGATACGTGCGGAAAGTACTTGATTGGGCACCCTGGCCTGATGACCCGCTGCGTGCCCATTTCAGCGAGCAAGAAATTCAGGCGCATCTGGCAGAAGTTGTGGCTGGGCAACAGGCAGATGGCGGGTGGCCGATTACCTGGCCGCCTGTTAGCCCTGGGTGTGAAATGGAGTGGCGGGGGTGGGCAACGGTTGGTGCCCTGCGCGTGCTGCGGGCAAATGGTTACTTTTCAGAGTAACAGTCGAGAAATTGTTGACAAACAAAGAACGCCGATGACAACATCGGCGTTCTTTTTGTTTCTACGAACTACTGCCTATTTCATTAGGCGTTTTGGTCAGCACCTTGGGGGTTAATCGGCTTGAAACCAGCACCGTTGCCATCAAATTGACCTTGTGGGTCACCAAATCCACCGCGTGGGCCACCATGCCGACCGCCACCATGTGGGCCATGCCCACCGGGTTGCCAGGGGTGGCTGAGCAGTGAGTCGGCCTGTTCCTGGGTAATGGTGCCAGCGGCCAGTGCGTCTTCGATGGCGGCAGTACGGGCGGCTTCAACGGCCGTTTGTATCGCTTCCATCGTCACACCTTTCGCATCAGCAATCTCCGGCAGCCGCTGTCCGTCAGCGTGGGCGGCTTCCAGTTCCTCAACCGTCATGCCCAGCGTGTCGGCAATGACAGCCTGGACAGCATCCCGGTTAAAGATGGTCTCCATCAACCCCTTATCGCCGTGGCCGTCCATCGGCCCCATGGCGAACCGTCCACCCCGTGCAATCAGCATGTCGGCTTGTTCCTGGGTAATGGTTCCAGCGGCAAGGGCATTATTAACGGCCGTTTCCCAAGCCGTCTGCATCGCCGCCTGCACATCCTCCATTGCCACACCTTGCGCGTCAGCAATCTCCGGTAGCCGCTGTCCCGCAGCACGAGCCGCATCCAGTTCATCCACCGTCAGCCCTAGCGCATTAGCCAGTGCCGTATGCATCGCCTCTGGGTCAACAATATCCTGCATCAAGCCCCGTTCTGGCCGCATCCCAAAGCCGTGCCGACCGCCAAACGGCAGCACCTGCTCTGCGCCAGTCGCCGGAGCCTCATCTGCCGGTGCCGTTTGGGCAAAAGCCACCGCCGCACCCACAATCGCCACCAAGACCACCACAACAACCGTCAAAATCGTTCTATAATTTTTTTTCATGAGCCTTAACCTCCAGCTATTTGACTGTTTTTTGAAAACATGACAATAAATGATTAACTTGCTCAAAGATTAAGCCGAACTTGTTTGATTTTTATGAAGATACTGTTACATGTTTGTAAAAGAAAGCTATCATGGCAAGTTGCCCATCCCCTTCTTTTTCCGTACAATTGCTCACACTCGGTAATACATTTGTGATATATCAGGCATCGTTGTCAATTGGCAACACTCCTTGCAAGCTAAAGTTGGGTTAATTTGTATTTAACGGCTACAATAAGCTTGGTTAACCATACAAAACCACAATCAAAAAGATGCTTACACACGCTACTTTTCATTTAGAATCCCCACAATTTTCCGCTTGGCATAACCACGGTTGCCGACAAGTTCAACTGCTTTGCAAACAAATCAAATAAACTCAAACCAAGGAGGTGGTGCAACCTACAGACACAACCAACGTTACATAACCCATTTATGACAAATAGAAAATGATTTTCAAAGAATTTGGAGGAGAATGAACATGCTTCGTAAATCAATAGTCGTGATATTCCTACTGGCAGCCGGTCTACTGCTGATCGCTTGCCAACCCCAAACAGTTGAAGTGACCCGGGTTGTCACCGAGACTGTGACCGAAACAGTAACCGAAGAGGTAGCCGTGGAAGTAACCCGCGTTGTTACCGAAACCGACACCGAGCAGGTTGAAGTTACCCGCGTCGTAGAAGTAGACGCACCAGCCAAAGCTGAAGGCGAACTCGTTGTCGCCATCACTACCTTCCCCAACGCCATCACCCCGCCCAACGCCGCAGAACGGCAGGCAGGCAACGTCACAGCCCAAATTTTCAGTGGCCTCGTGTGGATTGAAGATGACAACAGCATCTCTCCCGCACTGGCCGAAAGCTGGGAACTATCAGATGATGGTAAAGAATACACCCTACACCTGCGCCAAGGTGTCACCTTCCACAATGGCGAAACATTTGATGCCCAGGACGTTGTAACAACCTGGGAAGCAGGCAAAGACCCCAAAAACGCCTATGCCTATGTCTATGAAGAAGCTGACTCCGTAACCGTGGTTGACGACTATACCGTCAAAATCACCACCCCGGAACCCGATCCCCTGTTCCTGCGCTCGCTGGCAGCCTGGGGCGTTTACCCCACCGACTACTACAACGAAGTGGGCTTTGAGGGGTTTGAAGCCCATCCCATCAGCACAGGGCCATTCAAATTTGTTGAATGGGTAAAGGGCGACAAGATCGTTCTGGAAGCATTTGAAGATTACTGGGAAGAAGGGCTGCCCAAGGTTGCTCGCCTCGTTTTCCGCCCCATTCCTGAATCTGCCACCCGCCTAGCTGCCGTACAAACGGGCGAAATCCACATTGCCACCCGCTTTGTGAAGGAAGAAGCCGACCAGGTGTTTGGCAACTCCGATGTGCGCGTCATCAGCTACGCCAATGACCGCAGCTACTACATCGCCTTCAACAACCTCTCCAGCGGCATCGGCCAGCCCACCGAAGACGTGCGCGTGCGCCAAGCCATGAACTATGCTGTTGACCGCCAAGCCATTGTAGACGCGCTGTTTGACGGACAGGCTACCCTCTCAAGCGGTTTTGTTTCTCCGTTCAACATGGGTTTTGATCCCGCCATCGAACCATATCCCTATGATCCTGACAAGGCCCGTGAGCTTTTGGCTGAAGCCGGATACCCCGACGGGTTCCAGATTGGGTTTGCCTGCCCCATCGGTGCGTACCCCAACTTTGAACAGGTTTGTGAAGCCCTTTCTGGCTACCTGGCCGATGTTGGCATTACCCTTGATGGTGGCGAAATCCAGTTCATGGAATCGGGCCAATACTGGGATCTGGAAGCCAACAAGGAGTTGCCGCCAATGTTTGGGGATGCCTGGTCTGTGACCAACGGTGAAGCTCTGGATCGTTTGCAAGGTGCCTTGCTGGCCGAAGCCAGCTACGCCGCTTGGGAAGATGCCGATCTGCGTGCTTTGATTGAAGAAGCAGGCTCGACGATTGATCCTGATGCGCGTGCGGCTGTTTACGGTGAAATTCACCAGTACATGTACGACAATCCGCCGTTCATTTATCTGTACTACCCCAATGTCTTTGAGGTTGTAAATTCTGCCGTACAAAACTACAAGCCACGGGCGGCCGAAGATTACTATCTGAAAGAAGTATTCCTGGCTAACTCCAAGTAGCTTATTGTTATAGGATGTGCAGCCGCCCGCTCCGGCAGAGCGGGCGGCTGCACTGTGTTTGCCATGTAAAGGGGTTTGTGTATGCAACGCTATTTGCTCAGTCGTTTGGTTCAATCTTTCTTGCTCTTGCTTGGCGTTCTCATCGTTGTTTTTTTTATGATTCGCCTAACGGGTGACCCGGTCTCGTTGATGGTTCCCAAGGAGGCACCGGCCGAGGTGCGTGAAGCGTTTCGGGAAGCAAATGGGTTTAATCGCCCCCTTTATGCACAATTTTTTGAATATCTGTTGAATGCGTTCCAGCTAGATTTAGGCCACTCGCTCAAGTTTCGCCAATCCAATTTGTCTATTATCATGGAACGGCTGCCTTCAACCGTATACCTGGCAACGATTTCGCTGTTTTTGGCAATAGTCATCGCCGTGCCAATTGGCATTATTGGTGGGTTCAACCCAGGGAGTGCCGCAGACACGGTGGGGCGAGCGTTTGGGCTGTTTGGGCAAACGATTCCCGGCTTTGTTTTTGCGCTGTATTTAATTTTGATTTTTGCAGTGCGGCTGGGCTGGCTGCCCAGCTTTGGGCGCGACTTTTGGTATTCGGTGATTCTGCCAGCCACGGCGTTGAGCATTGGGGGCATTGGGCAGTTTGTGCGGTTGACCCGATCTGCCGTGCTTGAGATTCGCAACGAGGATTATATTCGCACGGCGCGGAGCAAGGGGCTGTCTAAGATGGCGATTGGGGCGCGGCATGTGGCGCGAAATGCGGCGTTAGCGCTGATTAGCGTGGTGACGGTGCAATATAGCTATATGCTGGGTGGCTCGATTTATATTGAGTCTATTTTTGCCTGGCCGGGGCTGGGCAATTTGCTGCAAGGGGCCATTGTAGACCGGGATTTTCCGCTGATTCAGGCATTGGCAATTGTGTTTAGCTTTTTTGTGGTGACGCTGAATTTATTGACGGATGTGATTTATGCGGTGATTGACCCGCGTATTCGTTATGGTAGCTAGAATAAGGGTACGAGTGTAAAAAGAGGCAAAACTATGGCGGGAACAACGACACCACCGGCAGTGGGTATGGAAGAGTATGTGGAGCCGACTTGGGGCAGCAAGTTGGCGTATGTGTGGCGGCTGCTATGGCGTGACAAGGGGGGGCTGTTGGGGATGATTTTGTTTTTGTTGATGGTAATAACGGCCGTTTTTGCCCCCATCATCGCCCCACACGACCCACTTGAACAAAACTTGCGCGACTCCAAGCTGCCGCCCGCCTGGTACGAAGGCGGCAATTGGGATTACCCACTCGGAACCGATCGGCTGGGCAAAGACATTTTTAGCCGCATCGTCTACGGAACCCGCGTCTCCCTCACCGTTGCCGTTTTTGGCGTACTCATTGCCGGAGGGCTGGGGCTGCTGGCCGGGCTGGTGGCCGGGTTTATGGGGGGCAAAGTAGATGGGGCGATCATGGCCGGGGTAAATCTGTGGCTGGCAATTCCCTATCTTGTCTTCGTGGTGGTCATCGCCTCCATTTTGGGGCGAAGTTTGTTCAACGTTATCCTCATTTTTGGCATCACCGACTCCCCCATTTTTGCCCGCGTCACACGCGGCGAAGTGCTGCGAATTCGGCAGTCGGGCTATGTTGAGTCGGCCATTAGCGTGGGAGCCAGCACCAGCCGCATCATGTTTGACCACATTTTGCCCAACCTGATCGGGCCGCTAATCACGCTGGCAACCTTTGAAATGTCGGCTATGATTTTTTACGAAGCGGGTCTAAGCTCTTGGGCTGAGCGTGCCGCCCATTGGTGCCAGCTGGGGCAACATGGTCGAAGCTTACCGTCAATCCTTGCAAAGCTCCCCTGGATGGTCATCTATCCGGGGCTGGCAATCGCCATCGCTTCGCTTGCCATGAACCTGCTGGGCGACTGGCTGCGCGATGTGCTTGACCCGCGTCTGCGGCGGTCACGAGCGTAATGATGAAATTAGAGATTAGAGATTGGAGATTGCCACTTTGCTAGTGGCAATCTCCAATCTCTAATCTCTAATCACCCAATCTCCACACTATGACAAAGATTTTAGACGTAAACGGTTTAGTGACTCGCTTTTACAGCGTTGATGGGGTTGTTCATGCACTGAATGAGGTGCAGTTTGACCTGGAGCCTGGGGAGACGCTGGGGGTTGTGGGCGAAAGCGGCAGCGGCAAATCGGTGACGATGATGTCGTTGTTGGGGCTGATTCCCAAGCCGCCAGGACGGGTTGAGGGCGGAACGGCCGTTTTTAACGACGGCAGCGACACCTTTGACCTGCTCAAGCTGAGCGAAAAGGAACTTCAGGAGGTGCGTGGGGGCAAAGTGGGTTTTATCTTCCAAGATCCCATTAGCTCATTGAACCCCACCATGACCATCGGCAAGCAAATCGCCGAATCCATGATGACCCATTTGCAGCTTGGCGAAAGCGAAGCCCGCAAACGCACCATTAACCTGCTGCAGCAGGTCGGCATTGCCGACGCCGAACGGCGGTACGACAGCTATCCGCACGAATTTTCTGGCGGGATGCGGCAGCGGGTGATGATTGCCATTGCCGTTGCCTGTGAACCAGCCATTGTCATTGCCGACGAGCCAACGACGGCACTGGATGTGACGGTGCAGGCGCAAATTATTGAGCTGACGCAGCGGTTGCAAAAGCAGATGGGCATGGCCGTGGTCTGGATTACCCACGATTTAGGCGTGGTGGCGGGGATGGCCGACCGGGTGCTGGTGATGTATGGCGGCACGGTGGTGGAAAGTGCCCTGGTTGATGATTTGTATGAAAACCCGCAGCACCCTTATACCATTGGGCTATTGGGGGCTATCCCCAAAATGGAGGGGGAAGATGAACGGCTGGTGAGCATTGAGGGGTCGCCACCTGATTTATTGCAGCCGCTTACCTATTGTCCCTTTGCCAGCCGCTGCCCGTTTGTGTTTCAACGCTGTTGGAAAGAACGGCCGTTGCTCATCCCCATAGGCAAAAACCATGACACCGCCTGTTTTTACGATGTTGAACGAGGAGCGCCCAGAGACCATGTCTAATGAACAACCCATTGTGCGCGTGGAAAACCTGAAAAAATATTTCCCTATCAGCGGCGGCTTCCTTTTTAACCGCCACCATGGCGCGGTCAAAGCGGTGGATGATGTTTCCTTTACCATCAACCGGGGCGAAACCTTGGGGTTGGTGGGCGAGAGTGGCTGCGGCAAGTCAACAACGGGGCGGGCTGTGCTACAACTACACAAACCTACCGCTGGACATGTCTATTTTAAGGACATAGATTTAACCACGCTGAACACAGCACAACTACGGGAACTGCGTCCCCAGGTGCAAATGATTTTTCAGGATTCGGTGGCCTCGCTCAACCCACGCCACTCGGTAAACAAAATCATTGGCGAGCCACTGCGGATCAACAATGCCGGCAGTGAGCGCGAGGTTCACAGCCGGGTTATTGAGCTGATGGAACTGGTGGGACTAAACCCTAGGTGGAGCAAACGTTTCCCGCACGAATTTTCTGGCGGGCAGCGGCAGCGCATCAATATCGCCCGCGCTTTGGCACTTAACCCCAGCTTTGTGGTTTGTGATGAACCGATTTCGGCGCTGGATGTCTCCATTCAGGCGCAGGTGGTTAACTTGCTCAAGGAATTGCAGGAGCAGCTTGGGCTGACCTATCTGTTTATTGCCCATGATTTGAGCATGGTGCGCCACATTTCGCACAAGGTGGCGGTGATGTACTTGGGTAAGGTGATGGAGCTGACGGATCGGACGACGTTGTTTGAACGGCCGTTACACCCCTACTCCCAATCCCTCATCTCCGCCGTGCCGCTGCCTAACCCCAAGCTGGAGCGCAAGCGGCGACGCATCATTTTGCAGGGCGAAGTCCCCAGCCCGCTTAAAGCCCCCAGCGGCTGTGTCTTCCACACCCGCTGCCCGCTGGCCTATGACCGCTGCCGCACCGAGGTGCCGGAATACCGCGAGGTGAGGCCAGGGCAGTTTGTGGCCTGCCACCTGGCCGATCGTGATGGCAGCAGCATTATTCCGGCGCAAATAGCGTAAAGGTGGCGGCGAAAAGTTTGGGTGAAAGATGATTGGCAAACGGCCGTTCGCTTGCTATAATTCCCACCCGTATTAAGGAGCAGTGGCCGAGTGGTTTAAGGCGCACGACTGGAAATCGTGTGGGCGTCACAAGCGTCTCGGAGGTTCGAATCCTCTCTGCTCCGCCAGGATGAAGCCACCTGTTTCAAAGGCAAAAGGTGTGCTTGAAAGACGAAGCCTAGTAACCTTAGTTTTGCAGGTGCTGGGCTTCTTTATTTTTATCTTTAAAGTAGACACGTTGTAATAAACCAATCGCAATTGAGTAATAGTTCCTGTAAGCCTTTCATCATAAGGTAAAGAACACACATTCTATTGAAATCTTAGTAAGCGAGTTTATACTGAGCTTATGAATTAAGGAGGTGGCAATTTGTCTCTAGGTATTGTAATTAACGGACCTGAAGGGGTTGTTCTGGCGGCTGATAGCCGTTTAACAATAACAGTCCAGTTGAACAATCAGCCACCAATTCATGCTAGCTTTGATAATGCTACTAAATTGCTATCTTTTGAAAGCGATTGTCATCAACATGTAGGGGCGGTTACTTATGGTCAGGCAGCCATTGGTTTGCGAACGGCTCACAGCTATATGCCAGAGTTTGAGCAATCTCTACCAAATGAGCGCCTTACCATAATTGATTACGCCACAAAACTTAGTAAATTTTTTCTCGAGCAATGGCGAGCTTGGCAAGATACTATTCGTGTCTTGCATTCTGGCCCAAGCATGACATTTGTCGTTTCGGGTTTCGATGAAAACGATCCTTATGGGACTACATATTTATTTGAAATACCCTCAGATCCCGCCCCGAGGCAGCAAAATGGCAGCAATGAATTTGGCATTGTTTGGGGCGGGCAACGGGATGTCGTTGACCGCATTTTGCAAGGGTATGATCAGCAGCTTTTAGCATACGTAGCTACATCTTTAAATTTAACGCCAGAAGCAATTTTGCAATTACGAGAAGCTCTTCATCCCCTTACAATGAATATCCCAATACAGGCTATGGCTTTACAGGACTGCGTCGATCTAGCCACTTTTTTCATACGAACAACAATTGAGGCACAAAGCCTAACTGTTGGCATTCGTGGTGTTGGAGGGGCTATTGAAGTTGCCACTATTCGAAAGAAAGCAGGTTTTGCGTTTGTCAGTCAAAAAAAGATTGTTGCAAAAGTTGAGTAATTGAGGTGTTATCATGTCTGAAAAGTTGCCGCAGAATTTATTTGGAACCATTACTATTTGTGGTGAAACAGCCAAGTATTCAGCATCAGATGCAAATGAAGCTTTTAAGGCCAATGGTTGGAGTCTGCGCTTGTTTTTGACCGATCCCCAAAATGGGGAACCTCTTGATCGAGGCAGCTCTGAAATGACTAATGGATTTTGGTCAAAGATCAATCCAATTCCTACAACCAACGGTTCCTTTGATCTTGAGGAAGAATTTGCTGGTTGGGAAGCCTTAAGTGATGAAGCGTTTGATAAGTTTGAAAAATCATTGGCTTAGCTTATGGCGCGGGGTGATGTATTGATGGTTGAATTGCCTTACCCACGAGGCAGAGATGGTCATGAACAGGTAGGTACGAGACCCGCTGTTGTAGTACAATCGAACGCCGCTCAAGATATTTCAACATTAATCATCGTTCCTGCGACATCGAATCTTAAAGCAATACGATTTCCTTATACAATTGAAGTAGTGCCATCATCCCAAAATGGCTTGAGCCAAAAATCCATTTTACTTGTATCTCAGATGAGAGCCATGGACAAGACCCGTGTTGTTCGAACACTTGGTACACTAGAAAAACATTATCTGACACAACTTGATGAGGAAATTATGTCTTTGCTCTCTTTACTCCGCTAGTAACTTTTTGTTTGTCAACAGGCCTTCCTGGGTATTGACCAGCAAGTTCTTGGTTGTGGTGGGTTGTTTTTTACCTTGAATTCACTGAGAGATTTCGGCAGACAATTGCGGTCGGGGGAAACGGCCGTTAAAATACCTACCATATGGCAACACCTGACGGCCAACTTTCGCCAGATGCAATCCTCGCCCTTGTCGTAGCCGGGTTCTATACCCTCCTGCTTATTTTTTCCTTCACCCGCCGCAGCAAAAACGAACGGCTCAACCGCTGGCTCTTGTTTTATATGGGGCTGTCTACCCTGTGGGCACTGTCAATGGTGGCGGAACCTATCTTTCCCTTTTTCCCCCAGCTTAGCCTCAAGGTGCTGCTGCTGACGACGACGGTGTTGGGAGTGACAACGGCCGTTTATGGCGACCTACCCAACCCCGCCAACTGGTTTATCCTCGGCCTCAGCCTCATTCTGGCCGCCGTGGGCGTTGATCTGTTTGTGCCCAGCGAACGCTTTGTCATTCCGGGGTTGCCGTTTGGGGCTTTTACGCTGGGAACGGCCGTTGGCTACGGCAGTTGGCTTTTCCTCAGCCTCGCCATCCTCATTCGCACCTGGCAGCACTTTCGCAGCAACCGCTTCCCCCTCCACGCCAACCGCCAGCTTTTCTGGGCCATCCTCCTGTTCATCACCTTCAGCGGCGAAATCTTCACCTTTATCCCGCTGCTCAACGCCCACATCCTCGGCCACACCATTCGCTTCGCCGGTATCGTCGGCCTCGCCTACGCCGCCACCTCCCACCGCATTCTCGATGTCCGCACCCGCATCCAGCGCAGCATCGCCTTTATCATCATCACCGAAATCTCCGCTCTGCCCATCATCGCCGCCGCCTTCATTCTCCAGCGTATCACCCCCAGCCTGCGTACCAGCACCACCATCATCGTCACCATCATCATCATCACCTTTGGCTTTATGCTCTACCAGCCATTCCACACCACTGTCAAACGCATCATAGATGGCTACATTCTCGACAGGCAAGTGGAAACCAACAAGGTGCTGCAAAGCTACAGCCAGGCCATTGCCAAAACGCTCGATGTGCAGGCACTGACTACCACCGTCATGCGAACCCTCAACGAACTGCTGGGCACCAATCGCGGGGCGCTCATGCTCATCACCCGCGCCGGCAGCGATTACCAAATTCAACCTATCCCCGGCATGGGCACCGTGCCCGTGCAAAAATACAAGCTGCCCAGCAGCAGCCTCCTGCTTACCACCTTGGCAAAACAGCACCAGCCTTTGTCGCAATATGACCTCGACTACAACCCTGCCTATGAAGCCATCACCGGCGAGGAGCGGATGTGGCTGAAAAAGCTGGATATGGATGCCTATATCCCCATTGGCTCCAATGACCAGATTGACAGTTTTATTGCCATTGGCCCCAAAACGTCGGGGCTGGCCTATCAGGCCGATGAGTTGGAACTGATGCAAACGCTGGCTGACCAGACCATCATCGCCCTGCAAAACGCCCGTCTTTATAGCGAGTTAGGGTCGCAAAACGCCAAAATCCGCGACCTTAACATTGATTTGGTCAACCAAAACGAACGGCTGGAAATTATGGATAGGGTCAAATCGGACTTTATCACCATTGCCTCGCATGAACTACGCACGCCGCTAACCCAGGTCAAGGGCTACACCGACATTTTGGCGGCCATGAACGAGGACAACTCGCTGACCCCGGAGCAGACGCGGGAGATCATCGGCCACGTCAATCGCGCCACGACGCAGCTCGAGCGGCTGCTGACGGCCATGCTCGATGCCAGCCAGCTTGATGTGGAGGGGCTGCAGCTTACCTATGTCGAAACCAATCTGGATATGATTGTCCGACTGGCGGTTGACCCGCTGCGCGATGCCCTGCGCGAACGGCGTATTCGGTTGTCGGTGCATGGGCTGAGCAATTTGCCCCCCATTATGGGTGACTTTCGGCGGCTGGTGCAGGCGTTTGCCAACATCATTGGCAATGCGGTGAAATATACCCCTGATAACGGCCGTATTCGCATCGAAGGTTTTGTGCGCCCCGGCCAGCACAATGAGGCCGAATTTGTCGAAATTAGCATAGCCGACACCGGCATTGGCATTGACCCCCGCTACCACGACCTGATTTTTGAGAAATTCTTTCGCGTTGGCGACCCCCAACTGCACTCCACCGGCAGCACCAAGTTTAAAGGGGCTGGCCCCGGGCTGGGGTTACCCATTGCCAAAGGGGTGATTGAAGCCCACGAAGGGCAAATTTGGGTGGAGTCGGATGGGACGAGCGAAGAAAGTATGCCTGGTAGCCAGTTTTATATTATCTTACCGATTCGGCCATCACGTGCCCCGCAGCCAAACGGCCAGCCAACGGCTGAAAAATCGTACCTGCTCGGTTAAACAAACCAAGTTTTTGGATAATATCATGGGGTCGCAAATTTGATGCGTGGTGCGTAGTGCGTGGTATAGTTTTTTACGCACCACGTACTACGCACCACGTGGAAGCCCCATCTAACAGCAGTTTAGAATAATCCGAAAGGCAAAACCTGTTTTAGGAGGGAATCATGTTACCAGAGGAACGAAAACGAGCGCTGGTTTTATCGGGTGGTGGTGGGCGCGGGGCTTACCATGTGGGGGTGCTGCGCTTTTTGGAGGAACATGAGTGGTTCCCCGACATCGTGGTAGGCACGTCTATTGGGGCGGTAAATGGGGCGGCGCTAGCTTCCGGCCACAACTCGCGCTCGCTGTGGGCACTGTGGCGGCGGTTGCGAACCCGCGATGTGCAAAAGGCAAACCTGAACCCGCTCAGCGGCTCGTTTTTGCTAGACACGTCCCCCCTGCGCGAAACGCTGCTGGAAAAAGGGTGGATTGATTTTGCGCGGATTAATTCGGAGGAAACGGCCGTTCATCTCCGCATCACCGCCACCGAAGTTTACACCGGCCGGCTCTACGTCTTTGGCAACAGTGCCGACATCTACCCCAGCCGTTTACACCCCGAACCCATCACCGTTGACCATATCCTCTCTAGCTGCTCCATCCCCATCGTCTACCCCGCCACCCACCTTAACCAATCGCTTTATTGGGACGGGGCGACTGTTGCCAATACCCCGCTGGGTGCTGCCATTGACGCTGGAGCCGAAGAGATCGTCGTCATCATCATGACCCCCTGGGAAGAACGTGGCTGGACAACCGCGCCGCAAAACTTGCTGACCGCCGCTGCCACTACGCTAGAATGGGCACTGCTGGCCTCTTTTCAGGCTGATATGAAGCTGTTCCGCCATATTAACGCCCTGGTGCGAATGCAGGTGGAAAATGCGCGGCTGCGGGCGGCCAACGCCGTGTTGCAGGCTCAACTACGCGGTGAAACGCCGCAGCTACCCGACGAAGATGGCAACGGCATCCCCGACATTTTGGAAAAAAGCTACCACGAGCTGGCCGACCCCATCATCGTGTCGCCGCAAAAGCCCATCGGGATTGACCGCATCATTCGCTACACCGAAAAAGGGCACGAATCCCTCTACCAGCTTGGTTATGAGGATGCCAAACGCGCTTGGCGGCGCGCCGGCCGCAGGGTAGAAGGTGAATAGGGGCGTATCGCATACGCCCCTGGTTGCATCCCTATTTCCGAATAAGTGGCAAATAAAGCCTGTAGCGTACCGGTTCCGCCACGGTGAAGGTGGCAGTGGCGCTGCCGGATTGGGTGGGATGGTCGAAAACGGCCGTATTTTCCACCTCACCCACCACCCCTGGCTGCATAACGGCCGTAAACACCAGCACCACCGTTTCCTCCCCTGCCATCGTACCTTGCCACGACACCTCGTTATTGACGACGTTCGCACCCGTCGGCCGCACCACCCACTGCCCAAACGCCACCGCGCTGGGCAGCATGTCGGTCAGGGTCACGCCCTCGGCAATGGCAACCGGGTGGCTGTTGCTCAAGGTGAGGGTGTAGGTGACGGTGCTGCCGGGCAAAACGGCCGTTTCGCCCACCTCTACCTCTTTTTGTAATGCCAGCACCGGCTCCGCCGCCTGCGCCAAGTTCACCCCAATCAGCACCGGATCATGATCCGAGGCGCGGAACGGGTCGTCGCTGTAGAGCGATACGATCTGTTCCGGCGACTTAAACTCCTCGTTGTAATCCAGCGCTAGCGGCTCATCGGCGTTGATATGCCACTCCGTTGCCCCCGTGACAAACGGGGTCAGGCTGGGGCTGCCCAACCCGTGATCCAAATATCCCCACGCCCCGTCAAAAGCGTAAGAATAGGCGGCATTGCCGTTGAACTGCGCCATCAGGTTGGCGTAGCCTGCATCGGTAATGGCTCGCACCGGATCCTCCAAAGCATAAGCATTCAGGTCGCCAATGATCAGCACGTCAGGGTCGTTGCTGCCGGTGGGGTCGGTTGCCAGCCAGCCCAGCACCATTTGCGCCGCCAGCAGCCGGTCAGCATTCCAGCATCCCTGCCCGTCGCCCAGGTCGGCGTTGTCGCCGCTGGCACCGCCGCACCCTTTCGATTTGAAATGGTTGACCACCACCGTGAGCTGTTCGCCGCTGCTGTTTTCGGCAAAGGTTTGGGCGAGGGGGGGGCGGGTGTTGACCGTAAACGGGGCCACATCATCCAGCACGGCGAAGTCGTTAACGGCCGTTACCCGCCCCGGCTTATAAATCAGCGCCACCTTAATCGCATCTCCGCCAATCGTGCCCGTGTCCACATAGGCGTACAGGTCGCTTCCCGCCGCCTCGTTTAGCCCCGCCACCAAGTCAGCCACCGCCTCCCCGGCGTTGTTTTCAATCTCCATCAGCCCCACAATGTCGGCATCAAGTGCCAGCAGGGCGTGGATGATTTTTGCCCGCTGCCGGGCAAATTCGCTGTCGCTGTTGGCACCGCGACACCCCAAATTACCCGCCGGACCACAAATTGCCGCCCCCGTGTCGAGGGTTGTGAAGTAGTTGAGGACGTTGAAGCTGGCAACCTTGAGCGTGCCGCCCACGTCGGGCGGGTTGGTGGGGCGCGGGTTGGCGGGGGTGAAATTGACCGCGCCGACGGGCTGAATGCGATAGGCATCAAAGCGGTGGTCGAGGATGCCGACCAGATTGGTGACGGTGTCGCCGCCGCGCAGGGTGTGGCCGGCCGTCAACCCAGGGGCGGGATGCACAATTTCGGCTGGGTTTTGCCGCGTGCTGCCGTCATCCAAAATAATGGTGCGCTGGGCGTTGGCGGCGGCGATGGCGTTGGCGGCGGCTCCGGGCAGGGCGACGTGGGTGGGCTGGGGCAAACGGCCGTTAACCGCCAGCACCACCTGCCCAAACCGCCCCAGTTGGAAATGCTCGGTCACGCTCAAAGGCTGCGGCAGCATCAGCAGCATCCCCTCATATGCTTCCCAGTTGGCGACGGGGAGAGAAACGGCCGTTGGGGCTACCGTTTCGCCGGTGCTGCACACCATCATCTGCACCACGCCGCCCAGTTCCGTCAGCGAATCGCTGCTGCTGGAAACGTATTCAGTCACCTGCCCAACCACCCGCACCCGGTCGCCCACGGCCACGTCCAGCCCAAAGCCGCTGTCGTAGACAAACAGCCCCTCGGAGGTGGCCGGGTCGCCGTCGGCGGCCGTTTCTTGCAGGTAAAAACCGCTCAACTGCGTGGCCGTGTCCTGAAAATCGCCCACAACCACCCCTTCCACATGGTGGATTTGGCCGACCAAGGGGCTGGTGAGGCCGCTGCCCTGGATGGTGTGGATGGGGGTGGCGGGTGCGCCGCAGACGAAGGGAACGGCCGTTGTGCCAAAGCTCCAGCTATAATCCGCCGCCATTCCGGCCGGTGTGCCGTCCTGGTCGCTGATTTGGCTGGCAAAGAGGGTGACGGTGCAGCTTTCGCCATAGGCCAGCGGTGCGTCGAGCGTTAGAACATAGCTTTGCGCCCCGCCGCTAACGCTGGCACTGTGGTTGCCGCTGCTGCTACAGCTAATGTCAAACCAGTTACCTGTCACCGTCACCAGTTCGCTAAAGGTGACGGTAATGGGGGCATCCACGGCGACATCGGTGGCGTTGGCGGCGGGAATGGTGCTGCTGACGCTGGGGGGCAGGTCGGGCGGGGTGCAGTCGCCAAAGGGGTCGCCGTTGATGCGGGTGCCGGGGGAGAACAGGCTGCCGCCGGAGCCATTGGCAAGGCTGTGTTTGGCATACGCACCGCTGAGGTCGGGGTCGCGGGTGAGGGATTGGTTGTCGCCGCCTTCTGGGCCATAAACGGCCGTTTGCACCACCGTTCCCCCCGCATCCGCCAGCGTCACCGTGTCGCCGCCGTTGTTGAGACCCAGCGAACCAGCAGTGAGGACGACCGCCCCGCCAAAACTGCCCGTGGGCGTGCCGCCGCCAAACAGCACAATGGCGCACTGGTCGGGGATGAGCGTGCCGTTGGCAAAGGTGTGGCGGACAGTGACCGAGTCAGCCACCGTCCAGCCGGAAACGTCTACCACGCCGCCACTGTTGTTGACGATTTCGACAAATTCATCCTGCGTCGTTGACACCACGCCGTCGCCGTTGGCATCCCCGCCGATGGCATCAGGATCGGCGTGGATTTCGTTGATGACCCAGGCGGTGGGGGTGGTGGAAACGGCCGTTGTGAAGCTAAACACATAATCGGCCGCCATCGTGTCCGGCGGGTCGTTGCTGTCGCTATCGCTGACCCCGCTGGCGAGAATGGTGATGACGCAGCTTTCACCGGCGGCAAAGATGGGCGATGGAGTGAGGGTGCGGCTGCTGCCGCTGCCGCTGACGGCTAGGCTGTGGCTGCCGCCGTCGCAACTGATGTTGAACCAGTTGCCTGTGACCTGGACGCTTTCGCTAAACTGCACCGTGATGGCGCTGTCAACGGCCACATTGCTGGCTCCATCGGCCGGGGTGGTGGCGGTGACGCTGGGGGCGGCATCGGCGACGGTGCAGCTATTGGCCGATTTGGGGGTGGGTGTGCCGAGGCCGTAGCTGGTGGTGTTGCGCTGGCCGCCGGAGCCGTTGGGGCAACGTTGGCTGGAATCATTGGCCCCGTTGCCACCGCCGTTTTCGTCCACCTGCGGCTGGCCGCCGTTGAGCAGGGCTAATAGGCCGCCGTCGTCGGGGTCGGAAGTGCCGTAGACAATGGCATCGAGGAGGTTGGCGGTGGTAACGGCCGTTCCATTCGGAAAATCCGCCCCATTGCCCACATACAACGCCACTGCGTCGGCCCCATTTTGCACGGTGCTGTTGCCCAGGGTGAAATCCACGCCAGAAACGGCCGTATTGCCCAGCAGGAAGTAGCCGCTGCCGTTTGTCGCATAGCCATCAAGGTCAATGGCGCGGTAGCTGCTGTCGGTTGTGCCGTCAAACAGCACTAGTACCAGTCCCGTCAGGTTGGTGTTGCCGCTGCCGCCGTCGTACAGCTCAATAAACTCGGCGGTGTCGGCACCAGGGGTGTCGCTGTCCACTTCGTTGATGAGGACGTTGGTGGCGGGCTGGATGGCAGTGGTGAAGCTCCAACTGTAGTCGGCGGTCATCGTGTCCGGCGGGTCGTTG
>JACKCD010000034.1 GCA_020634215.1 Ardenticatenaceae bacterium | reverse complement strand
TTTTGGATTATGGTGATTTTAATCCGCTGTTAGCAACAGCACATGAAATCAAATTAACAGGTTTTGATGCGGATGGTAATCCCGTAGCCCAAAATCAAATCACATATACGAGCGAAAAAAGGATCCGCCCACATGCTGGTTCAATGGGGGATTTATGGTTTTCCGGCGATGCGCTAACAGCGAAGGAAGGTGAAGTTGGCAATCACTTGTTTAGGCTATCGGAACCCGGAATGGCACGTGTAGAGTTGACTTTTTCCAATGATATCGATCCTGCTCATGTCTCCGATCCAAAATTTGCCATTGGTTCTCTCTGTTTCAATCCAGTGACTCCTTAAAACCTGGTTCCCAGGGACATTCCCAAACAAAGATGCTTGTGCTCAACAGGCACAAGCATCTTTGTTTATGCCCTGTTAGATTTGTACAGAAATCATTCACAGACCGGCCATACCATACTGTCGCCAAGCATCCAAGCAACCCCGAATCAACTCAACCCCTGAGGCTACCGTCGTCTCGCTCCCTTCTCCCTCACCATAGACGGAAACAACGGCCGTTACTGCCACCTTTCCCGTCGCCATCACCGTATCTACTGCTGCCAGCACCTGCGCCATATCCGGCCCGTTTGGCTCCTTTGTCCCGTGGTTTGGCACATACCGTTCATCCAAAATGTCGGAATCAATGTGCAGATAGAGCATGTCGCAGCGGTCGGCCAGGGCAGAAACGGCCGTTTCCAAATCCACTCCCGCAAACCCCTTCGCCGCCGCCGCAATCACCACATCCGTCGCCTTAATCAACGCCTCCTCTGGCGCATCCAAATTTCGCACATCCACCATTACAATCCTATCAGTCGGCAGCGGTGCCACCATATGCGACAGCTCCCGCCAGCGCGGAAAAGCCAGCCCTGCACACACTGCCACCGGCATCCCCCCCAACATCCCCGACAGCGTTGTCTTTGGCGTATTAAAATCCCCGTGCGCATCAAACCAAACCAGCCCCACCCGCACCGACGACCCATGCACATCCTGCAAACCGCCCAGCACCCCCGAAATATGCGAGCAATCCCCACCGGTCATCAAAATTGCCCGGCCGGCCCGCCGCCCATGCGCCACCGCCTCGGCAATTGCGCCACCCAGCAGCCCAATGTTATCCGGCTCATCAGGCAACCGTTTCTCCTCTGGCATTTCCGGCTCCACCACTTCATAAGGCACAACGGCCGTTTCATACACCCCCGACCGCCCATACGCATCCAGTGCCCGTTCATCCCGCTTCGCCTGATGGCTATAGCGATACCGCACCCCCACTACTTGCAACCCCGTTAACGGCCGTTTACTCATCTTTTCCTCCTCAAAACCCTTGAGGCTTCTAATACCTCAAAAGTCTGCTTCGCCAACTTACCACATCTCTGTACAATTACTAACAACATTATATCCTGCACGCCCGAATAATCAGGGAAATCAGGAGAATCAGCGTCCCATTTTACAGCAGGCAACACCGACTATGACGATCCCTATGAATGAAACCAAAACGCACATTCATCCGTGTTTGTCCGTGTTTGTCCGCGTCCCATTTTCTTTCAGAGGAGAAACCTATGTCAACTGAAACAGAACCCTTCAACGTCTCCGCCTACGGCGGTGCAGGCTGGTCCCCCCGCCTCCAAACCCACACCCAAGAAATTGGCGCCCTCTGGGGCAACTGCGGCATCAACACCGAACACGCCCCCCTCAAATCCGTCCTGCTCCACCGCCCCGGCAAAGAGCTGTTCGAGCTAACCGACCACAACGCCGTGCAAATGCTTGAACCCATTGACCCCGAACTCGTGCTAGAACAGCACGACGGCATCGCCAACGCTTACCGCAACGCTGGTGTGGCCGTCCACTATGTTGACCCTGCCCAAACGCCCAGCCCCAACCAAATGTTCTGCGCCGACCTGATGTTTATGACCCCGGCCGGAGCCATCCTCGCCCGGCCGGCCTCCACCGTTCGCGCCGGAGAAGAGCGCTGGGTAGCACGGCGGCTGGCTGATATTGGCGTGCCTATTTACCGCACCCTGCACGGAACCGCCACCTTTGAAGGGGCCGATGCCATGTGGATTAACGCTGAAACGGTTATTTTAGGGCGCGGGCTGCGAACCAACGATGAAGGAGCGCGGCAAGTTTCCGCCGCTCTCACCGACCTCGGTGTCAACGTTATTGTGGTTGACCTCCCCTTTGGCACCATGCACCTCATGGGCATGTTGCGCTTTGCCGATAAAGACCTTGCCATCGCCTGGCCGAAACGGTTTGTCCATCGCGGCGTGGATGCGCTCAAAGCCCACGGCTATCGCGTCGAATTTCTGCCCACCGTCGAGGAAGCAGCCAAAGGCAGTGCCTTCAACTTTGTCACCCTCGCCCCCCGCGAGATTTTGATGGTGGGCGGTATGCCGCAAACGCAAGCCTTCTATGAAAGCCTGGGCATCAAATGCCACAGCACCCCCGTCCATGAGCTGCGGAAAGCGGCCGGGGCCATTGGTTGCCTGACCGGAATCATTGAGCGCGAAATGGTTTAGTATCATACATTAAAAACACCATAGCGCGGCATGACAGTAAAGTCAGTTAGTTGCCCATTAGCTCGGCAATCAGTCACAATCCGCCGCAGGAGAAAGGGATCATGGATATAAGCTCATGATCCCTAATCTCCCAATCTCCTAATCTCCAATCTCCCATTCCTCCGCTATAATAAGCGGTCAAACTTATGGTGCTAAGGAAGGATTATGGACACTTTATTGGATACAATTGGTTTAACAAGCGGCGAATTAACCCAAATTTTGATCATCATCGCCATCTTGTTGGCCGGGCTGTTTGTGGTACGCGCCATGTTCCGGCTCACGGCCACGCTGTTTAGGCTGGGTTGTTTTGTGGTTGTTCTCATTGCCATCGCCATGCTGTGGCTCAATTTGTTCAACTGAGGGGGGTAGGTATAATCTTTGTTTATGTTACACAAACGGATTTTTATCCTGATACTCCCTTGTTTGCTGCTTTTGGCAGCGTGCAGTAATGATGAATCAGCCTCACCAACGGCCGTTTCTGCCCCCAGTGAGGCGGTAGAGGCGATTACGGTTGAGTCTGTGCCGACGGTGGTGCCCACAGAAACGGCCGTTCCGCCCACCCCCACCCCCACCGAACCCCTCGCCGCTCTGGTCAACAACGAACCCATCACCATTGCCACCTTTGAACGCGAACTAGCCCGCTATGAGCAAGCCCAAAGCCAGCTTGGGCAACCCGTGGATGACAACAGCAGCTACCGCCAGCTAGTACTGGATGCTCTCATCGAGCGCAAACTCATTACCCAGTCGGCAGCCATGCAGGGAGTAGCCGTTACGCCAGAAATGGTGGATACCAAGCTCAACGAACTACGTGCGGCTGCCGGGGAAGCTGGCAATTTTGAGGCGTGGCTGGAGGCCAACCAGTGGACAGAGGCAGAGTTCCGCGAGGCTCTGCAAGTGGATATGCTTGTCGAGGCAATGGTGGCAAAGGTGACGGAAAATGTACCGGCAACCACAGCACAAGTTCATGCCCGCTACATTCAGCTTGACGACCCCACGCTGGCGCAAACGGTGCTGGCCGACATCCGTAACGGAGCCGATTTTGCGGCCATGGCGCAGCAACATTCGCTGGATCGGGTAACGGGGGAAGCGGGTGGCGACCTGGGCTTTTTTGCCCGGGGGTCGCTGCTGGTGCCAGCGGTGGAGGAAGCGGCTTTTGCCCTGGCTCCCAACGCCGTGAGTGATGTGGTCACGGTGACGGATGACAATGGGGCGACGACGTATTACCTGGTGCAGCAGTTGGAGGTTGATGAGGAACGGCCGTTAACCCCGGCCATGCGCTCCACCCTGCTGCAACAAACCTTTGCCGACTGGCTGGCGCAACTATGGGCGCAGGCCAATATCTCGCGTTTTATCTAGGAGATTAGGGATTAGAGACTAGTCTCCATCAAGCTTATGACTACCCAACCTTCCCGTGCGGCCAAACAAGGCGGCGGCTGTTTCAGCCGTCTGTTGAATTTGCTCACTTTTCTCATCTTGCTTATCGGGCTTTTGCTGCTGGCAGGGGTTGTGCTGCTTTTTGCCGCCCCAGATGTGGTGCAGCCGCTACTAGGTGTCCAGTTGTTTGGGCAACGGGAGGGAAATGAGGGGGGTGAAATAACGGCCGTTGTTCCCACCACCGCCGCCATCGCCATTCTCCCCACCAGCACCGCCACCTCCCCCGTCGCCCTGTCCCAGCTTCAACCCACCTGGACACCCCAGGCCGTCACCGTAAACAACGAAAGCGACCCCCTCTACACGCCACCACCCAGCCGCACCCCCACCGCCATTCCCATCTTCCCCACCAACACCTCCACCAGCACCCCCACCCCCACCCCCACCAACACCCCCACGGCAACACCTGTCGGCCCAACCCCCACATCCAGCCCCACCCGCGCCCCCTTCCCCTTCACCAAATCAGACACCAGCCCCTTCTACCTGCAAAATTACGCCAACAACGCTGGCTGCAACTGGCTCGGCATCGCCGGGGAGGTGCTAGACATTAACCGCAATCCTGTCCCCAAAAGCACCTACCAGGTTCACATTTGGGACAGCGGGCTGAACGAGCGGGTTCCTGTGGGGGGTGCGCCCGCCTATAGCCCTTCTGGCTGGGAACAGTTTGTCTTTTCCTCGCCCGTCGTTCGCTCCTACAAAGTGCAGCTTGAAACCAGTAACGGCACGCCGGTCTCCGAAGTCTACACCGTCACCACCCGCGCCAGTTGCAATGAAAACCTGCTGCGCTTTGATTTTGTGCAAAACCATTAACATCGTAAAGACGCAAGATTTTGCGTCTCTACCCAAGAAAAACATGATTCAATCCTCCAAAACCTATCACGAAATGCTGCAAACGTGGCACGATGAGCGCGAGGCGGCACTCAAAGCACCCGGTAGCTGGCTGACGCTGGCCGGGCTGTTCTGGCTGGAAGAAGGCAGCAACAGCTTTGGCAGTGACCCCGGCAATGATATTGTCTTCCCCGCAGGCAAGGCACCAGGGTTTATGGGGTCGTTTTTGCTGCAAAACGGCCGTATTTCCGTCAATCTTCTGCCCGATGCTCATGTCACCAGTAACGGCCGTTCTGTCACCCACATTGACCTCAAACACGACATGGAAGAAGGCGGCCCCACCATTCTGCAACACGGCCTGCTCAGTTGGTACCTCATCAAACGGAGCGACCTCTTCGCCATTCGCCTCAAAGATTTACAAAGCAGCTACCTTGCTCAATTTGACGGCATTCCCACCTACACCTGGGATCCATCCTGGCGCGTCGAGGCCACCTTCGTTCCCTATGACCCGCCCAAGACGGCCCAAGTCCCCACCATTTTAGGCACATTCACCCCCACCCATGTCCCAGGCGCATTGGTGTTCCAACTGGACGGGCAGGAATATCGGTTAGACGTTCACCACAGTCTTGATCATCCCTCCATCGTCTATGCCGATGCCACAACCGCCAAAGAAACCTACGGCGGCGGCCGTTTTCTGCTCATAGACTCCATCAACCCCAACGGCACAACCATTGTGGATTTCAACAAATCCATCAACCCACCCTGCGCCTTCTCCCCCTTCGCCACCTGCCCCCTGCCCACCCCGGAAAACCGGCTGCCCATTCCCATTTACGCGGGCGAAAAGACATACCATTATTCATCGTCATAGAGACGCAAGATTTTGCGTCTAGCACAAACAAAAAGGGCGCGGATTGTGACCAATCCACGCCCTTTTTGCGATAACCCTCTATACCGCAACAAACTGTATCTTGTGCATCAATTTATTCTAACCAGTTACGCAAACGATTCAATTGCCTCTTGTTCGCTGTCAAAAACTTCAAAAACTGTAATAAGCTGCGTAATCTGTAGAATATCGGAAACTCTGGGAGGCAAGCTACACAATTTCAAGTGTCCCCCATAGTTAACTGTTGTCGTATACCCACTAACCAATTCACCAATGCCCGAAGAGTCAATCATAGTAACGCCTGCCATATTTACCAACAGGTTGCGTGCACCAGCAAAAAGTGCCTCTGAAAGTGCCTGCCTTAGCGCAATATCACCAGCACCTATCGTTAGTTTGCCATTAGGGTCTAAAATCGTTACGTCATTTATTTGCCTAGTCGTTATTCTCATTGGTACCTTCGTAGTTGCTTGGCTTTAGTTGCTCTATGTGCATTAGTAGCAACTAAAACAATCTCTCCTAAAAAACAATGCGCTTTCTAGGAGAGATTCTATCAGGTTCTAAACAAAGTCAGGTAATTCACACAAGGATTGGTTTACCCAGCCCGTTCAGTCGCCTTTGTCAAAGCCCGCTTCACAAATACAGTTGCCATTTGGCGGCGGTAGTCAGCACTGGCGTGGATGTCGCCCATCACGTCGTCACCGAGGTCGTTTTGCACGGCGGCGGCGGCAGCGGCAATGTTGTCAGCCGTCGCAGCCTGTCCAACCAGAGCCGCACCTACCGAGGGAGCGGCTTGGGCTTTGGGTGTGAGACCACCAACGGCTACGGAAACGGCCGTAAATACCCCACCTTCCACCGTCACCCGCGCCGCCGCCCCCACCATCGCATACCGCGATGCCGGGTTAGACAGTTTGGCATAGGCAGAACCCGTGTTCGCCCCATCTTGATTCATGCTAATTTCCGCGACCAACTCGCCATCATTCAACGCCGTTTCAAACAGGTCAACAAAGAAATCGCCCGCCTTAATCATCCGCGTGCCGCTGCCAGAAACGGTCGAAATCGTGGCATCCAGTGCCACCAGCACAGTGGGCAAATCCGAAGCCGGGTCGGCGTGGGCAATGTTGCCACCCACCGTGCCGCGATTCCGCACCTGCGGGTCACCAATCAAACCCGCCGCCTCCGACAAAGCAGATGGAACGTCAGATGAAGCCGCAACCTCGGCATGGGTCGTTCCCGAACCAATGCCAACATAGCCATCATTGGCACTGAGGAATTTGAAATCAGCCACACGGCCAATATCAATAATAGTGCCAGGGTCGGCAAGGCGCAGGTTCATGGCTGGGATCAAGCTGTGACCCCCAGCCATCACCTTCGCATCGGGGTTTGCAGCAAGGAGTTCCAGGGCATTTGCTGCGGAGTCTGCCCGTAAATAATCAAATTTGGGTGGATACATTAGTTGCTTCCTCCGTTGGCGGCAGCAATGGCTGCCTTAATTTTTTCGGCCGTTAAGGGCATATCCAGATGGCGCACGCCCAAAGGTGCCAGCGCATCCATAACCGCATTCACCACAGTCACCGTACCAGCAATCGTTCCCATTTCGCCAGCACCCTTCACCCCCAGCGGGTTAGAAGGCGACGGTGTCACCGTCCGGCCAACGCGAATTTGCGGGAAGCCATCGGCACGCGGCATGGCATAGTCCATAAAGGTACCGCTCAGAAGCTGACCTTCAGCGTCATAAGCACCATGTTCCCACAATGCCTGACCAACGCCCTGCGCTACGCCACCCACAATTTGCCCCTCAACCAGCAGCGGGTTGATAATGTTGCCCACATCATCCACGGCTACATAATCCAGCAGCGTGACTTCGCCGCTGTCCTTATCAACTTCCACTTTGGCAATATGAGCGCTGTTGGGGAAGGTAAAGTTCGGCGGGTCAAAGTAGGAGGTTTCTTCCAGAGCAGGTTCCATACCAGCAGGCAAATTGTTTGCCAACGTCACGGCGAAGGCAATCTCGCCAAACGCTTTTGCCTTATCCGGCGCACCCTTGACATGAACCGTACCTGTCGTCCGGTCATAAACCATATCCTCAACGGCCGCTTCCAACTGGTGGGCAGCAATCCGGGTAATCTTGTCCCGAATCTTCTGGGCGCTCATCACCAATGCCCCACCACCAACTGCCATACTGCGGCTGGCATACGTTCCAACCCCATACGGCAGCCGTTCGGTGTCACCATGAATCACTTCAATATCGCTGATCGGAATGCCCAGCTCGTCACCCACGATTTGCGCCAATGAGGTTTCATGCCCCTGCCCGTGGCTGTGCGCCCCGGTCAGAACGGTCACTTTGCCCGTTGGATGAACGCGAATGGCCCCACTTTCGTAAAGACCAATGGCCGCACCCAGGGAAACAACGGCCGCAGAAGGGCCGGCACCACTGGCTTCGATACAGCCACTGACACCAACACCAACCAGCTTGCCAGCAGCCCGTGCTGCCGCCTGTTCTGCCCGCATGGCTGAATAATCGGCCATTTCGACAGCCGTGTCAAAGACAGCATCGTAGTTACCACTGTCATAAATAAGGGCTACGGGGGTCTGGTAGGGGAATTCGTCGGGCTGGATGAAGTTTTTGCGCCGCATCTCAATGGGATCCATGTTTAAATCCCGCGAGGCAATGTCAATGAGACGCTCTAACACATAGCTGGCTTCGGGACGGCCGGCACCGCGATAGGCATCTACCGGGGTGGTGTTGGTCATCGTACCATAGGTCACGCCGTAAATAACGGGGGTTTTGTAAAGCCCTGCCATCAGCGTGTGGTAAAGTGCAGTGGGGATCATGGGGGCAAAGAGGGAAAGATAAGCACCCATGTTGGCGTAGTTTTCAATGTGCAACGCTTGGAAGATGCCGTCTTGGCTCATGCCCAGCTTGCAGTGGGTCACGTGGTCGCGCCCGTGGGCATCGGTCATGTGGGATTCACTGCGCGTGGCAACCCATTTGACCGGCCGGCCGATTTTCCGCGCCGCCCAGGGAACAATGACTTCCTCGGCATAGTGGAAGATTTTGCTACCAAACCCGCCACCCACGTCGGGCGAAATGACGCGCAGCTTGTGTTCGGGAATGCCGAGGGTGAAGGCACTGAGCAGCAAGCGAATGGTGTGGGGGTTTTGCGAGGATGTCCACACCGTCATTTGCTCCATCGCGGAGTCCCACTGGGCAGCAGCGGCGCGTGGCTCCATTGCGTTGGGAATGAGACGCTGGTTGATCAGGTCAAGCTCTACCACATGGTCGCAGGCGGCCAGGGCGGCGTTGACAGCGGCTTCGTCACCAATGGCCCAGGTGAAGCTGACGTTGTTTGGCACTTCGTCATGAACCTGGGGCGCACCGGGCTGGGCAGCGGCTTTGGCATCTACAACGGCCGGCAGCGGCTCGTAATCCACTTCGATCAGATCAAGCGCGTCATAAGCAATGTAGGCACTTTCGGCAATGACAACGGCCACACCGTCGCCAACGTGACGCACCCGGTCAATTGCCAGCGCATGGTGGGGCGGCAGCTTGATGTCGGGCGGAGTAAAACCACAGGGAATGGGGTTTACACCACTGTCTGCCAAATCCTTGCCGGTAAAAACGGCAATCACACCGTCTAGCGCCTCGGCGGCGGCGGTGTCAATGCTGTTGATTTTGGCGTGGGGATAGGGGCTACGTTTGATCGCAGCATGAGTCATCCCATAGATTTTCAGGTTGGCTACATACCGTCCCTGCCCTTGGATAAAGCGGGGGTCTTCGACCCGTTTCATGCTTTTGCCAACGTAGTTGCCCATTAGTCACCTCCGCCCATCTGGGCTGCTGCGGCCTTGACGGAACGAACGATGTTTTCGTACCCAGTGCAGCGGCAAATATTGCCTTCCAAACCGTGCCGGATTTCGGCTTCGGTCATGTTGGGGTTGTTTTCCACCAACTTGGTCGCAGCCATGATCATGCCGGGGGTGCAGTAACCGCACTGGAGGCCATGATTTTCCCAAAAGGCTTTTTGCATGGGGTGCAGTTCGCTGCCATTGGCTAACCCTTCGATGGTGGTGATGGTTGCGCCATCAGCCTGCACGGCGAGGGTGGTGCAAGATTTGACCGCCATGCCGTTCATATGGATGGTGCAAGCACCGCATTGGCTGGTGTCGCAGCCGATGTTGGTGCCGGTCATGCCTAGCTCATCGCGGAGAAAATGGACAAGCAACATGCGTGGCTCAACATCTCTGGTGTATGTTTTGCCGTTGACTGTCATTGATACTTTCATAGAAATATCTCCTTCTATGGGATTTTAAGGTTGGATTCCTTACTCAATTTCCCGCCGTGACGGCAAATTGAGATGCTCGTTTTCTGCTAAAAATTTGTCTAAGGGAGTGTATGTTTTTAGGTTGTTGCTTACCTCCTTTACTTTTGCAACATTTTGGCGACTTCGCGGGCAATGCGCCGTGTCCACCATTTTGTGATAAGCCGAAACAGGAACAAGCCGCCGAGGATCATAATGGCTTTGCTGATGGTGTCTTCGCGCTGATCTTCGGGGATGAGTTCTTCAATAAAGTTTTTGGCGACACCCATAGCGAATTGGGTTTGGGTGGGGGGGGCAAGGGGGGGAGGGGGGGAAGTGGGGGTGGTAGGTTTGGGGGTTGGGGCTGAAACGGCCGTTTTTCCCTCCACCTCCTTTTCTTCCACAACCTTTTCCGCCTGCAACGCCACCATCCGCGCCTCCACCTGCTGGTTCAACCCATCCAGGCTTTGGCGAATAATCGCCTTGGCCGAGGTATCCAGCAGCCGCTGGCCGACGCTGGCAATGCGACCACCCACCTGGGCATCGCCACTGTAGTGCATGATAGTAGTGCTGCCTTCTTCTTCCAGTCGCAGACCACCATCACCTTTCACAAATCCGGCCGGCCCTTTGCCATCCACAACCATGTTATAGCTATTAGGAGCGGCAATATCAGTTAGGGTGACTTCACCGTTGAATTTACCCTGCACAGGGCCAACTTTAATCTTTAAAACGCCAACATATTGATTTTCGCCAACTTCTTTTAGCTCTTCGCAGCCGGGCATCACGTTGGCTAAGACCTCTGGGTCTAGCAGCATAGGCCACACCACATCACGCGGGGCAGCAAATGTATAGGAACCTTCTACTTTCAAAATAATTCTCCTAGCACAGCAATCAGCTAATAAGCATTGCTTAATTTGTTCTTATAATAGTTTGATTGTTGTATCAATGGGTGATAAGCGTCACGTGTGGGAAGAAACGGGCGTTTACAAACGGCCGTTTTCGCTAAGCTCCAATTCATACGCTGATGACGCTGTAGAATCATTAGGACAATCAGATTTGGAATGACGGGATATTCTCGCAACGTTTGTTAAGCGAAACCGCTAATCCCTACTTTGAATCTCTTGTATAGTTTTACCTAAAGTTGATTGGGGTGTCAAACCACTTTCAGGAACGGAAAATCTAAAATGAACGCATAAGACATCTTTCCTAAAGCACCTCCCGTTCACGCCCTGTTCACGCTGAATTTACGGTGCCAATACGGACGGCTCTACTGGGCTGGCGTATGCTTGCACCACCCTGCAAGCGGTATTTTTGCTGGGGAAGGACATTTGTATGCTGGATGCCACATCACACGAACGTGTCTCATCCACCCAGCACACACTACCCAACATCGCTGAAGGGATCCTGGTCTTGGATGAAAACAAGTTCATCACTTACGCCAATGAGGCGGCCGAGACCATGCTAGGGTATGGCACTAGCTATACTGGCGGCAGCCATCTGATTGGCGTACCCTACCAGCGGCTCAGTGCAGCCCCGTTGGCTCCGCTCAATGGTGCCCCAGCAAAAATAGTGGAAGGGGCACTACGGCACAAAAACGGCCGTTGGCTCACCGTCAACCTCACCCAAAGCCACATCGCCCCCAATCTACCCCACATTCTTGTCTCCTTCACCAACTCAGCCGAACAGTTGCAGCAAGAACAGTCGCTGACCCACACGCAGCGGCTGGCAGGGTTAGGCACCTTGACGGCCAGCATTGCCCACGAATTGACCAATCCTATCAGCATTATTACCACCACCTGCCACGCCATTTTGCAGGACATGCAGGATAAGTCGCTCAACAACGACCAATTGGCGCAATATACGCAGATGATTGAACGAAGTGCCTGGCGCTGTATTCGGCTTACCGACACGCTACGGGGATACACGCGGCAGGGCAAGCTCCAGTTGGCAATTACAGATTTTGCGGCATTGGTTGAGGATGCGCTGCTTCTGGTGCAGCAGCAGTTTCTTAAGGAGTTTAACGTCAATATCTGCACCGAGTTGGATGCCGAACACCAGACCATTGTGTGTGACCCCAACCGACTCACCCAGGTTCTGGTCAATTTACTAACCAATGCCCGCGATGCGATGCAGCCGGCCGGTGGACAGATTACCATTCGCTCCTGGTTTATTGCGCCCGGTGAACGTGACGTACAACTGCCGACCGTGCGGCTGCCAGAAGCGATAACGGCCGTTGGAGCTTTTGCTTTTGCCATTGAAGACAGCGGCCCCGGCATTGCCCCCGGCGTGATCGAGCATATTTTTTCCCCGTTTTTTACCACCAAGCGCAGCGGCGCGGGAACTGGGCTGGGTTTGTATATTGCGCGGGAGATTGTGGAACAGCACAACGGCCGTTTATTGGCCGAAAACACCCTCCATGCCGGTGCCCGCTTTATCGTTTTGCTCCCCCAACAGTAAAGCCACCCGGTTATGCGCTACAACAATAGCCTATTAGCGTGTATAAGGCTGTTGAATTTGTAGCCCTGGCACGACACGATAATGCTTAACATTGGTAACTACTAAGCCTCTGGCAAAGAGGGAATGAAAGGATTCCCAAGAAAGGCATCATGTAAGGCTTCAATCACATTCTGCCCTTGTTTACGCGCTGTTGAGATATAAGAACGAAGTGCACAGAACGTATCTGCACCGTTCTTGGTACGGAAAGCACCGGATACTTTTTGCTTGACCTTTACCATCCTGACATCCCGTTCCGCTAGGTTGTTGTCAAAAGGAACGGCAAAGTCATACATAAAAGCCAACACCCCTGATTTGTGCTTCACCAAGCGGTCAAGCAGGTTCTTTGGCGGTGATTGCTTTGGCCGCCCTCGTTTTTGGAGCGGCGGATTGATTGGCGGTGGGTTAGCGGCTAACCCTTGGCATATAAGCTTATCGTACTCAATCTCGTAGTAGGCCAAGCGGTCTGCCGGCAAACTCATGGCTGGCTCGGGCGTTGCCACCACTTCTGCCTTGATAGTCAGGAGCAGTTGCGCCAACTCTGTCGCCCATGATTGCTGATACTGTTCGGTCACAAATTGCAATTCACGCAGATGATGGGCGTTACAGAAACAGTGCTGGCTGTTAGGTAGTAGTGCATTAAACCGTGAACATTAACACCACCTATCAATAAGTGCTTGCACCGCTTTGGACGGCCGCCCACGCTTTTTAGGCGGTTGCCACCGAGGCGGAGGCAATCGATAGGTCAACAGCTCTTGATAAGACCAAATGTGGTCAGTCAAGCCAGCGGCAAGCGCTGGGGTGCGCTGAATCCAGCGATGGGCAAACGAGCCCAATGCTATCTTGATACGGAGCGACTTGTGCGGGTCACAGAAATTGTAGAAGCAGCCAACGATGTACATGCCAGCCTCCAGCGTCTCAACTTGATGAATGAGCATCCGGCTGCGACGCGAAAGCCAGGCGAGGCGCTGTCTGAAAGTGGCGTTGAGACGCTCAATGTAAGCTGTGTTGAGAACGCCGCTGAATCCTTGCGACGCCGTAATCAGAGCGAGTGCTTGCTGACGGCAACCGTCTAGAAATTGCCGTTCAATGGTCAACGTGCCATGGGCTGTGCGCTTGATGACGCGACCAATGAAAACGTCACGCCAGGCAATCAGCTTGGGTCGGCAACGCTGACCCTGCTGGTCGGGGGTACGAAAGGCGCGTCGGATTGCCTTGATATAATGAGGCAAACCGTCAACGGCAATTAACAGTCGACGACAGAGCGCGACCTGTCGAATGGTGTCCACGAGTGACGCAATCATTTGCTTATCACGTTGCTGACTGATGACCCCACCGAGCCACAAACGGGTTGGCACCATCATGGTCAGCCCCATCCAGAGAGACCGACCCCATGCTTTGACTTTGATTTCATCAGCTTGCGCCTGAACGAGGTCTAGCTGGCTGCTGGCAACCAGTCGGTCATGAACTTGCTGGCAATGCTGACCTGCCCGCTGCCACCAGCTTTTGATGGTGCGACGGTCAAATCCGAACGCAGCGACAACTGCCTCTATCGGACAGCCGTAGGCCAGCAGGACAATCACAAGCATCACAGTGGCTGGGTCTGTTTGCAGACGGTAGAACAGGGTTCCTTTGGTCACGCTGAATGTTTTTTTGCACACATCGCAACGACACCGCTGTTCTTGCTGACTGTGTGGATGGATATTTCCTTGATTGACCTGCCCTCTAGCTGGACAATCGATATTGGGGCAAAATAGTTGTTGTGGATTCATTGAGCAAACCTGTTTTGGTAGTAGTTGACCGTTTAGGTTCGCTTTTTGAATCCATTTTGTCAAATTTTCTTATTTTCACGCTTCCTTGTACTTCTACCGGCTGTTATCAAACTGCAAGTAAGCGGAAAAATGGTCGTGAACCGCCTTGCCGTTAAACTCAGGCAAGATGCCCCCCGCGTCCATCCCTTCTTGTCCTCTTTTGCGGTGGACATGGTAATGTGTCAGTCCTGTTGTACTGGCAACGTGCAGCCACTGTAGTTCATTTTCAACACGCAACCCGCTTTCATCGAAATGGACGGCGGCGGCGTGGATCAGTTGTTGTCTCACACTGTCCAAACTGGGTTTGACCTTTTCAGCCAAGTCGTCGTTTGCCTGAATAACGACGGCTTCAGCAGGAGCTTGTCCATAGAAATCAGTCAACAATTCTTCGGTACGTGCCAGAGGAATGAAGTGGTAGACATTCAGATAACTGGTTTGCGCTTTCAGACGCGAACCGTATTGGGTTGGTTGGCTTACTTCTGGCGGAAACGCTCCCTTGACTTGTTGACCACAACCAGGGCATTGTTTGACTTCAACTTGATGTTCGGTCACTTCAAGACGGACGGGGGGGATGTCGAACACCTGACGTTTCTCATGCCCGACCGCTTCTATCTCCGACAAGTCGGTCTGACAATGGGGGCAATGCAAAAGCGGGTGCGGTTCTACATAGTCTGGTTCGGCAACCATCTTTAAGGTGTTGCCCTTATGACCGGGCTGCCCACCAAGCGGTCGCTTTCCTTTCTGGCGCAAACTGCGGGTCTTAGGTTTTTTGAGACCATCACTACTTGGTGGTTTGCTACTGTTACTGCTGTTCTTGCTTAACTGGTCTTGTAACTGATGGATGATTGCTGTTTGATTGGCGACGACCCTTTCCAATTCATCAATCCGAGCCAAACCACTCAGCAGCAATTCGATGAGGCTTTGTTTGTCAAGCTTGTTGAGTTGCTTGCGGTCAACCGTTTCCAGCGTTACCATGATTTGCTATTTTCGCGTTACCTTATTGGATTTGCGTTTGATTTTGATATGAATTCTATTAACTTTTTAATCCCAAGCCCGTTGGCTTAGTAGTAACTAACATTGAATGTATACAATGTTGCTGACAACCCCAGGGTACACGCTGCAATAAGTGAGTCTATCAATCCCAAATTATGTGACAAATGATAGTTCATGAAATCAGACAACGCACGATTACAATCTGCTTCTGTAGGCCAAACAACAGGCAAAGGAGCCACTAATCGTAAAACCTGCCGGACTTGATGCCAATTTTGCGCGTCTTGCACCAGTTCCATCACCACAAAACCAGGCACCATTGGTAATTCTTGCAAATTGCGAAACCAATCAATGGCAGCACGATTCCCCCGTTGAACATCAATAAGTACATCTGTGTCGAGAACAAACATCAGTTTTTGACGTTTTCCAGCCGTTTTTCCGCCTGTTCACGTATCTTTCTAGCATGTTGCAGACTATCATGGATATCCGGGCGAGTGCCAATTAACCCAGCATCCTGCCAGTAAGCAACCAGATCTCCTCCTGTTTTAGGGGAGCCTTGCACGGCTGGCCGAGAAAAAAGTACCCGAAGTGTATACTCTGATAATGACAAGCCCAGCTGGTTAGCTTCATTAGCAAGCTCGCTTTCAAGCTCTTTAGGTAATTCAAGCGTCAGGATCATTACAACTCCAAAGTTGACCTCTACATCATTACAGGTCAGCAATTCAATGAAATCGCTTATTTGCTTGCTAAAATCATAAGATGCTGCAAGATTTTGTCAACCTACTTGTGATATTTCTCCCCATTGCGGATGGTAAACGCCCGATAAAGCTGTTCGAGCAGCAACACGCGAGCAATTTCGTGGGGGAAGGTTAAGGAAGAAAGGGAAAGGGTGTCATGGGCAGCGGTGCGAACATCGTCGCTAAACCCCAGCGGGCCACCAATGAGGAAGGCCAAACGGCCGTAAATTTCCAACTGCTTCTGCAAATAATCGGCAAAATCGGGGCTGGTAAAAGAACGGCCGTTTTCCGTCAACAAAATTAGCCGGTTTGCCCCCTCCGCTCCCTTCAGCAATAGTTCCCCCTCTTTTTGCAGCGCCACCGCGTCTGGCTGCCCCCGCCCTACACTGTCCTTGACCTCCGTCAACCCAAACCCGACATAATGGCGCAGCCGCTTCTCATACGCTGCCTGCGCCGCCAACCACTCCCGGTTTCGCAGCTTGCCCACTGCGACTACTGCAATTTGCCCTGAAAAAAGTGCCATAAGAAAGGATTTAAGATTCGCTCGTTACGATAAACGGATAATAGAGGCCTCGTCGTGTGGCCGAATCGTAAATCGTAATTCATTAATCGTCAATTATAGGAGCGTATCATGGTATTAGTGACGGGTGGTGCAGGCTTTTTAGGGTCACATTTGGTCGAGGCACTGGTCAAGGAGGGGGCGCGGGTACGGGTGCTAGATAACCTTAGCACGGGCAAGCTGGAGAACCTGGCCGGGCTGCCGGTGGAGTTTATTGAGGGGGATATTGCGGATCGGGAGACAGTACAAACGGCCGTTTCCGGTTGTAGCCTCATCTTCCACCAAGCCGCCCTTGTCAGCGTCCCGCTTTCCATCAAGGAACCGCTGCACAACCATCTTAGCAACGTCAACGGCACCTTCAATGTCTTTGACGCTGCCCGCGATTGTGGCGTGCGGCGCGTCGTCTATGCATCATCGGCCGCCGTCTATGGCAACTTGCCCAAGCTGCCTAAACAAGAAAGCGACTCGCTCGCACCCATTACGCCCTACGCGGCTGCCAAGCAGATGAGCGAAATCATGGCCGGTGCCTACACCGCCAGCTATGGCGTTGAAATGGTAGGGCTGCGCTATATGAATATCTTTGGCCCCCGCCAAGACCCCTCTTCCCCCTATTCCGGCGTGCTGTCCATCTTTTGCCGCCGCGCCATGCAGGGGCAGGACGTTACCATTTTTGGCGATGGGGAGCAAACGCGGGATTTTGTTTACGTGGGGGATGTAGTGCAGGCCAATTTACGAGCCGCCCAGGCATCGGTATTAAAACTGGTGAATGGAGAAACACCAACGGCCGTTTTTAACGTGGGGCGCGGCGAACAAACCAGCCTCAATCAAATTGTGGATGCCCTACGCCAAATCACCGGCCACGACATCCCTGTTAACTATGGCACCGAACGGGAAGGCGACATCAAACATTCCTACGCCGACATCAGCCGCGCTCGTAACATTCTTGGCTACCAGCCCCAAACTTCCATTTTAGATGGCCTACGCGAAACGCTGGCCTGGTTTGAAGAAAGCGAACGGGTCTTGGCGTAACAAGTAACAGGTGGCAAGTCACATATGCCAACAAGACTTGCCACTTGCCACCTGCTACTTGCAGCTTTTCAATTCAGCTTTTCAATTCAGCTTCCCCAACAGCGCCGTTTTTGCCCATTCGGCCGGCAAATACAGCGGATCAAGCCGCAGTGCCTCGTTGTAGCAGCGCAGTGCCCGCCGATGCTCCCCCAGCTTTTCATAAGCTCGCCCCAAATTGGTATGGGGATATTGCCGCGCTTCATAGCGTGGCGCAACGATTGCCTTTTCCAGCCAGGGAATGGCCTCGGCATATTTTTCCTGCTCCAGCAAATACGCCCCAATGTCGTTGTAGGGGTTGCCATAATCGGGATCGAGTTCAATCGCCTTGTGGCACATTTCAATCGCGTCATCATAGCGACGCATCATGCTGTAGCTCCACCCCAAAAAGGTATAGGCTTCGGCAGTGGCAAACATGGCGATGGAGCGTTTGTACAGTTCAATCGCATCCCCCAATTCCCCCTTGCGCTGGTGGCGATAGGCTTGCTCAAAAAGGATTTTTGCCTGCTGTTGGATTAAATCGTCGCTGCTCATTGCGGTTTGGGAATTGGAGATTAGAGATTGGAGATTATGAACCCTCATCAATCTCCAATCTCCAATCGCTATTTGCTATTATTTAGCCTCTCTAGCAGCGATGGCAGCACCGCCAGATCATCAATTTTGGCGTGGGGAATCACATGGTCGGGTTGAGGAAAACGGCCGTTTCCCACACAAAACACCGTCAACATCCCCGCGCTGCGTCCACCCACCACATCACTAGCCGGGTCGTCGCCCACATAAACGGCCGTTTCCGCCGCCTCCACCCCCAAATCCGCCAACACGTGCCAAAATGGCTCCGGGTTGGGCTTCCATTTGTCCACGTCGGCTGAAAACAACAGCGCATCAAAAAATTCCAGCAGCCCATAGCGGCGCAAATCGGCGATGTGGCCTTCACCCGTAAACATTGTGTTTGACAGTAGCCCCAGCTTATACCCCTGCCATTTGAGCAGTGCCAGCGTCTCCCGTGCGTGCGGCATCAGGTGCGCCTGCCCCGAAATCGCCTGCTCATACTGCTTGCTGGCCTGAAAAAGCTGCGCCAACGGCACAGCCACGCCACAGGCGGCCGTTACTTCTCCCAACAGTTCCGCCAGCCGTAAATTACGCTCGCCCCGCGTGGCACCGCGCCATCGCAGCGGCAGCAGCCCAAACCCTGCCTCGCGGAATGTGTCAAACGACGGCAGTACCGTCCCTTGCGCCTGCAAATAGCCATAGGCCGCCGCAAACCCCGGCGTTTCCAAATCCGGCCACGCCGTCCACTCCCCTGCATATTCAATCAGCGTCCCGCCGAGGTCAAAAACAACTGCTTCTATCATACCTGTGACCAGTAAACAGTAATCAGTAATCGGTAATCAGTCAAAACTGGTCACTGATTACCGATTACTGATTACCGATTACTGTCTACCGATGCCCCACCAATCGCGCCACCGTCACCCCATCACCCCCTTCACCGTCTTTGCCTTCTTCCCAGGAAGTGACGTGGCCGCTTTGGGTCAGGGCTTCACGAACGGCCGTTCGCATCCTTCCCGTCCCCTTACCATGAATAATCCGAACCCACGGCATCCGCGCCAAAAACGCATTGTCCAAATACCGGTTCAACCGCGCCAGCCCCGTTTCCACCCGTTCGCCGCGCAAATCCAGCTCCATATCCACCGACACCGCCATCGGAGCTTCGTCAATTTCAACCAGCGGCTCCTCTTCCTCAGTTTCAGACGGCCGTTCCAAAAACTCCAGGTCGCTCAACTGCGTCTTCATACTCAGCCGCCCAATCGCCACCACCACCTGGTTTTTGCTGATCGAAACAACTTCGCCCTTGGTGTTCAGCGTCTTCAGCCGCACCACATCCCCCACCTCCAGCGACTTCCGCAGCTTCCGCACCGTTGCCGTCTGGCTGCTTTTGGCCGGAGCCGGCTGAAGCTCTTCAACCTTCTCCTCTTCCAGCGTGTCCACCGCCTTGCTCGCCTTCTTCAGCGCGTTAATAGATTCCGCATCCCGAATTTGGCGGCGCACCTGGCGCAGCTCCAGCCGGATTTTCTCCAGCTCTTTCTCTGCCTGCCGCTTCGCCTCCGCCATTACTTCGGTGCGCTCCTGCTCAATTTGCGCCAGCCGCTCTTGCAGCAGGTCACGGATTTTCTCGGCATCCCGCTGCGCCAGCCGCGTCACCGCCTCTTCCGCCTCCATCTGGTCGCGCAAATCCTGAATCGAACCCAGCAGGTCGTCGGCCTGATGGCTGTCTACCCCCACAAACCGCATTGCCTCATCGAGAATGGTTTCATCCAGCCCCAGCCGCCGCGCAATGGCAAACGCATTCGACCGCCCCGGAATGCCGATGCTCATCTCATACGTCGGCGACAGCGTTTCCACATCAAACAGCAGCGAGGCGTTGACCGCCCCTTCTGTCTGGCTGGCGTAGATTTTTAGCTCGGGGTAATGGGTGGCGATAAAAGTCGTTGCCCCTTTGTCACGCAAAAAGTTGGTGATTGACATCGCCAGTGCCGCCCCTTCCGTCGGGTCGGTGCCGGAGCCAAGTTCATCCAGTAGCACCAAGGAGCGATCATCTACCACGCCCAAGATGCGAACGATGTTGGTCATGTGGGCGGAAAAAGTGGAGAGGCTTTGCTCAATAGATTGCTCGTCGCCAATGTCGGCATAGACGTTGTTGAACAACGTCAGCCGGGCATCGGTAGCGGGCAAATGCAGCCCCGACTGCGCCATCAGCACCATCAGCCCCATTGTTTTCAGGCTGACGGTTTTGCCGCCGGTGTTGGGGCCGGTGATGAGGACGACAAAGGTGTCGTCGTCTACGGTCCAGTTAGTGGGCACCACGCTGCTCGCTGGCAGCATGGGGTGCCGCGCCCCTTTGACCCAAACGGTGGAGCCGGGGTGTAAATTGGGCGGCGGGGGCACCCATTTGGCGCGTTCGTTGGGATGTTTGGGTGGTTTGGGCTGCTCAAAGGTGCGCCACTCGACAAATTCGGGGCGAATGCCGTCCATTTGCAGGGCGTAGCGGCCGCGAGCAAAGATGAGGTCAAGGTCGGCCATGCGCTCAACGATGCGTTTGATGACATCGGCATAGTCGGCTACCTGTGCCGATAGTTCGCGCAGGATGCGGTTGATCTCTTCTTGCTCTTCGATGAAAAGGCCGCGATATTCGTTGTTGAGGTCAACGGTGGCAAGGGGTTCCATCCACAGCGTAGCCCCGCTGCCGCTTTGGTCGTGGACAATGCCGCGAATGCGTCCTTTGGCATCGGCTTTGACGGGGAGAACATAACGGCCGTTTCTCTGCGTTACAATCGCTTCCTGCAAATATTGGTTCAGGCTGCTGTTCAGGATGCGCTGTAGCTTGTCCTGAATGCGCCCATGCACCACCCGCTGCTGCTGCCGGATTTTTGCCAGCTTGGGGCTGGCGCTGTCCAGCACCTCGCCGCGCTCGTCAATCGTTTGGCTAATGGCTGTCACCAGCCCCGGACAATCTTCAATGAGGGTGGCGTGTTCGCCCAAAGAGGGGTAACGGTCTTCTACTTTTTTGAGCTGGCGGCTGAGGGTGCGGGCAGCGACGATGGTGCTGCGAATGGCGAGTAAATCTTCGGCCGGCAGCACAAAACCACGTAACGCATTGTCGGTCGGCCGTCGCACATCCCGCGCCCCGCCAATCGTCACATTCAAATCGCTGCTAAAAAGTTGAAACGCTTCCTGCGTTTCCGCCTGCCACCGCTCCGCCACAAAGCGGTCGGTTGTCGGTTTCAGTTGTTGAGCCAGCTCTTCCCCGGCGCTAAAGCTGGTGTAACCAGCCAAAATTCGGCGTATTTTGTCAAATTCAAGGGTATGTAAAGATTTCGTGTCCATCGTTTTGATTGTTCCAACACCATACCCTGTTTCGGTAATCAGTTGTCAGTTATCAGTAATCAGTGTGTGAATGACAGTCGAGGTACTGTTTACTGATTACCGTTTACTGGTTACTGATTACCGCCAACTGGTTCGGTGTTTCTTATTTTTAAGTCGGTTTGGTTCTATCCAAAAGGGTAAATCTGCTGCTTTTCTCAATTTATCACGAACAATCAATCGGGTTATCTGGTTCATTCTTTTTCTCCTCGTATGTTCTCATTTTCGCTCAGTAGCCGAGGATTCCAATTCTCGTTCTTCGGGACAACCCAAAAGCGAACGTTGGAAAGTTCGGCTACGCTTTTAATCTCGGTGGCTATGCAAAGAGCAAACGTCCCTTGGGTTCTGGTACGGGGCGACCCATCTCCTCTGCTGTTTCAATCCACTCGTCAATAATAAGCTCTAATTCAGCTAACACACCTTGGTAGGTACCCCCATCGGCAGCACAACCAGGTAATTCAGGAACCTCAGCAATAAAAGCCTCATCTTCATCACTCCAGTAAATAATTACTTCATATCTATACTTACTCATATTTAATCCTCATCTGCTAACTTGTAACGAAGAATAACGTTCCGAACCTGTTTCACTTGATACGCTTTTGCCTTATCGCCTTTTGGCTGCAAATTCAGAATTTCCTCAACACCAGCTTTTGTAAAAATGTGGTGGCTACCTCTGATCCTTTCATTAAAGCCCAAGTGATATAGTAACAAACACAAATCCGCAAAAGCAATATTTGAATCTGAAGTGCCACGCAGCACCTTTAGCAAAATTTTCTCTTGTTTGCTCATATAGAATTTTTTGTGATGTCTAATCCAAGGCAAGTATAGCGAAAAATGAGGAAAAGGATAGCTCTTGTTCGCAGACAGATAGTTTAGGGTGGTTTCTGCCTATTGTCCCGGCGAAATATCGCTGATTGTAATTCGCGCCAACGGGCGAGCTTGGCTATACTGGATGGAAAGGAAATTTGTGGTTGGTTTGTCGGCCACGCATATGAAGAGGAAAGGTTTATGAATGTTCAACGAATTGCATTAACGGCCGTTTGTATCGCCATCGTCGCCGTCCTGGTAGCTGTCGTTCCCATACCCATTCCCGCCACCGGTGGCTACACCCACCCCGGTGCCGTCGCCGAAATCTTTATCGCCCTCGCCTTTGGCCCCGTTGTCGGCGGCGTAGCCGCTGGCATTGGCGCCGCCATTGCCGACCTCGCCCTCGGTTACGGCAGCTTTGCCCCGCTCACCCTCATTGCCCACGGCAGCCTCGGCGTTTTGGCTGGCTACTTAGGCTGGAAAAAAGGGATCAACGGCATGATCATCGCTTGGATTGTTGGCGGGTTGGCTTTAGTTGCGGTCTATTTCCTCGGCGAAGCCACCCTGTATGGCTATGGCATTGCCGGAGCCGCTGCCGAACTGCCGTTTAATCTGTTCCAGGTTGGTCTGGGTATTCTCGGTCTGGTTCTCTACCAACTGGTGCGCCGCGCCTACCCGCAAATTGACCAGCTTGGCGGTACGCCATCTTTCCAAGAAAGATAATTTGTAGGGTGTAGGGCGTAGGGAGTGGGGAGTGTTCTCACACCCTACGCCCCACACCCCACACCCCACACTCCTTGCCCCCCATCCTCGCCCTCCACAATTTCAGCTACGCCTACCCCACCCATTCGCCTACGGCAGAACCCGTTTGGGTGTTGGATGGGGTAGACTTGGCCGTGCAGGCAGGGGAGTTTGTGGCGATTATGGGACCAACGGGGGTGGGCAAGACGACGCTGTGCCTGGCTCTCAACGGCATTGTCCCTCATTCAACAGGTGGCACGATTGGGGGCGAGGTGTGGATAAACGGCCGTAATTCCCGCCACCACCCCGTTGCCGAACTCGCCCAAACGGTCGGCCTTGTCTTTCAGGAGCCGGAAACCCAGCTTTTTAACATGACCGTTGAGGCCGAAGTCGCCTTTGGGCTGGAAACGCTGGGGCTGCCTCCGGCCGAAATGGCGCAGCGCATCGCGTGGGCGTTGGAACTCGTCGGCATGGGCGACTTTCGTCAGCGTTCCCCCTTTGAACTGTCCGGCGGGCAAAAACAGCGCGTCGCCATTGCCGCCATCCTCGCCATGAAGCCCCCCGTGCTGGTGCTGGACGAACCCACCGCCAATCTTGACCCCATTGGCAAGCGAGAAGTGTTTGCCGCCGTGGAAACGCTGCGGCAGCAGGAAGGCATAACCATCATCATGGTGTCGCACGAAAGCGAGCAAATCGCCGCCTTTGCCGACCGGGTGGTAGTGCTGGACAACGGTAAGGTCGCCACGGATGCCCCCGCCGCCACCATTTTCACCCCACCTACCCGCCTGCGCCAAATTGGGCTGTCCGTCCCCCAACTCAGCGAACTGGCCGACTGCCTGAACCAACGCCACGCCACCCAGTTTCGCTTCACCCAGCTAGACGAAGCCGCCCAAGCCCTGATTCATTGGACCTTCACCGCCCAAGGTACTGACACGCCACTCCCCACTCCCCAACCAAAGGTTGACCACGCCCCACTCCTCACCCTCGACTCCCTCTCCTACGCCTATGACGGCACGCAGGCAGCGCTTAACGGCATTGATTTGACCATCGGGGCGGGGGAGTTTGTGGCAATTGTTGGGCAAAATGGGTCGGGCAAAACAACCCTGGTGAAGCATTTGAATGGATTGTTGCGGCCAACGCAGGGGCGCGTGCTGCTGAATGGAGCCGATATTGCCGCCACGCCAGTGGCCGCATTGGCGCGAACGGTGGGGTATGTTTTCCAAAACCCCGACCACATGATTTTTAGCGCGACGGTGCGAGAGGAAGTGGCGGCGGGGCCACGCAATTTGGGGCTACCAGAGGCGGAAATTGCCGCACGCACGACGGCGGCATTAAGGCAGTTTGGGTTGCTGCCTTTTGCTGAAACGCAACCGGCGCTGCTGGGGTTTGGGCTGCGGCGTAAGGTGAGCATTGCGGCGGTGGTGGCGATGCAAACGGCCGTTCTTGTGCTTGATGAACCCACCAGCGGTCTTGACCAGCGCAGCACCGATGAGCTGATGGCGATTTTGACCGATTTGAACCGGCAGGGGCGGACGATTGTGCTGATTACCCACGATATGCGGCTGGTGGCGGACCATGTGCCGCGTTGTGTGGTGCTGCATAACGGCCGTTTATTAGCCGATGCCCCCACCCGCCACATTTTCCAGCAGCCCGCCCTGCTGCAGCAAACCCAGCTTGAGCCACCTCCCATTGCCCAGATCGGCCAGCGGCTTGGCTTCCCTGCTCTCACGTTGAGGGATTTGTGTGCTTGACAGGGAGAAACGGCCGTTATAATTAAGAGATGCTTGGCAATAATCACAAAGCCGTACTCGAAAACAGGATGACAAGGCTATGGAACAAAAACTAATCACAGAAATTGTTGGGGAGGAACCCTATCAATATTATCCGCTAGGCGATTATGTTGTCCGGGCACCGGGTATTTGTTCTGGTCGCCCTACCTTTAAGTACACCCGCATCGAGATTACCGGAACCTTTGAGCGTTTAGCGGCTGGGGAAACAATGGACGACATTGTTCTAGGCTATCGTGGGCGTGTGCCAAAGCCAGCTATCGTGGAAGCTGTCCACTTAATCACAAATCAGTTCATTATCTCTCTGCCACGACTAGAGCCAGCTTAATGATCGTTTTAGATGAACAATTGCTTGGTCGTAATCTAGAAAACGAAATCAGCCGCTGGTATCAAGGGGAGGTTTGTTTTATTACCGATTTGCGTCCTGGTAGCGTTATCAAAGACGATGCCATTCCCAACCTGCTACAGCACGCCAACCAGCCCACGTTTGTCACTATTAACGAACGGGATTTTTGGCGGAGAACAGAACCAAACCAAAGATACTGCCTTGTTTGTTATACCCTGACCGATTCGCAGGCTCACCAAATCGCTTTCGCTTTACGAGACCTGTTGCAACATTCCTTATTTGATAGCAAAGCCAAGCGTATGGGCAAGATCATTCGAGTAACCAATCACGAAATTACCTATTACGCAACAAGCCACAGAAAATTACAAACAGCACTACTTTAGATAGCAAAATCTTCTTCACGGTTATTATTTTTGCCCTAGCCCCATGTCTATCTCCGTCAACCTCTACACGCCCGGCCAAAGCTGGCTGCACCAAACAGACCCCCGCGTCAAGCTGTTGTTTGTGGCGGCCTCCATCTTTCTGCTTATTTTGTTCAAAAACGTCTGGTTGCTGCTGGCTGCTCTGCTGCTGCTGCATTTACTGCACTGGTCGGCCGGCACGCCGCTGGCAAACATTCGCTTCATTTGGAAAACGCTGCTGCCCGTTGCCCTGCTCATGCTGCTGCTGCGGGTGCTGTTTTACCCCGTGGGCGAGCCGCTGCTGACGGTGTGGGTGGTGCGGGTGACAACTGTTGCGCTGGCGCAAGGGCTGGTGCTGGCACTGCGGATTTTGACGATGGCGCTGGTGGTCTTTGCCTGGCTCTACACCACCACCCAGCCCGATTTGGTGCAAAGTTTTGTCCGGCTGGGGATGCCCCATGCCTGGGGGCTGGTGTTGGCGTTGGCTTTGCGCTACATTCCGACCTTTCAGGGAACGTTTACGCTGATTGCTGAGGCGCAGCAGGCGCGGGGGCTAAACGTGAGCCACGGCAGCGGCTTTCAGCGGGTGCGGCAGATGATGCCGATTTTTGTGGCGATGATTATTAGTTCGCTGCGGGCCAGCGGCCAATTGGCGTTGGCACTGGAAGCGCGGGGGTATGGGCGGCGCGGGGCGGGGCGGACAACGCTGCATGGGCTTCGTTTTCGCGGTCGGGACTGGCTGTTAACGGCCGTTCTCCTCTCCCTCCTCCTCATCCTCACCTATCTCAATCTGCGCTACGGCTTTGGCAGTCAGCCCCTGTTGCTCTACCCACCCGGCTGAATGGCAAAGGGGAACGTGCCAACTTGGTTGGAAACGGCCGTTTGCGCCCCATCACACCCCACCCCCTCCACTATGTAAAAATGAGGCGTTGCGGCCAACGCCACCGTGGTAGCCGTCGTTCCCGCCGTTAGCATATCGTCTTCAATGGTGCTGGACGAAGCGGCAAAATAGGGCGACGTATCGCCATACAGATTGAGGCTACAGTTGGCGGTGGCCTCATCCCAGGTCAGGTTCACCTGATTACTGCCCAAAGTAGCGGCCAACGTCGGGGCGGCCGGGGCAGCGGTGAACAGGGCGGCCATGATGCCGTTGCTGCACGGGGGGGCGGGAGCCGCATTGTCTACCGTGAGCGTGTGGAGCAGCTTGTTATAGCCGGTGGCCGTCTCCTGCACGCCGCCACCGTTGGCAAATAAAATGGCATATTCTGGCCGCGCTGCCAGCGTGGGGGCGCGGTCGGGCAAATGGAGCAGCAGATCGTAGCTGCCGGTGGGGATGGTGTTGGGGAGGCAGATGTTGTGGGAAAGAACGGCCGTTTTTCCCCCAAACCAAAAGCGCGGGTCTTCGGGCAACGAAGCCGCATAAATGGTGCCTGTTGTCTGGTTTCGCAGCAAAAGCTGCACCGGGCGCGGGTTAAACGGAGCCGCATACCCCTCATTTTGCAGCGTGATGCTGATGCTAAACTGCTGCCCCGGCTGCACCACATCATCATACGTTCCCGCCTGCAGCACCAGCCGATACCCCAAATTCCGCCTAATCTCATCCAGGCAGCCGCCAGACACCCAGCTATCTGTCTTACTCGCGTTGGTTAGCACATCGGGATGGTAATCAATGTTGAGGTATGACCAGTGGAACAGTGCCAGTTCAGCCAGTGCCGAAGGGCAGGCGGAGCGGGGCGGGTTATAGTTGCACGTTTCGCCCCCCATCGCCACAAACCGGGATTCATCGGCCATGTAGCTTTTAGCAGCCGCGCTTTGCCAGGTACCAAAATCGCTGTCGCTGGCAAGGAAGCAGTCGTTGTGGTAGCTGGTGCGAGCCAGCAGTGAACCATCATAAGCGTTGGCTTGTGATAGAGGTGTTGTCGTGCCAAACATGTTTTGCTTCATTTCAGGTGTGCGAACGGCCGTCATGCGCGAGGGAGGCAAAGCCGCTAACAAAGCGGTTAACACATCAAGCCGGTCTTGCCAGCGAGCAGCGGAAACAGTGCCAGGGTTGTTGGGGTCGTCTACAAAATGGTCGGTGTAATATCCTTCGCCCCAAATGCCAATAAAACCCAGCTGCACGGTGGCAATCACGTCGCTGTTGGCTTGCAGCAGCGGCCGCAATTGTGCCAGGTGAGCCAGCATTTGCATCTTGGTGGCATCGCCATAGGGTGGCACGGGCGGCCAACTGCCATCATCACCGTTAACGATGTCGGTGTAGGAGAAACGCAGGATGCACTTCAAACCGGCCGTTCGCACCGTGTTCAGATTGCTTTGCATATGGTCAAGAAAGCTTTGGCTAATGTTGCTGGTGACAAAACTGTCCAGCACGTTGATACAGTATATGAGGGTGATTTTTTCGCTGGAGCGATACCCCTGTAGCTGGCTCAGGCTGTAGCTGGTGGGATCGCTACCCCGCGTTTCGACGTGATGATAGAAGCCTCGTTCGGGGTTGGCAAAATTGGTGCTGCTAGTGGTATATGCAACCGTAGTGGCCGTTGGTGCCAGGGCAACCGCTTTTGGGTCTGACCAAAGGCTGAACAGGAAGATGAAGAGGCAGAAAAGAGAGATCAATCTGGTCATTGTGGCACATCCTCGCCCAATATGGGCCAACTTTGTCTTCAGTGCAGGGCAATGCTATCTGCTTTCCCCAACCTCGGCAACGTTATCGTAGTCGGAACAAAAACGCTCACGTCTGCGGCTCTACCCAACTGGCTGGCAGCCAGATAACAAAAAGCTCCCGTTGATGGGAGCTTTTCACAACGCGATGTTGCCCAACTTTGCTTTTAAATGTGAATCGCTTCACCCTCAACCGCGTGCGCCGCTTCCATCAGCGCCTCACTGATGGTGGGGTGGGCGTGGACATTGCGGGCGATCTCTTCAGCCGTTAGCTCATTGGCCTGCGCCAGCGTTAGCTCTGGCAGCAGTTCTGTCACCTCTGGCCCCACCATGTGGGCACCCAAAATCTCGCCATATTTGGCATCGCTAATGATTTTAATAAAGCCATCACGCTCGCCAGCCCCCAGTGCCTTACCGTTGGCAATAAATGGGAACTGTCCAACCTTCACCTCATAACCTAATTCCTTGGCCTTGGCCTCGGTGTAGCCAAAGCTGGCAACCTGGGGAATGCAATAGGTGGCGCGGGGCATCATGATGTAGTCAAGGGTGCGGGTGGGGTGCCCGGCAATGGTTTCGGCGGCTACAATGCCCATGGCACTGGCGATGTGAGCCAGGCGAAATTCGGTGGCAACATCACCGATGGCGTAAATGTGGCTGACATTGGTTCGCATGTGGCCGTCAATGGCAATGGCTCCGCGTTCGCCAAGTGCCACGCCACATTTGTCTAGCCCAATGTTCTCGACGTTGGGCAGGAAGTTAATGGCAACCATGACCTGATCGGCTTCGAGGCTTTGGCCGTCTTTGGTGGTCAGGGTAACGCCGTTGTCGTTGGTGGTGACGCTGGTAACGGCCGTTCCCACCAACACCTTCACCCCTATCTTCTTATACGCCTTATCCAGCACCGCGCTCACTTCCGGCTCCTCATTGGGCAGCAGCCTGTCCATCATCTCCACAATCGTTACATCCACGCCATAATTGGCCCAAATATAGCTAAACTCCACCCCAATCACGCCCCCGCCAATGATAACCACCTTTTTGGGCAGCGTGTCCGAGAGAATAGCCTCCACATAGGAAATCACCCGCTTACCGTCAAAATCCACGCCCGGCAGGTGGCGCGGGCGGGCACCAGTCGAGATGATGATGTTCTCCCCGCGCACTTGCTCTGTACCACCCTTGTTTAGGGCAACCTCAATGGTGTGGGGGTCAACAAATTTGCCAGTTCCTTCATAGGTGTCAATCTTGTTCTTCTTCATTAAGAAGCCAACGCCCTTTACCAACCTGTCGGAAACCTGGCGGCTACGTTTGAAAGCAACCTTATAGTCAAAGGTCACATTGTCCGCACTAAAGCCAAACTCCTTGCCGCGATGCTGCAACGTGTGTGCCACTTCAGCATTTTTTAGCAGCGCCTTCGAGGGAATGCAGCCAATATTGAGGCAAACACCACCCCAATACTCTTTTTCGATGATGGCAACTTTTTTACCAAGCTGGGCAGCGCGAATGGCAGCAACGTATCCACCAGGGCCAGCTCCTAAAACAACAACGTCATATTGATTAGCCATTATTTACTCCAAACAAGCAAGTTACAGGTTACAAGTTGCAGGTCGCTAGTTAGGCTTGTTACCCGTTACTTACAGCATTTTGCAATGTGATTTGCTAGTAAGCAAGACATAAGCTACATCGGTCATTATACCTTTTATATGAGTGATTGGCACTGCGCTGTTATCTTTGCCGTAAACTGGCTATAATTCGCGGCGATGGGATTTCCTACGTGGACGCTGTGGGGCATGGGCATTACGGCGTTTTTGGCTTTGTTATGGATTGGGCTGGCGTATTTGGCACTATCGCCGCGCTGGCTGCTGCGGCTGGGGCTGTCTGGCTACCGGCTCGATTTGCGTTTGCGGTTGTTTATCGGGTATGGTTTTGCCTGTTTGCTGTTAGCACTGGGCTTCTTTTTGGCGGGTGTGCCGTTGGGCGAACAAACGGCCGTTTCCCTACCCGCTACCTCCCCCGCAGAAACGCCCATCATGGCTGAAAACGAGCAAGCCACCTTCACCCCCTTCCCCACCATCACGTCCGTTCCCGCCACTGCAACCACGGCCAGCGTTGCCGCTGCCCCCGCAACAAACGACGGTGAAACGGAGCCAACTGAGCCATCTACCGGCGCTTTTGTACCCAACCCCACGGTCACACCCACGGCAGTCATGACACCTACAGCCACAATCATTGTGCCAACGGCCGTTTTATCCACCACTGCCGAAGCAACCGCAACACCCTCACCTACGCCTACTACCACAGCCACCAGCACCCCAACGAACACGCCTACGCCGACCATCACGCCCACGCCCATTGTGGGAGAAACGGCCGTTATCAACACCGGCAGCAGCACCGTTTGGATGCGACGCACCCCCGGCGGGCAAAATTTGGTTTTGGTTAAAGGGGGGGACGTGGTAATCCTACAGCCCGGCTACGCCAATCGCGCCAGCACCTTCTGGCAAGAAATTCGCACCGTGGATGGCGTTGTTGGCTGGCTTGAAATAAGCTACCTGGACAAAGCAGAAAATTAGCTCATTTTTGGTGCGTGGCGCGTATGCCAAGATACGCACCACGCACCACGATCTTATTTCCCTGGAATGGCTAATGTTTGACCAGGGAAAATGACATACGGCGTTTGTAATTCATTTGCCTCTGCAATGGCCGGCCAGGCCACCCCATAGCGCAACGAAATCAGGAAAAGCGTTTCACCTGCTTGCACCGTATGGACAAATGATTGCTGCGTATCGCTGGGTTTGTCTACCGGAATTTTTAGCTGCTGCCCCACGATAATCTGGTTCGGGTTGACGATGCCATTAGCTTCAGCAATCTGCGTCCAGCTAAGACCATACGCCTGCCCAATGCGGAAAAGCGTATCTCCCGCTTTAACGGTGTAAACTTCCTCGGTTAGCGGCGAAGGCGTGGGCGTAGGGGTCGCTTCTTCAATCGTTGCACCCGGAATTTTAATCTCTTGCCCCACAACAATACGGTTGGCATCAGCAATACCGTTGTGCTGTGCCAGTGTAACCCAAGAGATACCATATTTTAAGCCAATGCGATACAGGTTTTCCCCGGCAGCCACAACGTGGCTGGCCGGTCTGGCCTCGGTCGTTTCGGTGGTGGTTGTTTCAGCCGCAGTGGTGTCCGTAGTTGTTGTCTCAGCCGCCGCTTCATCCGTGGTTGTTTCTTCAGTAGCAGTGCCTTCTTCGGCCGCCGCTTCTTCGCTGGCTGCGGCTTCGCCTTCAGTGGCTGGTGCTTCTTCTCCGGCAGCAGCTTCATCCTCTGGCGCCGGGTACCCTTCTTCGGCTGGGGCGGCCGCTTCATCACCCGTTGTTTCACCGCCGGCGGCCTCTTCTTCACGCGGTGTATCGGTGCTGCCTTCACCTTCGGCCGCAGCTTCCTCGCTGCCGGTCTCTTCGGTGGTTGTGCCCGTTTCGCTGTCGTTCGGGGTACCGCCGCCCACATTTTCATCGGTGATGACCTCAACGCTGCCGGGGTCGGGGGTTACGGTTGCGTCACTACTGCCGGGCAACGGCCGTTCGCAGGCCACAAGCAATAAACCTGTCAATAAAACAAGGATGACAATACTAATTAGACGCCGCTGGGATTCCATAATCATTCCTCCGCTGCAAGTTTAAATAATTAAGAGCCTGCCGTTCAACCAATACGACCTCTGAACGACCAGCTAGACACACATCCTTGTGACCACTGCCTGGGTCACGCTGCCAAAAACCGCCAACATACGACGATTTCTTTGCATAAAACGGCCGTTAATATAACATGCTTTTTGCTTTACGTAAAGTTGAATGCAGCTTCATCAACGCGCATATTTGTGTCCCGCCATTTTTAAAAAGCCACCACATCACGTAAACTAGAGATCATCAACTTGACGAAGATTTTATGAGCGGTAAACACCCAATCAAAGATTCGTCCGTGTTCATCCGCATCCTATTGATTCAGGAGTAGACCATGTTACAAATTGGCGAAATGGCACCCGACTTTGCCCTGGTGTCTGATGAAAACAAAACCGTTAAACTGTCTGATTTACGCGGACAGCGTGTCATTCTATTTTTTTACCCCAAGGCCGGAACCTCTGGCTGCACCACGCAGGCGTGCGGCTTCCGCGACAGCTTTCCGCAAATTGAGGCCGCTGGTGCCACCGTTGTCGGCATTAGCCCCGATGCTCCCCAGCAGCTTGCCAAATGGAAAGCCGCCGAAAAGCTACCCTACACGCTGCTCTCCGACCCCGACAACGCCGTTGCCACTGCCTATAGCAGCTATGGCGAAAAAAGCATGTACGGCCGTAAATACATGGGGGTTATTCGTAGCCACTTTGTGATTGATGCAAACGGCCGTTTAGAAGACATACGCCTCAAAGTCAGCCCCAAAGACAGCGTTAAATACGCCCTAAAACAAATAGCCGACTAAAACGGAGATTAGAGATTGGAGATTGAAAACGGTCAATCTCCCAATCTCCCAATCTCCAATTTCCGCTATAATCCTCCCATGAGTTTCACACCCCCCGAAAACGTTCAGGAAATCCTCAATAACCTGCCCACCCGCCCCGGTGTCTATTTACATAAAGACAAAAACGGCACCATCATCTACGTCGGCAAAGCGGTCAATCTCCGCAGCCGCGTCCGCTCCTACTTCCTCAAAAACGTAGATTCCGTCAAAACCCACCAGCTTCGCAAACAAATTGCCGACATCGAAATTATCACCACCGACACCGAACTGGAAGCACTGCTGCTTGAGATGACCCTCATCAAAAAGCACCGGCCCCATTACAACGTTCGCCTAAAAGATGACAAACGCTACCCTTACATCAAAGTCCACTGGGGCGAAGATTTCCCCAAAGTCACCGTCACCCGCCGCATGGTGCGCGATGGCTCCCGCTATTTTGGCCCCTACACCTCTGTCTGGGCCGTCCACCAAACGCTCGACATGCTGCGGAAAATCTTCCCCTACCTCACCTGCGACCGCGTGATTACGGGCAAAGACGACCGCGCCTGCCTCTATTTTGACATCAAACTCTGTAACGGCCCCTGCATTGGTGCCGTTGATAAACAGCAGTACCGCGCCATGATTCAGGAGTTGATGGACTTCCTCAACGGCAAATCAGAACACATTGCCCAGGGCATTGAGCAAAAGATGGCCGCCGCCGCCAGCAACCTGCAGTTTGAAAAAGCGGCTGAATACCGCGACCAGCTAAAAGCCGTCGAAAAAGTCGTCGCCAAGCAAAAAGTCATTTCAGCCGCCAACGCCGACCAGGATGTTATCGCCTTTGCCCGTGATCAGGGGGATGCCTGCGTGCAAATCTTTTTTATCCGTTACGGCAAACTCATTGGCCGCGAATATTTTTTGCTCGATGGCACCGAGGGGGAGAGCGACGAAGAGATTCTGCGCGAGTTTATGACCCAGTTCTACGACGAGGCGGCCCACGTGCCCAAAGAAGTGTTGCTGCCCCGCGAAGTGGAAGAGGCGCTGGTGATTGAGCAGTGGCTCAAACAAAAACGCGGCACCAAAACGACGATTCAGGTGCCGCAGCGCGGGCGGAAGAAGGAACTGGTGGAAATGGCAACCAACAACGCCCAGGACACGCTGGCAACATTGCGCCAACAGTGGGCGGCCGACCGCTCCAAGCACGTCACCGCCATGGCCGAACTACAGGAGGCACTGAGTTTGCCTACGCCACCCGCCCGTATTGAATGCTACGACATCAGCCACACGCAGGGGAAGCAAACGGTAGCCTCGATGGTGGTGTTTGTGCAGGGGGCACCGCGCAAAAGTGATTATCGCCGCTTCAACATTCGCACGGTGGGCAACGATGATTATGGGGCGATGAAAGAGGTGCTGACGCGCCGTTTTGAACGGTATCAGGAATCTTTAGCGGGGGAACTGCATGATTTGAGCGATATTGGCAAGGAGAAAAAGGACACGGCCTGGTCACTGCTGCCCGATCTGCTGATTGTGGACGGGGGCAAAGGGCAATTAGCAATGGCGGTGGAGGTGCTGGCGCAGTTTGGGCTGCAGGATGAGGTGCCGCTGACAGGGTTAGCCAAGCAGGAAGAAGAACTGTTTGTGCCAGGGCAGTCACGCTCCATCTTGCTGCCGCGCCGGTCTGAGGGGCTGTATTTGGTGCAGCGGGTGCGTGACGAAGCCCACCGATTTGCCAATGAGGGACACCGCAAGCGGCGAGCCAAAGTGGGGGTGGCTTCGATTTTGGACAGCGTGCCGGGGATTGGGCCAAAGCGGCGCAAAGCCTTGCTCACGCATTTTGGCTCGCTGGAGGAGCTTCGCCAGGCAACGCTGGAAGAGATTGCGTCAGTCCCGGGGGTTCCGCTGGAGGTAGCAGAGGCGATTAAGGGGCATTTGGCGTGAGCAGCAACAGGACTATACCAAACAAGGTGATAAATTGGCATCCCAAAAAGGAGATTGGTGACTGGAGATTGGCCGTTTGCAATCTCTAATCGCCAATCTCCAAGAGAATGTCGGTTTATGCCCTTAAGAAGCATATGAAATTACAGGCGATTAAAACATATGTGACAGTGCCGCCCACGGGAATTGGTGGGGCGTTTTGGGTGCTGGTGAAGCTGACAACGGACAATGGGATTGAGGGGCTTGGGGAATGTTATGGCATTCCGGTGTCGGGTGATATTGCCTGCCGCATGGTGGAAGACACCTTTGAGCGGTTTATTGCTGGGGAAGATCCGCATAATGTGGAGACGATGTTCCGGCGGGTATATTCGGCCGGGTTTACGCAGCGACCCGACATTAGCATGATGGGGGTGTTTAGCGGGATTGAGATTGCGGTATGGGATATTTTGGGCAAGGCGCATGGGGTGCCGGTTTACAAGCTGCTGGGTGGCCGTTTTCATGATCGGGTACGAACCTATACCTATCTTTACCCACTGGCGGTGGACAGCCGGGGCATGCCGGTGGACAGCACGGGGGACGTGTATCACGATGGGGATGTGGCGGCAGAGGCGGCGGTGCGGTATGTGGAGATGGGATTTACGGCCGTTAAACAAGACCCAGCCGGCCCCTACAGCTTCCAGGGTGGGCGCGAACTGTCGCTGCACGAGCTATCGCGCAGTGAATACAACGCCCGCCGCATCCGCGAAGCCGTGGGCGACAAGGCCGACATCCTGTTTGGCACGCATGGGCAAATGACCACCTCATCGGCCATTCGGCTGGCAAAACGGCTGGAACCGTATGACCCGCTGTGGTTTGAAGAGCCATGCCCGCCCGACCAGATGGAAGCAATTGGTCGCGTGGCGCAATTCACGTCCATTCCGGTGGCGACGGGGGAACGGCTGACAACAAAAGTGGAATTCCACCAGGCGTTGAAAGCTGGCGTTGCCATTTTGCAGCCCGACATTGGGCGCAGTGGGGGTATTTGGGAAACCAAGAAAATTGCCACGCTGGCCGAGGTTTATAACGCCCAAATTGCGCCCCATATTTACTGTGGCCCCATTGCCCACGCGGCGGCAACCCATTTGGCCTTTAGCTGCCCCAACTTTCTCATTTTGGAGACGATCCAGACGGAATTCCACGACACGGTGGTGAAAAAGCCGCTGGTGTGGGAGGCGGGCTATATGCTGCCGCCAACGGAGCCGGGGCTGGGGCTGGAGCTAAATGAGGATGTCGTTTTGGCGCATCCGTACACGACCGGGGGGCGTTTGCATTTGGAGATGTGCCAGGTGCCGCTGCCGTCGGATAATGCGAAGATTATTACGGAGCTGTAGGGAGATTACGCAGATAGCGCAGATTTATGGGACGTAGATTTACCTGATTTTCCTGATGTCGCACGGCGACCGCTTTGCGTACAGGAGAATCAGGTAAATCTGCGTCCTATTCACAAAGGAGTTCTAGGGCAGCGCGGACGTAGGTGCGGGCAACGGCCGTTAATGACGCCACATCCACCCACTCATTACACTCACACGTATTGCCCCCCTGCGGCCCGTAAATCATCGTCGGCACGCCGCCGTGGACGGCAAAATGGTTGGTGTCGGCCACGCTGCGGCCGAGGACGTGGCGAATCTCGGCCACCCCCTGTTCCTCGCGCATGAGGCGCGTCACCGTTTGGGCAAAGTGGCTGTCGCTGGGGACAAGGAAGGGAGATGGGGCGGGGGTGGGGCGTTCGTCCCAAGTAAGGGCGCAGCGGCCAGAGATGTTGGCTTGGGAAACGGCCGTTTCGATCTGCCCCACCGCCTCGGCCAACGTCTGCCCCGGCAAAATATGGCGGTCAATAAACAAATCCGCCTGCTCCGGCACCAAAATCAGCGTGCCGCCGCCGTGCAGTCCAATTACCTCCAGCGTGCCGGGTAAGCCAAACGGTTCGCTGTAGCCTAAATCAAGGTTGCGTTTGTTGCTCAAAACGGCTGCCACTTTGGCTGCATCCACCACCGCATTGACCCCGCTGCCATAGGCGGCATGGACGGTTTTGCCGTAAAACTGCAAATGAAAAACGTGGCGACCCCGCTGCCCCACCGTCAGGCTGGCGGCGTTGGAGGGTTCCGGAACCAAACAGTAGGCACAGTTTGCCAGCAGCCCCGTTTTGATGACCTCATGCGCCCCGCGTGACCAATTTTCTTCGTCGGTGGTGGCGGCAACAATTAAACGGCCGTCCAATTCGGTGCCTGCTTGCAGCAGCGCCTCCACCGCCCCCAGCACGCACGCCGCGCCCCCCTTCATGTCGTGGCTGCCCAGCCCATAAAGCCGGTTGCCGCGCAGGGTAGGCGTGAACGGGTCGGTTTCCCAGCCGTCAAATACGCCAAAGGTGTCCATGTGGAAGTTGAGCAGTATAGCGGGTTTGTCAGCGCGGCCATCAATCATCCCCACCACCGAATCCCCCGACTCAGCCACCGGCAACCGCCGCACCCCGCTTAACCCCAGCCGCTTAAAATGGTCGGCCATCCAGTCGGCAATGGCCTGCTCGTGGTTGGTGACGGAGGGGATGGCGACAAGCTGCTGGGTGAGTTCCAGCAAACGTTCTTGACGGATCAAATCAACAGGGTTTGTCATGGTTATATCCTATGAGTAGTTTGTTGGAAGAAGGAAATGGCATCGCGGATGACGCGGATCGGAGCGGATTTTCGCGGAGCAGAAGGAAGAAACCCGTGTTCATCGGCTTCGTCCGCGCATCTGTTCTAGCTTCTTCGACGGGTTGCTAACGAAAACAATGTTTGGCGGTAACATAGTAGCATTATAATGAGGCTGGTGGAGGATGCAAAACGGCCGTTTCCTCCAAAAAACCTGCATCACATCAGCTAATTTTCCTAGCAGCAAAACCCATACCCTGCAGCCAGGTGCAAATTGCGTCTGCCACCTGCTGCCAGCCTGATTCCAGCATCATGTCGTGGGCCATGTTGGGGAAAATGGTGGCTTCGGTGTGGTAGGCAGCAGCCGTGGCCTTGACCTCTTGCGGCGTAAAAATGGTGTCGTTGGCGGCTCCCAGCACCAGCATGGGTGCTTTTACCCGCTTGGGGCGCGGCAGGTTGAGCAGCAGCATGTCTACAAAAGCGCGATAAGATTCGCTGTGCAACTGCTGGAAATAAGTTTGCAGGTCGGCTGGGGATATGTTAGCGGAAAAGAAGTGGGCTTGCGCCAGTTCTGGCGCGTTGACCAGCGGCCACAGGCTTAACGATAGATTGGTTTGCAAAAAGTGGCGGGGGTAATGGCGAGCAATTTTGAGGGTGGTGCGCCAAACGCCAGACGGCGGCGCGGAGGCCAGCAGCACCCCGGCGGGGGCTGGGTGCTGCTCCAAATATTTTTGTACAACGAAACCACCCATGGAGTGGCCGATGACAATGGGTGGGGTGGGTAGGGTGGCGGCGTAGTCGGAAACGGCCGTTACATAATCCCGCACCGACAACCACCGCTGCTGACGCACGCCGGTAAACTTTTCTCCATGCTCCGGCAAATCCAGCGCGTGGACATCATACCCCCGCTGCTGAAAGTAGCCGCAAAAATACCGTTCAAAACACCATTTGCCGTGCCAGGCACCGTGGATAAAAAGAAGGGATGGTTTGGTCGTGTCCATATGAGCTGTTTAACCCTTGGCTGCTCGCCTATCGTAGAACAGGGCGACAATGAAAATGATATAGACGATCATGGCGTTGGCAGCAAGTTGGTTGCCAAGTGGATTGTAGCCAGCATACCAGAGGAAGCAGGCGGCAGCCAGCAGCAGCCACACGGCGGCGTGTCCCCAGCGCAGGAGGAGGTGAAGCCAAAACGGCCGTTTTTGTCCCGCTTTTGGTTTCGGCCACTGCACCACATAGCCCAGCATCAAAAAAAGGCAAAAAAAGCCAAACAAATACATCGGTAAGCCCCAAAGCGTTGTTCCCATCTTCTTTTCTCCATTTACATACTGTTTGTTACTGCTAATGGCAAAAAACGGCCGTTTTTCGCCGCCAAATCCAGCGTCAAAACACAAACAATCATTCGATCCTGGCTCCGTCGATCCATGCACAGACAACTATCTACCGCTATACTTGCCGTTGACGTAGATAAAAAGTGTTTGGTAAAGGAATAATGTTACCTCAAAAATCAACAAAACAAGCAATAAATGACCCCGCAACTCTGATTCGACAACAATTAAAGGCCGATTTGGTGGTGGCGATGCGGGCGCGGCAGCGGGTGGCGGTGGCAACGCTGCGAGCCACGCTGTCGGCCATTGACCAAGCGGAGGCGGTGGAAGTAGACCCCCATTTTGTGCCTGTCAGCGGCATCACCAGGGATGTGGCGCGGAAGCTGCTGACGGAAGCAGATATTGCGGCCATTTTGCAGCGTGAAATGGACGACCTAACGGCTGCTATTGCCGATTACCAACGGCTGACCAATGAGAAAAAGATAGCGGAACTGCAAGAAGCGCAGGAAGTGCTGCACAAGTACTTGGTGCGTGAGGAGGAGTAGGAAAACGGCCGTTTTCATGCCCCCCACCCTCATTCTCCTTTGCGGCCTGCCTGGCGCAGGCAAAACAACGCTGGCAAAAAAGCTGGCCGAGGAACGCCGCGCCCTGCGGCTGACCCCCGATGAATGGATTCCCGTTTTGTATGGCGATAATTTGACGCAGGAACGTCTGGATGGTGTGCGCGACCCGGTGGAGACAATGCAGTGGCAGGTGGCGGAACAGGCACTGCGGCTGGGAACAAGCGTCATTTTGGACTGGGGGCTGTGGTCACGCCGCGAACGGGAAGATTTTCGCGCCCGTGCTGCCGCCCTAGGTGCTAACTCGGAGCTGTTTTTCCTCGATGTTGCCACCGATGAACTGCTGGAACGGTTAGCTGCCCGTAACGCCAAGCTGCCGCCCGGTACCTTTCACGTCACCCCTGAGCAGCTTTTATTGTGGGCGACGTGGCTAGAACGGCCGTTACCCGAAGAGTTAAAGCCGAGGCGGGCGGAGATTGGCGATTAGCGATTGACCAATCTCCAATCTCCAACCCCCAATCTCTAATCCCCATTCACCCCAAACCAAGAAACGGCCGTTTCCCCCCCCGCCGCCTCTTCCGGGGTTTGTGAGCCATTAATAACGGCCGTTATCATCTCCCACGTAATCGCCTCCTTCTCATCCAGCCGAATGGGGCGGGCAAACGGGAAGGCAGTCCGCATAGCATCGGCCAGCGGCGGCGGCATCGCTTCCCAAAAGCCAATTTGTGCGGCGGTAGATGGGCGGGCGGGAAGCGTGCGGAGAGGGAGCGGCAGCGGATAATGGCTGATATATTTGAGCCATTGCCAGGTGGCTAACGGCCGTTTACTCCCCTGCGTCATAAACGTCCCCCACACCTCCAGCGGCGTAATCCCGTCAAAGCGGTCTGACCCCGGAAACGGCACAATGCCAATCGGCCGGCCGAACTGATAATCCTCATACGTACTCGGCGCATCCACCCAAACCGCAATTTGCCGCCGCAGCATCTGCTCCCCCCGCACCCGGTCTTCCCGCTCCTGCGCCGTCAGCGTCGTCAGGTCAGGCATAAAGTTAGGCTGCGCCTGTAAGCCCTGATACCAAGCCAGTGCCGCCGCCACGTTTTGCGTCGCCAACCGATGCTGGCAACGCACTGTGGCGCTCTCGCCGCACACATTGTTCCAATTATAGGCATAGGCATAGAGCGTATCGGTGGAGGCATCAATAAAACCCAGGCTGGTGGGCATGGTCAATGGGGGGTTGGTGGTTAAGCCGCGCAAATTCACCGCCATCTCATCCCACGTCCAGCGCAGCGACGGAGGCCGCAGCCCCGCCTGCTCATACGCCTCCTGGTCATAATACACCAGCCGCATCGAGGCAGCATAGGGAATCATCCATGCCCGGTCGCGCCAGATAATCCCCTGCCACACCTGCTCATAAAAGTCGGCCGGGTCAAAGGTAGGGTCGGTGTTTGCCATGCGGGTCAAATCGCGCACCAGCCCGGCTTGCAGCATGGCCTCAGTGGGCGGCGTGCCAACGGCATCAAATTGGGACAGCAGCAGGGCTTCGCTGCCCGGCTCGGTAGCAATAATGGTGGCTTCAATACCACTGCGCCGCAGTTGGTCGGTCAAATTGCCGCCAGTGCCGTTGTCTACTGCCACCAGTTCAATAGTGATATGGGGATTGGCAGCCATAAAGTCTTGGGCGGCGGCGTAATAAATGTTCATCTGCGCCAGTTGAAAGTCGCGGTCTTTGTTTTGCGGCACTAAAAAGCGGATGGTGGCCGGGGTTAGCGCGTCGGTTAGCCCTTCGCGCAGCCGCTGCCAGAAGAGGGAGCCGGGTTCGCCGTTCTCATCTAGCCCTAACAGGCGGGGGGAAGGGAGGCGGAGTTCGCCAGAAACGGCCGTTTCCTCAAACCGATCATCCAAAATAATCGTCAGCGGCAGCCGGTCGGCCACACAATCAGCCGCGCACAGGTCGGCAATCGTGTCGGCCACAAACGCCGTCACCTCGTTTGCCCAAGGCCGATCCACCTCATACAGCACCAGCCGCCCCCATGCCTGCGGCTCCCCCACCCGCGTTCCCCAGTAGCGCGGGTCGGTGGGGATTTGCACCAACTGTCCCCCTTGCCATTGGAAAAAGAGAATGCGCTGCTGAACACCAGCGTCGCCGTGCCATGACGCATTGATCCACAAAATATCGTCATGCTGTTCGGCGCGGGTCGCCGTGAGGCCGGCAGCCAGGGCGACCTGGTTTTCTGGGCGCAACTGCGCCGCCCGCCAGCCGGGGTCAAGGCTTTGGGTGGCAAAAAAGCGGCTGGCATCCCCGTCTAGATAGGCAGCATGAGCGGCATCCAGCACGGTTTGGGCATCGGCTTTGAGGGCGTTTTCGGTTTGCTCAAGCTGAAGACGAGCATAACGCCAGCCGCCGCCACCACCTAGCAGCAGCCCAACAAGTAGAATCAGAAGCAACAACGGCCGTTTGCGCCACCATGATAGCGGCCACCACGATGGTTTTGGCGGCGGTGCGGCTGGCTCCTCCATCTCCCGCTCTTCATCAAATTCCCATTCAAATTGGTTACTCATGCGGTATTCGGTAATCAGTTATCAGTTATCAGTCAACTGGTTACTGGTTACTGGTTACTGATTACTGGTTACTGATTACTGTTTACTGGTTACTGTCTCCCAATGGCAAAGAAAGGTGGAAAACGGCCGTTTTAGCACCATAAACTCCCCATCCGGCAGCGGCGTGGCGGCGGGCAGGGCGATGAGGCGAAGCTGGTTGAGGTCAGGCGTTCCGGCGGCGTGCCAGCGAATGAGTTGGGTGTAGAGCTGGTGGGAAACGGCCGTTTGTCCCGGCCCAAATGCCAAGATAACCAGATCGTCCGACGTGCCAGCCGCCCGCCCCACCACGGCCAACCCATCGGCGGCCAAAAGCCCTGCTGCAAGCTGCCACGTTTTCCCCGAATCACTTTGCAGCAGGGCGGGCAACCCCAAGTCAGGGCGGTCGTGAACTTCCAGCAGGCAGCTTTGCTCTGTGGCAACGGCCAGCCACAGACGAAAGCTGCGCCACAGGGCTGAGGCGGTGGTAGTGACTGGCAGGGGCAGTTTGAGCGGAATTTGCAGCAGCCAGGGCCAAATGGTGTCGGCATCAGGCAACCCCGGCCTGACCATGTGGTGGAGCGACACGCCGGAATCGCTGCCCAGGGCGAGCTGCTGCAGCGGTTCGGCGTGGGGGCCGCGCTGCCGCATAAAGCCACAGCCAGCGACAGAGACGCTGTGGAGTTGCGCCCCCTTTTTGTCAAAGGCCACAGCCGCTTGGGGGCCATTGAGGGAGAGGGGAAGCAGTAAACGGCCGTTTTCTCGCAGCTGCGCCCACCACGCCGGGAAAATATCCCAGCTCCCCACCGTCAAAACAATCCGGTCATACGGTGCGTTGGCGGCATACCCCTCGCTGCCATCGTGACAGCAAACGGTGACGTTGGTCACGCCAGCGGCGGCCAAATGGGTTTGGGCAGCGGCCACAATGTCGTCGTCAAGGTCAATGGTGGTCACATGACCGCCCGCGCCAACGATGTGGGCCATGAGCGCGGCGTTAAACCCGGTGCCTGCCCCAATTTCCAGCACCCTGTGGCCGGGCTGTAGCTCAAGCTGCTCCAGCATAATTGCCATGATAGCCGGTTGGGAGGAGGAGCTGATAGATTCCCCTGCCGCAAATTTGGTGGCAATCACGCGGTCGCTGTAAACGAGGTCGAGCGGGGTGTCGGGCAGGAAAAGGTGGCGGGGAATGGTGCAGAAAGCCTCAAAAACGGCCGTTGTTTGCACCATCCCATTTGCCTGTAGCTGCTCTGCCAGCACTCGCTGCTGGCTTGTCCAATCGTCGGTTGTTGACATAAAACTCCTGTAATCGGTAATGTCGTTTCACGACTGCTTCGCACACAGTAATCAGTAACCAGTTGACCGACAACTGATAACTGATTACTGATAACTGATAACTGATAACTGATTACCGATCACCCTCCTCCCCCAGCCCCAGCCAGGCGCGGTAATGGTAGCTGATGAGGAGAAACAGCCCGCCGAAGCCGGCAAAAAGCAAGATGCGCCAAATAGTTTCTAAGGCCGCCAAATCTACCAGGAATAGCTTGCCCACCAGCAAGAAAAGGGTGCCGAGGGCGATGAGACGCACCTGCTGCTGCCGATAGCGCAGTGCCAGCAGCAGCAGGGCAATGGCGTAAATGCCCCACGCCACCGTCACCAGCCCTTGCCCGCCATCGAGTGGGCTGAGTTCACGGACAAACCAGAGCAGCAGGGCGACGTGGGCAGAGAGCCGGTAGATGGTGCGGGTGTAGGTGGCGGTGGTGGGAACGATGAAGGTTATGACGGCGGCAAGGGCAATGATGGTGAGGTCAATGAGGGCGGTGAGGTTGAAAACGGCCGTTTCTTCCCGCCCCAAACCCCCATCCGTCAGCCGCGCCAGCAGCCAAAAGGCAACGATGAGGGAAAGCAGGTGGGCCAAAAACCGCAGCGTGGGTCGTCCCAGCCAGCGCGTTGCCCCATGCAGCCCCACGGCAACGACGGCCAGCGACAGCAGCAGCCAGTCGTCTTCCAGCAGCAGGATGAGGGCGAAAATGAGGAAGAAAACGGCCGTTATCCCATGACCGTAGCTGAAATCGGCGTGGGCAAAGAGGCGAAAGAGGGCATAGGCGGTGAGGGTGAGAAAAACGGCCGTTGCCATTGCCACCCAACCCCACGTTTCTGGCTCGCCGCCCCACAAAATCAGCGACAGCAGCCAGCCCAGCAGCCAGTTGCCCCAGGTGGCTAACTGGGGATGGGTAGCCGTCAGCCGTTGACCAAACGAACCTAGCCAGCCATCCCCCAGCCCCAGATGGGGTGCGGGGAGTTTGTTGGCAGCCAGTTGGCGAGCAACGGGCAGGAGCCAGAAGAGCAGGAGGGTAATGAGGATAGCGGCTTGAACGGCCGTTCCCGCCGGGGTCAGTCGCTCCAGTTGACTAACATCCTCGCCAAGCATCGCCGCCAAAATGATGAGCCAACTGCCCAAATTTGCCAGCCATTGCAGCAGCAGCCAGCCGCGCAGCAGATAAACGGCCGCGAGTCCGGCGGTCAAAATGGTGCTGTAGATGATGAGGGCGATAACGTTGCCGGAGCCGGTGTTGAGCAAAAACGGGGTTGCCAACCCACCCATCCCGCCAATCAGCGCCAGCGTTACCGCTTCCTGCCGCAGTGCCAACAGCAGTGCCAGCAGCGTTACCAAACACATAAAGCCAAAGGCAACGGGGTGGGCAACGAGGTTATATAGTTGAAAGGCGGCGAAGCCAGAGAGGTAGTAGGCGGCGATGCCGCCCCCGGCCAGTACCTGCCCAAAGGCTGGGCGACGTTGCCGCAGCCGGAAGCCGAACACCAATAAAATGGTTCCCAGCAGCAGCCCCATGCCCACGCGCACGGCGGGGGTTAGCCATCCTTGGTCAACGGCGTAGTTGAACAGGAAGGCAAGTGCCAGCAGCAGCAGCCCGATGCCGACTTTGTTGAGCCAAAAGTCGCTTTGCCATATTTCGGGGGGAAGCAGGGGTTTTGTGGGTAGGGCGTGGGGCGTAGAGGGTGGGGGTGGAGCGGAAACGGCCGTTTCTTCCTGTTGGGGAGCCTGCTGTACAGCCAAAAGCCGTTCCAATGCGACCACGCGCTCGGTAAGGGCCGCAATCTGGGCGGCCTGCGCCCAATTTGCGCCGCACTGCTGGCAGGTGATGCTGCCCGCTGGGTTCTCATTGCCGCATGTTGGACATAACTGGATGCTTGTCATGGGTTCCTCATGTTTACAGAGTGCGAACGAGTGGGGAGGTGGGGTCGTATTGGAAAAAACGGCCGTTTTGCCACATCCAGCCACATCCACTTTCCTCGCCACACGTTACCCTCATTGTACCCGAAATCCGTCCAAAACGTGACCCCTTGCCAATGTCGTGTACAATCAATTTGCACGAGATAAGCAGGATGTGGGCATATAAAGTGTCCTATCTACAGGAGAAACAAGATGTACCAAACTGACATGTACGAAGGCATGATTGCCGAGACCGTCATGATTGCTGGCGCGAATGGTGATTTGATCAACGCCTATTACGCCCGGCCGCTGGGGCCAGGCCCCTTCCCCGGCATGGTCGTCATCCACCACATGCCCGGCTGGGATGAATGGTACCGTGAAGCGACGCGCAAAATTGCCCATCACGGTTACGCGGCACTCTCGCCCAACCTCTACTACCGCGCTGGGCATGGCACGCCCGAAGACGTGGCGGCCAAAGTCCGTGCTGATGGTGGCGTGCCAGATGAGCAGGTGGTGGGTGATTTGGCCGGAGCGCTGGCCTTTTTGCGGGCGCATCCCTCAAACAACGGCAAAGTTGGCGTGTGGGGAACCTGCTCCGGCGGTCGCCATGCGTATCTGGCCGCTTGCCGCCTGCAATTTGAGGCAGCGATTGACTGCTGGGGTGGTCGGGTGGTAATGGCGGAATCGGACTTAAACGAACGGTTTCCGGTGGCTCCCATTGATTACACCCCCGACCTCTCTTGCCCGCTGCTGGGCATTTTTGGTGAGGAAGACCACAGCCCGACGGTGGAGCAGGTGGCAATTCATGAAGCGGCATTGAAAAAGCACGGCAAAGATTACGAATTTCATATGTACCCAAACGCAGGGCATGGCTTTTTTTACCATAACCGACCCATGTACCGGCAGGCGCAGGCGGTGGACGGATGGGAAAAAATGTTCGCGTTTATGGCAAAGCATTTGGGTTAGCTATCTATTCATGAGAGGAAACCATGTGTACGATGATTATGCACAAAGTGGGGATTGAGGGGTTTGGCAAGGGGACGCAAGGTTGGTTTGGGGTTAACCAGGCCAATGTATCATATGACCATCCGTTTCATGCCCCGCTGGAACATGCGCTAAATATTGATTTTGTTGACGAAGCGCAGGGACCGGGGGCGCGGGTGGCGGTGGAGCTAAGTGCCGAGGCGGCGCGGTCGCTGGTGCAAACGATTTTGGCCGTGTTGGATGAGGCTGAATCGGGTGGGCATTTGGCGGTAAACGGTAATCAGTAACCAGTAATCGGTAATCGGTGACTGATGACTGATTACCGATTACTGATTACTTCTTCTTCATAGACCTCTTACCCCTCACCATCGTCTTTGTGTCCACCTTTATGCACGCGGGGTGGAATTTGTTGGCGCGTTCGCAGCAGCAGCGGGATATTTTTTTGTCGGTGCTGCTGGTGGTGGCGGTGGTGGCGGTGGGGCCGGCGTTGTGGGCAGAATGGGGGGCGGTGCCGGTGTTAACGGCCGTTTATCCCCTCCTCCTCCTCACCGCCGGCTTTGAATCCCTCTACTACTTTGGCCTGCTGCGCGGCTACCAAAGCGGCGATTTTACCGTCGTTTACCCGGTTGCCCGGTCGCTGCCGGTGCTGATGCTGGCGTTAGTGGATTTTGGGCGCGGCCAGCCGCCGTCACCGTGGGGGTGGCTGGGCATGGTGCTGATTTCGCTGGGCTGCTTGCTCATTCCGCTGCACCATTGGCAAGATTTTTCTTGGGGGCATTATTGGCAGCCCATGATGGGGTGGGCATTGCTGGCGGCATGGGGAACGGTGGGCTACACGCTAGTGGATAAGGCAGCGGCGGCACAGTTGGCACCGGGCTGGCAAACGGCCGTTCGCTATGTGTCGCTCATGTATCCATTAACGGCCGTTGGCTACTGGCTCACTCTCAAACTGCTCAAACGCCCCATCCACGCCCTCCCCAGCCGTCGCAGTTGGCCCATCGTCCTGCTGGCCGCAGCCTGCATGTTCGGTGCCTACGCCCTCATCCTGTGGGTCTACCAACTCACAGAAAAAGTTAGCTACATCGTCGCTCTGCGGCAGTTTAGCATTGTCCTGGGTGTCATCATCGGTGCCGTTATTTTCCGCGAACCCGCCCCCCGCTGGCGCATTGCCATGTCCCTCCTCATCGTCACTGGCATCACCCTCATTGCCGTTTGGGGGTAGGAGCGTATTGCATACACCCTCTATTTGCTATCAACGTCTTGAATTCCTGACAACCCTTTCTTGCTTCTTCTCTGTGCCCTTTGCGCCCTCTGCGGTTCAAAAAAATCAATCGGCTGGCTCAATCGTAAACCGAAAGGGGAACCCTTCCAGCCGCGCCGCCGCCGTTGCTTTGCGAACCCGAAACTCTGCTTCGGGTTTCGGCAGCGTGTCCACCACCGACAGTCCTTCATTATGCACCTGCCACATGATGGCTTCAGCAAAAATCAGAGGCTTTTTGAAGATTTGCACCATGATCCGCACCACAAACTCCATTGTGGTAAACGGGTCATCGTGGGCAATGACCTTCCAAAGGTCGTCTTGCCCAACATCTTCGGCTGTAATCAGCTCTTCAAGGGTATCGGTTTCGCCAAAAATAGTGGCTTGAGGGGACATTGTGGGATATGGCCTACTCCCACACGCGAGCATCCACAATGCCAGGGGCGTTTTCGGGAAGGCTGGCAGCAAATTCAACGCTGTCTACACGCAAACGACAAACGGCCGTTACTGCCTTTTTCAACCCCTCGGCCAACGCCTCGCTGCCGGTGCCATCGGCAACAACGGCCGTTAACGTCAGCACATCATTCAAATCCGGCCGCGTCACCACCGCCTGAACCCCCTGCACACCCGGCACCTGGCTGGCAGCAAAACGAAGCTGATTGGGATGCACAAACATACCACGCACCTTCACCGCCTCACCCGAACGCCCCACCAAAATCATTGAGCGCTCTTCCTGTCGGCTTTGCCCCGGATTCGGGTCAACATTGACCGCCATATCCCCCGTACCAAAGCGAATCATGGGGTAAACACGGCTAAAATTGGTCACAACCACCTCACCCGGCGACCCTGCCCCTACGGGTTCACCCGTTTCCGGGTCAAGCAGTTGGATGATTGGTTCCGGCAAAAGCTGCATCGCCATCGGCACGCCATCACCACGATCCACCGCCAAAATGCCAAATTCGGCCGTTCCATAGGCGTTGGCAATGGCAATGCCATACGTTTCCGTAAATGTTTGTCGCAGGCTGGGCGGCAGCGGCTCGGCCGACACCATCGCCTTTTTGAGCTTAAAGTCGGTGGTAAAATTCAGCCCTTGCTCCTCGGCCTTGCGAATCAGGCTCATCAAAAAGCTGGGGGTGCCTACATAGCCGGTGCAGCCTAGTTCGCGCATCATTTGCAACTGCAAATCGCTGTTGCCAATGCCGCCGGGAATAACGGTGCAGCCCAGGCGAGCCAAGGCGTTGTCAAACAAAAAGCCGGCCGGAGTCAGATGATACGACAGGCTGACCAGCACCACATCGCCCGGCACAAAGCCGCAGCCGCGCAGCATTTGCTTGCTTATTTCCCACACGTCATCGTCGGCCGGCGGGGCAGGTTCATACAGGGGGCCGGGGGAGAAAAAAATATGGCTCACCTGGCTCGGGGCAACCCCTAAAAAGCCGCCAAAAGGGGGATTGGCTTGCTGTAGCTGCACCATTTCGTCTTTGCGTAGAATGGGCAGCTTGACGAGGTCGTCTATGGTTTGAATATCATCAGTGGTAACGCCAGCAGCATCAAAGCGGGCTTTAACGGCCGTTGCATTGGCATACGCATAAGCCACTGTCTCTCTCAATTTCCGGTCTAAATCACTCATTTTCAGTAATCGGTAATCAGTAATCGGTAATCAGTTGTCTGGATGACTGATTACCGATTACTGATCACTGTTCTATCCAATCCACCGCTTGCGCCGCTTGTAATGCTTAACATCCCGATAGCTCTTGCGCTCACCCACCGAGGTCAACCCCAAATAAAACTCTTTAATATCGGCATTTTGCGAAAGCTGCGCCGACGAACCGTCCAGCACAATACGCCCCGATTCCATTACGTAGGCATAGCCAGCCGTTTTCAAAGCAATGTTGGCATTTTGCTCCACCAGTAAAATCGAAACGCCGGACTCTTCGTTAATTTGCTTGATGATGCCAAAAATATCTTGCACCAGCATCGGAGCCAGCCCCAGCGATGGCTCATCCAGCAGCATCAGCTTGGGTTTTGCCATCAGCGCCCGGCCAATCACAATCATTTGCTGCTCCCCGCCGGACAAATAACCACTGGTACGAGTGCGGAAGTCACGCAAGCGAGGGAAGAAATGGTAAACCCGCTCAATGTCCTGCGCAATTTCTTTGGAGGAGGCAGAACGGAAAAGTGCCCCGGTGCGTAAATTTTCTTCGACGGTGAGGTGTTGAAATAACGGCCGTCCTTCAATGACCTGCACAATCCCCAGCCGCACAATCTCATCTGGGGTAAGGTTATCAATGCGCTGCCCATCAAACTCAATAGAGCCACGTGTTACCTCACCTTCTTGGGTACGAAGCAGACCAGAAATCGCCTTGAGTGTAGTTGATTTGCCTGCGCCATTTGCACCCAGCAGCGACACCATTTGCCCGTCTGGCACCTCTAGCGAGACACCACGTAGCACTAAAATAACGTCACTATAAACGACCTCAATGTTGTTGACTTTGAGCATAATGGGTTATTTGGTTATTGGTTATTGAGCCTATCACCCAATAACCAATAACCAACACAATTCCATAAGGTCAGCAACCAAAACTGGTTACTGGTTACTGATTACTCTTCTGGGGGACGGGTATCGGGCAGTTCAAAGAAGTCGGTGATCGGAACGTCAATGACGGTACCATCGTCCTGAAGCTGCCATTGGCGAATTTGTGCCGTGCGCGGGGCGCGATATTGGTCGGAGAAAACGAAATCAAACAAGCCGCGTGCGCTGACCGTACCTATGTCTTCTGCCGCCATCATGAATGTTTCGCCACTGAGGTTTTCATACCCACCAAAGTCGTTAATAGCATGAACCATCACGTCACGAATGGCGAAGAAGGTAGCATAGGTCAGCAAGTAGGTATTGCTCTTTTCTTGGGGCGGGTATCCACCAGCCTCAAAAGCGGCCGTTGCTTCCTGAATGATTTCCAGGTCGGTGTCTTGCCAGGTTGCGTGCGGCACAACGCCGTAGAAACCATCTGCCAGGCCAACATTGTCGCCTAAGAAGGTCAATACGTCGCCGTTAAACGCCCAGCTAACGCCACCAACGATAACCTGATCCCATACACCCAACTGCCGCACGGTACCAATGACCTGCGCCACGCTGAAGGAGAGATTCTGGTTGTAAACAACGTTAGCACCATTCACCAACATGTTCTGGATTTGACCAGACACGTCAGCTTCTGGGGAAACTTCTTGTTCTTCCAAAGGCAGCACGGTTACACCAACAGATTCGGCATAAGCAATCGCTTCTTCCGTGGTTGCGCCAGCACCAAAGGCATTTGCCCAGCCAATTACACCAACCACAGGCGTGTCGCCAGCCCCTTCGGGTTTGACATCAGCCCAGTTCTCGGACAACCATTGTACAAAGCCAGCGAATTGATCAGAGTAAATAGCAACATCACCCACGGTGTAGCCATTGCGCGGCACATAAATGGCAGGGCCATTGACACCAGCGGCAAAGTTGACGATCTTGTCTTCATTGACGCGGTCTTTCAGAGCCACCGTAGCACCACTACCATAGGTAAAGAGAACGATGGGTTTGGGGTCGGCTGCACGGAATTTTTCGTAGGCAGCTACTTCCAATTCAACGTTGTAGTTGGTTTCTTCAAAGACAACTTCAAAGTTGGCACCGCATACACCACCAGAACCATTAATAGCGTTAAGAGCATCTTCGGTAGCAAAAGCGAATGCTTCACCCAAAATACCGGCGATGGGGCCTTCACGGCCGGCTTGCTGGTAGAGGACGATGGTTTCACCAGTGAGGTCTTCGGAACAACCATCCATCATCATTTCTTCGGCGGGTGCTTCTTCGGGAACGGCCGTTGGTTCCATTTCCTCTTCAGCCATCGCTTCTTCTTCAGCTGGGGCAGCTTCTTCAGCTGGAGCAGCCTCTTCCTCAGCCATCGCTTCTTCTTCAGCTGGGGCAGCTTCTTCAGCCGGAGCAGCTTCTTCCTCGGCTGGAGCTGCTTCTTCTTGTGCAGGTGCTTCAGCCGCTGGTGCCTCTGCTTCTGGTGCACTAGCCGTACCGCCACAGGCCACCAGAAGCATTGCCAAAAGCAAAGCCAAAACCACAAAAATCAACTTGCTTCTCTTCATGTTAAATTCTCCTCGTAAACATAAAATTTGATAAGCAACGACATGCCAAATAAGCAGTTCAAAAAATCTACATCACCCCCTTACACGTAAAATATTCTTATGGCAATTATCATCATCTATCGTGCAAACGGCCGTAAACGCCACGCCGCCTTTATCAACGTCCAGCGATGCGCCATCCCACGCGGTTCAAAAATCAAAAATAACACCAGCACCATCCCAAAAAATATCGGCCGGAATGACGACTGTAGTGCCGCCGCATTCGACGGAAAAATCTCTGCCAAGCGAGGTCCAAACCACAGCGCAAAATCAGACACCAAAATCACAAAAATCCCGCCCAAATAAGGCCCCAGGTTTGTCCCCAACCCACCAATCACCAACATCCCTAAAAACAGTACCGACTCCACCAAATTATAGCCAAGCTCCGTGCCCACAGCCCGCTGTGAATGCGCCCGCAAAGCCCCGGCAACCCCTGCAAAAACAGCCGCAATAAAAAAGGCCCGCAGCTTATAACTAAATAAATTCACCCCCAACAGCTCCGCCGCCAAATCATTATCCCGAATCGCCACAAACGCCCGCCCCAGCCGCGTCCGGCTAATATTATTGGCTAGAACGGTCATGATCAACATCACCGTTACCGACAGATAAACAAACTGTGACTGCTCACCTAATGAAACTCCAAAAATCGTTGCCGTGGGAACATCAATAAACCCCTTCGTCCCCCCTAAATAATCTGCCAAGAACGGCTGGCGCGTCAACCACGGAATAATAAACTGCGCCGCCAGCGTCGCCATCGCCAAATAAAACCCCTTCACCCGCAGCGACGGCAACCCAAAAAGTAGCCCCACCCCACCCGTTGCCAGAGCCGCAAACGGAATCGCCAGCCAAATTGGCAGACCCCAATAAGTAGAAACCAGTGCCGAAGCATAGCCACCAACCAGCATAAATCCCGCCTGCCCCAGCGAAATCTGCCCGGTAAAACCAGTCAAAAAGTTCAGCCCCTGCAGCGCAATCACCGTATAAGCAATCCGATTCAGGGTAAAAGTAATATAGGCACTATTCAAAAACGGGGTCAAATACAACACCCCAATCGCCAACACCGTCACCAAGAGGTGCCACGGCTTACGCAAAATGGACATATCCTGCTGATAGCTTCGATCAAAATCACCTGCGGGACGTAAGACAGCCATAGAAATTCTCCACCTTCAGCAAAAAATCAAATCCGCTCAATCCGCCGCTGACCAAACAAACCTTCCGGACGCAGCACCAAAATAATCAACAACAAAATGTAGGGAGCAATATCAGAGGCATTCCGCACCTCAACAACTGTTGACGCCCTAACAATCTCCTGCGCCAGCCCCACCAAAAGACCACCCACAATAGCCCCAGGAAACGACTCCAGCCCCCCCAACAAAATGGCCGGAAATGCTACCAGCGCAACAGTTGATAAGCTAACGCTCACCCCACTCAACGTTGCCAGCAAAACCCCACCCAACGTTGCCACAATCCCAGCAATAGCCCAAGACCAACCAAAAACCCGCGACACCTTGATCCCCATGCTCTGAGCCAACTCATGGTTTTCCGATGTCGCCCGCATTGCCAAGCCCGTTTTTGTGTATTGAAAAAACAAAATAAACAAAACGGCCGCAATAATCGCCACCACAAAGGTCGCTAAGCGAGCGTGTCCAATTTGGAGACGGTCTAAAAACACGATGCTAGCTCCATTTACAGGTGGCACGGGAATATTAAAGGCATCACTGGGTGAAAAAGGAGCTGGAAAATTCCCTTTGGGCTGTACGCCATAAGCAACTGTTGTTACCCCTTCCATCACTTGGGACAGCCCTAAAGTCATCAAAATAATCGCCAACAAAGGCTGACCGGTCATTGGGCGCAATGCCAGCCGCTCAATTAGAAAGCCAATACCGATGGCAACAATTGAAGCTGCAATAACGGCCGCCCAGAGCGGAAGTTTAAACAACTCCTCGCCCGTTCCCTCCCCCCCAGCAAACATCCAGGTCAGAAAAGCACCTAGCATCACCATATGGCCGGCCGCAAAATTAAACACCTCCGACGACTTAAAAATCAAGACGATCCCCAGCGCAATCAACGCCAGCGTTCCCCCATTCAGTAACCCATTAATTACCTGTTGCGGCACCAACACCCAGTTCATCAGCTTTTCTTCTCCTCTGCTTCAACCGTTTATCAGCACCCAGTTAAACGGCCATAACCCGAATCTGCGTTTCGACAAACCCTTCACTGCCATCCTGGTATTTAACAGGCGCACGCACATTAATCGCCTTTCGATTTGAATAAAGAGCCTCCACAATTTCCCTATACCGCTCTGCCACAACATTTCGCCGCAGCTTCCGACTGCGCGTCATCTCAGCATCATCTGCATCAAACTCCTTGTGCAGATGGACAAAATGCTTAATTCGCGCCCCTTCCGGCAAGGTTTTGTTTACCTCATTCACCGCTTGCTGAACCAGTTGGTAAACCTCCGGCTTTTGCGACAAATCCACAAAAGTTGTGTAGCCAATCCCATTTTGCTCCGCCCAATGCCCCACATTGGCAAAATCAATAATAATCATGGCCGTCACAAAGTCGCGGTCTTCACTCCCCACAGCCATCACATCCTTGATGTATGGACTAAACTTTAATCGCCCCTCAATAAACTGTGGTGAAAAAACTTCACCATTTGCCAGCCGAATCATGTTCTTCACACGATCTTGGAAAATAATGTGGCCGTCTTCGTCAATATAACCCGCATCACCTGTTTTGAACCACCGACGGCCGTTTTCCATCACAATATCCTTCGCCGTCGCCTCCGGGTTCTTATAATACTCCTTCATCACCGTTGGCCCGCAAATCTGTAGCTCACCATCATCAGAAGTACGCACCTCCACCTCAGGAAACGGCACCCCCACACTCGCAAACTTAATATTCCCCGTCCGGTGTCCAGCAATCCCCCCCGTCACCTCCGTCGAACCATAAATCTGCTTCACGTTGATTCCCAACGCATGGAGATAGCGCAAATGATCCGGGCTTAAAACCGCCCCTGCTGTATAAGCCACCCGCACCTTATTTAGCCCCAACATCCCCCGCAGCGGCTCAAACACCAGCACATCGCCCAGCTTCCCTGCCAATTGCAGCCCCAGCCCCAGCGATTCTCCCATCAGATGCTTGTCAGCTATTTTATAGCCAATGGGCAAGAAGAGATCATACAGCTTCCGGTTGAACCAGCTAGAATCCTTAATCCGCACCTGAATCGTGCCTACTAAATTGTCCCACAACCCCGCGCTATAAAAGAGACTTTCTGGGGCAATCTCCCGAATATTTTCCCGCACGGTTTCCGGCTCTTCGGGGAAATTCATAATCATCCCCGTAAAAACATGCGGCACAATGCCAAAAGCAGGCTCCACAATCCACCCCATTGGCATAAAACTCACGTGGTTATCCGTCTCATAGCGAGGGTCAATCGCCAGGCTAATTCGCGCCGAACTAATCAGGTTATTCTGCGTTAAAATAACCCCCTTCGGCAAACCCGTTGTTCCAGATGTATAGCAAATCGTAGCCGTATCTTCCGCCGAGCCTAAGGCAACCTCCGTTTCAAACCGATCCGGCTCCTTTTTATCCAGCTCACGCCCCAATGCCTGCACATCCTCAAATGAAATCAGCCAATCATCCTCGTAATCCCACAGCCCCCGCGCTTCCCAATAAATCACCTTTTTAATTTTGGGAAACTTTTCCCGGTTCTCCAGAAACTTATCACACTGTTCCTGGTCTTTTGCCATAACAAAGGTAGCATCACTGTGGTTAACAATATGCTCCATCTCCGCCGGAATAGCATCGGTATACATCCCCACAGTGGCCGCTCCCACCGCCTGTAGCCCAATATAGCCCCACACATACTGCCGGTCATTGTCGCCAATGGTTGCCACATGGTCGCCACGCTGCAACCCTAGGGCAATCATACCCAAAGCAAACTGTTTCACCTGTTCATAAGACTCATTCCAGGTAAATTCACGCCAAATGCCAAATTCTTTTTGGCGCATGGCAATTCGACTATCAGCATATTGTTTAGCTTTTGCAACAAAATATTGAGGTAATGTTTGCGATTCACTCATGATATGCCTCACTCTTGTCCAAGATAAGCGTGAATAACTTTCTCATTGCTCTTAATGTCGTCCGGTGTACCGTCCCCAATCTTGACACCAAAATCAAGTACAACCACCCGGTCAGAAATATCCATCACCAAACCCATGTCATGCTCGATCAACACAATGGTAACACCACGGCGCTCATGAATATCAAGAATAAAACGCGCCATGTCTTCTTTTTCTTCGACATTCATACCGGCCATTGGCTCATCTAGCAGCAACAGCTTGGGTTCCAAAGCCAAGGCTCGTCCAAGCTCCACGCGCTTACGTAAGCCATAGGGCAGCGCACCCACTACCGCCTTGCGAATGTGGGCAATTTCCAAGAAGTCTATAATTTCTTCAATAAATTCCCGATGTTCGACTTCTTCACGCAGCGCTCGCCCCCAAAACAACATGCTATCAAGCATGGTTTGTTTCATGTGGATGTGACGCGCGGCCATCAGGTTATCGAGGGTACTCAAACCTGTGTAAAGGGCAATATTCTGAAATGTTCGGGCAATACCGAGGGAAGCAATATTGTGAGGGGGGATTTTGGTTACGTCCTGATCCAGGCCATTTCCCTTATAGAGGATACGACCTTTTTGGGGACGATAAAAGCCGCTACAGCAATTCAACATTGACGTTTTGCCGGCTCCATTTGGGCCAATAATCGCACGAATTTCGCCTTGCCGTACATCAAAACTGACATTTGAAATAGCAGCGTTTCCGCCAAAGCTTAGGGACACATTTTCAACGCTAAGGATGGTGGGATCAGAACTCATCTTTCCTTGCTTTTTAAAGGGGAGCGTAACCTAGCTCGCCATTCTCCTCTTCAATCCAGGTAATTATTTAGCCAGGGTTGCACAATGGCAGGCTACTCCAACTATACAAACGTAACATAAGACAATCGTTTCTGCAACTGGTACACAACCCCACTTTGGGTGATCTTGGTAGTGAACCAACTCTATTTAGGTAGAATCCCCAATAGTTGGCCTCCCTTTATCATCACATCAGCGCAGTAGTCAATATCTTCCATGGTGTGAGTAGCGCAGACACACGCTCGCAGTCGCGCCGAACCGGCTGGCACCACAGGTGCAATAATGGCTTGCACAAAAATGCCGTGGTCATGGCAGTATTTAGCTAACTGCAAAGCGACATCGCTTTCGCCGCAAAGAACGGGCATAATGGCTGTCTTTGTTTGCAGCAGATCAAAACCTGCCTCACGTAGCCGGCTGGCAAAGTGCAAATAGTTACGCTGGAGGGCTGCAATACGTTCTGGCTCCTCTTCAATAACATCGAATGCGGTCATGGCAGCGGCGGCTTGTGCAGGTGGCAAAGCAGCCGAGAAGATAAACCCACGCGCTAAATGCTTGAGATAGCGGATTAAATCAGCCTCACCAGCAATGTACCCCCCCACACTCGGGATTGCTTTACTAAGAGTGCCCATTTTTATGTCAACTGAATTAGGGGGCATACCAAAGTGCTCTTCAATACCGTGACCAGTTTTCCCAACCACACCCAACGAATGGGCTTCATCAATCATCAGATAGGCATCGTGTTTGCGGCATAGCTCGCTAACGGCCGGTAAATCAATGAGATCCCCATCCATGCTAAAAACGGCATCAGCCACTACCAATTTACGGCCGTTTTTGTTCGCCCGTTTCAACCGATATTCCAAATGATCCATGTCATTATGCTTAAACCGCACAAACTCCGCCATCGCTAACTGGCACCCATCCACAATACTGGCATGGTTCAGCTTATCACTAATCACCGTATCCCCCCGCCGCAGCAGTGCCGAAATCGTTGCCAAATTGGTCACATAGCCACTGGACATCGTAAGAGCCGCTTCCGTTTGCTTAAAGGCCGCAATCCGCTCCTCAAGCTGCAAATGTAAATCAAGCGTCCCCGCCAGCAACCGCACACCATACGTACCCGTGCCATATTTAGCAATCGCCGCCTGTGCAGCGGCATCAATTTTTGGGTGCCGAATCAGCCCCAAGTATGAATATCCCCCCAGCATAATCATCTCGCCGTGTCCTTGCACCCGCACACGACCATTTGGCAGCAGTTCCTCTGTTGCCTTCAAATAAAAATAATGACCCGATTGCTCATAATCGTTAAAGCTTTGCTCTACGTCCCACACCTCTTCAATTGTGGCTAACGGAATCTTCATTGTGGACATAATGATGCCTCCAAAAATCTTTGTGACCCACATTTTGCGCTACAGCGCATATGTGCCACCTGTTTAATGCTCAATAATATGCCCGTTTGGGCGGCAATACAACACGATTCAAACCAAAGTTGCGAACCAACCTGAAAACAGGCACAATTTTCTCTGCATGTCTAGATCAATTCAAATTATTCGGCGGCGGCGGGCGCGACCACAACTCAAAAAGCGTGGCACCACAACGGCCGTTTTTCTCCTCCTCAGCTTCCTTCTCTTTACGCCAATTTTCCTTCTGGGTAGCGCGGCATTAACGGCCGTTTTTCTCCCCACCCTCTTCCCCCTGCCAGACATAGCCCAGCTCGAAACCCTGCCCCAGCAAATGCAGCTCCCGGCCACCCCCAGCGAGATTGTCAGCAGCGGTTCCCGCCCCCAACTGCTCGACCAAATCATCCCCCCCGCCGCCCCCTGGCAGCCGCTGGCGCAGCTACCCCCCGCCGTGGGCGAAGCCGCCCTCGTCGCCGCCGGAGACAACGGGCTGGCGGACGTGGCGGCAGCATTGGTGGCGCAGCATTTGCTGCCGGCCGACCCCAACGGCAATTTTTTCACCGACTGGCTGCACCAGCGGCAAACCCAGCAGCTACAGCAGCAGCTTCTCACCCGCTATAGCCGCGAACAACTGTTAGAATGGTACGTCAACGGCCGTTATTACGGGCAACTGGCGTTTGGCATTGAGGCGGCGGCGCAGACGTATTTGGGCAAAACGGCCGTTTTCCTCACCCTCCCCGAAGCCGTCACCCTCGCCGCCCTGCCCA